>NZ_JBQFSK010000002.1:0-414045 GCF_056537925.1 Ruegeria sp. BI7
CCGTCGCCACTCGCCAGTGATCCAAGTGCCTGCGTAGCCTGATAGCAGGCAGGTCTTTTAATGCAATTCGACGAATTGAACAGACGGGCTCGGAGTAATCATGCGACGGCCAGGCATTTGATCCGCCCGCCCGAAAAGCCGATGTTGTGGACGGCCAATTGCCGACTTCGACGTCATCGTCTATTGCTGCGACACATTTCCCTGAAGCTGGTTTTGATCGACCACGCAGCATTTCAAAGAATCAAAAGACCGAGACGTGGACGAAACTGCCGTTGGCCATGAAGCGACCAACAGCAGATATTCAAAGCAATCGTATCGCCATACCACCATCAACAGCTAACGGAGAGCCGGTCACAAAGCTTGCTCGGTCCGACAGCAAGAACAAAGCAGATTGAGCAATCTCGTTCGGTTCGGCCATGCGTTTAAGGGGATGCAAACCAGCAATCAATTTATGCGCCGTTGGATCATCACCGGCCATGTCTGTCTTTGTTCCACCCGGCAGAATTGTATTGACGCGAATGCCTTGCGCCGCATGATCCGATGCCAACGATTGAGTAAATCCTATCAGTCCTGCTTTCGATGCAGCATAGGCCGCCATGCCCGGCATGCCGCCGTTGCTGAAGCCAACAAATGTTCCCGTAAAGACGATTGACCCACGGCCACGTCTTTGCAAAGCGGGAAGTTGGGCATTGGCCGCAAGGAACGCACTGGTAAGGTTGGTTGCAAGGACAGACTGCCAGTTGCTTAGTTCCATTTCCGGAATTGGACTCATATCACCCACAATG
The DNA here is from genome assembly GCF_056537925.1 of Ruegeria sp. BI7. Lineage (NCBI taxonomy): Bacteria > Pseudomonadati > Pseudomonadota > Alphaproteobacteria > Rhodobacterales > Roseobacteraceae > Ruegeria > Ruegeria sp. BI7. The sequence goes on from NZ_JBQFSK010000002.1 coordinate 786, forward strand.
CCTGCATTGTTGAATGCGCCATCGAGGCCACCAAACCGTTGTTCTGCCAAGTCAACCAGGCCCTTGGCAAATGCCTCATCGCGAACATCACCTGCCAGATAAACGGCGCGCCCATTGCTTTGCTCTATATGCCCAACAATTGATTTCAGCCGCGCCTCTCTACGCGCGCCCAAAACGACGTTTGCCCCTTCTGATGCAAACAAAAGCGCTGCGGCTGCACCGATTCCGCTGCTCGCCCCGCTGATGATGATTGTTTTGTCTTTCAGTTCCATGGTCATGCCTTTCAGTTTCTGCATGCCAGTCAGTTAAGAAAGAACATCCGTGCTGAGCGATCCGTTTCCTGTGCTTGTTGGGCGGCCAATATTGAATGAGCAAGAATCGGGTCGGCAGACAACCTTCAAACGGAAATTGTCATTTGCGGGTCCCGCAGCATTCGGTGTTTTGCTCTAAACGATGCCAATCCCCCCCTTCCCGTGCGATCTCTGGCCTCATCAGTGTTGGCCAATAACACGCGCCTATCACTTTTTGATCAGGCTCACGGGCCGATGCCTCCTGAACCGCAATAGAAGTAAATTACCGCGCGTGCTAAGTCGCTTTTTGCGCCAAGCGTAACGATCGCGATAATCAATGACGGCAACTTTAGGCATCAAGCCTCGCTTCGGCATCCCAGAACGGTCTGTCCTTCCCGATCCGTTTGGCGAGGAAGTCCACAAAGGCGCGAACTTTCATTGGCATATGGCGTCGCTCGGGGAATACGGCATAAAGCGCCTGTTCCGGAAATGCGTAATCCGGCAAGACCCGGACCAGATCGCTGGTGGCCAAATGAGCACCCGCCACAAAGGTCGGCAACCGCCCAATACCAAGTCCGTCAAGCAAGGCAGCGCAAAGCGTCTCGCTATTGTTGATGCGCAGAGTGCCTTTGGTGCGTACCCGCAGTTCACCATGTGGTCCATGCAGCACCCACTCCATCGGATCGCGTGAATAGGCATAGTGAAGGCAGTTGTGCGTCAGTAAGTCTTCAGGTTGCTGTGGATTACCCCGCCGCAATAGATAATCCGGCGCGGCGACAAGAACACTGTGGATAGGCGCCAGCCGACGCGCGATCATGGCAGAGTCAGGCAGGGTGCCGGCCCGAACGGCCATGTCCAACCCCGCATCGACCAGATCAACGACCCGGTCATCCATAGTCAGGTCCAGTGTGATATCAGGATAAGTGGTCAGAAACTCGGTGAGCATCGGAGCAATATGCAGCCGTCCAAAGGACATGGGCGCACTGATCTTCAGGTGTCCGACCGGGTGACCCTGAACGGCCGCAACCGCGTCTTCCGCCTCCTGCGCCGATCCAAGCGCCTGTATTGCATGCGTCAGGTAGATTTCACCGGCTTCGGTCAGTGAGATGCTGCGCGTCGAGCGATGAAACAGTTGGGTGCCAAGATGCGCTTCCAGTACGCCAATCCGTTTGCTGACGGCTGATTTGGTGATCCCCAATCGCCGCGCAGCTGCAGCAAAACCACCGCATTCAGCCACAGCTACAAATACGGGGATAGCGCCGATTTCGATCATTTTTCTCTCGTATAGTCAACTTTTTCTCACCCTAATGTAAACCTGATAGCCAATTATCATGTCCTTGGAAACACATTAGGTCGTCCTCAACACATGTTGGATGGAGACGGCCATGCCCAAAATGCTCATCAACGGAATTCTGCGCGACAAGCCAACGCAATCCGACGGGCGCTTTCACCGGTTGCCCAGTTCCTTTCGTGGCTGGATCAGTTCGGACGCTGAGGCAGACTTTCCGACCGCGTCTGGCCGCTATCACCTCTATTTGTCCAAGGCCTGCCCATGGTGTCATGGTGTCGACCTGGTATTGGCACTCAAGGGGCTGCGCGAGGTAATTAGCATAACCTGGATGGACTCGGTGATGTCTGAGGACGGTTGGGTCATCAACCAATCCGACTTTGACGAGTCCGCCGGTGTGCCACGTGATCATTACCTCTATCAGGTCTACCAACGCGCTGTGCCCTCTTATACCGGCGCGATTTCGGTCCCGGTGCTGTTAGACAAGCAAAGCGGTCAGATCATCAGCGCCGAATCCGCCGACATCATGCGGATGATCGACACTGCCTTCGTCGACGCGGCCATTCCGGACCTCTATCCAACCGAGTTCGCCGCTGAGATCAATCGGCTGGCTGAATTGATCCAGGCCCCCATTCGCAACGGTGTCTATCGCGTCGGTTTTGCCACCACGCAGGAAGCATATGACGAGGCGATCCATCAGCTTTATGCAGGGCTGGATACCGTAGAAGCAGTGCTGATGACGCGGCGATACCTGGCTGGAGCGGTGCCGACAGAGGTTGACCTGAAGCTCTTTCCGACGCTTCTGCGGTTCGATCCTGTCTATGTGACTCATTTCAAGATCGACTGGAAACGGATCTCGGATTATCCGGCCCTTTCGCGTTATCTGACGGACGTATCAAGTATATCGGGCGTCGCTGAAACCATCGATTTGCAGCATATCCGCGCCCACTATTTTCTCAGCCACCGCCACATCAACCCGAGTGGCATCATCCCGATCGGGCCGGAGTCGACGAATTTCATTGCAGATCTGACAAAGGGTGCCGCGTGATGCCCCGCTTTGCCACAGGCCTTCCGCCGACTGCCCTGATCATCGCGATCGGTGCGCTGGTTGGGGTCAGTTTTACATTGTCCAAATATGTGGCCATAGCAGGTAGCGCGCCACAGCAAGCTTTGTTCTGGCAACTTCTGGTCGCGAGCGTTGTTCTATTCACCATCGTTGCGATCACCGGTAACCGCCCGCCACTGCATCGCAAGTACCTGTTCTACTACTTGGGGGCGGGGATTTTGGGCATCAGCGGTCCTGCATTGATCGGCTTTACAGTACTAGGCTACGTCTCGACCGGCTTCTACTCTGCGCTGGTTACACTGTCGCCGCTTTTCACTTTCGCGATCACGGCCTTGGTCGAAAAGAGAATGTTACCGTCATACCGGCTGATCGGAATCCTGATCGGGTTGGTCGGCATCAGCTTTGCCACCCATAGCGGCTTTGACCTGTCGGGCGTTGCGCCGCGCTGGATCACCGCTGCGCTGGCGGGTCCTATCCTGCTGGCAATGGGCAATGTCTTTCGCAGTCGGGCCTACCCGCAGGGTGCTGATCCCATAGCGCTGGCGGCCGGAACACTGGGGCTTCAACTGTTGCTGATCGGTCTTCCGATCATTGTAAGTGGTCAGATCGCGCCCGGTTCGATGCCAGGTCCTGGACCGATTGCCGCGTTAACCGGGATCGGACTGATCACCGCACTCAGCTATGTGCTGACTTTCGAAGTCCAGCGGCGCACCGATGGCGTCGGATTTGCTCAGGTCGGATATTTCGCCACTCTTTTCGGCATTGGCTTCGGGGCTCTGGCCTTTGACGAACCAATACACCTCACATTGGTCGCGGTGCTCGCGGTGCTGTTTCTTGGGTTGGCCATAACCAATGGGCACATCCGCCTCGCCCACTTCCTGCGCCTTCCGTCCAAAACGCAGGCCGAAGCGCCGCTGAACGTCACAAGTTTTCAATCACCCGCCAAGGAGAACAAAGATGCAGATTGCCAATGAACACAATTCGCCCCATGCACCACTGGTTGCCGGACTCTATGCGGCCGTCGACGCAATGAACGCCTGCGACGTCGTTAGCTATTTGACAGAGGACGTTACATTTTGCCTCGGGAATTTCGACCCGATCAACGGGCGCGGGCCTGTTGAACATGCCAACGAATGTTTCTTTCAGACCATCGCCGCCATGCGTCATACGATAACCGGCATATGGTCCAGTGGTAGCACTGTGTTTTGCGACGGCACGGTCCACTATACACGCAAGGACAGCAGCGAGCATGAAGTCCCCTTCGCCACACGACTTGGCCTGCAAGAGGGAAAAGTGGCTGACTACGTAGTCTACGTGGATATTTCAGGGCTCTAGAGGGATTGATGGTGGTACAGATAAGCGGCTTCGACTCCCTCAAAGCCGCTACAAACCACCATACCGTATTCAGTTCAATCAACGACGGTTTCGACAAGAAGCCAGAAGTAGGACCAGAAATGTCAGGTTAAGCACCGCATTGAACGGCGCACCAACCAGGATTGAGAAAGTGCTATCGGTGCAAAACCAGGACCATGTTGCAACCCAGGTTACTCTTTGAGCCGCATCCGGGGAAATTGGCGCAACATATGTACCTAATGCCCATGACATTCCGCCGAGCCCGGCGGTCAGCCCACCGGTGATGGCCAATAGCAATGGCGACGGTATCGCCATGTCGGGCGCAACCTCCTGCATCGGCCAATAGGCAACCTTAAGGAAAAGGTGGGCGACGGGATGCAGTATCGATAACCCTGCCAAAGCAAAAAGCGCTCCCGCTCCAATCAGGATCCATCCTGAACGACGCATGGCAGATTGTTGTGATGTCATGTTTTCCTCCTAATTCACTTGATCTGTCATGCGCGGTCAGGAGTATTCAAAGCAATTACCTCAGAGGTAAGTGATCTCTGACAATTGATTGTTTAAGGTTACCTTATGACTTCTTACCCAGTTCTATTGAAAGAATGGCGCAAGCGCCGTCGGATGAGCCAGCTCGATCTAGCTGTTGAGGCCGACGTCAGTGCGCGACACATATCGTTTCTGGAGACCGGGCGTTCCCGACCCAGCCCCGAGATGATCGTTCATCTTTCTGAGGTTATGGAAGTACCCGTTGACGCCAGAAATCAGATGATGCGGGCCGTCGGCTTCGCACCGAGATATGCGGCGACGCCGCTTGACAATGCGGCGATGGAACCCATTCGGAACGCTGTCACATGGACGTTGGAAAGACATGCCCCCTACCCGGGTCTGGTGCTTGATCGTCTTTGGCGGGTTGTAGAATTAAACGGTCCCGCTGCGGTGCTGTTTGCACCTCTCGGATTGGCTGCAGGCAATAGCCTCCTCGAATTGCTGACTGGCCCTACGATGGCACAGGTCGTTGAAAACTGGCCTGAAGTGGCGCATTACACTATGCTTCGCCTTCGCGCGGAAAGTGCAGCGGCAGGTGGCATACCTGATTTGGAGGTTGCGATAAGAGAACTGGCGGCGCACGCGCATGCACCAAGTGACGCAATAGTGGGGCCATCCATTCCCACGGTCTATCGATTTGCAGGACATCGCCTTTCGATGTTCGGAACGATAGCGCAGTTCAGCACTGTAGCCGACGAAACACTCGACGATCTAAAAATTGAATTGTTCTTCCCGTCTGATGAACAGAGCGATGTCTTGCTGACGGCGCTCACCAGTCAGCCACAGAGTCTCCAACTGCCGATATCAAGCTGACTTTGTGTTTCCAAACGGTCGGAATTTGCCTAGTTGGCCTAACAATTTGAAGTTGTCTCGATACTTGCTACCTCTTCCACGCGGTTACCTCTGCATTTGCCGGTTTTGTTGGTTGATCTCGTCGGACTGCGTAACCTCTCGAGAAAAACTTTCGCGAAATGCTAGTGAAAATTGCGCACCCATGTCACAAACTCCACACCTGCCGCGTCCTGTTTCTATACACCCGAATACAGGAGCACCTCATGCAATCCCGTCTCAACCATTTCGCCGTTGCCCCGCAACTGATGCAGCCAATGCTCGACATGGAGGAATGCCTCAAAACAGCGGGCCTTGAGCACAGTCTCATCGAATTAGTAAAATTGCGCGTGTCGCAGATCAATGGCTGCGCTTTCTGCATTCATATGCACACCCATGACGCGCGTGCGCAGGACGAGAGTGAAGACAGGCTTCACTTGCTGAATGCGTGGCGAGAGTCGTCTCTTTATTCCGAGCGTGAACGCGCCGCTCTTGCCTGGGCTGAAACGCTGACCCGCATCGAGCAGAATGGTGCACCGGATCACACCTATGATGAGATGGCCGCTCAGTTTTCAGATCAGGAAAAAATCGCCCTGACGCTGGTAGTGACAACGATCAACGCCTGGAACCGCATTGCTATTGGGTTTGCAACGCCACATCCTGCCGCCAAGGAGGCCACGGTCGAATGAGTCATATAACTTCACTCGAAAACGACCAAACATTTGTCGATCTGCGACCGCGCTTGTTCGCGGTCGCCTATCGAATGCTGGGCACTGTTAGTGACGCAGAGGATGTAGTACAGGATGCATTTTTGCGTTGGCAGAAGGTTGATCATGCTAGCGTGCGGGACGCGACTGGGTTTCTGATCCGAACGGTTACGCGGCTATGTTTGGATCACATGCGGGCCGCGCATACTCGACGCGAAACATATCCCGGTGAATGGTTGCCGGAACCACTGATCACAGATGATGCCACCGAGCGACTGGATCGTGACGTCTCGGTGGCACTCCTTCTGGCGCTGGAGCGGCTGACACCTCTCGAGCGGGCAGCCTTTCTGCTCCACGATGTATTCGAGCAATCATATGACGAATTGGCACAGGCATTGGAACGCACACCTGAATCCTGCCGCCAGCTTGTTAGCAGAGCTCGGAAACATGTGCAGCGCAACAAACCTCGAACGCAGGTTGAGCCGCAACAAGGCGAAGCCATCGCGAAGGCATTTTTCATGGCCGCCAAAAGCGGCGACACCGACGTTCTCGCCAAATTACTTGCGCAAGACGTAAGATTTGTTTCGGATGGCGGCGGCAAAGTATTGGCGACACTCAATCCGATTTTGGGCCGAGACAAAGTGATGCGGTTATTGTCTGGACTGGCGCGTAAATACACTGATCAACCTGCCCAGCAATGGCAATTCTGCCACCTGAACAATCTGCCTTCGATCCTCAGCCACGAAACGGGGGACATTTTGCAAACCACGTCGTTAGAGATAGAAAGTGGGATGATCACAGCGATCTACGTCGTGCGTAATCCAGAAAAGACTCGTCATCTGTCTTTCGACGGACACACTCCCATCAATGGCGGCCTATCTGACTAGGATGACTACATCGGCCCAAAGCGGGCACGCGCTCAGGTGTCGTGATGCCGCGGTGCGGCTCATCGTTGCAGTCATTCGCGGAAACAGCGAAATCAAGTCATAAGCAAACTCACACGTCGCGGGAAAACCTGCTATTCAATTGTCGTTCGCGCCTGAGGGCTCATACGGCCTAAACATGGGAACCCATCGCGGCACCTTCGCCTTGTACCGCAGGTAGTCCTCGCCAAAGCGTCGTTCCAGCCCCGGCTCCTCTACGAATTTGAAGTAAAGTGTGTTGAGGAGAAAGAACACTATCGCCCAACCCAACAGAAATGGGCTGCTAATTGCCACTGCTTCCGCCAGTATCATTAGAATAACCGATGAAAGCATGGGGTTGCGCACATAGCGGTAAGGTCCACTGACCACAAATCTTTGAGGTGGATCCCACGGTGCAGGAGTTCCGTATCCCTCAAGAACAAACAGTTTCATCGTGTTCGCGGCCAAGGCAAGCGCGGGGACAGCCAACATCGCTGCCACAGCCCAATGCAGACGCGTTCCCACACTCACACCAAATGGCCATTGGTCGCTGAAACATTGGATCAAAATCGGGATGTAGATCAGTGCTGTACCCGGAAGGATAAGTACCGCTTTAGTCATGCGCCAAAACATAGAGGGATCTTACCACAGCTTGTCGATCGTATTCTTCGCAACCAGACCCAGTGCAACGTCGGATTGGCTATAGTAAATCCTTGGATCAGAACCAGAACCACTTGCAACCTCTCAAAAATTGTCGAGGTTGGATGGTGTATTGTCAGAGGTATTTGCTTATTTGCGACCAGAAATTGTTCATTTGAAACCACCTTTGCGGCGCGATTGGCAATAGTCTGGGGAAAACTGGGACGGGTCGCCATGCCAGGAAGTACTCGAAAAACTACGTTGGAAGAATGTGACCTTCTGATCCGCAATGCCTCGGTAATTGACGGTACCGGTGGCCCCATCCGCAATGCAGATGTGGCAGTATCAGGAGACGAAATTGTCGGTGTCGGGCCACTGGACGGTATTCGTGCGCAGGTGGAAATTGACTCGACAGGCCTGTGCCTCGCCCCAGGTTTCATTGACGCACATACTCATGACGACTGGGCGCTTCTACGCACCCCGGATATGCCATTCAAGGTGACACAGGGTGTTACCACTGTTGTTGCCGGGAATTGCGGGATCAGCGCCGCTCCATTCAGGGTGCAGGAAGATCTGCCAGACCCGTTCAATGCCACTCCGGACGTGCAGTCAATCAGCTTTGAAACCGTCACCGAGTATCGACGCGCGATCAAAGATGAAGCGCCCGCCGTCAATGTGCGACTGCTGGCCGGGCATTCATCACTACGTGCCACCGTAATGGGGCCGGATTTGGAGCGTGCCGCGACCAATGCAGAAATCAACCGAATGGCAGAATTGCTTGATAAGGCGCTGTCCGAGGGCGCGGCCGGGCTTTCCAGTGGATTGGACTATCCCGCCGCGCTGGCGGCCCCGATGGAAGAAGTTGTGACGTTGGCACGGGTGCTACGTCACCACCCGAACACCGTTTACACAACCCATGTTCGGGATGAAGGTGACGGCGTGATCGAAGCCATCAAAGAAGCCCTGACCACCGGGCAACGCGCCGATGTTCCCCTGATCCTGTCGCACCACAAATGCGCAGGCTCTCGCAATTTCGGTAAAAGCAAAACAACTCTTGCCATGATCGACGCGGCCCGCGCGAAAGCAGAGGTCGCCATGGATGTCTACCCCTATACCGCCTCGTCTTCTGCACTGATGGAGCGATTCATTGATGCCGCCAAAGATGTGATTGTCATCTGGTCCGCCCCGCACCCGGAGGTTGGAGGGCGGATGCTTGATGACATTGCTGCAGAATGGGGAGTGTCGCGGGAAGAAGCCTGTACAAAGTTGAAACCCGCTGGCGCTATCTATTTCGACATGGACGAAGAGGATGTACAGCGGATCCTACAACACCCGGCGTCAATGATCGGATCGGACGGGCTGCCTGGCACTGAAAAACCGCATCCTCGGCTTTGGGGCACGTTTCCACGGGTCTTAGGGCATTACACCCGGGATCTGAAATTGTTCTCGCTGGCACAGGCAGTGCACAAGATGACCGGCCTGACTGCAGCAAAGTTCGGCCTGACCAATCGCGGAGAAATTGCAGTCGGGAAAAAGGCCGACCTTGTACTGTTTGATGCAGAGACAATCTCGGATCTGGCTGTTTTCGACGCTCCAGAGCAGCCCGCCAAAGGCATTCATTACGTTTTTGTAAACGGGCAGGTCACCCTTTCTCAGGGGCACCAGACCCACACGCGCGCAGGTCGCTTCCTGAACAACCACAAACAATAACGGGGAAAAACATGAGCAGAACAGTCTGGCTGAATGGGACATATATGCCCGAGGAAAAAGCGCAATTGCCTATCTTTGATCGGGGCCTGCTGTTTGCTGACGCTGTATATGAAGGCTTTGGCATTCTGGACGGGCAGATCATCGATTTCCATTACCATATGCAGCGTCTGAACCGGTCGTTGGGCGAGTTGGAAATGCGGCCACCGATGAGCGAGGGTGCGTTATATGACGGGCTGATGGGGCTGATTGCGCGCAACGGGGTGGAGGAAGCGTTTCTCTATCTGCACGTCACCCGTGGCGCGCATGATCGCGATTATCTTTACCCCGGCGGCCTGTCACCCAACGTTTTTGCCTTCACCCAGCCGCTGCACGGGGGGCTGGCCACCGATCCGCCGCAACCTCTGCGACTGGCCAGCGCACCGGATATTCGCTGGGCACGACGAGATATCAAGACCAGCAACTTGTTAGGTCAGGTTCTGGCGAAAGAAATTGCCCGCAAGGCCGGTGCGGATGAGGCGCTGATGATTGCTCCCGATGGCACAGTGACAGAATGCGGGGCAATGTCGTTTTTCATCGTAAGAAATGGCTGCATCTACGCCCGCCCCCTCAGCCGTGATATTCTGCCAGGGATCACCCGCCAGACCATACTACGCGTTGCCGACGACCTGGGGCTGAAAGTGGTCGATGCCACCTATACGCTAGACGACGTCTTCAGGGCGGATGAAGCTTTTGCCACAGGCGCTTCCAGCTATGTTCAGCCGGTGCCCGAAGTCGATGGCCGACAAATAGGTGACGGTGAGACGGGCACTGTTACAACCTTGCTGCGCCGCGAATATCTCAAAGCCGTGCGCGCCTCCTTCCGACACAACCGCGCCAGTCTTCAATAGATAGCAACAGCTAGGCGTTCGCGACCCATAAGAGACATTTATCGCTGTCTCCAACACTGCGGTGCGGCCTCTCCAAACCAGCCATTCGCCACAATTGCAAAAAAGGGCACGCGAACACGCGGATTACTCAACTAGACCTGCTGTTGAAGGCAATCACCTCAAGGTCTGCAACCACTGAGGATACTTATCCGGAGGTTTGACCAAGTCCTGCCTGATGATAAGTCGCAACCACTTCAATGATGGTCCGTATGGCGAGTGGCTTGTGCTTTGTTGGGGGCGTCATTGCGTAGATGCCGCCTGAGCGGAGCGACCAATCCGGCAGGAGGCGGACCAGTCGGCCCGCGGCCACATCGTCATAGACAAGAAAATTCGGCAATATCGAGAAACACGCGCCAGCGGCGATGGCTCTGCTTATCGCTGGGGATGTGTTGAGTTTGAAAGACGAGGTGACGGTAATGCCCTGAACCTTGCTACCTTTCGAAAATCGCCACGTGGTCGCATTTTTGAGCGCGGCGGAAGCAATGAAAGAAAGTCCAGCAAGGTCATTTGGCTCAGTGGCACTTTGAGCCAATCCGGGTGACGCAACCACCCATTCCTCAAACGTCCCGACTTTGCGCATTTGATTTGACGAGTCACTCGGCCATCCGACATGGAAGCCATGGTCAAAGTGGTGTTCAACCGGGTCAAGTCGATCATCGCTGAGGTGAAGATCAATCGTGACACCTGAGTTGTCCTGAAACAAACTGCGCCAATAGCGGAGCGAGATGCAGCGTGCCGTAATCAACTGGCGCTGTTATTCGAAAATGCCCCTCCGGAATCGCTTTACCAGACTGGACCATGCACAGACCTACAAAGTCTCTGTAGGTTTTCGCATAACGCTTCGCGCACCCCATAAGTTTACGTAGTTTGCCCATAGTTTTGCGCAGCGCGATTGTCTGCCTTAGCGATGAATTCAATCAGTTTTTAACGTAGCCGTTGCGGCTATGGCCCTTTGCGTTACTCAATCCCGCAAAGGGCCTTCCTAAGGATTCTTGGATTTTCGCGAAGGTTTGCGATGCGCAGAAAGCTGACTTTGCAATGTCGAGAGGACGGCCCTGGACACTTGGTCAAAGCGCGACCTTGTCGAAAATGCGAATAACCCAATCGAGGAAAACCCGGACGCGCGGGGAGAGTTGTCGATTTTGTGGGTAAAATGCAGCCAGCGGGGTTGGGGATGGCGGTGTATCCGGTAAAACTTCCACAAGACGACCATCTTCCAAGTCGTCTAGAAAACGATATTTCGGCGCTTGTCCAATCCCGAACCCTTCTTGGATTAGATGATGCACTGTGTCCGCGTCATTCACTGTGACAAGCGCTGGCAATGTTACTGTGCATCAGACAATCTCTGACAGTGATCTGACCATGGCGCTGGTGGAATATGCCGATTGGGGCAATGCGGTGATCCAGATTGAGTATCACGATGACGAAGGCAAGATCGTGGAGCATTGGGATATTGTACAAGAGATTCCGGCTGCCGAGGACTTCGCCCACGGGAACAGTATGTTCTGATAAGGCAGGTGGCCGAATACTGACTGAATTAGTCCGAGAGGAGCCAGACATGAAAGCCAGTAAATCCACGCGTCGCAACCTTTTGACCGGATTTGCCGCTGTAACCGGAGGGGTCTTCTTTTTGCGCCGGGCTGACGCAACAGGAATGACGCCCCGCGCCACCGAAGGGCCATTCTATCCAACGCCTTCCATGCGGATGCCGGATGTGGACAACGATCTGGTCAAGGTCATGGGGCTCGTGGAAGAAGCCGGCGGAGAAGTGATCACACTGAAGGGTCGCATCACAGACAGAAATGGCGCGCCTCGGTCAGGACACAGGATTGAAATCTGGCAATGCGATCTCAACGGAAAATACCTCCATCCAGGAGACGGCCGCAATGTGGTCTATGATCGGGGCTTTCAGGGTTTTGGTCATGATCTCACTGACGAGGATGGCCGCTACAGTTTCCGCACGATCAAGCCCGGTAAGTATCCGGGCCGTACGCCCCATATCCACGTAAAAGTCCTTGATGGCGATACCGAACTGCTCACAACGCAATTCTATGTGGCCGATGAGCCCGAAAACAAACGCGATAGCCTTTACCGACGCCTTTCAGACGAACAAGCTGAAAGTGTTTCGATGTTTTTTGTTGAAACGGACTCCGGAATCGAAACTGAAATCAACCTGCAGGTTTGAAGGTTCCGGCTAAAAGCGGCAGATATTTGCGCGCCTATGACATAAGGCACACTCGGCTCATTTAATTGGGTTGGGAGTCGACGTCAAAAGCGGCGCAACATATTCAACTGGCAGAAGAAAAAAGATTTCTCGAAATCATAGTGCCACTGAAAAGCGCTTCGATGAAGTCCACTCCATGATACTCATCTGTAAACAGAGGAGATCCGTATACAGACTGAGTCGAGATTCACCGAACTTCTTGGTATCGAATATCCAATCGTTCAGGCCCCGATGATCCTTCAAAAACCGCTGGTCCCTCTGGCGTCGGCCGTAAGCAATGCTGGCGGGCTGGGTTCGCTGGGGTGTGCCGAAATGTCGATCAACGAACTGGAGCAAAGAATATCTGAGATGAAGGCGGCGACCGATAAACCGTTCAACCTCAATTTCTTTCTACATGAGGCTCCAACCTTTGATCCTGTGCTCGACGAACAGCGCGTTCACTCGTTTTGCCGTTTTATCAGCGGCTCGGTTTGGAGATGCCCACAAACACTTCAGATACTGAGGCAGAAACCTTTGACACCGACAAGCTTGCGCTCCTCGTTTCCGAAACGCCTGCCATGGTTAGCTTTCACTTCGGGTGCCCGCCGACCCAGGTTGTTGAGGCCTTGAAAGGCGCTGGTATTGTCGTGGCAGCCACCGCCACGATGGTGAGCGAAGCAATCGCATTGGAAAAAACCGGTGTCGATGTGGTTGTTGCCCAAGGTTGGGCGGCCGGAGGACATAGAGGTTCTTTCGAAACTAATTTCGAAGAGGTCGGAGTTGGTACATTTGCACTGGTTCCGCAGATTTGTGACTCGGTCGATTGTTTGGTCGCAGCCGCAGGAGGTATCGGTGACGGTCGAGGAATTGCGGCCTGCCGAGTATTGGGTGCAGATGCGGTATGGATGGGAACCGCATTTCTGACTTGCACAAAGGCACCCATCACAAAAGTGCATCGAAAAGCGTTGTTGTCTGCCAAAGATACGGACACGCACTTGTCCCGTGCTTTCTCCGGTCGCCCCTGTCGCGCTCGTAAAACGCCGTTTTCAATCCAAATGGCTGAAGGGCGACCAATACTCCCCGAATTTCCGCTGATGTACAATTACAGTAGCCCGATCAAGAAACACGGCATCGCCCTTGACGATTTGAACAATTAGTTCCTGCTCTACGGACAAGCCGCTTCTTTGAATAGAGAAATGAGTGCAGCGCATCTGATGGAGAGCCTTGTTCAAGAAATGAAAAGCGCTACTCAAATCAATTGAAAAAAGGGACTGGGTTCGGCCCATAAAGGTCCTCCGCTACTATATTTGATGCTGCACTACAGCTGCGCCAAAGCGGCCGCTCAAAAGCCGTCACCCTGAGCAGAATCCGCGACTCTTTCCTGATTAGGAAATTTGACGACGAACTGCTGCTACATCCCAGAAAGGCCTGCATTGGTGTTTAGTAGGAACTGGCGAAAAATTGGGCTGCTTGCCGCCCCAATGCCACGGGCGTTTTCTCCGACTGCTGCGGCTTCCACGACCGGAGGGATAAGACCGCGTTTGTCCTGGTTGACCAGATAGCGCCGAACCCTTGCCACCAACTCTTCTCTTACGTCCGGCGGAAACGCCCCGTCGATGAAAATGGCCTCGAAGTCGATGACGGCACAAATTGAAAGAGAAGCCTTGGCCAACTCCTGCGCAGTCGCTCCAATCCACGGCTCGACATACCTTGTGATGCTGGTCCAGTCCTGCGGCTTCTTCCAGAGAATCGCGGGGTCGACGCCCCCTTCGATCAACCTGTCCTCAAGCAGAAACAGTGAGGCGGTGTCGATCAGTTGCTGGCTTTCACCCAATGGGCCCGTCGTGCGCATCGCGCCCAAGGCACCAGCATTGCCTTGGTTGCCCTCAAACACGGTGCCGTTCAACGCGACTCCGCCGCCGATCATTGACCCAATGAAGAAATAAAAATAATCGCGATACTCAGCCCCACGACCATATAGATGCTCCGCGTGACACGCAGCGGTCGCGTCGTTGACTACAAAAACCGGCAAGTCGCTGAACTTGGCGACCTCCGAGAAGAAGTTAACGTTTTTCCAAGAACTAAACTTCTTGGCGGCAAGCCCAGACAGGTCGTGCCATTTCCAAAGTTCGAACGGTGTGCCGATTCCAATCCCGCATACGCGATCACGAAGCCTTTGCGGTTCGTGAGCCAGTAGCGTTTCTAAGCCAGAATCCAAAAACCCGAAAACGGCCTCTGGCAACGGATAATCATAGGTTGTGGAAAGTTGGCGGCGCGGCCTGCCTGTAAAGTCGATCAAAAGCAGATCGGCACTGCGTCGCCCTATCTTCATCCCGACTGACAAGATGCCTTCCGGGTTTAACTCCATTGGGATCGAGGGCTTCCCAACTTTTCCTCGCAACGGGGCTCCGCGTTTGAGAATCTGGTCTTTTTCGAGCTTGCGCAAAATGATTGAAACGGTCTGTGGAGACAGACCTGTCAACCGCGCAACGTCAGCACCCGCCGTAGGCCCATGCCGTTGTAAAACTGTCAAAATCAGACGTTCGTTGTGGTCTCGAACACCGCTTTGACTTACGCCTCCTGTCAGCATTCTCAGCGCGTCTTTCTCCATAACTCAAAACATAACCACCTTGTTTTACTATGGAAAGGCGGTCGATCAAATTAATAAATAAACTTTATTTATTTATTGACAGAGAGACCAGAATCACAGTTTCTTGAATGAGACCTTCATTAGAGGATGGAGGTAGGCCTCGTTGGTACGCCGCTCGGGGCAACAAATATTTCTGGGAGGACAAATATGAGAAATCTATTCAAGATTGCCGCATCTGCGACTGTGCTCACGATGGCAGCGGCCTCTGCTCAGGCAGCCGGAGAAACCGTCTGCCTGATCACGAAGACTGACACCAATCCCTTCTTTGTAAAAATGAAAGAAGGCGCGACGGCCAAGGCTGAAGAGCTTGGCATGACGTTGAAAGCCTTTGCTGGTAAAATTGACGGCGACCACGAAACTCAGGTTCAGGCCATTGAAACTTGCATCCTCGACGGTGCAAAGGGAATTCTACTAACGGCATCGGACACGAGCTCGATTGTTCCAGCGGTCCAACAAGCGCGGGATGCAGGACTTTTGGTTATTGCGCTGGACACACCGCTCAGCCCGATCGATTCAGCTGATGCAACTTTCGCAACGGATAACTACAAGGCCGGACTGTTGATCGGGCAATGGGCAAAGGCCAAAATGGGTGACGCTGCAGCGGACGCAAAAATCGCGACGCTTGATCTGAATGTCAGCCAGCCAACAGTAGACGTTCTGCGCAATCAGGGCTTCCTTGACGGATTCGGAGTGGACTTGGCTGATCCCAATGTCATTGGCGACGAAACGGACGCGCGGCTGGTTGGTAGTGACGTGACCGACGGCAACGAAGAAGGCGGGCGCCGCGCCATGGAAAATCTTCTGGCCAAGGACTCGACGATCAACGTTGTGCATACGATCAATGAACCGGCAGCGGCGGGCGCTTACGAGGCCCTGAAATCCATTGGACGTGAAAACGATGTTCTGATCGTTTCAGTCGATGGCGGGTGTCCCGGCGTACAAAACGTTCAGGCCGGTGTAATCGGCGCCACAAGCCAGCAATACCCCTTGCTGATGGCTTCGCTTGGTGTTGAAGCCGTAAAGAAATGGGCAGACGAAGGCGTGAAGCCTGAAAACACACCTGGAAAAGACTTCTATGATACCGGTGTGGCGCTGATTACTGATCAACCCGCCGATGGTGTTGAATCGATTTCAGTCGCAGAGGGCCTGGAACTCTGCTGGGGCTAAGTACAAGCCCATTTGGTGAGGCGCTCATATGAGCGCCTCACCATTGCTTTAACCAGCAATCCGATACTTCCTGTAAACTGATCTCGTGACCCCAATGCAAGCCACGAAAGGGTGAGATATGTCTGAAACAAACCAAGGCACCCCGGAATTTGAAGCCGCAGCAAGCAGGGCGGAAACCGTCGCGGAGTTTGAGGATCACCGGCGCGGCGCACTGGGGAAGTTGCAGCACCTTCTCCATGTCAATCCGTCCTTTGTGCCACTTATTGTCTTAGTCGGAGCGATGTTGGTTTTTGGGCTGCTATTGGGTTCAAAATTTTTCTCGCCTTTCGCTATGACCTTGATCCTTCAACAGGTTCAGATCGTCGGCATCGTGGCAGCAGCACAGAGCCTTGTTATTCTGACCGCTGGCATCGATCTGAGTGTCGGTGCGATCATGGTTTTTTCTTCAGTTATCATGGGTCAGTTCACCTTCCGATATGGCATTCCTGTGCCATTAGCCGTCATGTGCGGTCTGGCTGTCGGAACGATGATCGGAGCCCTCAACGGTTGGCTTGTCAGCCGCGTTAAACTCCCCCCTTTTATTGTCACACTTGGAATGTGGCAGATCGTTCTGGCAACCAATTTCCTGTATTCCGCAAACGAGACCATTCGTAGTCAGGACATAGAGGCAAACGCCCCCTTCCTTCAGTTTTTCGGCACAAAATTTAGCATCGGTGGAGCGACTTTTACAGTTGGCGTCATATTCATGCTCGTCTTGATTTTTGTGCTGGCCTATGCACTCAAACACACAGCTTGGGGCCGTCATGTCTATGCGGTGGGCGACGATCCAGAAGCGGCCGAACTGTCCGGTGTCAATGTCCACAAGACCTTGATGTCAGTTTATATGCTCTCCGGACTGATCTGCGCCTTCGCCGGCTGGGCTCTGATCGGCCGCATCGGCTCAGTCTCTCCAACTTCTGGCCAACTGGCCAACATCGAAAGTATCACCGCGGTTGTGATCGGTGGCATCTCACTGTTCGGCGGGCGGGGATCCATTCTGGGATCGTTGTTCGGAGCACTGATCGTTGGCGTGTTTACTCTTGGGCTGAGGCTCTTGGGCGCAGATGCGCAGTGGACCTTCCTGCTCATCGGTCTCCTCATCATCGCAGCGGTCGCAGTCGACCAGTGGATTAGAAAGGTTTCGGGCTAATGTCAGACACAACACCAATCGTCCAAGGCCGCGGAATCGTGAAGCGCTATGGCCACGTCACCGCCATCGACCATTCCGATTTTGAATTGCGTCAGGGAGAAATCCTTGCGGTCATTGGGGACAACGGCGCCGGAAAATCATCCATCGTCAAAGCGATCTGCGGAGCCACGATCCCGGATGAGGGCGAAATCCTCATCGAAGGCAAGAAGGTTAACTTTACCTCTCCGATCGACGCCCGGAACATGGGGATCGAGATCGTCTATCAACAACTTGCCATGTCGCCCGCTCTGTCAATCGCGGACAATATGTTCATGGGTCGTGAGATCCGCAAACAGGGCTTCATGGGACAATATCTGCGTCAACTTGACCGACCCGCCATGGAAAAGTTCGCCCGTGAAAAACTGACCGAGCTTGGCCTCATGACCGTTCAGTCGATCAATCAAGCGGTTGAGACACTGTCGGGCGGTCAGCGCCAAGGTGTTGCCGTTGCGCGCGCCGCAGCTTTTGCGACCAAGTTCATCATCATGGACGAACCAACGGCTGCACTGGGGGTGAAAGAGAGCCGGAAAGTTCTCGAACTCATCCAGGATGTGCGCGCGCGTGGCATTCCGATCATACTTATCAGCCACAACATGCCGCATGTCTTCGAAGTCGCCGATCGCATCCATGTGCACCGGCTGGGCAAAAGGCTCTGCACAATCGATCCCAAGGACTACACAATGTCCGATGCCGTGGCCTTCATGACTGGTGCCAAAGAGCCCCCGAAAGAGGACGCCGCGTGATCGGGCAGGACATAATGCGCGTTTGCGACCTGATCTCGTCCCGGAGGCAAGTTGGGGTTCGGACGATTGTCGCAATCGCCGGCCCCCCTGCATCCGGCAAGTCGACGCTGGCAGATAACGTTGTGCAATCACTGAATGCACATCAGAGTTCTGCGGTTCCGTTAGCCACGCTGGTACCCATGGACGGCTATCATCTGGACAATCGGGTACTTGAGACGCGTAGTTTGTTGGATAAAAAAGGGACACCAGAAACCTTCGACGGAGTTGGGTTTTGCAAGGCAATCAGAGGACTGCAGTCGGCGCGACATGAGTCCTTTCACCCCAAATTCGACCGCCAAATGGATCTGGCCATTGCAGGCGCGATTGCTGTTCACCCAGAAACTCCGACTATCGTCGTTGAGGGAAACTACCTTCTGATGAATAGCGACCCGTGGAGAACATTGGCAGATGTCTATGCCGCAACAGTATTTGTCAGCCCAACTTTAGAGGAGCTTAAATGCAGGCTGCAAAGCCGCTGGATCAAGCATGGCTTTGACCCAAAATCCGCGCTGCAACGCGCCACAACGAATGATCTGCCCAATGCTGAACTTGTCATCAGAGAGAGCAGGAAAGCCGATCTGACATTGAACCAGAATTACACCGAATTCGGTATGCGTTACGCGTTTTGATCCGGCTCAACCGACGCAGAAGCGATCCGTTGATACTAACTCGTCCTGGCGTTTTTTAGTTCAATTAACATCATCCCATTTGCGACCTGCTACAGATACGCGTTGCGGCTATTTAACCGATTACCCGTGTTACAAAGCGACGTGACCTAATCATTGGCCGATGGTTATGGCCCAATGAAAGGTCAGTTCATGACAGCGGAACAAAAAGCTACAAAGCCAGACAGCTAGTATTGCGTTCGTACTGATCGAGATATTGGTGGTTCGCCGACCATTCTCTGCAAGGTAATCGAAAAGCTGTTTCCCAATAGTTTAGCCAGAATCTCGCGAATTCCAGAATCTCAAAAATAAGAGTCGCTAAGTATTTGATATTGCTCCGACCATTGTCTCACCAATCAGGTGGTCCGACAAGAATTGTCGGAGTACGTAAATAATGGAACCGAATTATTGAGACTCGCCTCCCATTGAATTCAACACCTTAAGAATTTTGCGCTTTTTGAATGTTTCGACAGCGACTTGTCGGCCGCAGCCTCGGGTCATATTGCGTACC
This sequence comes from Ruegeria sp. BI7, assembly GCF_056537925.1. Classification (NCBI taxonomy): domain Bacteria; kingdom Pseudomonadati; phylum Pseudomonadota; class Alphaproteobacteria; order Rhodobacterales; family Roseobacteraceae; genus Ruegeria; species Ruegeria sp. BI7. Next base: position 20,247 of record NZ_JBQFSK010000002.1, read on the forward strand.
TCGTTTGCGACAGCCGCAGCTGCCGCATCACCGGTTTCGATGCCCTTGAGAAGTTTCTGGATCAGGTCCCCTTTCGAAGCCACAGAAACAATTCACACATTCTTACGCGAAAAATAAAATGAGTTGCCATCTTCGGTATCAGCCAATCGAAACGAAGTCACTGATTACAAGCTGGGACTGAGGTTCAATGTGGTCAAGTGACAACTCTGTTGGTGCCGCAGCGCGGCTTCGCCAACGCGAACACTGGGTAATCTAATTAACGATGTCGCGGATGTTCAGGTAGTTGGGTCACCAGCGCTCTCGTTAACGATCTCAAGTATGCGGTTTCGTTGGATTTTCCCAGATGGCCCTTTTGGCAGTTCCAGCAGAAAATGAACGCGATCGGGCGATTTGAACCGGCCGACCTGCGCTTCGCAAATTTTCGATAGATCCATAGAGGTCACTTGAGACCCCTCGCGAATTGCAACAGCGGCTTCTACGGTTTCACCATAGCTGGCGCAGGGGCGTGCGAAAGCTGCCGCTTCGACAACGTCTGGGTGGGAATAAAGCGCTTCATCGATCTCACGCGGCGCAATGTTCTCACCGCCTTTGATGATCAACTCTTTCAAGCGTCCTGTTACAAAAACATATCCGTCCTTGTCCATGCGCGCGAGGTCGCCGGTGCGCAACCAGCCATCAACCGTAAACGTTCCCGACGTCGCGCGGGAGTCCTTGAGGTATTCCAGCATCACATTGGGACCACGAATGACCAATTCGCCTTCGGTTCCGCGCGGCACAGGTTGAAGACTGGCGTCCAGGATTGCCGCTTCGTTTCCAAAGGCAACCCCGGGCGACCCGATCTTACGAACACCCGGAGGCAGCGGGTTCGACAGAATCTGCGCCGCCGTCTCAGTCAGGCCCATCGTTTCTATGATCGGAATTTCGAAGCGGTTTTCAAAACTGCGCTGAACGTCCGGCGCCAATGCTGAAGATGCGGATCGTCCGAAGCGTACGCGCTGTCGGGTATTGGCATCCGGACTGGTGTCCGAGTGCAGCAGATGAGAAATGATGGTTGGTACCACCGAGAACCAAGTTGCGCCGACCTTGCCAAGATTGTCCCAGAATCTGCTGGTCGAAAACTTTTCGCACATGGCCAGCGAACCGCCCGATACCAATGTTCCCATCACCGTCACGCACAGCCCGTTTATGTGGTAGATCGGTAAGACGCAAAACCCGCGGTCAGCGTCAGTCAATTGGTGCGCGACCGCAGTTGTCCAACCGCCCGCCAACAAGCTGGCGTGAGTGTGAACCACCCCCTTGGGACGCCCGGTCGTCCCCGAAGTGTACATCAACAGCGCATGACTACTTGATGAGATGCCATGCAGGTTGCTGCCGGTGTCTTTGGCGTTTGATACATGCAGCGCTGTAATCGCTGCCGGATCGGCTGTTCGCGCAAACAGGTCCGTTTGGTCGGAATGCACGAACCCATAACGTGCATCGCTGTGCTCCAGAGCATAGGTAACGGCGCTGTCTCCGGCGACGAGGTTGATCATCGTTGCCCGAAATCCGCCATAGAGAACGCCGAACAAAACCTCCAACGCTTCGCGACAATTTGGGTAGAGGATGGCGACACTTTCGCCTTTTTCCACGCCCAGATCGGTCAACATGACGGCAACACGACGCGCGGTTTCGCGCAACTCGCTCCAAGTCAGGTCCGCCGCGCCGTCCGGGAAGACGAAGCCGGTCCCACCTTGGATCGCACGGTAGTCCAGCCAATCACGGATGGTGCCTTCGGGTGGGTTGGTCATTGTCCGACCTCCGACCAGTAGGCGCCGAAAATCTCATCAAGCCCGGGTTCGCGCGGCGGCGTTTCACGCACAATTTTCGTGGTCTGGACGAAGTGACGCCAGTGCAGATTGGTGTCGATTGAGTTCTCGCCCCAGCTGCCGCAGCCCATCGACAGCGAAAAAGGCATCCCGTTGGTAAAGCTGCCGCCAGTGGCAAAGGTATGTGCTTGATTAACGATCACCCGGCAGGTGGGCAGATCACGCCCCATACCGATGGCACGCGCATCGTCATTCGTATGAATGCCAACCGAATGCCCCGCCCCTTGATGCGCCAGAATTCGGGTTGCAATTTCCCTAGCGTCGTCGAAATCCGCCGCGTGATAGAGTGCCAGAACCCGGCTGAGTTTTTCGCCCGACAAAGGATGATCCGCGCCGATACCGTCGGTCTCAACCGCAAGAAACTTGGTTCCTTCAGGGACTTTGCCTGCCATCCCCAAGGCGTCTAGCATCTTGTCGGCGTCCTGCGCGATAACGGACCGGTTGAGGTGACCGTCAGGCCAGAGCCGCGCGATGATACCGTCTGTTTCCGAAGACGGTACCAGAACGCCGCCTTCGGTCGCCATCGCGGCGACGAATGCGTCATAAACCGCATCCACCACGACCAAAGCATTCTCGGAAGAGCAGGACGTTGCATTGTCGAAACATTTAGACGCCGCGATCTTGGCTGCGGCATCTTGCAGGTCGGCGGTTTCGTCGACAATCACAGTTACGTTGCCAGCGCCAACCGCCACCGCAGGCGTGCCGCAGGACTGCGCGCGCTGGACGTTGTTTTGACTGCCAGTGCAGATCACCCGATCAACGGTCTCCATCAACCGCTGGGTTTTCGCCTTTGACCCGGGCGCTGCGATCATCTGGACCAGATCACAATCCAGCCCCAGTTTGTCAAACTCAGCGTGGATGTAACCCACCAGCAGCTCACAAGAGGCCACGCCCTTGGGCGACGGTGCCACCACGATGGAATTGCCACCCTTGAGCGCATTGATGATGTTGTTCGCGGGCGTGGCGGCAGGGTTGGTCGAAGGGACGACCGCGCCAATGACCCCGATCGGCCGGGCAATCTCGGTAATTCCGGTGGCCGGATCGTCGCTGATAATGCCCTGGGTTTTAACGCTCGCGATATCCCGCAACAGGCCAAGTGTCTTGCGGTGGTTCTTTGTGATCTTGTCGGGCACATTGCCCAGTCCGGTGGTTTCGACGGCTACCTCGGCAAGCGCCCGATTGCGCGTCGGTTCCATGATGGCCCAGCCCGCCGCCAGTGCCGCTTTGTCGTAAAGCGACTGGCTAGCACCGGCTTCAAAAGCCGCCTGAGCTTTTCGCGCGCGTGCGACAATACGATCTATTTCAGCAATTTCGGGGGAAATCCCGTCCTGAGCGTTCATCTTGGTCCTCGAATGGTTGTTCGGGGCGGACCCGTTCCGCCCCGCTATGATCGCCGGATCAGAGGCCGGCCAGCAATTCGTTCAGTGTCTGTTGGCGTTGAGCCCACATTTCGATCACTTCGTCCCGTGTCATGATGTGCATTGGCGAACCGCCTGCCTCCATCTTTTTGGCGACGCGGGAATTGGCGAACATCTCGGGCACGGTGGCGGCCAGTTTCTCGATCACCTCCGGCGGAGTTCCTTTGGGCACCATCACACCCCGGAAGTTGACCGACGAATTGTCGACCTCGAGCCCCTGTTCCATCATCGTCGGAACATCCGGCAGGAAGGCGTTGCGTTCCAGATCGGCGACGCCCAGGATTTTGACGTTACCCGCCTCTTGGGCGCGGAACGCGTCAGACAGGTTGTTGATGCCGCCCATGACTTCGCCCGCGATCACCGCTTTCATTGCTGCGGCCCCGCCACCTTTGGTCGGGATATAGGCCATTTTGGTCCCGGCGGCCTTGTCGAGTTGCAGTGCAGCAATGTGGTGGCCTACAAACAATCCTGCACCCGAAACGGTCAGTTTGCCGGGGTTTTCCTTCGCAAAGGCGACAACATCCTGCATTGAATTAAATTCACTGTCCGCACCAACCACGAACACAGCAGGATCGGCCCCCCAATTGGCGATGGGCTCAAAGCTGTCGGTCGAGTATTCGACGCCGCCCTTGATCGATTGGGCGATGAAGTGGGGAACGTTGTAGGCGGCCAAAGTATAACCGTCCGGGTCGGCCTGCGTGGCAAACCAGTTCCAGCCAACGCGACCACCTGCGCCGGGTTTGTTGATGATGGCAATGGGCATTCCCAGCGCATCCTCGTTCCCGGCCGTCATGGTGACGATCCGCGCCTGAAAGTCGGTTGCACCTCCGGCCCCATAGCTGACCATCATCATCAGTGGTCGTTCCGGGTATTCCTCGGCCATTGCCTGGCCTGTCAGGCCAGCCAGAACCAGTGCGGCCCCTGCGATCAATCGTTTCATTTTGCGTTTCCTCCCTGATTTGGTTCACCCGCAAATTGGTGCGGTCAGAACAGAATTTCCCTTGGGGTGTAGACGTTCAGAAGCATGGCGAAGAGCCCGTACATCACCGTCACAAACACCACTGTGATGACCCCGCGTTTGATCCAGCTTTTTGCTTCGGCATGAGGCGCGGGATCGTAGATCGACAGCAGGACAAAAAAGGCAATGGTCGTAGCGGTATAGAACCCAAGCGTTTTTGCCGCCCAGAACACGTAGATCAGCGTGATGATCAGGCCGGGCAGCATGTTGATGAACATGGCGCGCGTCACGCCGTTTCCGACCTTGGACAAGCCCATCAGGGCTTTGCCAAATGTCCAGCCGGCCAGAACCACGAAAACAGACGCGATAAGGCGCGGGAACAGAAAGGCTTCGGCCGGTTGCTGGGTATAGCTGACCCACGTCACCCAGAGACCAACTGCAAAAACCAGACCCGACCCGAATATGTGCTGCGAGCGGTTCATGCCTGCGCCTCCTCTTTGGTGGTGTAGCGACGGCTGCGCAGCTCCATCCAGACCGAATAGGCGATCGAGGCCAGCACAATGACAATCAGCAACAGGTTCAAACCGCCGGTCAGGAAATACGAAGCCTTGCCAACGGTGGCGTCGGCGATCATTCCGCCCTGAATGAAGTTGGCCTCGGCGATGGGTCCAAGGATCAGCCCCAGCACCAGGGGTGCGGCAGAGAATCCGAAACGTTCCAGAAAGAACATGCCGATGCCAAGACAGGCCATGACATAGACGTCGCCCATCGATCCCTGCACCGAATAGGCCCCAAAGACCGACAGCGCCAGAACGATGGCGGCCATGACCGATTGCGGCACCTGCGCCACGCGGGCTGCTAGCCCTGCGACATAAAGGCCAAAGATGCACATCAGTATCTGCCCGATCAGCATCGAGTTGATGAAGGTCCAGGCGACATCGGGGTGATTGTCGAACAGGTCTGAGCCGGGGAAAATACCGTGAATCAGCAAGCCGCCCAACAGAACAGCGGCGGTGGGGCTGCCGGGAATGGACAGCGTCAGCAAAGGTACCAGAGATGGGCCGACCATGGCATTGTTGGCGGATTCCGCAGCGATCACGCCTTCGGAATGACCCGTGCCGAACTTGTCTTTTTCAGCCGAGAACTTTTTGGTCTGATCGTAGGCGACAAGACCCGCGATTTGTCCGCCGACACCCGGGATCAGGCCGATGATCGAGCCTGTCATCGTGCCGATACCCAGCGCGCGGGTGCGGCTGAACAACTCTCGGAATGCCGCGACGATCGAATGGCGCTGCACTTCAATGACCTCGGCCCCTGCGCTATGGCGACCCTTGGCGAACATCGTCAGCACCTGTGGGATTGCGAACAGGCCGATCAGCGCGGCAATGATGTTGATTCCACCACCCAAAGCGGGGTGAAAGATGAAACGCTGCGCCCCCATGATGTCATCAAAGCCGATAGTGGCCAGCCACAAGCCGATGCAGCCTGACAGTAGCCCCTTTACCACCGACGCGGAGTCCAGAGTGCCGATCACCGTCACGCCCAGAATGGCCAACCAAAATAAATGCGAAGGACCGAACGCCAGAGCCCATTTGGCCAAAACGGGGGTTAGGAAGATCAAAAGCAGAACCCCGAATATTCCCCCCACCGCCGAAGCCAAAAACGAAAGCTGCAAAGCGCGCGCACCTTGGCCTTGTTTGGCCATCGTATGCCCGTCCAGTGTTGTGGCGATATTGGCAGGCGCGCCGGGGATCTTGAGGAGAATTGCGCTGACTGCCCCTCCGGCCACGGTCGATGTATAGGCGGCTCCCAGCAAGATCAGACCCTGCGCCGCCTCAAGCTGGAAGGTAAACGGGATCAACAGCGCGACAGCCATGGTCGGTGAAAGCCCGGGCGTCGCACCCAGGATGAGACCACCGATCGTGCCGCCGAGCAACAGCATGAATGACAACGGGGTAAACACGTCTCCGAAGTAATAAATGAATTCCATTCAGGGCCTCCCAACCCGTCGGTTCATGTTTCTTACTTTTGTTGACAAATCAGGTTAGGCGATGAAAATAGTATTGCAAATGTTTTCATAAATTCGACCAAACGGGAGAATATTATGTCAAGTTTTCAGAAGGGTAAGGTGGATATTGTGGCGGTCGCAAAGGCCGCAAAAGTGTCACCATCCACAGTGTCGCGCACCTTTAATCACCCGGATCTGGTGAACCCAGCGACTCGCAAAAAGATCAATCGAGCGGTTCAGAGACTGGGGTATATCCGCAATCGGGCCGCGCAGACGATGCATGGCAAACGGTCCGGTACCATCGGCCTTGTGGTGCCCACGATCAACCATGCCATTTTCGCCGAGGTTATTCAGGCATTCTCGGATTCGATCGACAAGGCCGGGTTCAGCCTGTTGCTGGCGTCGCACGGATACGATCTTGACCGGGAATACGCCATGGTCCGCAAACTGCTCGAGCATCGCGTGGATGGCGTCGCGCTTGTCGGTTTGGAACACGCCGAGGCAACCGCCCGCCTGATCGAACAGCAGAAAATTCCGGGGCTGGCGATATGGAACTACTCCGAAGATTCAGACTTGCCCTGTGTCGGGGCAGACAATCTTCTGGCCGGGCGACTTGCGACCGAGCATCTTCTGGCCTTGGGGCATCGGGACATCGGACTGATTTTTCCCAAAACCAATGGCAATGATCGAGCGCAGCACCGGTTCACAGCCGTGCATGATACGCTCGCGGAAAGGGATATTTGCCTTCCGGACAAGCGAGTTTCCGAAGCGCCCTACAGTGTCTCGCAGGCAAAGCAGGCTGCCACTTACCTTTTGACGGAACATCCGCGCCCTACGGCATTGTTGTGCGGAAACGATGTTATTGCACAGGGTGCCTTGTTTGCCGCGCAGAGACTGGGCCTGACCGTGCCCGAAGACCTGTCGATTATCGGCATCGGCGATTTCAAAGGGTCGTCAGACGTCGAGCCGGGTCTAACGACCATTCGTATTCCGGCAGAAACCATCGGAACGCTGGCGGGGGAAAAGTTCACCGACTACATTACCTCAGACGATCCGGAGCCATTCAGAGTCTGCTGCGAATTGGAGTGCATCGTCAGAGGAACAACGGGTCCAGTGACGATTTAGCGGCTATACAAGGCAATATTTTTTGACCCCGGAAAATTCTCGTATTGAGCGTTTACGGGTGTGAAGGTGTGAACGCCCCTGCTGGTTGCGATGAACTGATAGCAGATTGGCAATTTTCTCGCTTTAAGTGCTTGCGGTGTGAAAACTGCTGCATGAGCGCCGGATAGTTCGCTTCCGCGCAGTAGAAAAGTTATGATTCACACAGACTGTAGCAATTCATTAGCCGAGTAGTTGCACCTCTTGGACGCCATGCGGCGGGGTTACGCTCCAACTGTTAGCCTCACTCCTCAACTTTGCGCTGCTTTATAGTAGTCTTGAAGCCACCTGCAGAACTAGTTCACCTCGTTTCGTTTTTCCGAGGTGACCTGAACGACCAAAAAACACTGCGGGCGTAGGCAGCCGATCATCGAGTGGAGAGACCAGCAGTCCCTATTTGATGTAGTTGCGCAAAAAATCCTCCGAGATAGTCGCCGCGCCTTGGCCGCGGGAAACGATCTGCAAGGCAATCAGTGAAGAATCCACCTTCATGGCAGTGTGGTCCCGCAACTCTATGCCAGCATTCCCCGCCATCTGATCCCAGTCCGCCTCTGAGCCGATGATCTGGACAGCCCGTTCGGCCAATTTTTTCAGGCACAGGTTGCGACTGAGCGAGGCGGCCAGGCTTGGATGGCAAACGATTTCGGCAAATTGATGCCCCAGATGGCGGATGTCGCGTTCGGCCCAGTCGCCATATCCGGCATACTCGGAGTTACCATTTTACTTTGGGTTACAGACAGCTGGCATGGAATCGCACCTGCGTGGGTCGCACTTAGGGCCGCTTTGATCTGTGCATTACCTGTAGTCGGTGTCATCCCCTTCAGTGATCTTCCTCAGAAAGTAAACATTGCGCCAATCTTCTTTGTGTCCGGGGTCATTGGCTTCGGAGCCGTGGTTTTTCACTCCGGAATAAATGCCTGGGCCGGAGTGTATCTGGTGACCATGTTCATGAAGCAAACCTTTCCAGCAATACGGCAATATTTGCCTCTCTGGCCGCCATCGGATCACTGGTGGCGGTGTGTACAACGGTTCCGACTGCGCCAGGTGTAATGACGCCACTGGCAGGACAATTGGCAGAAACCACTGGCTGGCCAGTTGAGTGGGTCTTAACGGCGCAAGTTCCAACATGGATTCTCGTGCCGTTTCCATACCTGGTTCCGCCTTTGCTTCTGACAATGTCAATCGGTCGAATTTCGTCAGCGCAGGCAGTTCGCCTGCTGCTAGCTTACTTCGCGATTGGAGTTACCCTGCTCGCCACACTTCATTTCCTTTGGGCTAGGTCATTGGGCTTCTTTCTATGATAACTTAGCCCACCCGTGCCAGAAGCAATCATACCGATAGAGCCAAGTTCAATCATGTACTAACAATCAACTTAAACCAGTCAGATGAGGCTGCTTTGGTTGATTGAAAACCGAGGGATCAGTGCCCGCCTTTCAGCATGGCTTGCATAGGCACTATCTGTGCGCTCCTGAAACTCCAGTCTTCAGCTTGGATCAATGATCGGTCTATTCGCTGCGCAGAATACACGAAAACGTAGATCCGCAGAAATCTCCGTGCCGTGAGCGCCACAAAGGAAGCTCTCTTGGTCTCTTTCCAAGCATTCCCTACCTGTCAACCGAAAATCGCGTTCTTAAGTTTTGGAAATTTTGGCCCGTTTCCGAGTCTCAAAGACTCGAAAACCTAAGTAACTGAATCTGTTGCATGCGCAGTCTCAGTAATTAAGCGATCCGACAAGAATTGTTGGCTTTCAATAATATGAAACCAAGCGCCTGAGAGTTTTACATTTTTCAATACAGTACTTTGAATGAAAAAAGTTTCCGGCCCCTCCCCAAGAGGAACCGGAAACCCCATCTTTTTGCAACCAAATGGTTTTGCTTGACCTTACCTTAGGACCACGACGCTGCAATTGGAATGCCGTACAACCCTGGCGGCCGTAGATCCCAGTAGCAGGTCAGAAAGACCGGGTCGGTGTGAGGACACGACGACACAATCTGCCTTGTGCTTTTCCTGCCAACTGAGGATTGCATTGGTCGAATGTCCTGACACAACATGAACATCGATCACGTCCGATCCCAGCTCTGCCGTCAAAGTATCCGCAAGCTCATCAATTGCTTTCTTAAGCTGATCCTTCGGAAAATATGACGCCATGTAGGATGGCAGCTCTTCCATAATGGACAAGACCGAAATCCGACCACCGTCCGCCAACAGTTTTTTCGCTGCTTCTATGGATGCCGTATACTCTTTCTCATGTCCGGGAGCTACGGGGACAAGTATATGTTTGAACATCTGATATCCTCTATTTCAGCGCGTTGGGCAGCCAGGTGGCGATTTCCGGGAAGATGAAAATCAACGTGAGGCCAACGAATTGAAGCACAACAAAGGGTCCAACCGAGTTGTAAACATCGCCCATACTCACGTCCTTGGGCAAAACGCCCTTGATCCAGAACAGAACGAAGCCGAATGGAGGGGTCAGATAGGCGATCTGAATGTTTACGATGAACAAAGCGCCGAACCACAGTTTGTCGATCCCCAGTTCATCAATGATCGGGATGAACAGTGGGGTACAAAGCAGAATGATGGCCCAGTCATCCATGACCATACCCAGGATCAAGATGATCAGCATCATCATCAACAGGATGCCTGTGCTTCCGCCTGGCATGGATAGAACCAGATTGGTCAGAAGGTCCTGGCTGCCCAAGGTATTGAACACGTTGAGATAGACAGTTGCGCCAATCAGGATCCACAGGCCCATACCGCTGAGCTTTACTGTCGACACCAGCGATTCAACCAGAACTTCCTTGGTCAGTTTGCCATAGATGAAGTTGATGACGAATGCGCCCGCAGCACCAAACGCAGCAGCCTCGGCAGGCGTTGCGATGCCGCCCCAGATAACGCCCAAAACGATCACGATCAAAAGGGCAAAGGGCCAGATGCTGAGCACGGCGCTGAGTTTTTCACTCACCGTGAATTTCTGATCTGCCGGCAGAGCGGGCCCAAGTTCCGGTTGAATGCGGCAACGGACACCGATGTAGATGGTATAGAACATGGCAAGCATCAGACCCGGCATCAGACCGGCCATGAACAGGTCACCGATGGATACTTTTGCCAAAAGACCATAGAAGATGAACGGAACGCTCGGCGGGATCAGCGCGCCCAGAGCGCCACCTGCCGCGATACATCCGATGGCGATCCTACGGTCATAATTGTATCGCATCATCGAGGGGTATGCGATCTGCCCCATGGTTGTCGTCGCAGGTGGCGTGATGCCAGTGATAGCTGCGAAAACGGTACAGACCTGAACCGTTCCCATCGCCAGTCCGCCATGAACATGTCCAATCAGCTTATAGACAGCGTCATAGGCGGCCTCGGCTATTCCGGAAAATCGTATCAAGGATCCCATGAACAGGAAGAGCGGCACGGTCACCAGAATCGAACTCCACGGAGTCGAATAAAAGGCACTTGGCACCGACAAGAGCGCTCGCGGTTCTATGATCATCGCGAACAGTACGGCTGTACCGCCAAGGCCAAATGAGACCGGCAAACCCATGAAAAGAATGGCGAATAGCACTATGAAGTACAGCGCTGTGATAAGTTCAAGGCTCATTTTTTGTCTTTCCTTAGCACGTGGCAGCCTAGGAACGTCGGCTAATGCGCGGTTCCAAATGCCGTATTGTTGGCGGCATTTTCCGGGGCACCGCTGGCTCGTTTAACAAGCCAGCGGTCATTTTGTGCGTCACGTATGACGAATTTTCGGTGGATTAGTTCCCTGCAGCTTTATCTTCGAGGAACTTTTTGTAGATTTCGACGCCTTTGGCGTTTCCTTTAGATGCTGCAGCAACTTGGGGCCAAACTTCTGCGATGGACTTTTCACGCATTCTTGCCACTTCTTCGTCGCTCAGCATGATCACTTCGCCACCGGCATCGCGCAGGATTTGCAGCGCTTCTTCAACGCCTTCCGCGTGCATACGGCTGGTTTCAAAGTAGGTTTCTTCGAAAATACCGTCGATTTGCTCACGCTGCCAGTCCGTCAGGGCATTCCAGCTTTGCAGGTTGATGAAGATTTCCTGGTGCTGTGCGGGGTTCCAACCCGGCATGATCGCGTAGTCGATCACTTCCTGGAAGGACATGTCGTCGATCCCACCGGTATCCCAGTAGGTGCCTTCGATCGTTCCCAGCTTGATGGCAGTATAGATTTCGCCACCGTTCATGGAAACGGGTGCACCGCCCATTGTCGAGTGGAAGATCGCCTGAGGACCACCTGCGCGCATTTTGTGGCCTTCCAGGTCTTCCATTTTTTCAACCCGGAATTTGGTGAACATCGCGTTTGGACCCTGGTTGGTCCAACCAGCCCAGTGCAGGTTACGCGCGTGTGCAGCTTCCTGAACGATATCGCCGACGCGATAATCAGGATTTCCCCACATCACTTCCCATGCTTCTTCGGTGTTGTTGGCGCCCATTGCCATACCGAAAGCCAGCATGCCTTCCGGCATATCACCACCATAGACGGATCCCCAGCCGGCATAGCCGTCTGTTTGACCGGCTGCGGCTGCAGAGAAGGCCTCGGCGCCGCTTACCAGTGCGCCAGCAGGCTCGACACGGATTTTAACGGTACCTTGTGTTGCTTCCTCAACGGCTTCAACCCAAGGGATCAGGCCGTTGTCCCAACCAGCGTCAGTTTGGTCAAATGCCGGCTGGAAAACCCATTCTGTTACCTCATCCGGCGGGCCGTCGGCAGCGAAAGCAACGCTTGCGCTGGTGGCAAGAGCACCGGCCCAAAAGGCTGTCTTTATGGATTTTTCAAGTTTCATTTGTATCCTCCTTGTTTGTAGAGATGATTTTTTTCGTTTTGATCTTGTTCAGATTAGGACGTCGCCGGGTTTCGGCTTACGCCTCATCAGGTTCGCCGCCGAAGATTGTTTGCAAATCCACAAGAAGCTTCTTGATGACGATCAGCAGAACAAAGAACCCGGCGAGTGGGATTGCAAATTTGATTGGGTAGATCGGAATCGGCACCGATGTCGGCGTCCACTGGTTGAGCATCAGTGAAAGCGAACCCGCTTCGTATCCTTTCCAGATCAGTGTAACCAGAAAGAGGATCGCGATGGGCGCGGTCAACACATCTAGGATCGCCTTCTTTCGCGTTGTCGCATTCGCGTAGAAAAGATCAAGCTTCACAAAGCTATCATGCTGCAGCGAATAGATACCACCCACACATGCCAAAAGCACCATTGCGGCCTGCAAGGTGGTGCCGATCCATTGCGATGGGTTGTTGAGCAGGTAACGCATGAAAACGTCGGAAACACCAAACGCCATGCAGTACAAAATCAGAAACCATCCGATCCAACCTGCGAATTCGGATATGGCCCCTGTAAGAGCTTCAAGTCCTCGCATCAGCACGCTTTGTCCTCCCCGTGAAAATGCCTATTTTGAACAAGGCGTTGCAATAACTTTGCAGACCCAGCTCTGTCTTCCCTAGAGGAATATGATGCGTTCCATACGCGAGCAGGCGCAACCCCTCATTTCGCAGAAGGCTTGCATCGTCCTCCTCGGGTCAAGTTAAGATTATGCAGGCTAATAAGCGAAAGGCACAGATCGATGAAAATATGGGCACAGATCAATCCAATGCTTATCACATTGTAAAATAACAATATTAGTCGATATCGACTTGAAATTAAGCGGATAATTTCAATGACGATGGGAACAGTTAGCGCCCGTCCAACGCACATCGCTTCAATGGAGCGACCAGACCGTGGTTCTTCGTCGTCATGATGCATTCCAAAGATGAGATTCAGAAAAGCACTAGGATGCTACACAGATTTTGCGTAGGCACGTGTTAGTGTTTTCGCGAGGCCTTTGGGATCAACTTCAAATAATAGAACCTCGCCGGAATATGACGTGGCGCTTCAATGTCTCAATGCGAGAATTTTAAGAATGGCCGCTCAATCTCAGCCTTGGCTCAGACAACTTTTCCGCCGGTAATATCGAATTCAGCCCCCGTGCGAATTCCGGATGGCCATCTGGTTGTCATGGTTTTGAGTCGGGTATTGAATCGCACCCCCTCCATGCCGTGGATGTGATGGTCGCCGAACAAGGACCGCTTCCACCCTCCGAAAGAGTGATAAGCGACCGGAACCGGGATTGGCACGTTTACTCCGACCATACCTATGCGCACGCGCGCCCAGAAATCACGCGCAGCGTCACCGTCGCGGGTGAAAATCGCCGTGCCGTTTCCATATTCATGATCGTTTATCAGACCAACTGCGTCTTCGTAACTGGCAGCTCGCACCACGGAAAGGACCGGTCCAAAGATTTCATCCTTGTAGATGGACATATCAGGCGTCACTCGATCAAACAGGCACCCGCCGATGAAATAGCCGTCTTCGTACCCCTGTAACGAGATTTCGCGCCCGTCGACAACAAGCTCGGCACCCTTTTCAAGGCCCTGTTCAATATAGGAATAGATGCGGTCGTAGCTTTGCTTGCTGATCACGGGACCAAGTTCTGAGGACGGGTCGGTAAATGGCGCAACTTTCAAAGCCCGCACCCTGGGTGCCAGTACGTCGATCAGCCGGTCTGCTGTGTCTTCACCAACGGTTACGGCAATGGAAATGGCCATACATCGCTCACCCGCAGAGCCATAGGCCGACCCAATGAGCGCGTCCGAAACTTGTTCCAAATCCGCATCCGGCATAACGACCAGATGATTTTTTGCGCCGCACAACGCCTGCACGCGTTTCCCGTTCGCAGAGCCACGCGAGTATATGTAACGCCCAATTGCCGTTGAGCCGACAAAGCTGACCGCTTCAACCAATGGATGATCCAAAAGCGCATCCACGGCCACTTTGTCCCCACTCACGACGTTGAAAACGCCCGGTGGCAACCCGGCCTGCGCCAGTAATTCCGCGATGCGCATCACGACCGAGGGGTCTTTTTCGGAAGGCTTCAGCACGAACGTATTTCCACAGGCAATGGCCACAGGATACATCCAAAGCGGGACCATGGCGGGAAAATTGAAGGGTGTTACACCTGCAACAACGCCCAAAGGCTGTCTGACAGAAAAACAATCTACGTTTGCTGCAACGGCCTCTGAATACTCGCCTTTAAGAAGCTGAGGAATCCCACACGCGAATTCGACAACCTCGATACCGCGCGCAATCTCGCCTTTTGCGTCCGGCAGAGTTTTTCCATGTTCTGACGACAGCAGTTCAGCCAGTTCATTGGTATGTTTTTTGAGATGATCGCGAAACTCAAACATAACCATCGCGCGTTTAGCAGGCGGTGTTGCAGCCCAGCCCGGCGCCGCCTCAGCCGCTGTTCTAACGATGGTGTCTACGTCTTCGACAGAGGCCAGCGTTGCCTTTCCAGTCACCGCCCCGGTGGCCGGGTTTACAATTTCAGAAATCCTGTTGCTCGCACCTGGCCAAAATTCGTTGGATACAAAGTGCCCCAGAATATTCATCTCTCACCTCGCTACATTCGACCTGACGGACCTATGGGCGCGGTGAATCAATAATAAAATAACTTGCTTTCGCGTGGGCAAGTGACTCGATCAGACCAGCCCGATTGGCCTTGCCCATCAATAAAGGTAGGTTTGCTGGCCCGTTGGATAGACACAGATGAGTTTAAGTGTGGGCACAGCTAGAGCGCATCAATGGCGCTGCGCAAGGTGCGAAGACCCTGTTCGATATTGCCTGCCGGAACGGCGGAAATGCCAAGCCTGAAGGTTATCTCGCCCTTCCTTTCATCAGAAAAACAAACGCTTGACGGCTCGATAATCACGCCCCTTTGACGTGCAGCTTCCGCGATTTGATAGGCGCTGTGCCCTTGGGTGCTGCGGAAGAAAAAGTTCGTGCTGCCATATTCGTATTGCAGCTCGAAATCGGGAAACAGCTCTTGGATGACCTGCGATGCGACGTGCCAGCGTTCGTTGAAAATCTGGTGCATCTTTGCCCGGTGCGTCTCATGATGACCAAAACGCAGGAACAGAGATGCGGTGTGTTGAATGACGTGCGGTGGATGGCGGATCATCATTCCGCGTAGGGCGCGCGCTTCTTGCACCAGAGATTCCTGGGCGACCAGATAGCCCAGCCGCAGACCCGGAGCCAAGCTTTTTGAAAGGCTGCCAGTATAGATCACCCGTCCCTGAGAATGCCCACTATACAAAGGAAGAAGACTGTTCTCATCAAAGTCCATGTCACCTTCGTAATCGTCTTCGATAATCAGGAAATCTTCCTTCTTTGCCATGTCCAGCAGCTGACGTTTTCGGGTCTGCGACATAGACAGAACTGTTGGCATCTGACGGTTTGGCGTCACATAGACCAGATCGCATCCGGCTAGTCTTTCATCGACAACAAGACCCTCACTGTCGACGGGGATGAACCGGACCTCATCAAAGGTCTGCTCGAATATGTTGCGCGCGTCGGCATATCCTGGATCCTCAATTGCAACGACGCGGCCAAAGCCACGCAGCAAAGCCGCCACGATATAGATGGCCTGCTGCGCACCCATGGTAATCAGCACGTTTTCAGGCTTGGCGACGATACCTCTATGCGGCAACAACCGGCTACAGATTTGTTCAACAAAGGTGTCGGAATCACGATACTGGTTGTCACCTGTCCAATTGCTGAGGTCGCGCATGTTTAACGCCAGTCGGGAACATTCACGCCATTCAGCCAAAGGAAACCTGTTCGAGGCCGCCTGGTTGCACACGAACGGGAACTGATAGTCCGGCCAATCCGCAGGCCGCGTGATACAGCCTGCTTTGGATGGCAAACGCCTTCTGGTTATTCTTTCGACGATGTTCGGGAAATTCGCGTTGATCTCTTGATCTGCCTTGGCCTGCATCCGGTTCAGATTGAGAGAGACATAGTAGCCAGATTTTGGCTTCGAAATGATTGTACCTTCGTCAACAAGCCTGGAATATGCACCCAAAACCGAGTTCACAGACACCTTGAGATCGCGCGCAAGTGCTCTGCAGGAGGGCAATTTCGCTCCATTTTGCAGTACGCCGCTTGAAATCAAATAAGCCAACTCTGCGCGTATCTGATCGCGTATACCTAATGCGTCATCGCGGTCGATGTTCATCACATTGACCAGATTTGACGCCGAACGCTGTGCATCGGATGCCTCTGGTTGATTTTTGCAAGAGAGATTTTTGCTCATCGTGAACTGGCCATTTGATAAAACACAAGACGCATGATTATTGTGATCCTGCATCCGAGTTTTGGGGGCTACGCGAATTGTGTACGTATCCCGGAATATAGAAAGCCTCTGGGCTTTCCATTCTCAAAACCGACATCCGACAAAGGGTAGCGCCTTGCCAAAGCATTGTGAAAGGTCAATCGAACTCTGTTCAGGCTGATCAATGATGTGATTGCCCAGCTTAAAGTCTGAATTGCCCCACAAACCGCAAATCGCCGTCGATAAAGAAGGGCTTGAACAAGCCAGAGACAGGTCGGCCAGTGTATTCCCGTTGTAAACTGGCAATAGCCTGAGATTGCCTGGTTCCATAAACACCCCTTTTATCGCATGTTTGCTCGGACTGTACTGCGATGGTCTCACCCTATCACTGACTACGCAAGATTCGTTCACGTGAAGATTCGCGGGTTAACATGGGGGTTTTCCCCATGTTTCTTAAGAAAAACGGTGCGGGGCCTCTTTATTCGTCAGCTGTGGCTTAGTTCACCTCATCTGGCAACATCAGGGTGCTGAACTCAGAACTGCTGCCGAAGCCAAGAATTGAACGCTTCGATTTGTGGGCGAACAGCAGCGCGGTGATCTGTTCTAATGAGGTAATGAGATTGCTCCAATGCTACCGCTTCGCCAGCGATACGAATGTTCTGTCCGGCCGTCATCGCCCGTGCCACAAAACGTTCAATGACCACGGCACACCCTAAACCAGCACCAACCATTTCGATCGCGGCGGTTGAGGTGTCGGTCACCAGCCGCGCGCCAGGTTGCGTTGATTCCAGCGAAAAGGCGGAAAGGTAGCGCGCCCAATGATCGTCAAAACCCAAGATATGAATTGAGGGGTGCTGCAGTAAGTCCTTGGGCCCTTTTATCATTTCATGGGACACGGCACTGACAATCGGGACAATCGCCTCGTCCGAAAGCGGCTCCAAATTAGGGCCTGCATAGTCTTTAGACGCTAAGACGATATCAACGTCGACCGGGTGTTGTTCCGAGGAATCCTTCCAGATCGAGGTTAAAAGTTTGACGCTGGTGTCGGGATGGTCGCGCAGAAAGCCATCCAACCTTGGAGACAACCACATGATGAAGGCCATCGAGGCTCGTATTGTGATCGTTGCTGCCCCGCGGGGACCAAATAGGCCGGTCGTCGACATCTCAATCGTGCCCAGTGCTTCGCGGACAGGCAGTAAGTAAGCTTTGCCCACATCGGTCAATTGCAGACTTTTGGGGCGGCGCACGAATAGCTTATCGCCCAGCTGCGCCTCAAGGGCTTTGATATGCTGGCTTACGGCAGTCTGTGTCAGGCCGATTTCTTGACTCGCAGATGTGAAGCTCAGCAATCGCGCTGCGGCTTCGAAACTCCGCAACCAGTTGAGGTTCAGATTGTGGCGCATCAGCTTTCCATAAAAATTTTTTGTTCATGGGCCCGTTTTGTTTCGTTTTATCTGATCAAGACTGCTCTGCATAGTATCGGGATGTGCGACCACGCACTGACCGGTTGAGTTTTCCTGAAGGAGATCATCATGACTGACACCAGCCAATCCAAACGGGATGTCGCTCTGGATTTTGTCGACCTCGACCGGTACCCGATTGCCGATCTGGACAATGGCCCGGGTGCAGAATTATTAGCCCAATGTCAGCTCAGAATCGACACCAACGGCTGGTGCAATCTGGATGGCTTTCTGCATTCTAAGGCTTTGAAACAGGTGAATTCAGAGGCAAACGCCCTGCTTCCGACGGCGGAGATTTTGCACGTGAAGCGAAACATCTATCAGGGGGCGATTGACCCTTCGCTGCCTGACGATGATCCACGCCGAAAAGAATTCATCCATAGCGCCGTGCAGCTTGCAGATGATCAAATACCGGCAGAGTCCGGCCTCAAGCAGCTGTACCAGTCAGAAATTTTGACCGAGTTTGTGCGGCGGGTGCAGATGAAAGACCAACTGTATCGATGCGCGGATGAGTTTCAGGCGCTCAACGTCGTCGCCCTGCAACCCGGAAGCGGACATGCCTGGCACTATGATACGACCGAATGCACTGTCACGCTGTTATTGCAGGCTGCCGAAAAAGGTGGCGAGTTCACCTTTATTCCAAATTCCCGGACAGACTCGGATGAAGACCGAGAGGCGGTGGACCGCTTGTTGGATGGGGACTTGTCTCATGCCCAGACCTTCGCGCGCGGGGCGGGAACGCTGACGTTGTTCCGTGGCGGGTACTCGTTACATGGCGTGACCAAGGTTGAAGGTGACCGCCCCCGTATTACGGCCACGATGACTTATGACGAACAGCCCGACCGCGAAATCGGGGATGAGATCAACATTCGCATATACGGCAAGCGGGTGGAAAACATACTGGCCAGCCGCAAGGCTGAAACCACGGGCTAAGGACGGAAAAGAATGAAAACCGCACTTTTGGTGATTGATGTTCAAATGGCCCTGGCGCACGAGGATGCTTTGGGCACGGAACGGTCATGTCCTGAGGCAGAAAGCAATATTACCCAGCTGCTGGACAAGTTTCGCGGCGACGGCAGCACGGTCGTTCATATTCACCACCATGGTACGGATCCCGAGGACCCGTTTCACTCTGACGCCCCAGGGTGTGCAGTTCAACCGTTCGCGGCCCCGGCCACCAATGAGCCTATCGTCGTCAAGACCGGCAGCAGCGGTTTTGTGGGAACTGCATTGCTGGCAATTCTGCAGGACGCTGGCGTCGAGCGTGTTATCCTGTGCGGTGCGACCGCCAATCATTGTGTAGAATCGACCACGCGCAGTGCAGCTGATCTTGGCTTTCAGCCAATCTATGCGGCCGATGCTGTTTGGACTTATGGGCTTACCGGCCCGGACGGAAAATCCCACAATGCCGCTCAAGTTCATTCGGTTAGCATGGCAACGCTTGACGGTGAAATCGCGGATGTGAAACCCACAAACGACATTCTGGCCCTATAACACTGGCGATCAAAAAGAAGCGCTGCGTTGATTAATGATAAGTCAGAATTCAAAAGCATGATTTCTCAACACTTTTTTCGTTTTTCCGTCGTGAAAGAAATAGCAGACTGAACCGAAACGTCCGCCGACAAGTTACCTAGTCACCAAGCGCCTTTTTCAGAAAAAAGCACCTCTGATCGGGCTGCGCCCGGGCAGTTCAGTAGATGATGTTAAGCATCAACAAGGAAACAACCAGGAACAGAATTGTCATAACCCCACCCGAGCGCACAAAATCCATAACCTTGTAACCTGCAGGGCCCATAATCAGCGCGTTGACCTGATGGGTTGGAATAATAAAGCTGTTCGAGGTCGAGATTGCTACGGTCAGTGCAAAGACAGCTGGGTTGCCTCCTGCCGCCACCGCAATCGAAATGGCAAGCGGCACAAGCAAGACAGTGGCCCCGACATTCGACATGACCAACGAAAAGGCTGTGGCCAATATCGCGACACCAGCCTGCAGCGCCCATATCGGCCAGCCGTTTAGAATGATCATGATTTGCTGGGCAATCCATGCCGCCGTTCCGGTGTTTTGCACCGCCTGCCCAAGCGGTATGAGACAGGCCAGCAGGAATACGGTGTTCCATCCGACTGCGCGATAGGCCTCATCCACACTCAGTACACGTGTGAGCATCATTCCCGCGGCTCCGGTCAGCAGGCACAACGACAAACGAACGTCGGTGAACAAAATCAGCGATAGGGAAATTGCGAAAAAGGCCAAGGCCCAACCAACCTTCTGCGGCCTCAATTCATCCTGTGGGAAATCCGTTGTCACGACGACAAAATCAGGATCCCGCTTAATGCGCATCAGGTTGTCCCACCGGGTATGTGCAACAAGCATGTCCCCTGCGTGAAAATCCTCGAGCCCGATCTGAGTGGAATCGTGCGTGTCGGTTTCAACATGGCTAAGCGTTTCTTCACCGCGGTGAATTGCAAGCAACGACATGCCATAGGTCTTGCGAAACAATAGTTCGCGCGGGCATTTTCCGATCAGTTTGCTATCGGGCGTCACAACGACTTCGGCTATGCCGGCATTGGTCGGCGCAAATTCTTCAACGAAGATATCCAAATCCGGCAGAACCGTTAGACCAAATTTCAGTGCAAATTGTTCTACATCCCAGCGGTTTCCGATGATGGCCAATCTGCAAGGTGCTGCAATCTCGGCGGTCAGGACCTGAACCATCGACGTTTTGCCGCGATAAAACGTAGAGATTATGTATAGGTGTTCTTCGTGGTTGATATCAGCCAGAATGCGCCCCACCAATGGGCTATCCTCGGGCACGATCACCTCGAAAACATCTGCCTGCAGCCCGTACACCCGTTGCAAATATTCCTGCGTACCCTGCCCTGTGCCGGTACTGTCAGATCCGGTATCGCCCGGTAATACCCACCGCCCAAGCAGCAGAAAATACGCGATCCCAGTTAAGATCAGGACCGCTCCGATTGGTGTAACCGAAAAAAGACCAAATGGTTCAATCTGCTGATCAGCGGGCAGACCCTTGTTTGCAGTGATGACGAGATCGTTAAGCAAAATCAGCGGTGATGAGCCCACCATTGTCATCGTGCCGCCCAAAATTGCGCAAAACCCCATGGGCATCAGCAAGCGGGACAGCGGAATTCCGGACCTAGAGGAAATTCGGCTGACCACGGGCAAGAACAATGCGGCCGCACCGACGTTCTGCATAAAGGATGAAATAACGCCGACCGTGCCCGAAACAATTGGCAGCACCCGGTTCTCGGCGGTGCCGCCATATTTCAATATGACCGCCGCAACTTTGTTCATGATGCCGGTTTTATCCAGACCCGCCCCCACGATCATAACCGCGATGATGGATATCACCGCATTGGACGCAAATCCGTCGAACAGTTGCGAAACATTGGCAAGGTTCTCAAGCCCCGGAGCGTAGCTAAGAAGGCCGACCAGAACCAAAACCAGTATCGCAGAAAGGTCTATTCTGACAATTTCCGATACGAAAAGGAAAACGGTGAAGGCCAACAAAGCGCACACCACTCCCATCTCGAACGTGAAGGTTACGTGTTCCACTATATTCACCGAGACATTGTCAATTTTGCTTTAAATTGAACAACTAAACTATCAAGCTTGCGCTGTCATGATGTTTCAGTATTTACCGGCAGAACGAAACAAAATTTCAAGGCGATGACGCCAGAAAACAGAGTGACGAGCGCCTCACGCCTCAAACATCCTAACGAAACACTACTTATCATCCATGAATGCAACGCCCGTCCAATCGCCTGGCGGAGGGTCCGCCAGCAACGCTTTTGCTCGCTTGATCATCAAAACGGACGCAGGATCGCCCCCGCGCAAATTATCTGCGGTCTCAAAGGACGCGACCGCCTCGGACATGCGTCTGGCCCGGTAATGGGCAAGACCTGTTTCATAAGCCTCGATCCACGGTGGGGTCTCAGCGACACTGTCAGCCATGGCAATCAGTTCGAAAACGACCAGTTCTCCGGACCGGCCGGCAATTTCAAGCGTATCCAGTTCCCGGACGATGATCACATCACCTGCTTCTCGCCGTGTTTCGGGTCCAATGAGGATCGCGCTGCCATAGGCCTTGTTGGCCACTTCTAGGCGGCTTGCTACGTTTACGACGTCCCCAATTGCAGTGTAGTTCAGCCGCTGTTCCGATCCGATATTCCCAACCAGAGCTTCACCACTGTTCAGACCGACCCTGACGCGCAGGGAATCGTCAGAGTCACTTCGCAGGCCAGCACTTTCGACCACGTCCACGAGTTCCAGCGCAGCACGACAGGCATCTTCAGCGTGGTTGAGATTTTCTCGCGGGGCACCCCAGAACGCCATCACCGCATCCCCGATGAACTTATCGATTGTTCCATGATGCCGTTCAATGGTCGATGACGCAGCGCTGAAGAATGGTGCCATCAACTCGACAATCTTCGGGCCATGCTTTTCGGTCAGGCCGGTGAAACCCGACACATCACAAAACAGCACAGATATCGTTTTTGTTTCCCCTCCGGGCTGCGTCTTGATACCTGCCGCCACCAGCATTCGCACAAGATCGGTCGGCACATACTTTCGAAACGCCGACAGACCCGCCGCCATGTTGGCCGTCGCTGCGGACAGGTTATTTAGCTCTTTCAGGCGCGAGGGACGCCGCGAGACTTGCTCGACATCGAAACGTTCAATTCGGCTGAGGTCTTCGGCAACGCGCGACAAAGGGTTTGCCACAACCTTGCGCATTAACCAAATGGCAAGACCGGTCGCCACAACAACCACCCCAAGCAGCGCATAAATCAGATTGACAAGCGTCCGGTCGATACCTGACAGGAAGGCGGCTTCGGGGATGACCGTGGCCACGCGCCACCCGTAAAATCCAAGCGGGGTCAGTGCCACGGCATAGGGCACGTCGTCATACACCACACGGGTCGTCAAACTGCCGGCGACATTCGGACCAGAGGTCGCCAAAAGGGTTTCCCCAGACATCTTGGCAACTTCGTACAGCTCACCTTCACCCATCCGCGCCGGGGTGACCTCATCTGCATCCGGGTCCGGTACGGCGATCACCTTGCCATCCGCGCTCAGAATATAGGCCGCGCCAAACTCACCCGGCCGCAATGATCCCAGAAAGCGCGACAGGCGATCCGTTTCAATGGCCACCGTCAACACGCCTTGGCGTCTGCGGTTCACGTCGATTGCCCCGGCAAAGGCGTAGACCGTTTTGTCGCTACCCGGCAGGTCGCGCACCTCGATCCAGTCCGGCGTATCGCGATCAATGAAATTACCGTACCAGGCGTGATCGCGCGGATCATATTGGGTTGGCGAAAACGAGCGGTCTTCGAATTGGATGTCCCCGGGAATAAAAATGTAGCGGTCCTTGCGCAGGCTCCGATCCCGGATCTCGTCGTTGATTTCGATCATCTCCAGCCCGCTGTCGCCTAAACGGTGGGCGGCGAAGAAGTCCCCGTCAGGCCAGCCGAAGGTAATCCACGATATGTTGGGCTGCGCCTGCAATTGCGACAGGAACACAAACTCTCGCTTGTCGGCTTGCTGTGTCTGAATCACATTCTGGACAAATATTGTCCGGACCGCGGCCCAGGCCGCTTCGGCGGATCTTAGGGTCAATCCCACTTCGATCCGAACAGTGTTGGCGATTTGACTGTTGATCTCGGCCGCCAACATCCGACTGTTTTCCCTCGCGGTCGTCCACCACAGCGAATGCACCACAAAAGTCGACGCGCCGATTGAAAGCGCGACAAGTATTGATACGGCAATTCCTACGCTGACTCGCACTTGTGGTCCAAACGGCTGTTGGTGGCAAAAGCCTGGGGTTGATCGGCCAAATGTGAGTTGAAGGTTAAAGGGCGCAATTCCTTGTTTCCAGATGGTTTCAAGAAACATGCCGATTTGTTTACCCGGTGTTGAACTCGGCAAGTAAAAACATGGCACCGCAGTAAGGCCCGCAGGTCCTTTACCACAAGCGCGTGATTGCGGTGATGGGGGGTTGGCATGCCCAGCCCCCATGTGTAACAGGACGCATCCCGGTCGCAGCCTACCCGGGTAACAAAACAAGGGTTCAAAAAATGAAAACGATTGTAATCTGCTCGGGCGGGCTGGATTCGGTGTCGCTGGCGCATATGGTTGCCCGCGATCACCAGCTGACGGGCTTGATTTCCTTTGACTACGGACAACGCCACTGGAAAGAGCTGGACTTTGCCACGCTGTGCGCGAGTAGGTTGAATGTCCCCCATGACATCATCGATCTACGCCCCGTCGGAGCCGTTCTGACCGGATCGGCGCTGACCGATGATCTAGACGTCCCAGACGGGCATTATGCCGAAGACAGCATGCGTGTAACCGTGGTGCCCAACCGAAACGCCATCATGCTAACCGTCGCGTTTGGCGCGGCGGCAGCGCGCGGGGCTGATGCGGTGGCCACGGCGGTGCATGGCGGGGATCACTTTATCTATCCCGATTGCCGACCGGAATTCACGCAAGCCTTTGAGACCATGCAGAAGCACGCGCTGGATGGTTATGCCGATGTGTCCCTGTTCACCCCGTTTGTCCATCGCAACAAGGCCGATATCGTCACCGAGGGAGAGCGGTGCGAAACACCTTTTGCGCAGACATGGTCTTGTTACAAAGGCGGCGCGCATCATTGCGGCCGCTGCGGCACCTGTGTCGAGCGGCGCGAAGCGTTTCACCTGGCCAATGTCGAAGACCCAACCACTTATGGGGACCCGGAATTCTGGGTCGCGGCAACGGCACAAAAGGAAATCGCCTGATGTACCGGATCACCAAGGAATTCCACTTTTCCGCTTCGCATCAATTGGCCCACCTGCCCCACGATCATCAATGCGCCCGGATGCATGGGCATAACTACATCGTCGAAGTCGAGCTGGCCGCATTCGACCTGAACGCCGATGGCTTCGTGCGAGACTATGGTGAGCTTAAGCCGCTCAAGACTTATATTGACGAGACGTTCGACCACCGGCATCTGAACGACGTGATGAACATCCTGACCACGGCGGAAAACATGGCACGACATTTCTATGACTGGTGTGCCGCTCGCTGGCCGGAAACCGCGGCCGTCCGGGTCAGCGAGACGCCAAAAACCTGGGCCGAGTACCGCCCATGAACCGTCTGCGCATTGCCGAGATTTTCGGCCCCACGATTCAGGGCGAAGGCGCGCTGATCGGCGAACCCACCGTGTTTGTACGCACCGGTGGCTGCGATTATCGGTGCAGCTGGTGTGACAGCATGCACGCGGTCGACACAGCCTTTCGCCATGAGTGGGCAGCCATGTCCACGGATGCGGTTTGGACGCGGGTGCATGCCTTGTCGGGCGGGCGGCCCCTGACAGTTTCGCTGTCTGGTGGGAACCCTGCCATTCAAGACTTTGGTCCCCTGATCGCGCAGGGCCAAGCCGAGGGGTATCGGTTTGCCTGCGAAACCCAGGGTTCAATTGCGAAACCTTGGTTCGGCGATCTGGATACGTTGGTTCTGAGCCCGAAACCGCCCTCAAGCGGCGAAACCGTGGATTGGAATACGTTTGCGGCCTGCCTCGACGCGGCTCAAACCGGCCCGAAGGTGGTGATGAAAATCGTGATCTTTGATGAGGCCGACTATGGCTGGGCCCGCGCCGCGGCCGACCGACATCCAGCACTGCCCCTCTATCTGCAACCGGGCAACGCCGAGGTCGACCCCGATCTACCCGTCGATCCGCAAACCCTGTCGGACAGATTGTTGTGGCTGGTGGAGAAGGTAACCGCCGACGGCTGGTTCTCACCTCGGGTTCTGCCGCAGCTGCACGTCCTGCTATGGGGCAACAAACGCGGGGTCTGACCCCAAAAAGGAGTATACAATGGAAACCATTTACAGCGATCTGACCCAGCTGGGCGGCAAAACCGAACTACCCACCTCACCCGAAGCAGCCGAGCTGGAGCGGGTCCAGAACCCGCAGGCCGATATCGATTATTGCGTGCGGTTTACCGCGCCCGAATTCACCTCGCTCTGCCCGATGACCGGGCAACCTGATTTTGCACATCTGGTAATAGATTACGTGCCGGGTGACTGGCTGGTCGAATCGAAATCCCTGAAACTGTTTCTTGGCTCCTTCCGGAACCACGGCGCGTTTCACGAGGATTGCACCGTCTCCATCGCCCGCCGTCTGGTCGAATTCCTGTCGCCCCGATGGTTGCGGATCGGCGGGTATTGGTATCCGCGTGGCGGCATCCCGATCGACGTGTTCTGGCAAACCGGGGCGACACCCGAACATGTCTGGATACCCGATCAGGGCGTCCCCCCCTATCGCGGGCGCGGTTAGGACCAAATGAAACTTTGAGGGCGGTTGGTGGATGGGCCAAGACAAAAGGCACGCCCACCCAGCGCCAACCGCTCCTTCACCAGTCCAGCCGCTCGTGGGTTTCAGTTCCGATTTGGGTGACCTCAGGAACGTTCTGGATCGAGACAGGTTCGGCCAGCACGTCAGATTGCGAATTCCCAGACTCGTCATGTTCCGACACATCATCCCATGCCATATCAGTATGCTGAAGCCGGTGCATCAGACAGTGAACAACGCTTTTGGCGAACGCTGATGGCAGACCAAGTTACAAGCCAACAAAATGATGACGGTTTTGTAACCTGTGCGCGGATGGCTTTTCAACCAACTACTCAGGTGCGCATATTGGCTCCAATGGCATCGTAAATTGGCGCACCCAGAACCGTGGCGTCATAGAACGCGCCAAGGATTTCCACCTGCAGGATTGTTCCCGGCGCGGCATGGTCCGCGGTAACATACCCCATCGCCATCGACGCCCCGACCCGATGCGCATAGCCACCGGACGAGACATAACCGACGGCAGTTCCGTCTTTCACGATCGCCTCATCATTCGACACATCAATTCCGTCGACGTCGATTGTCATGGTCACTAGCTTCTGTTTGATGCCTTCCGCGCGGGCCGCCTCAGTCGCCGTCTTGCCGACAAACTCTTTGTTCCAATTGATGAAGGCTTCCATGCCGCTTTCGACTGCATTGAAATCCGGGCGGAATTCAAGCGTCCAGACACCCCACCCTTTCTCCAGCCGCATCGACATCAACGCGCGGGCCCCATACCAGCGATAGCCCAGATCGGCCCCGGCCTCTTCAATCGCTTCGGCCAGACGCAACAGGTATTGCGGCTTGCAATAAATCTCATAGCCCAGTTCGCCGCTGAACGAGATGCGATTCAGGATCACCGGTACACCGGCCACAAAGGTCTGGCGAAGATCGCGGAACTTGAAGGCCTCGGCCGAGACATCCTCTCGCGTCAGCCGCGCCAACAACTGGCGAGATTTGGGGCCAGACAATGCGATTCCGTGCCAATCGTCCGACACGTTGGCATAGCTCACATCATCCGGCAGGTCCTTTTCGAACCAGCGGCGATGCGCCTCTTGCATGGCGCCTGAACCAAACAGGATAAAGTGATCGTCGGCCAAGCAGGCCACGGTCAAATCACCAAAGAGCTTACCCTTGGGCGTCAACATCGGTGTCAGCGTCAGGCGCCTCGGTTTGGGTACATACCCGGCCAGCACGTAATCCAGATAGGCCCGCGCACCCGCGCCTTTGAATTCATGTTTGGCGAAATTGGCAATCTCGATCCCACCAACAGCCTCTTGCACCGCTTTCACCTCACGCGCGACATAGTCGTGACTGCGATTGCGCTCAAAAGTCGGGTCTTCATGCGCGTCCTCAGGGCCATCGGCGAACCACAGCGCGTTTTCCAACCCAAAGCCCTGCCCCATCCGCGCGCCTTTTGCGACCAAACGATCATAAAGCGCGGTGGTTTTCTGCATCCGTCCCTTGGGTAGCGTTTCGTTCGGAAACGTCATCACGAAACGGCGTTCGTAGTTTTCCGAGGATTTGATCGTGCCCCAGTCTGGCGTTGCGAACTCGCCAAACCGCGCCACATCCATGGCCCAGACGTCGATCGAAGGCTCTCCGTCGATCATCCATTCAGCCATGGTCAGGCCGACGCCGCCACCCTGGCAAAAGCCCGCCATGACGCCCACTGCGACCCAATAGTTCTTCATCCCCGGCACCGGGCCGATCATTGGGTTGCCATCAGGGCCAAAGGTGAAGGGACCATTGATCATGTCCTTGATCCCAGCCTCACCAATGGTGGGAATGCGTTCAAACGACATCTCCAAACGGTCGGCAATGCGGTCAAGGTCAGGTTGCAGCAGCTCATGCCCAAAATCCCACGGCGTGCCGTTCACCTTCCAAGGGGTCGATTTCGGTTCATACGTGCCCAGCAGCATCCCCTGCCGTTCCTGCCGGAAATAGATGTTGGCCTCATAGTCGATCCCGGCGGGCAGGCGCCCCGCCTCCCCCATGATCTCCATCCGCTCAGCAATCTGAGGGATTTTTTCGGTGATCAGATAATGGTGTTCCATTGGCTGAACCGGCAGGTGAATGCCAGACATATGCCCGACCTCGCGCGCCCACAGCCCTCCACAATTCACCACGTGTTCGGCATTGATCTGACCTTTGGGCGTGGTCAAATCCCACGAGCCATCGGGTCGCTGCGACATCGAGGTGACACCGCAATGGGTGAAATACTGCGCACCATGAACGCGCGCAGATTTGGCAAATGCATAGGTCGCTCCCGACGGGTCCAGATCGCCGTCTTGATCATCCCACAGCGCTGCATAGTAATGTTTCGGATCGACCAGCGGGTGCCGTTCGGCCAACTCGGACGGAGAAATGAACTCCTGATGCAGGCCCATATAGCGCGCCTTCGACCGCTCGCGTTTCAGATAGTCGTACCACTCCTTGGTCGAGGCCGCGTAGAACCCTCCAGTGATATGCAATCCAACCGAATGGCCCGAGGTCTCCTCGATCTCTTTATACAGATCAATGGTATAGCTTTGCAGACGGCTGATATTCGGGTCCGAGCTGATCGTGTGAATCTGCCCCGCCGCATGCCAGCTTGAACCCGAGGTCAACTCATCTCGTTCCAGAAGCACCACGTCCTTCCAACCGAATTTGGCCAGATGAAACAGGATCGAGCAGCCAACGACACCGCCACCAATGACAACGACCTTGGCGTGGGACGGCAACGGTTTACCGGTGGCTGTTTCGTCTTTTTGAATCTCGGGCATACGTGTTTTCCTTGGTTGACCGGCATAAGTGAAAGGTCGGGGAACTTAGTACCAGGCGTCGGGCAAGCTTTCTTTGCGTTTGGCAACAAAAGCCTCCAACTCTTCTTTCAACGCCACGTCGATGGGAGGTGCCTCATAATCTTTCAGCATCTGGTTCCAACGTTCATAAGCCCGCGTGCGCATGTCCTTGGCCCCTTCATCCTCCCAGCTTTCGACGTTTTCGCTGTGGCTGAGCGCGGGTTCATAGAACGCATCCTGATAATTTCGAATGGTGTGACCGCAGCCCAGGAAATGGCCGCCGGGACCAACCTCCTCATAGGCGTCACTGGCCAGCGCTTCGTCTGATGTGTCCAGCCCCAGATCCAGAACCTTTTGATAAGACCCAAGCCGGTCCGCATCCATGATCAGCTTTTCGAATCCGGCGCACAGTCCACCTTCCAGCCAACCCGCCGATTGCAGCACGAAATTCGCCCCGGCCAACATGGTCGAATGCATCGAATCCGCGCTTTCATACGCGGCTTGCGCATCCTCGATCTTGGACGCTGTCAGCGATCCGCCACAGCGCAGAGGCAGGCCCACGCGTCGCGCGAGTTGCCCGATCGCATAATTCGAGATCACCGGCTCGGGCATGCCAAAAGTCGGCGCGCCGGATTTCAGCGACATCGAAGACAGGAAGTTCCCCAGTATGAAAGGCGCACCGGGACGGATAAGCTGAATATATGCACAGACCATCATCGCCTCGGCCAATGCCTGGGCCACCGAGGCAGCGGTCGATACCGGCCCCATCGCCCCGGACAGGATGAACGGCACCACCATCATACCTTGACCCCGGCTGCTGTAGACCCGCGCGGATTCCGTCACCACCCGATCAACCAGCAGCGGTGAATTGGTGTTCACGTTGCCCATGATGACACAGTTTTCCGCCATCACATCCGCGCCAAATACGATCTCGGCCATGTCGACACTGTCCTGAGCGCGGCTCATCTCGGTAATTGCGCCCAGATGCGGTTTGTCGCTTAGCGTCATGTGGGCCAGCAACATATCCAGATGCCGCTTGCTGACTGGAACATCACACGGCTCGCAGGTCACAAAGCCCCCGTGATGCAGGTTTGGGTGCAGGTAGGTAAGGCGCACCAGGTCCTCAAAGGAGTTCAGATCGCCATAACGCCGCCCACCTTTCAGATCACGCACAAAAGGGGCGCCATAGACCGGGGCGAAAACCTGATTTCGACCGCCGATGACAACCGATCGATCCCGATTGCGGGCCAACTGAGTAAACTCACGCGGTGCCTTGGCACAAAGGGCGCGAATCCAATCTGCAGGGGCGCGCACGATATCACCGTCGACCTGTGCCCCTTCGCACTTCCATAGCGCAAGCGCCTCGGGGTCGTCACGAAAGGCGATGCCCACGTCCTGCAAAAACCAATCCACCTGACGTTCCAGACGAACGACCTGCTCCTCGTCAAGCAGATCGTAAAACGGGGCCTGGCGCTGAATAAAGGGTGAGGCGGGCACAGCGATATGTGTGTCCTGCCGTTTTCTGGATGTCCGAGCGCGCCGTGCCATTGAAACCCTCATCGCCATGTTTCTTCAAGAACCATAGCGCTCAACCACATCTCTGTGACGGTTGAAAATATTGATGTTTAGCATAATCTGAAGTTATGCAAAAACCCTGGTCCCTCCTCTCCTCACCTCGCCATCTGGTCGTCTTCGAAGCTGCCGCACGCACGGGATCATTCACCAAAGCGGCAGAGGAGTTGAATGTGCAGCAACCCGCCGTCAGTGCCTCGATCAAGCAATTGGAAACCTCACTTGGCGTCGTTTTGTTTCGGCGCAGCCATCGCAGGATCACTTTGACCAATGCAGGAAACCGTCTGTTTTCAGATGTCACCCGCGCGTTCGAGCTGCTGTCGCATTCTGCAGCTTCGATCCGGCAATTTGCCAGCAATGATCACGTGACACTCAGCGCTTCCTCGGCATTCAACAACTACTGGCTTATGCCTCGAATAGCATCGTTTCAGCAAAATCATCCCGATATTGAGCTGCGCCTGCAATCCAGCGATCGCGAGCCGGACCTGAATGTGGAAACCATCAGCCTTGCCGTGCGGTTGGGCGATGGCAATTGGCCCGATTGCGACGCGCATTTGATATCGGATGAGGTGATCTATCCCGTCGCTTCACCTCGCGTCATGGCCGCCGCCGTCACGCTCAAGAATGTGCCCGGCCTTCTGAATCAACGGCTTATTCACCTAGAGGAGCCGGTCCGTGAACGCCCCACATGGGAACAGTGGTTTCGCACCTTTGGCATCACCGAGGTCACCCCTCGTACCGGTCTGCGGCTGAACGATTATGCCTTGGTTTTGCAGGCCGCGATGGCGGGTGAGGGCTTTGCCTTTGGCTGGCATCATGTCGTAGCTCCGCTGGTGCGGCAGGGCATGCTGGCGGCGCGTCCTGAATGGGCCTGGAAAACGGGCAAAGGGTTTTATCTGGTGTGGTCCAAAACTCGCCCCCTGACACCAAAGGCCGAGATTGTGCGGGATTGGATCCTGTCTTCCCGGCAAGAGGGATAACAAGGGCGGGGCGGGCTTTAACGCCGCTCCGCGTCCCTCATTGCGCGGCTGGCTGCCACTTCAGCTCGGACACCGCTGCGGAACATCAAAAACATCATCATGGCCACCAACACAAGCAGGGGAAGAACCATCAGCTGGATTGCGTTCATCCCCAGATAGGCCGGCTTATCCAATACTCGGCCGAACAGGTTTTGAAGCAGGTTGACGTTGTAAATGTCATGATCTTCAACGTAATCAGCCGCCTCGCGCCAGGCGTCTTCATCTCCGGGTTTTAGTGTGGTTTTCTTGGTTTTCAGGACCCACTCATAGCGCAAGGACGCCTCAGCTTCGTTCCACTCGCCCTTGGTTTCAAAATCGACAAAGCGGTTTTCAAAGCTGTGACCGACCGGTTGGTTCAAGGATGCCGGCACATTGCGCATGACCACTGTGTGTACAGCGTGAATCGGATTATTAACCTGCGATTGCCCTGCCAACGCCGCGTCATCATCAAGCTCGTAAAGCTGATCCGAAACCACATAGCCAAAATGGCTCAGGTCCGCCCAAAGGCCATCTTCTTCGAACCCGTCGCGCGGCAGGGAATATCGCTGCACCAGCCGAATGACGTTGGCGTCAAGATCATCCTCAACAACCATCGCATCGGGATGCGTGGCACCGGGAAAGCGATCCGCATACCAATCTTCGTAATTCTTGTGCCGCTTTTCCTCATCCTGACGATCAAAAAGCCACCGCCTGTAATCTGCGTTCACACCGCGCCAGGTTTCGGTCACATCCAGAATGGCAGCCACCGGACCTTCATCCAACAAAGTGTACTCTTGTAGAACTTCGGACGTGGGCTCAGCTGGAAGATGCCGCACAATCTCGACCAGTTCGGTGCTGTCCGGTGACAGCGGCAGCCCCCAGGTGAATTCGGTCAGCGAAATGGCCCGGCCGACTCCGCCCTGCAACAAGTCGGTGGGGTCAACAAACCAATCGCCCTGTACATCGCGAATGCGAACAATCGCATGATCAAAAA
The DNA here is from genome assembly GCF_056537925.1 of Ruegeria sp. BI7. Taxonomy (NCBI): domain Bacteria; kingdom Pseudomonadati; phylum Pseudomonadota; class Alphaproteobacteria; order Rhodobacterales; family Roseobacteraceae; genus Ruegeria; species Ruegeria sp. BI7. The sequence goes on from NZ_JBQFSK010000002.1 coordinate 53,031, forward strand.
CAAAGGGCGACGGCAACATGCGTGGCAAGGCAGGTCCGATTTCATGATCCACGATGACCGCATCGGCTTGAATACCCAGATGCGCCAGCATCGAAATCAGCAACAGCGCCTTATCCTTGCAATCCCCGTAAGCAGTGGACCAGACCGTATTCGGCGTACGGGGTATCCAACCGCCTTCCCCGATGGAAACACTGAAATACCGCACACGGTCCTGAACCAGCCGCAGGGCCTGGGTCGCGCGCCATTCGGGGTCGTCCGATTGCGCCGCGATCTCTTCAAGTATCGCGATCAGATCATCGGGCAAAAGATCAGGACGAGGTCGGTAATCTGTCGCAAAGCGCTGTGCGATCTGTCCCCAATCGAGAAACGTGGACAGCTGCATCCCGTCATTCGAGACATCCCAGGCCTCTGCCGCATGCAGGTTTCCGTCTTCCTCCTCAATCTCGCCAAAAGCCCACGACAAGACCGTGCGCCCATTGGCTTCGTAACGGTTGATCGAGAAGTCTTCGGTATGATTCAGACCAAAACGGGTCGACGCTGGCAGGTCGATACTTATCCGCCTCTCCGTCCAACTGCTGACTCTGGGCTTGTCTGCCCAATAGTGGAACTGATCAGGAAAAACCGGTGTTGTCGCTTTTTTCGACCAGATGATCTCAAGGCCATCCCCCACGCGCAGATCGGCGATCTGGCCGAAATATTCAATATCGCCCTGCATCACGCCGGATTTGAGTTCACGCTCCAGACTCAATTCTCGAAACGGCAAGTCGAGTTGGTCAAATGTCTTTCCGTTCCGATGTATCCGCAGCCGATGCAATGTGGCGCGTTCGAAAATCGGATCCACCGTCAGGCGAACCTCACCGAAATCCTCAAGACTGGACCGGTCGTGAACAACAAAAAATCTCTGTCTGACGATTTCATACCCGGCCTCTTCGACCCGCATTTTCTCATCAAACAGGGGTTGGCTCACGGATCTGTCTGCTGCCAAAGCGGCCCCTCGATCCTGTGGCGAAACCTCTTCGTACCATGCAGGCAGGGTTGGATTTCGCAGCATCTCGGCTGCGGCGGGTTTGGATTGAAGCCAGCCGATGAATCCCAAGATCGTCACGAAAACAATCAACCAGACCACACTGCTGATCAGGAACGACCACCACCGTTTCTTTTTTCCCTGTTTCGGTACCGTGGCGTGTCTGGCGCCATCCCATGGGCCCAATCCTCGCGATGTACGGTGGGCAGCCAACAGATTTGTCGCCGAGGGGATTTCAGGGATGACGAAAACCTGATCGTCGGTCAGCTCAACAACAGTCAGATAATTTTCGCAGTGTACCGCGCGCACCATGTTCCAGCCGATGCGCAAAACCCTGCCTTCCCGCCAGATCTCTAATCCTGACGTGTCGCAGGTCACGGCGGTCGGTCCCCAGGCGATGCCGCGCACAAGCCCGTACCGAGCAAAGTGCAGATGCCGCAGACGGGGCAGATGCCTTTGAAAAAACGATGCATGCGCCATCAGTGCGGTGACCAACAGCACGACGCACAGCTGATTGAACAGCGGAAAACCTGCCTGCACGGTATTACCCTAAACAAGGGACCACAGGCCAAGCGCAGCAAACCCGGTGAGGATCAAGAAGGTCAAATAGTTGAAAACAGAATCCAACCTATTGGGGCATTTGGTTCCTGTTTTCCTTGCGACTCCTTCAAGCGCCTCAAACGCGTCCCGGGCCGAGAAATTCTGCACCAACGCCGCATCCGGTGCGTCTTGCAGCGCAAAACTGCCTTTGCCCGAACGGCTTTCCTGTTTGAGTTTGCGCAGCAGGTGCTGGGCATCTTGCTCGGTCGGTAAGGGGATAAAAAGCAACCGCATATCGGGGCTGCGCCACATCACGAACCGCCCATTGCGTTCAAGTTTAGAGATATGCGCAAAATGCCAAGATTCGGTGAAATCCTTCTCTTGTGCGATGACGTGGTCTTGCTCAATCGAATAAGTCACTGCCTCGGGCACACGCTCAGTTGGGGTAAGAATAACAGGCGCGCGGCCCGTCCAGATCGCCCAGAAACTGCCTGCTTTCAACGCGATCGACCGCGCAAAGAACAAGCATAGCAGCCCGACGAACAACGCGGTCCAAGGTTGTTCACCAGCCGCCGAAAGGCCCAGATTCGAATGCCATGAAACAAAGAAAGTGCCCACGGATTCAGCAAGGAAAATGGCAGCCCAGACACTCAAGGCCAGGGCAAAAAGCAGGTTCAGCGCAAACTGCTTGCGCGCCTCCAATTGGCGCAGCTCTGCCCGAACGGCGCCATTCAATTCGGTTTCAACGTTAAAAATGGGTGTTTTGACTGGTGCTGCCGAAATGTCAGGAAAAAGAGCGTTCACAATAAGAGAATCCCAAAAATCCAATACTCGCCAATAGATTGCACCATAGTGGCAGAATTATGGATTCCGTAACGTCCAAATCGCGCCCTGTTCAGGCACTCGCATTCCAGCGCGCGGCGGTGGGGGCACTCAATCGCAGGGAATCAACAGCCCGCGCAGCAATCTGATCGATCACGTCATTCAAATTTTGCGGCTTGAGGTAAAAGGCGGGCACAGGCGGCATGATTACGGCCCCCATTTCCGTTGCAGAGGTCATGTTGCGCAGATGCGCTAACGTCAACGGCGCTTCGCGGGTGAGCAGGATCAAAGGGCGGCGTTCCTTAAGCTGCACGCTGGCTGCCCGAGTCAGCAGGTTGTCGTCCAGACCCAACGAAATCGCTGCAAGCGTGCGCATCGAACAAGGCGCTACAATCATGCCCGCAACCGGGACTGAGCCGGAAGCGATACTTGCCCCCACATCGCCGGTGGCATGGTGCCGGGTCGCCAGCTTGCACAGATCGTCCAACGCATCCGCGCCGCATTCCTGCGCCAACGTAAGATTGGCCGCCGGGCTGACGACCAGATCAATCTCAACTCCCAACCCCGACAAATTGCCCGCCACAGCAAGGCTTAGCGCTGCGCCCGATGCACCGGACACCCCCAATATGACACGGGCAGCGCTCATTGGCTCAGCCCCGGCATGATCCGGCCCAACAGATCAGCAGCAAAGGCCGCATCGGCATCCGAAGTTCGCATGACCTCACCCCATTCGCGCGAGGTTTCCGAGCCGATCTTGGTGGTGGCATCGATGCCCATCTTACCCGCCAATCCGGGTTGGGGCGAGGCAAAGTCGAGGTAATCCATGGCAGTATTCTCCAGCAACATCACATCGCGCACAGGGTCCATTCGGGTGGCCAGCGCCCAGGCGATGTCGTCCCAGTTGGACGGATCGATATCGTCATCCACGACCACGATCATCTTGGTATAGCTGAATTGCGGCAACATCCCCCAAAGCGCCATCATCACCCGCCGCGCCTGTCCGGGATAGCGTTTGTCTATACTGACAATCGCCATGCGATACGAACAAGCGGCAGGTGGCAGCCAGAGGTCACGCACTTCGGGAATCTGCGCGCGGATGGTCGGCAATGACAGCCGGGTGAACACTTCGCCGATGATGGCAGGTTCATCCGGGGGGCGACCGGTATAAGTGGACAGGTAGACTGGTGCTTCACGATGGGTCACGGCGGTGACATGCATCACAGGAAACGGCTCGGCCGGGTTGTAGTATCCGGTGTGGTCGCCAAACGGTCCTTCGGGGGCGGTATCGGTTGGGGAAACCCAGCCTTCCAACACAATCTCGGCGTCGGCCGGCACCAACAGTGGCACAGATTTGGCTGGTATCATCCGGGGTCGTGTGCTGTTCAAGGCACCTGCAAAACTCAACTCTGACACGGTTTCCGGCAGCGGCAACGCCGCTGACAACAGCGTTGCCGGATCAGCACCCAAAACGATGACCACAGGCATTTTTTCACCACGCTGAACCCAGCTGCGATGATGCCCCGCCCCGCCGCGATGAGGCAGCCAGCGCATGATCAATCGGCTCCGGTCCAGAACCTGCACACGGTAGATGCCGGCATTGTAGCGGCTGACATCCCCGGCATCGCTGTCATACGGGCGGGTCACCACCACGGGCCATGTGATCAGTGGCCCGGCATCGCCCGGCCAATGGGTCTGAACCGGCAATGCAGACAGGTCGACATCTGTCCCGGTGAGGACAACATCCTGAACCGCCGCCGACCGAACGGTTTTTGGACGCGCTGCCAACGCCGCTTTCAGCATCGGCCAGCGTGACAGGGCATCGCGCAACCCATCCGGCGGCGCGGGGCTGCGCAGCGCCGCCAGAAAGGATCCCAATTCGTCCAGGCCATCTGGCGCAACGCCCAGCCCGGCGGCGACACGCCGGGCTGTGCCGAACAGGTTGACTACGACGGGAATATCCAATCGGTCGCCCTGCGCCGTTATCGAGTAATCAAACCGCAGAACCGGCCCTTGTGCTTCCAAAACAGCGCGATGCACGGCCGTCATCTGGTGGCGCAAAGAGACGGGTTCGGACACCGCCTGGAATTGGCCGGTGCTTTCGCTCCAACCAAGAAAATCACGAAGGGTGGGAAATTTCGGTAAGGTGCGAATGGGACAGCTCCGGTAATCTGCCCTTCCCCTAACAACGATTTTGTCGCGCAGAATTGACAACAGTCAATTAACGGGCACCTGCACCCGCCTACGACAGCAGGACCTGCTAAACCGCCGGAGGTCAGTTTGTCCGATCCTCACATAACAATACCGCACTGCCCCGCCCCTCTGGCGGCGGCGCTGCGGCTGGTACCGCTTGCACCCCTGTCCCTGTCGCTGACGGTTTTTGCCCGCAAGATCGCCCACACCTCACCCGGCCTGTTTCAGCGCCTGGGCGAATACAGGCAGACCGATTTTGTACTCGACCCGGTCGACCTCCCGATTGTTCTGTGTCTCAATCCCAACGATGGTCGACCAAAGGTGACCCTGACTCGCGGTCGGGGGAAAGGAGTGGCCCGGATCTCGGGTCCGCTTGCCGCTTTGCTTGGTCTGGTACACGGGGCCTTTGATGGCGATGCGCTGTTTTTCTCGCGCGATCTGGTGGTTGAAGGCGATACCGGCGCCGCCCTCGCCCTGCGCAATGCCGTGGACGATGCCGAACTGGACCTGGCGCAGGAAGCGGCCAGACTTTCCGGGCCATTCGCGCGTCCGATACAGCAATTGATTGCCCTGGCCGAGCGTCAAACCGGCCTCTGCCTGACCCGACCCGAGGACGCAGTAATATGGTGATGGAAATCGTCTGCCCGGCAGGAACGCCTGCCGCCTTGCGGGCCGCCGTTAAGGCGGGGGCACATACGGTCTATTGCGGTTTCAACGATGAAACCAACGCCCGAAACTTTCCGGGCCTCAATTTCAATCGCAGCGAAATGCGCGATGCTGTAAGTTTCGCCCATCAACACGGCTCAAAAGTGCTGGTTGCCATCAATACTTTCCCGCGCGCAGGGGATGAGGCGATCTGGCACAGCGCCGTAGCAGATGCCGAAACCTGCGGAGCAGACGCGGTGATCCTGGCCGATCTAGGACTGCTGGACCACACCGCCCGCACCCACCCTGGATTGCGACGGCACCTGTCTGTGCAGGCCGCCGCTGCCAATGCCGATGTAATCAATTTCTATGCAGACACGTTTGGCGTCAAACGTGTGGTCCTGCCACGCGTTCTGTCCGTGCCCGAGATTGCCGCCATCAATGCCGAAACCGAGGTTGAGACTGAGGTGTTCGTCTTCGGCGGCCTGTGCGTGATGGCCGAAGGGCGCTGTTCGCTCTCTTCCTATGCCACCGGGTTGTCACCAAACATGAACGGGGTCTGCTCACCCGCCAGCCATGTGGATTACTCAGAAGATCAGGGCGTTCTGGATGCGCGTCTGGGCGGTTATCTAATCCACCGGGTCGATAAGGGGGAACCGGCCCCCTACCCCACCCTGTGCAAGGGATGTTTCACCGCAGGATCCCAAACCGGACATCTGTTCGAAGATCCTGTCAGCCTGAACGCCGAGCAGTTGATCCCGCAATTGCAAAAAGCGGGCGTTACGGCGCTGAAGATCGAAGGGCGGCAACGGTCGAAATCCTATGTCGCGCAAGTGGTGCGCAATTTCCGCGCGGCGGTGGATGCGCTTGAGGCCGGGCGCCCGATGCCCGAGGGCATGCTGGCCCGCCTGTCCGAGGGGCAGGCCATGACAACCGGCGCCTACAAGAAAACATGGAGATAACGCGATGGAACTGACAGTCGGGCCCAGCCAGTTCTTCTGGCCCGCCGATTTCTGGACCGGGTTTTATCAGGACCTGACCCAGTCTCCGGTCGATCGTGTGGTGATCGGCGAGTTGGTCTGTTCCAAACGCCTGCCCTTCTACCAGGACCGCATCCCCGATGCGATTGCCGCGTTGATCGAGGCCGGGAAACAGGTTTCCCTCACCAGTCTTGCGCTGATCACGCTGAAACGCGAACGCAAACTGACCGCCGAACTGGCCGAAATGGGTGTGACGGTCGAGGTCAATGATTTGACCGCCCTGGCCCATCTGCCCAAGGGCTGCGCGTTCACGGTAGGACCGCTGGTTAATGTCTACAATGAAGGCACGCTGAACTGGCTGGCAGCCCGCGGCGCAAATCGAGTCTGTCTGCCGCCGGAATTGCCCCTGGCATCAGTTGAGGCATTGACGCGGGTTGCCAATGACCTGGATATCGCGATCGAGGTCTGGGGTCACGGCCGGTTACCGCTTGCCATCTCTGGCCGCTGCTATCACGCACGCCTACATGGGCGCACCAAGGACAACTGCCAATTCGCTTGCGAAGACGACCCCGACGGGCTCGAGGTTCTGACCGGAGACGGCAGGCCCTTCATGGCAATGAACGGGGTACAGACCTTATCCGACAGCTATGCCTGCACCGACCATCAAATTGACCAATTGCGCTGGGTCGGAGTGTCAGCCTTGCGTCTGTCGCCACAATCCAAGGGGTTTGCGAAACTTTGTAAACTGTACCGTCAGCGTCTGGGACAGACCTTGCCCCAAGGCGGTGTTGCAAAAGCGATCACGACGGAGGACCCTGCCCTGCGCCTAAGCGATGGGTTCTTAACCGGCGCTTGCGGGGCGGACTGGTCAGGCGCTTCCTGATTCTGTGCAACACTTCTATTGCTTGGCCCGGATTGCACGACATTGTTCCTGAGCGCACGGCTGCACTGAGCTAGCCGAGCATCCCGGACGTCATATCTGGTAGAGAAGCGGGCCGGCCCAACCTGCGACAGGTGAACCGACCCTGCAGATCTTAGAAATGGGCCGACTTGGTCCCTTCCGGCGCGACCGGCGGTGCGAACTTGGTCAGGTCGATGCCTTCCACGGCGGATTTGTACTCTTCGATCTTCGGCGTCCGGCCCAAAATCGCTGAGAGGACAACAACCGGGGTCGATGCCAGCAAGCTTTCGCCTTTTTTGTCCGGTGCATCTGCCACGACGCGGCCCTGGAACAGGCGGGTCGACGTGGCAAGAACCGTATCACCCTTAGCGGCTTTTTCTTGGTTGCCCATGCACAGGTTACAGCCGGGGCGCTCAAGATAGAGAATATTTTCGTACTCGGTGCGCGCCTTCTGTTTCGGGAACAGGTCGTCGAATTCGAAGCCCGAGTATTTCTCGAGCACTTCCCAGTCGCCTTCTTCCTTCAGCTCGTCAATGATGTTGTAGGTCGGAGCTGCAACCACAAGCGGAGCTTTGAATTCGACCTTACCGGTTTCCTTTTCAAGATTTTTCAACATCTGGGCGACGATCTTGATGTCACCCTTATGCACCATGCACGACCCGACAAAGCCCAAATCTACATGTTTTTCGGCATTGTAGTACGAAATCGGACGGATCGTATCGTGTGTATAGCGCTTTGACACGTCAGCATTGTTGACATCCGGGTCGGCGATCATCGGCTCGACGATCTGATCCAGGTCGACGACAACCTCGGCGAAGTATTCCGCGTTGTTATCAGGAGTCAGAGCAGGTTTTTCACCGGACTTGATCTCGGCGATGCGTGCATCAGCGATGTCGATCAACTTCTGCAGCATCCCATTTTCATGCTCCATGCCCTTATCGATCATGATCTGGATGCGCGACTTGGCCAGCTCCAGCGATCCGATCAGGGTCTCGTCATTCGAGATACAGACAGACGCCTTGGCCTTCATCTCGGCCGTCCAGTCGGTGAAGGTAAAGGCCTGATCCGCCAACAGCGTGCCAATGTGTACTTCGATCACACGGCCCTGGAACACGTTGTCGCCATGCTGCTCCAGCATCTGCGCCTGGGTGGCGTGCACCACGTCGCGGAAATCCATATGCTCGGCCATCTTGCCCTTGAAGGTTACCTTGACCGATTCCGGAACCGGCATCGAGGCTTCACCGGTGGCCAGCGCCAGCGCCACGGTGCCCGAGTCGGCCCCAAAGGCCACGCCTTTGGACATCCGGGTATGGCTGTCGCCGCCAATGATCACCGACCAGTCATCCACGGTGATATCGTTCAGCACCTTGTGGATTACGTCCGTCATAGAGTGATAGACCCCTTTCGGGTCACGACCAGTGACAAGGCCGAAGTCGTTCATGAACTTCATCAGACGAGGCGTGTTTGCCTGCGCTTTGGCATCCCAGACCGACGCGGTATGACAACCCGACTGATAGGCACCATCAACGCTGGGTGCCACGACGGTGGCGGCCATCGCCTCAAGCTCTTGCATGGTCATCAGGCCGGTGGTGTCCTGCGAACCGACGATGTTGACCTTCACACGCACGTCTGAACCGGCGTGCAGAGTCTTGCCCGGCGTTGTGCCCACGGCATTCTTGTTAAAGATCTTCTCAACCGCGGTCAGACCCTGACCCTCGTGGCTGACTTCTTTCGACGGGGCAAACACCAGCGGTGCCTCAACACCCAGCGTCTCGGCCGCAAGTGCCTGCAGTTTCTTGCCGAAGACGATGGCGTAGGATCCGCCGGCCTTCATGAACTCTACTTTCTGCGGTGTGAAGGACGAACGCACGTCAACCAGTTCTTCACCATCTTCACTCAGAAGCTTTTGCGTTTTGGTGTTGATCTTCAGAACCGTGCCAGTTGCGACCGAGTACTTCTCTTCAAGGATCGGGTTGCCGTCATTGTTCAGGATCGCGTTGCCATCTTCATCTACCTTCTTGACCCAGTTTTTCAGGTCCAGACCGATGCCGCCGGTCACGCCCACGGTGGTCAGAAAGATCGGTGAGATGCCGTTGGTGCCCGCAACGATCGGCGCGAAATTGACGAATGGCACGTAGGGGCTGGCCTGCTTACCGGTCCACAGCGCCACGTTGTTCACGCCGGACATACGCGATGAGCCCACACCCATTGTGCCTTTTTCCGCAATGAGCATGACACGTTTGCCGGGGTGCTGCAGCTTCAGCGCTTCGACTTCCTGCTGCGCCTTATCCGAGATAAAGCACTTGCCGTGCAGTTCCCGGTCAGCCCGCGAGTGCGCCTGATTGCCTGGCGACAGCAAGTCGGTCGAGATGTCACCTTCGGCCGCGACATAGGTTACAACTTCGATTTCTTCGTCGATCTCGGGCAGCTTGGTAAAGAACTCTGCTTTGGCATAGCTCTCCAGGACGTCTTTTGCGATTGTATTTCCAGTTTCATAGGCCGCATTCAGACGGTCGGTATCCGCGTCATACAAGAAGACCTGCGATTTCAGCACCTCAGCGGCCTGATCCGCAATCGAGGCATCTTCACCCAGCGCCAGATCCAGCAGAACCTCAACCGAAGGACCGCCTTTCATGTGCGACAGCAGCTCAAACGCGAAAGGAACCGAGATCTCTTCGACCACCGCGTCGCCCAGAATGATCTCTTTCAGGAATTTGGCCTTTTCACCGGCGGCGCTGGTTGTGCCAGGCAGCGTGTTATAGATGAAAAAGTTCAGCGCCCCGTCCCGATGTTCGCTTGCCGCATCCTTGATATGGGCGACGATCTCTTTCAACAATGCACCGTCGTCGATGGGCTTGGGGTGCAGTCCTTGTCCTTTGCGGGTTTCGATCTCGCTGAGGTAATCTGTATAAAGGCTCATGGCTGTTCCGGCTGTTTGCGTTTCGTGTGGGTGCCTACCGGGTTTCCAGCGGTCTGGCCACTGCCGGTATCGAATTGTATGCGGCGGTATACTAATTTCCCGTAGACTTCAAGTGACCATCTGAAAAATGCGATCACAAAGTCCGGTATGGGCCGCAATTCAGCGGAACCAATAATCCCACCCGTCTAGGTAATACCCCGCCAGCACATGGGTCTGCAGCGTGTTGGGCTTGGCCGCAACGCGGTCCATATCGACACCAAACACCTGTACGGCCTGCCAGACATCAGGTGTCAGATAACTCAGCCCATCCGGCACATCCAAATCTCTCCCCGACAGTGGCGCGGGTGAGGCCAACACAAACCCCCATTCCCCGAAACGGTTCTGTCGCAAATTCCTTTGAAGGACGAGAAGGCAACGCAGGCGGGTTGTTTATCCTACCAGTTGAACAAACTGCTGAAACGGGGAGAGTCAAGACCTCGGATTCACCGCACTATCTGACTCGTGGAAAACCATCCGCACCAACAAGGGTGGTCCTTAGCTTCCGTTTAGTGGTGTTGCTCAATGCTGCGCCAGCAACCCACATTGCCGACCTTCGCTCTATTTGTTCAAAATTGGTGATGGCGAAACTCTAGACTGCGGGTTCACAGCGGACTTTGCAGTCGATTTCGCGAGGCTATCGCCAGTTTCAGATGATGACACAGTCGCACATTCCCGTCAAAATAACATCGCGAATACCACGCAAGTAAAGACCACACGAATTCGTTTTGAAAAAGAGCTTTAAGCAAGGAAATTTCATGATTCACTATCGAAATTGCATTGCTTTTGTCGCAGTAATTCTTGGTATGGGCGCGCTACTTACCGCGTTATTTGGAGGAAGCCCAACTGCGTTAGTGATTGTCGCCGTTTCAGTTTTTGTGGCTTCTCTCGCGATCTCGAAAACCAACCCTCTGAACGGAGAAGCCGTCGACCGAACTTACTACACATCGGCTATGTTGGGAGCTTGTCTCTATTTCTACGCGCAGTCAGTGGAGCGCACAGAGTTTCTCGGGTATCGAGACTTGGCCGAACTAAGATCTCAGCTAGAGGACTCTCAGTCGACCGTGGATCGGCTTGAAATCGATGTCGAAAATGGAACGGGCGCGGCCCGATTCATCCGAGAGAACGAAGAGCAATCAGTTCGCGAGATTAGTCGTGAAATTGCCGAGTTTCGTTCGCTTCAAATCAAGATGAACGCAGCAGAACTGGACGCATGCTTAATTGGAAGCGGCTTTGACTTTGGGGCTACCGACTTCGGCCTAGATGAGCCATCTGGTGTTGATGCAATCATTGATGACCATCAAAAAGAAATGGAGCGCGTATTTGCTCAACAAATGTGCTCCGCAGCCAGAACGAGAATCGAACAAGAGCGGGCTATTTTTGTCGAAAACTATCCGCTAGCGACAAGGTTCGGCGATATCGAGCAAACCGTGCTGAAAGAGAGTGGAATATCTCAACGTTTGGTACGGCTCGGCGGGTACAGCGTGACGATAGGAACAGCGTCTGCGGTCTTTAGCGGCGAATTTTCTATGGCAGAGCACATCACTGCCCTTGAAGAGGCACAAACCGTCCTCAATCAAAAAATCGACGATGTTCGGTCCAAAAGCGGAGAAATTACCGACGAAATTGAGAAGGAGAAAGAGCGATCAGCTTCCACAATTGGACAGATCGCTCTCTTCATCTGGCCATACGTCTTGATTGCACTGCTAGGGTTAAAGCTCTCTCGCGCGCCTAGAAAGAACACGCCTCAATTGGGTTAGCATCTTGCTATCCGACCTCTTCTTTGGGGGGATCGATCTGATATCCGCTTCATTGCTGTGTCTTCCGCAACCGCCTATGAGCGGACGGGTATAGTCGGCCCATTGCCGACCTTGAGCGCTATGTTCGAATGCTGCGTTTGCAGCCCACATTGCTGCCGTTCGCTGCACGGGCAATATACAGAGTGTTATGAACTCACCAAATGCGGGACGAAGCGGGCGCTAGAGTGTCCCAGGATTAGGAGCTAAATTTTCCAAGCTCAACTGCAAAACTACTCGGTCTTTCGCCACTTTGACTGATAAGGCGAGGTCGATCTTGGGGGCTATTCCAAATGCTCAAGAATTGGTTTCAAGCTATGAAGATAAAAAATGTTCGGCCTGCAGGCAGCGAACGTTGGCGTTTACCGCCCTACAATCAGTGATGGATTTTACCTGCCTTGAACGGGGCTAGGCTCTCTTGGAACTGCTCGATGAACTCTAGCGTCACCAGTGACGGTTGCTTCAAAATCGGACGCACAAGGGAAAGCGTATGTGACAAGAGCGGTTTGAACGGTCGGTAGCTCAATCCCTTGTCTGCATATTGGACGGCGTCCAATTCGCTGACCACGGAAATCCCAACACCTTTTACAGCCAATTCACAAGCCGCCGTGAACTGCCTGACTTCTATGTGGGAATTCAGTTTGACATTGGCGCTTTGAAACGCTTTTGAAAGCTGTCCAAAAAAATTGCTGTCGCGCCGTGTGTGAATAATCTTGGCGGTTGCAAGATCCGTAGGTGTCACCTCGGAGAGGTGCTCCAATTCATGTCCGGTAGGAAACACGCAAACTGTTCGGACATCGATGTCTCTGCTTTCGACCGCCGGATGCCCGTTAAAGTTATCTGTGATTCCGAAATCATATTGCTCACCGATCATCCACTCGAGAATGCGTTCCGGTCTGTCAGGTTCGATCGTCATGGTTACACCTGGCCGATCTTGTAAAAACGTGGCGATGACGTTGGGAAGGTGACTGGTGGCGAACCCGGGCAAACATGCGATGCGGATGTGTCCCGCTTTGCGTTGGGTGATGTCTTGACTAACGTCCGAGATCTGCTTCATCAATTCCAAAACGCGCTCTACGCTGGGTTGCAGATAACGCACCTCCTGCGAAGGCACTAAGCGACCTTCACGGCGATCAAAAAGTTGAAAGCCAAGCGATTTTTCCAGATCGGAAAGCAGTCGGCTGACCGCAGGTTGGCTTATCCCAAGATCCGTAGCTGCGGCAGTGACCGATCCGTTTGTGGAAACTGCCATGAGCGCTTCCAATTGGCGGATCCTCAAAGTTTGACTCATACTTTGATCCTGGTTCGTTGTTCGCTTAGTTGTTATATAATGTAATGTTATGTTTTTCTCAAAAATTAAATGCTTGAATTATAAATTTGTAACGTTAACGTCGTGAAATCGTCATGTGTGCTGATTACGCGTTGCGGTCGGTATTCAACGAAGCATCGAACCTGATGCATGGGAGGAATCATGAAAAAGAATTTTCTCGGCGCTCTCGCCGTCACAACTGCCTTGTCCCCAGTGGCGGCAATGGCGCAAACTGAAATTCAGTTCTGGCATCAGTTCACCGGACGCCTGGGTGAGCTTGTAGATGCACAGATCGAAGGCTTTAACGCCAGTCAGGATGAATACGTCGTCGTTGGCCAGCATAAGGGGAACTATTCCGAAGTTCTGAACGCCGGTATTGCGGCCTTCCGCGCGGGTGATCCCCCACATATCTTGCAGGTGTTCGAGGTCGGCACTGCGACCATGATGGCAGCCAAGGGCGCGGTCAAACCGGTGCACGAAGTTATGGAAAGCGCTGGTGGGTCATTTGACCAGAACGCGTATATCGGTGCTGTGAAAGGTTATTATACGGACGTTAACGGAGACATGCTGTCGCTTCCGTTCAACTCCTCAACGCCGGTATTGTGGGTCAACCGCGACGCGTTCGAGGCGGCAGGTGTCGACCCAGACACCGACCTGTCCACTTGGGAAAAAGTCGGCGAGGTCCTTGATCAACTGAAAGCCGGTGGCGAGGATTGCCCACTGGTTACTGCATGGCAAAGCTGGATTCATCTGGAAAACCTGTCGGCCTATCATGACGTGCCGTTTGCCTCCAAGGACAACGGGTTTGCCGGTTTGGATACCGAGCTGATGGTGAACGGGCCGACTCAGGTGGCGCATTTGACCGCCATGGGTGACTGGGCAAAGGACGGTAAGTTCATCTACACGGGCCGCAGAAACGAAGGCGGAGCGAACTTCCGGGCAGGGGAATGCGCGCTGTTCACCGAAAGCTCGGCTGGGTATGCAGGTATCAGTTCCGAGGCCGAGTTCGAATTCGATGTACGACCGCTGCCCTATTGGGAGGCTGTTATCAGTGAGCCCCAGAATACCATTATCGGCGGTGCTTCGCTGTGGGTGATGGAAGGTCACGACGCCGAAGAATACAAGGGCGTTGGCGAGTTCCTGAACTACTTGTCCTCTTCTGATATTCAGGCTGATTGGCACCAGAATACCGGGTATCTTCCGATCACTGGCGCAGCAGGCGACGCTACTCGCGCCGCTGGATTCTACGAACAGAACCCTGGCACTGACATCGCCGTCATCCAGATGACCGCGAAAGAGCCGACCGCGAATTCGAAAGGTCTGCGTCTGGGGTCGTTCGACCAAATTCGCGGCATCATCGACGAAGAGCTCGAGGCCGTCTGGTCCGGCGAGAAAACCGCTCAGGAAGCGATGGACAGCGCGAAAGAGCGAGGTGACGCTCTGCTGCGCCGGTTCGAATCCGCCAATCAATAAGTCGTAACTCGATGCGGGCCTGTTTCGGGCCCGCATTTTCTATATTCGGTGGTTTATCGGGATGGAAAAACGCGTCACCTTTCGCGGCTGGCTTTTGCCATTGGCGCTAATCGCCCCGCAGGTCATCATTTCCGCTGTATTTTTTTTCTATCCGGCGGGGCAGGCTGTTTGGCAATCTCTATTCATACCTGACCCGTTTGGGCTGTCGTCCCAGTTCGTGGGTCTCGGTAACTTTGAATTCCTGCTGAGCGATAAATTCTACCGAGCCTCTTTCGTGACGACAGCGGTGTTTTCAACGCTTGTCACTCTCTGCTCGATGATCCCGGCGTTGTTTCTGGCGGTCATCGCGGACCGCCTGATCAAAGGATCGGGCTTTTACCGGACGCTACTGATCTGGCCCTACGCAGTTGCCCCCGCTGTTGCAGGCGTGCTGTGGCTATTCATGTTCAACACACGCGTCGGCGTTGTCTCGTGGTACCTCGGCCAACTCGGCTATGACTGGAACCATGTCCTGAACGGAACCGAGGCCATGGGGCTGGTTGTTGTCGCCTCGGCCTGGGGGCGCATCAGCTATAACTTCCTGTTTTTCTTCGCGGCATTGCAGTCAGTTCCAAGGTCCGTGATTGAGGCCGCTGCGATCGACGGCGCGCGTTTCTGGCGCCGGTTCTTCACCATAGTGCTGCCGCTCTTGTCACCCACCGCGTTCTTCCTGCTGGTGGTTAATGTTGTCTACGCCTTCTTTGAAACCTTCGGCGTGATCCACACGATTACCGGTGGTGGACCACAACAGGCAACAACCATTCTGGTCTACAAGGTCTTCTCGGATGGGTTCGTGGGACAGGATTTGGGTTCTTCTTCGGCGCAATCGGTCATCCTGCTGATCGTCGTCGGCCTGCTGACGGTCATCCAATTCAAATACGTGGAAAAAAGGGTGCACTACTGATGGCAGCCCAACAACACGGAATGGTCGAAAAACGCGGGATGGGCATCTGGCTGACCCATGCCATGATGATCCTCGGGGTGTTGATCATCTTTTTCCCGATCTGGCTGGCCTTTGTCGCGTCGACCGTAACCCAACCGGAAATCGTGACACCGCCCATGCCGTTGGTGCCGGGTGATCAGTTCTGGGAAAACTACAAGGCCGCGCTGTTTTCCGGCGTGAATGTCCCGGTTGCAACGATGCTGTTCAACAGTTTGGTGATGGCCATCGGGATTGCCGTTGGCAAAATAGTCATCTCGCTGTTGTCAGCCTTTGCGATTGTCTATTTCCGTTTTCCCGGGCGGACAACATTCTTTTGGCTGATCTTCCTGACGCTTATGCTACCGGTCGAGGTGCGTATCGTTCCAACGTTCGAAGTTGTTGCCGGGTTCGGTATGCTCAACAGCTATTACGGATTGATCTTCCCTCTTATCGCTTCGGCCACGGCAACATTTCTTTTCCGGCAGTTCTTTCTGACGATCCCGGATGAACTGGCCGAAGCTGCCCGCGTGGACGGGGCCCGGCCGATGCGGTTCTTCATCGATATCGTGGTGCCGATGAGCCGGACCAATATCGCGGCGTTGTTCGTGATCCTGTTCATCTATGGGTGGAACCAATATCTCTGGCCGCTTTTGATAACCACCGACCCTGAAATGAACACCATTGTGATGGGTATCAAACAGATGTTCCCTTCTGGCGATGATGTGGCCGAATGGCCAGTCATCATGGCCACATCCATTCTGGCGATGATCCCGCCAGTCATCGTGGTGGTGTCGATGCAAAAGCTCTTTGTCCGCGGCCTTGTCGATAGCGAGAAGTAAGAAATGGCAACAGTAACCCTTGAGAACGTCAAAAAGAGCTTTGGCCCGACGGACGTCATCCATGGCATCGATATCGACATTGCGGATGGTGAGTTCATCGTAATCGTTGGCCCCTCGGGCTGCGGGAAGTCCACGCTGTTGCGGATGGTTGCGGGCCTGGAAACCGTGACATCCGGCGAAATCCGGATTGGAGAGGAACGGGCCAACGACAAAGAGCCGATGGATCGCGATATCGCTATGGTGTTCCAGAACTATGCGCTCTACCCACATATGTCTGTGCGCCAGAACATGGGATATGGCCTGAAAATCGCCGGGTTGCCGAAGGCCCAGATTGACCAGAAAGTGACCGAGGCCGCCAGACTATTGCAGCTGGAACCCTTGCTGGATCGCAAACCCAGACAACTATCAGGCGGTCAGCGTCAAAGGGTGGCGATGGGTCGGGCCATTGTCCGCGAGCCAGCAGTTTTCCTGTTTGATGAGCCGCTTTCGAACCTAGATGCCAAGCTGCGGGTTCAGATGCGTCTGGAAATTCGCGAACTCCAGGAAAAGCTGGGGATCACGGCGCTCTATGTGACCCACGATCAGGTCGAGGCCATGACGATGGCCGACAGGATGATCGTGATGAATGGTGGCATCGCCGAGCAGATTGGAACGCCGTTAGAGGTCTACGAAACACCGAGAACTCTGTTCGCGGCACAGTTCATTGGCAGCCCTGCGATGAATGTGTTTGACGCCCAGCGTGAAAACGGGACGATCAAGATCGGTGAAATTGCGGTCGGCCGATCTGCAGGTCCTGATACCGCGTTGAAGCTGGGGATACGCCCAGAGCATCTGCTGTTGGATGATAATGGTCCGCTGGAATCGGCGATTCAGATGGCAGAACCGTTGGGGGCCAATACTTTGTTGCACGGTCAACTAGCGAGAGTCGGCGGAGCGATCACGATAAGCCTTCCGGGAGTCCATCCGATCGAGGGCCGGCATCCGAACATGCGGTTCTCGGTCGCCCCAGAGCACATGCATCTGTTTGACCAATCAACTGGTGAAAGGCTGGGCGGCTAATGACGTTTCCTCAAGTCGAAGCCTTCCGTGGTGGCGAAAACCTGATCCGGATCGTGGGCCATCGAGGGGCAAGAGGCGTTTTGCCCGAAAACAGCATGATTGGTTTTGATTTCTCGCTGTCTATCGGTGTCCCGCTTCTTGAGTTTGATGTTGTCCTGACGGCGGATGACGTGCCGGTCATAACCCATAATCATCGTCTGCACGCCCCGAGCTTTCGCGGCGCAGATGGCCTGTTTCTGACCGGGGAGGAACCGAAGGTTTCGTCACTGACTTTCGAAAAGATTCAGCAATTCGATATTGGACGGTTAGACGGGCATTCTGCCTATGGCCAACGCTTTCCAGACCAGGCCCAATTGGAAGGCGTTCGAGTCCCAAGGCTGATGGACTTGCTAGATTTGGTAAGTGAACCAAAATACGGCGATGCCTATCTGATGCTCGAACTGAAGTCGGATCCTGACGTGGCCGATGATCCGCTTCATAGGGAGAACTTTGTCGGGCGAGTTCTACAGGAAGTTCGCGGCAAAGGTCTTTCGTCGCGCGCGGTACTGCACAGTTTTGACTGGAACCTTCTGGAGGAATGTCAGCGAAAAGCTCCTGATATGCCGTCT
Source organism: Ruegeria sp. BI7 (assembly GCF_056537925.1). Lineage (NCBI taxonomy): Bacteria > Pseudomonadati > Pseudomonadota > Alphaproteobacteria > Rhodobacterales > Roseobacteraceae > Ruegeria > Ruegeria sp. BI7. Next base: position 71,134 of record NZ_JBQFSK010000002.1, read on the forward strand.
TCTTACCTTACACAGCTTCCAGATAACGCGGATGATGTTGGGGAGGATTCCTCGAAAGCGGTTTGCCCTGACTTTCGTGGTCGTTGTGATGAAATTCCCAATTTGGTCAAGCAAGCTGGCGGTTCGCTTTGGTGCCCGTACTACGCGGATGTAACAGCTGAAAATGTGGCGCGCGCAAAAGAACTTGGCCTATGTGTTGCCGTTTGGACGGTCAATGAGCACGAAGAAATAGACAGGATGATCGACCTGCGCGTGGATGCAATCGTATCTGATTATCCTGGGCGGGTTCAAAGGCATCTGTCGGATTTAGGCATGGGTTGGCATATCGACAACCAGTGAATTCTGCATTGCTAATTCGTGACTTTTTTATGTTTCTTCCAGTCGCAATCGGAAAGGGTTGGTCACATCTTCACTTCAACCTCCTGTGTAGGGCGAGAAGCATAACGGCTCAGCGTAGTAAACAAGTTGCAGCATTGCCTCTGCAATTGTTCGGCGGTCGCCCCAAAGTACTCCTAATCATGTCGCGTGACACAGGACGCTGGATCATGCCCAAGGGCTGGCCGATGGACGGTGAGCAAGACTGGCGCACGGTAGAAATTGAAGCGCTGGCGGAGGCTGGTGTGGAAGATACATTTTCTCGCAAGCCGATCGGTGAGTTTGAGTACGCTAAGACTTTTAACGATGGTACCAGTGTCCAAGTGAAAGCCACCTTCTACCCGCTCTACATCTATAAGGTGAAGCGCCGGTGGAAGGAAAAGCACGAAAGAAAAAGGCACTGGCTTTCACCGAAAGGAACTGCGAAAGCACTCAAACAGCCAGAGTTGGAAGACTTGCTCTTAGACCTAAAAAACAATCCAAGAAAGAACAGATCAATACGCGCAATCGCAGCGGCTTGAGGCTATCAACCCCTAGCCAGCTTCGCGTACCCGTCTCTGGTCTGTGGCGTTTTAATGCCCAACAAACTACCTGCGAGCTGTGTTTTCAGAATCTGCGCAGTTCCACCACCGATGGTAAACATGCGCACGTCGCGATACATGCGCTCGATTGGCTCCTGCGCGCCGTATCCGCGCGCACCAAATATCTGCAAGGAGTCGTTGACGACTTTGATCGCCTGTTCAGACGCAAAGGCTTTTGCCCTGGCTGCCATTGCCATGTCGGGAAACCCAGTCGAACCAAGGGATCCAGCGGCTTCATGCAACATCAGACGGGACGCATGGACCGCCGTGTCCATGTCTGCAAACATCCATTGAAGACCCTGAAACTCCTGCAACGGGCGGCCGAATTGATTACGCTCACGCAGATATCTTTTTGAGTGCTCCAGCGCACCGGCTGCAATTCCCATGGCTACCGTTCCCGCCCCGACACGCTGGCTGTTATAAGCGGTCATCAGATCGGCAAAGCCACGTTTTATTCCCGATGGGGTGACCAGCGCGAAACGCTCATCAACTTCCAGATCGGTAAAACGAAGCTCAGTTTCGGGCATGCCGCACAGCCCCATGGTCCGTTCGCGACCGACCACATCGAACCCTTTGGGGGCGATACCGTTTTCAGGATCGTAGTGAACCAGAAAACCGGTGATCCCGAGATCGGTTCCGTCCTCATCCAGAACACGCGCAAAAATTAGGTAAAGCTTCGAAACGCCGCCGCCCGTGATCCAGTGTTTGCTGCCGTTGATCAGATATTTCCCGCCAACACGCCGGGCCGTTGTCTGCATCTCGGTCGCCGCGCTGCCGGCGTTGGGTTCAGTTATACAGATCGCGGGCTTGTCCCCCGACAGGACAAGCGGGGCCACAAAATCCCGTTGCTCATCTGTGCCATAGGTCATGATCGCGCTGATGCCGCCCATATTGGCCTCGACGACAATCCTGGCACTCAACGCGCAGGCTTTGGCGATTTCTTCGACGGCCAAAACCACGTCAAGGTATGAGGCGCCGAGCCCTCCGAACCTGGGCGGGATTGTCATGCCCATAAGCCCTGCGTCAGTCAGTTCACGTACATTTTCCCAACAATAGGTGCGAGTTTCGTCCCAGTGACCGGCCCGGTCCGCAAATCCTGGAGCAAGTTCGCGGGCGATTTCCTGATACGTCTTTGTTCCCTGGTCAAGCATTGGGTCATCCTCTCTATTCACAATTATGTGAGAGCTCGCATGTTGTTTTCAATCGAATTTACTTTGCCTTTAAATTAAGTTTTACTGAATTTATGCAGATTTCAGCTTTTGAAACACTGGTTGCGATTGCGCAGCACAGCTCATTTTCTCGAACCGCAGAAGTGCGCAACATGACACTGTCTGCTGTCAGCATGCAGATGAAATCGCTGGAAGAAGAGCTTGGCACAGCGTTGTTCGACCGCCGGTATCGGCCGCCCAAACTGACGCCACTCGGAGTGAGGGTTGCTCAGGACGCCAAGACAATAGTTGATGCCTACTCAGTTCTGAAATCAAGATGTGTGCCTGCCGATCAACTGACCGGAACGTACCGGGTCGGGTTTGTCCCTTCTGCTGCTGCTCGCATTCTGCCCCTGTTTCTTGGAACGGCAGAACAGCTGGCTCCAAAAGCAATGTTGAGAACCAGTACCGGATTGTCAGAGACTTTGTGCGAACAGGTCCGGAACGGTCAACTGGATGCCGCAATCGTAACTGAAATCGCAGATGCGACATTTGATCTTTGCTGCGAAACCGTGATCCGTGAGGAAATGGTGATCGCGGCACCGCTGGACAGCAAGGTAAAAGGACTAAGCGGACTTTCCGGATCACACCCTTTTTTGCATTTCATTCCGTCGTCGGGCATTGGCAAGCTGATCGCCCAATACCGTGATCAGATGCAATTGAAGTCGAAGGAAGTGATTATCCTTGATAGTATCGAAGCCATCGTAAACTGCGTTAAAAACGGCATCGGATACGCGCTATTACCAAAAACAGACGTATTGCGGTATGGCGCTGAACAGGTTCTTGTCCTGCCGTGTAAGCCGCAACCGTTGTTTCGCAACATCTCACTGGTGACACGCGAAGACGCCCTGACTGAAATATGGCGCTCAAAGCTGAAGACATTGCTTGAGGCCAGCATAACCGGTCTGGAAAACGCGGAAATCTAAGTTGCTTAAATCGTTTGGTGGATCGCCCGCAACACCCGAACTAGAGACCTGTAGATGACATAAGCCAGATGTTTGCCCTAGTCTGACACAAGGCGCGGCCATGAGTGCTGCGCTGAAATATCGTCGGGATTGTTACGCCGAGGGTTGGTTTAATGCAGGAGCTTCAGGTCCAATCAGTCCGTTCCCGTTGGCGCGCACTCCTGTCGCTATTGTCGGGACCGATATTGTTTTTCCTCCTCTGCTCGCTTGATCCGCCAACCGGAATGTGCGTTTCGCGATTTGCTAAAGGCTCAGAACCTAACTCTCGCAATACGTAGATGAACCGATTTATTCCTGCCGCGCCATCACGTGATGCATGACCAAGTTCAGCACTTCGACATCATCCTGATTAAATGTCCGATAGCGAAACCGTACCGTTCCCCGGTCGGGCTTGGAACGAGACGGCGTATGCACCTCGACCGTAATACGAGGGCGGAGCGTGTCGCCTGGGAACACAGGAGAAAGCCACCGAATTTCGTCCAGCCATGGCCACCCTAGTTGGTGCCGGTGAGTATGCCGGTGTCACGAAAAAGGCGGAAGGTGAGGGGAATGGTTTGAAACCTACTGGCAATTCCTAGCTCCTGGTCCACCAGTGCTATCGCTCACCTACGTCAGAAGTTACCGTCCCTTCGAGTGTGCAGCAGACGCGGTCTTTAACCACCGAATAGTCACATGTTCGCGGATATCAACTCGTTAAATTTCCAAGCATGACGATCAACACTTGCAACAGAATGTTTGAAACACCCTCGGAGGTTAAGGGCAATTCCAAGCAGCGACTTCCTCGGCAGTTATTGGGTATCTTGTCGCCTCCATCACTTCGGGTACCTGACTTGCATCATACCGGTCCATGACCCATCCCCAGACGGGATAGCCCGTACTGTATGGGATTTTTGCGCAAATAAAAAAATGGCGTCCGGCTCCTCAGCTTCGGCTCGCATACGAGGTATTGTTTATTGAGCGGTCTCTGACCAGAGCGGTTTATCGCGAACACCTTCAGCCCTCACGCGGTCAAGGCGATGGTGTCATGATAAATGAACAGCCGGATCGTCAGGACGCCATCTTGTTGATGGGTTTTTTCGACAAAGAGAACCAGGCCCGGCTTGTGGCTCGCGACGGCAGTGTCATTCGCAAATGGTCGCTGGACTATTTTGAACATTACCCAGATGCGCAAACACGCCCCTGCGCAAATCTGGAGGACACATTAGCAGCAGATGCACACGGCGCGTGCCGGACCCCGAAGGGCGAACTGGTGTTCAGCTATGAATATTGTGGAACGGTCAAGCTGGATCCGTGTTCCAATGTACTCTGGGCGCTTGATGAGACGTCGCACCATTCAATGGTGGCGTCCGAACAGGGCGGGTATCTGACACTTGGCCGTAACGAGTGGCCCGCTGCCGAGGTTGCTTATCGCTTTCCAGCCTTTTTTCAGCGACCCCAGATGAGAAAATTTTAACATGATTGTTGTTACACGAAATAGAGATATGCCAGGTGGATTCACAGCCGGGTACATTTTTCACGCCTTTCGATGCAGGACAAAACCTTGTTATGGTGGTGGACCCCACCACGTGAACAGTGAAGTGGCACCAGACCGGCCCCCGGATTCGGCAGCATGACCCAGAGTTTCGCCCGGATGGTAAAATCTCGATTTTCAACAACAATACCTATGTGTCAGCGTATACATGGCATGGCAAAACACGACTGGATGTGCCCCGGGATACGAACATCATGGTCATTGACTCGGTAACCCGTGAGACCGAGATCGTTTTTGGCAGCAAGCCCGGTCAAGAGATACTGTCGGTCATCCGGGGACAACACGAGCATTTGGACGACGACGGGGTTCTGATCACCGCATTCGACGCGGGGCGGGTGCTGGAAATAGATGGCAATGGCAACGTGATCTGGGAATATGTCAATAAATACGATGAGGAATTTGTGGGTGAGGTCGCCAATGCAAAACTCTACCCATTGAGTTATTTTGAAATGGTTTGCGAAGTTTTGGGCAGGGGTAAGTTTTATACCGCTGTGGTTTGTCGGAGCGGTGTTTTTAGTAATGCAGGCAAACCAGGCTCACGCCTATTCCAGCTAAGCGCCACTGGGCGGTTTCCATGTTGCTTAGTGTCCTGTTGCACTGAAACTTCCCTCATTCCATGTAGAATTTATCCATATTCGAACATCGTGTTTCTCGCGCCTGCCATTATGCGGTGAAATTCAAAGATGCGTCTCATTCCGCTTGTCTGGGCTTGCCTTTAGCGATGCGTGAAAAAAGTCGACCGTCGGTCACGGCAAAGCCCAACGCAATGATGGCGAACCCAATCCACGCGCTCGGCTCCATCCTCTCACCAAGGAATGTCACGCCAAGACCGATAGCAAACGGTGGGATCAGCAGCGTCACCAAAAGAAGATTGGCCGCACCCGCACGCGCGAGAATTGCAAAGTAAAGAACATAGGCCAATGCCGTTGACAACGCGGCCATCCCAAGAAGCGCAGACCAAACGCCTAAAGACAAAGCAAAATTGGGGGCACCATCCATCACAAGAACAATTGGGATCATAAGCACGGTGCTGCCAATCAGCATACCGAGCGCATTCACAAGCGGCGGTTGACCTGAAAGGGCAGTTCTGCCCCAGACGCCGGCAAAAGCATAGGAAAGTGTGGCCCCAAGGATAGCCAACTGTGCCAGGTTGCTGGGATTGAGCTCAGTCAACGCACTTGGCCCCATGATAAAGGCCACACCCAATATACCTAGCGCAGCACCTGCTATCTTCTTTGGCGTCAACGGCTCATCCTTGAGAAGCAAACCAGCCACAACTGCTGCGAACATTGCCGTCGTTGCGTTTAGAATTGACGCAAGTCCACTGTCGATCTGCGTTTGCCCCCAGAAGATCAGCGAGAATGGGATGGCATTGTTGAGCGCGCCCATAACAAGATAAGCGCCCCATATCCGAGGGGTGCGTGGCACGCTCAATCCTTTGATTATGACGATCAGGGCAAGAATAGGAACCGCCCAGATCACCCTGTGCAGCGTAATTGTCAGTGGCGGCACTTCGGTCAGGGCAACCTCGCCGAAGAAAAACGAACCGCCCCAAACGGCCGCAAGCAACAGCAGCATGGCAGTGGCCTTCAAATCCATCGATGGCATGGGCTGCAGAGTCATTTGTTGCTGGTTCCTCGTTAACGCTTCTCCCAAAAAACTAATCCGCGCGCCCCCAACACCGCGACCCGTTTCTTGCGGAAAGCTCTCTAATAATGGTCACTCGACCAAAACCGCGACTTCCAAAAAGGCGATGAATTACCTTGTGCGCATAGCCAGGCATTTGCGAGATATCGCACGTTCGCGCTTCTACTTCTCTACACGCCTGAAATTGAAAGATATTTCGGGGGTTTTAATCCTGATCCGCAAGACGCAGAGGCTTAAATTCCCCGATCCGTGCCATTCTAAAACAGGAAATTATTCCGCCGCCTCAAGCAATCTTTCTAAGGGCACCTGGATTTTCCGTTGAACGCCCCGCGGCCATCAACGACGCCTCATAAGATCTCAAAACCGGGCGCGCAGCCTCAAGACCCCGCCCTGATGGCAAATCAAGTTCTGGAAACAACGTCTGGATTTCCGAAACATCCTCTTCATCCAGCGCGGCTGTCCCCGCTTTGCCAAGAAGAAGGCTTTCTGACGCGACGCCATTGGCCCAGACAATCTGGTGATCATCAAAAAGCAGATGGAAATATTCGACTTCGCCACCGATGCGCACAGATATTCCGTCACCGTCAACCAGATACTTTGCTGCTGCCAAAACCTCTGGGCTGGCAAACTGCAACTCGATATCGGCGCCTTGTAACAGAAGGCGATGTTGCGGGCTGACCTCGAATGTGTCCTCGGCGCCCAAAACACCCGCGCGGATTCGGATGGGTGCGAATTTTCCAATAGCCGCCATCGTGCGTCGACCGATCCAACGAATTGGCTGTGCGCCGCTATCCATGGTCAGCACCTGATCTCCCGCTTTCAGGGACTCGATGCGCCTGGGCCCGTCCGGGCAGGCAATCAACGCCCCCCGCACAAAACACAACGGATCGGAATCGGCCCTTTCCCCGAACAGCGAGTATCCGGTATTGAAGCCGTTCGCATAGATCGGCGAGACCAATTGAATCGACTCGATCGCGCTTGCGTCGATGGCGTCCTGATCCGCGTTATCCTGAAATTCCGGTGCCCAATAGGTGTTGCCGTTGGTATCTTGAAAAACAACAGCTGTAATACTTACGGTCGAGCCATCGGTATATGTAATGACAGCATCGAATTGCATTGCTGCATCAAACGACTGCGGCGTCCCACCGTCGATGCTGAACTGATCGTTCGAGACGTTGTTGTCCAGATCATAGGCCGTAGAATCCCCGCCGCTGAAACCAGACCCTGCCTCGGCGAAAGTCTGTCTACTGTCAAACAGAGGATTTCCCGCAGACCCATAGGTGCCAAGGGACGAATTCACTGCGCCGGTTGAAAGGGTTTGGTTGCCTTCAGCCGTGTCCCAGATTTGTTGGTTGCCAAGGGAAAAGACGGTAAATGTTGTCGGCATGGAAAACTCGTAAAAAACAAAAAACGAACGTACAGCAGTCAAATAACCTTCGACTTCTTAACAATTCAAGAATTTTTATTTGTGGATCGGGTTTGGTGGTCAAAACAAATACCGAAACGTGTCTTATTGGTATCTGGGTCGGGCTGGTCAATCATCAGCAGAGTACAGATCTTTATCGTGTAGTGATGCGCAAAAGAACCGAACCCGTGTGGTGCATCAATTACTTACGGTGCAAATCCTTGATGGTCTGTTTTCTCATGTTAGGATCGCGTTCATGCTCAACTTGGTGCAAGTGAAGATCGCATTCGAAAGAGCTAATAAAAACACTGTTGATAGAAAGCAGTCTGTTGGGCCAAATACCTGCAACTGTACTGTTTTTCGATACATCAAACAAAAAAGGCCAAAATGGCCAGTCCACCAACGGAGGTCACACAATGACTATTTCAAACTCTCTGAAGCCTGCTTTGCTGGCTTCAGCCGCATTACTGTTAAGCCAGGGCGCTGCCCTGGCCGATCCTATCAAGATTGCTGTCAACGAATGGACCGGTCAGCATATCTCGGCCCATTTTGCAGGGGCGCTGTTCGAACAGCTGGGCCACGAGGTCGAGTACGTGACCGCCGGTGCCGTGCCGCAGCTGGCCGCCATTGCCGAGGGCAGCCTGCATTATCAGCCTGAGCTTTGGACCAACAATGTCGGCGACATCTACCCCAAGGCCGTTGAGGCCGGGGATATCATTGTTGTTGGTGGCCTGGGGCTTGAGCCGCAGGAAGGCTGGATTTATCCGCCGTATATGGCCGAAAAATGCCCTGGCCTACCGGCCTATGAGGCGCTGTATGACTGCGCGCAGGCTTTTGCCGCCGCGGATACCTTCCCGGATGGTCGTCTGATCACCTACCCGGCAGACTGGGGAACCCGGTCAGCCGATCTGGTTGAGCTGATCGATCTGCCGTTCAAGCCGGTTCCGGGCGGTTCCGAAGGAGCGATGCTGGCCGAACTGAAAAGCGCCGTGGCCGCCGAGCAGCCTATCCTGATGATGATGTGGCAGCCGCACTGGGTCTTTGCCGAGACCGATGTGAACTGGGTCGAATGGGACACGCCGCATGGCACCTGCGACGAGGCCAGCCAGAAACGCGGCGAGGCGTGCGGTTTCCAACAAGCGACTGTCGACAAGATCGTCTCGAAAGATTTCGCGTCGACCTATCCGGATGCGATGAAGATGGTTAAGCAGATGAACCTGACCAACGACGTACAGAACGTACTGATCCTGGAAGTGGATCAGAACGGGCGCGAAGTCAAAGAAGTCGTGGCCGAGTGGATGGGCGCGAACGAAGACGTGTGGCAGCCCTGGGTTGCAGCGGCGAAACAGTAACCCGTCTCTGACCATGGTGGAGCGCGACATATGCGCTCCACCCTTTGTAAGGCTGCTAAAATGACTGCATCTTCCCCAACCAGCACCCCGAAACTGTCCTGCAAACATGTTTGGAAACTTTACGGTAAAGGGGCGGATCAACATCTGCGCAACATCGATGTGACAGGTCAGGACCCAAGCGAGGCCAAGGCCCTGGCTAAACACATTCGCGATGATGGCGGCATTGTCGCCTCGACCGATGTCAGCTTTGATGTCATGCCGGGCGAGATTTTTGTGATCATGGGGCTTTCAGGTTCGGGTAAGTCCACCATCGTGCGCTGCCTGTCCCGTCTGGTCGAACCCACCGCCGGGGAAATATTGCTGGATGGTGAGGATCTGCTGAAAGTCTCGGCGAAGGAACTGATAGACATTCGCCGTCACAAGATGGGGATGGTGTTCCAAAGCTTTGGCCTGATGCCGCACCTGAACGTTCTGGAAAACGTGGCCTTTCCCCTGAAGTTGCAAGGGTTGGACGACAAACAGCGTCTGGAGCGCGCCGAGCGCGTGATCTCATTGGTCGGCCTAGAAGGGCGCGAAAGCAGCTTTCCCAGCCAATTGTCGGGCGGGCAGCAACAGCGTGTCGGCATTGCACGGTCGCTGGCTGTAGAACCAGAGGTCTGGTTTCTGGACGAACCCTTCAGCGCGCTGGACCCATTGATCCGACGCCAGATGCAGGACGAGTTTCTGCGGCTACAACAAGAGCTGCACAAATCTATCGTCTTCATAACCCATGATTTTCTTGAAGCACTGCGCATTGCCGATCGAATGGCAATCATGAAGGATGGCGCAGTGGTTCAGATCGGGCGTCCAGTCGATCTGATCCTGAACCCCGTCGATGATTATGTGCGTGAATTCACCAATGACGTCCCGTGGGAACTGATCCTGACGGCTGGCGATGTGGCTTCGGACAACGTCCCGCCGAGCGGGATCAAAGAGGTTCCGGCCTCAACCAATGTGGCCGATCTGCTGCCCTATCTGGCCTCTCACGACAACGGGGTGGCCGTGCGCAAGGACGACAATGCGCTGGTACACATGACCAGTCAGAACGTGATTGCCGCTTTGGCCAGCGGTGTATCAGACGCCTCAGCGGTCAAGGACTGACCTAATGGATGCAGTTTCGAACAGATCGATGGTGGTCTGGCTTGCGGTCACAGTGCTTGTGGCCATTTGCGTCGTCTTTGCCAAAAGCCTTGGGCCACTGGTCACCTATCCTGATGCACTGGTGCTCCCGGTAACCGACCCGATGAATATCGCGATGCGGTGGTTTGTGGTGACCTTCGGCTGGTTTTTTAAAGCCATTTCTTGGCTGTTGGATTGGCCCATCCTTTTGGCCAAGACGGTTCTGCATGCGGTGCCATGGGTGGCGTGGTTTATGCTGTGGGTCTATCTGGCCCTTCGTGCAGGGGGTCGGGGGCTTGCGATCTTTACCGCCGTCAGCCTTTTATACATGGTCACGTTTGGGTTCTGGACACAGTCCATGAACTCTTTCGCGCTTGTGGTTGTTTCGATTCCGATGGCGGTGGCACTGGGCTTTGCGCTGGGAACCTGGGGGTTTCTGTCTGACAGAGCCTATCGGATCATCATGCCAGTCCTGGATCTGATGCAAACTGTTCCGGCCTTTGCCTATCTGCTGCCGATCCTGCTGTTGTTCGGATTTGGCACTACGGTCGGTTTGGTCGCTTCCATCCTGTTCGCCTTTCCTCCAATGGTGCGCAATACCATCGTTGGCCTGCGCGGTGTTCCGGACGAAGTGATCGAGTCCGGCCTGATGAGCGGTGCCACCCCATCCCAGCTATTCTGGCGCGTGCGAGTTCCAACGGCGCAACGGCAAGTCCTGCTAGGGGTGAACCAAACGACGATGGCATCATTGTCCATGGTGATCATTGCATCGATCATCGGCGGCACCAACGATATCGGCTGGGAGGTGCTATCGACCATGCGCAAAGCGCAGTTCGGTGAAAGCCTTTTGGCAGGGATCGTGATCGCGTTGATGGCCATGGTGCTGGATCGGATCACCTGGGGGTTCGCGGTGCAATCCAGTTCAGCTAAACGCGGGGCCAAAGGCTGGATCATCTGCGCTGCGCTGTTTGGCGTTGCTTGGCTGCTGGCTATGGTTTTCCCACCCCTCAAAGACTGGCCCGAAGCGTGGGTGCTGAACCCCGCCCCGGCTATGAACGCGGGGCTTGAGTGGATCTTTGTCGAATTCCGCACCACGCTTGAAGCAATCAAACGTGTCGCGCTGTTCTACCTGATGCTGCCAATCAAGATCGGGCTGTCTCAGGCCGTCAGCCCGTTTACCTGGGGTTTTGCCATGACACCCGCCGTGACCACGGGGTATGCACTGATCGTCGCGGCAATAGCTGGGTATTTCGCGTTCAAAGGCAAGCAGTTGCAAGCTCTTTGGGTGATCCTGTTCGGGCTGGTTCTGTATTCCGGCCTGACCGGGCTGGCCTGGATTGCGCTTTGCGCCGTGATCCTGGCCCTGGCCTGGCAGGCCGGAGGAAAGAGCCTTGCACTCTGGGCGCTGGCCGGGGTCGCTTTTTTGCTTCTGACCGGAATTTGGGAACCGTCAGTCATTTCTTTGTACCTCTGCGGCGTAGGCGTTCTGCTGTCATTTCTGTTCGGCAGCGCCATCGGCATCTGGGCGTCCGAGAATGACACTGTGTCCCGTATAGTAAGGCCCGTTATCGACACGTTGCAGACCATGCCGCTATTCGTAATCCTCATCCCCTTTGTGATGGTGTTCAAGATTGGTGAATTCACGGCTCTTCTGGCCATTATCGTCTATGCGATTGTTCCGGCGATCCGATACACCGAACATGGGCTACGCAACCTGCCGCATGACGTGATCGAGGCGGCAACAGCCATCGGCACGACGCCTCGTCAGTTGCTGTGGCAGGTGAAATTGCCACTTGCGGTGCCCTCAATCATGCTGGGCCTAAACCAGACAATCATGTTCGGGATTTCAATGTTGGTGATTACCGCCCTGGTGGGCACTGACGATCTGGGCCAGCAGATTTATATCGGTCTTGGAGACGGTGATTTCGGCGTCGGCATGACAGCCGGTATCGGCATGGCCATCATCGCAATGATCGCCGATCGCATCACGCAGGGGTTCAGCCAGCAAATTCAGGCGCGTCTGGGGGCGAAACTCAACGACGCCCTTTAATCTCCAGCGGTACGACATACTGGACACACGGCCTGACAAAATTACGCGGCAGCTCCCGAAAGGTCCAAAGGCCGCAACGGTTGACCGATAGGGTATGATCTATCATCCTGCCCCGTAACGGACTGGCCCGGCGCAATTATTTTACGTTGAGCGAAATTTTCAAATAAGGCTCTCAACATGCCCGATGGATCGCAGAAGCAATATGTGCTGGACACGCATCGTCTGCGCGATCCTGAACACACTCTGCAAATTGTTAATCCTCATCTAAAGGCCATGGGCATCACCCGGATTGCAAATCTGACCGGCCTGGACCGGATCGGATTGCCCACGGTGATGGTTGCCCGACCAAATTCCAGGTCGGTTGCGGTGTCATTGGGCAAAGGATTGTCGCTGAGCGCGGCTCAAGCTTCGGGCGTGATGGAAGCGATTGAGTCCTGGCATGCCGAACGGGTGCAATTGCCGCAGCGTCTGGCCAGATATGCCGAACTGGCCCAAGATGCGACTGTGGTTGAGGTGACCAAGCTACCGCGTGTGACCGGCGGGCATTTCGATCCGCAGGCCAACATGTTGTGGGTTTTAGGCCAGGATCTGGGTACAGGTCACGCGTGCTGGGTTCCGCTTGAGATGGTCGATACCGACTATACCACCGCGCCGGTTGGCGGTCAGGCTGCCTTTCCTCGCACGACCAACGGTCTGGCGTCGGGAAACAACGTGACCGAGGCCAGCTGTCACGCCATCTGCGAGTTGATCGAACGGGACGCCACAACATTGTGGCATCACCGTGCGAGCGCCCCCCGCCTTGATCCAAACACTGTGGATGACCCGCGCTGTCGTCAGGCCATCGAAATGATTGCCACCGCCGGGCTTGAGATCGGGTTGTGGAACACGACTTCAGATATAGGTATCGCCAGTTTCCGCTGTGTGATTTGCGAAGGCGGCGGACAGCCCGGCCATATCGGTATTGGTGATGGTTGCCACCCAGACCGTGCGATCGCCTTGCTGCGGGCCCTGACCGAGGCGGCACAGACGCGACTTACCTATATCTCTGGCGCGCGGGATGATCTGGATCCAGAGGAATTCACCGATCAGGCCAAGATGGATCGGGGGCGCTATGTGCGTGACCTAATTGATAGTGCCGCAGCGGATCAAAGATTTAACGATTGTCCGTCTCATGTGACCGGGTCCTTTGACGAAGACCTGGAATTGCTGCTGCAACGGCTTGCCGCCGTGGGCATTTCACAGGTGGTGACGGTCGATCTGTCGCGGCCTGAAATTGATATCGCTGTGATCCGGGCTGTGATCCCCGGGCTGGAAGCTCCGCATGACGATCCAGATTACGTGCCCGGCCCGCGGGCACAGCGCATAGTGGATGATTTGGCATGACGGCAGTTGTTTTTGTGGGACCTACCCTGACGACTGACGCAGTGGCCGAACATCTGGATGCGACCATTCTGCCACCCGTTCGACAAGGCGACGTCTATCGCGTCGCGCGCGAAAAACCGACCGCAATTGGGATCATAGACGGATTTTTCGAAGGAGTTCCATCGGTATGGCACAAGGAAATCCTATGGGCGATCGAACAGGGTATTCCGGTCTTTGGCAGCGCCAGCATGGGCGCGTTGCGCGCGGCCGAGCTGGCTGATTTCGGAATGATCGGGGTTGGTCAGATCTTTCAGGACTATTACACCGATGTCCTGCAGGATGACGATGAGGTTGCCGTGCTACACAGCCCGGCCGAGCTGGGGTTCCAACCTCTCAGCGAGCCGATGGTGTCGATCCGCGCAACTGTCGAGCAAGCGCAGGCTGCGGGTGTCCTGCCTACTGACACGGCGTCTGAGATGCTACATCTCGCCAAGGTCATGCACTATCGCCAGCGAATTTGGGCGGATATTATCTCTGCCGTGCAGGACTTGCCAGGAGTGGACAGTTTCGCGGATTGGCTGCCGACGGGTCGGGTCGACGCCAAGGCGGTTGACGCATGCGCCATGCTGACTCGCATGTCGGACCACTTGAATGGTACACCTTTGCCCGCGACCGAGGTGACGCGTACCGAACCAACCCTGATGTGGAAAGCCTTATGCGCAAGGGTGGATGGCGGTGAGCCGAAAGCTGATCGCGCCATTGTCGACGAAATACGTCTGAACCCTGACTTATACGCGCAATTGAAAGATCGCGCCGCGTTGGCGCTGCTGTCGCGCGAAGATGCCTCTAGACTGGATCGTACCCCTGCACGCGCTGATCTGGTCCGGAAGATGGACGATCATAGGGCGGCAACAGGCTTGTCACGGCGGTCTGACCTGATGGCGTGGATTGAGGCGAACGATCTGAACCCCGAAAGCTATGAGGCTATGCTGGCAGACGCTGCGCGGATCGACGCCGCCGTTGCATCCCGCGCGAGCTATTTGGACACACAACTGCTGTCAGAATTGCGTCGCACGGGTCAATACACCCAGTTGCGGGATCGGGCCGCCAGCAAGGGACAGAACGCCATTCCGGCGGGCTCATCCGGAGTGGATCGTTTGCGGTTGCTGATGTGGTATTTTGAATCTCGTCTTGACCAAGAGGTGCCTGATGATCTTGACTCCTACGCAGTGGCGCTTGGTCTGGCCGGGCGCGACGCGTTTTATGACCTGATAGAAGCCGAGTTTTTATACTGCCATAAAAGTGCCGACACCGGAGCCGCCGAATAGCAGGTCACCGGAATTTACCGGGCACAACACGGGAGGGCATTTTTGTGAACTACCCCGAACAGATCGAAGACGAAGAACCCGGCACCCGATTCCTGCTGTACCCACAGTCGCCCTTTCTTGAGCCTGACGCCCCGCTGGAGCTGGTCGAAATCTCTGCCCCTCAGGGTAGTGTTGGCCCGGGACCGTCTGGGCCGCGCATGTACACGGTGCACCCGGTGGGCAAAACCACGCCTTATGGGGCAATTGTACCGGGGCCGAACGGGCCCGGCATGTACCTGCCCCCTTGGGATGGCTATATCCAACCGCCCGCCATGCCGGATGAATTCGGAAATTTCATCCATATCGATCCTACCGACCCCTCCTTCGAAGCAGCGCATCTTTATGGTTCGGCCCATTTCACCATGGATGTTTGGCAGGGGTATTTCGACCGTCCGATCCCATGGCACTTTGCCCGCGACTTCGACCGTCTGGAACTGTCACTTCTGCCCAGCCTCGACAATGCGCATATCGGTTGGGGTTTTCTGGAAACTGGCGGCACCCATGAACACGGAGATGAATACCGTCCCTACAGCCTGAATTTCGACGTGGTCGCGCATGAAATCGGCCATGCCATTATCTATAGCGTGATCGGGATGCCGTCGGATGGAGATGCTTCGGGCGAGTATTACGGGTTTCATGAATCTGCCGCCGATCTGGTGGCCTTGTTGGCGTCACTGCATTTCGGGTCGGTGGTGGACACGTTACTCGAAAACACCCGGGGTAATCTTTATACCTTCAACCGTCTCAGCCGATTTGCAGAACTGTCGGACAACGCACAAATCCGGATCGCCGCCAATGACCGCTCTTTGTCGGAATTCGCTGCCGGTTGGTCCAGCGAGCATGCCCTGTCGGAACCCCTGACCGGCGCGATGTTTGATGTCTTTGTCGATATCTATCACGAGAGGTTGCTGGTACACGGCCTGATCTCAGCCGAAGAGGAAAACCTGTCGGACCAACTGGAAGGCACGCCCGAATACAGCCAAGTGATGCAGGGTATTTTTGACAAGCGATATGCCGAAAACCCCGAAGGGTTCCGCATCGCTTTGCTTGAGGCGCGCGACTATCTGGGCACCTACCTTGCCGACGCGTGGGAGCGGCTGGACGCAGATATGCTGAGCTATTTTGGAGTGGAAAAGGCTCTGCTGGCTGTCGACCAAGAGATTACCGGTGGCGCCTTCCGCCGTATCATCGAAGGCAATTTCCGCATGCGTGACATAGGATTGACAACGGCCGGCCCCCACCTACCAGACCCGGAAGAAGACAGCCATTCGCATTCCGTGCGCACGCAGGTGCCGGATTAGCGCCTAAAACCCTTTATTTTTACAAGGATTTATGGCATGCAATCATGGGATGATTTTTGGAAGCATTTTCGGTTCAGACTTTTACGGACCGTGTAGAGGGGGAGATGTGGTCTGTGACACCATATATCCCGAAATTGGGAGATAGTTTCATGCCGGAGACTTTATTGAGTTTTTCTGAAGTGCTGATATTTGGAAGAGTCCTTGAAGATTTAGATTACGAACCCAAAACCAAGACAGGTAAGGGCAATAACAAACATTTGGGTGCACAGTTCGCTGATGTGGGCAACGATAAAGCCCAGTTCGCAAAAATTTACGGTTTCGCTTACGAGGGAACCTACTATGACCTTCCTGAGCCCGTGATTTTTCTTGTCCACGGAGACGGCACGCCGGTGAATGGTGCGAACAACCTGCCAGGAAATCTTGCTTCCCGAGCACCCACTGAACCATCCGTCGGCGGCGTTGCCGCCGCAGATTTTCAAATCGCAAATGACATTAAGGTCTGGAATTACGACAAAGCCGATCAGACCATGCGCATGGACGTGATGACGGGTCAGTTCGAACAGGTTCTGCTGGATATCTATTTCGGCTTCGACAGCCCGGCGATCAGCGGGGCGAAGGTTTCCGGTGCCAAGGTTAGCGGGGCGAAAGTCTCGGGTGCAAAGGTTAGCGGTGCCAAGGTTAGCGGAGCAAAAGTCAGCGGTGCAAAAGCGCGCGGTGGCGATTGAACCCGAACCTCAAGCCAGTAAACAAGGGCGCGCAATGAACGCGCCCTTTTTCATGGCCGGTCAGAACCCGGCTTTTTTCAGACCTTCAACAAAATGCTGGGTGTCTTCTTCCAGCTTGTCCGGTTGAACGGTTCCCCAACGCGCCAATGAAAAATTTGGATGTGCTGCGCGATGTTTATCCGCGATCTGGCGGGCCATATCGAATTGGCCAAGCTGGGCATAGCTTGCCGCCAGCATCCGTTGACCCTCGGTCGGGTTGTTCATCTTGTTGACGACGTCGATGACATCTTCATACTGGCGCAGGTTGTAATACGCGCCCCCCAGATGCCACAGATATTGATCCGGGAAGTATGGGTTCAAGCGCATCGCCTGCTGAAGATGGGTAATCGCCGTTTGGTTGTCCCCCGAATGCGCCAGCGCATCAGCAAAATCGGAATGCATATCTGCGTCGTTTGGGTTCAGTGCCAACGCGCGCTGATAAGATTGCAGCGCTGCGTCGTGTTCCTTGCGGTATAGGTGGACATACCCCAATTCACCAAAACCGCGCGCGTCCGTGGGATCCAGTTCAATCGCCCGCTGTGCGAAAGTCAGCGCCTGATCCAGTGCTTGCGAAGGATCTTCGGACCAGGAATAGCGCCAGTCGATGTTCAACGTCCGCGACAACGCGGCAGCGGCGCGCGCATAGCCCCCATCCCGATCCAGCGCGTTCTGATAGAAGTTTTGCGCCTTCCGGTTGTCATTCCTGGTGTATTTGAAGATGTGATACTGGCCCTGCAAAACAGAGCCATAAGCCTCGAGGTCGGATGGGACCGACTGAATCATCCGCTGCTTTTCATGCGACTCGATCATCACCGCGGTTGCGGCCACGATGCACTCGGTCACCTCATCCAGAATGTCGAAAATATCGTCGATATTACGATCAAACCGCTCACCCCAGATGGTGCGTTCGGTTGAGGCATCGATCAGTTCCGCCGTGATCCGAATGCGGCTGGCCGAGCGACGCACGCTGCCCCGCGCGATATACCGCACGTTGAGCTTTTGCGCGGCCTCTTTCGGTGGCATCCCCTGTGTCTTGAAGAAAAAGGACGAGTTCCGCGCGATTACGAACAGATTGCGAAACTTGGACAGGTTCATGATGATGTCGTCGGTCAACCCTTCCGCAATCCAGCTGTCGGATTCGTCACCGCCATTGCTGCTGAAGGGCAGAACCGCCACCGAGGGCGTATCGGGACGTTCCAGAATATTCCCGGGCATATCCGGTCGCATCGTTCCGGCCATTGTGGCGCCAGCGACTTCGCTGCGGACACAATAGGTCGAGACAGGCGCAAGGATGTTCTTCAGGTGCTGAGGACCGAGAAATTCATAGCCATAGCGCAGCCGGTTACAGACCTGATCATAAACGGCGGAACTGACGTAAACCCTTTCTGGTTCAGCAATTTCCTGAAGACGCGCCGCGATATTCACATTGTCGCCATGAATGCCGCGATCGTCGATCAGGATTTCGCCCAGATGGACGCCCGCGCGAAAGTTGATTCGTTGATTTTCGGCGCGATCCTGATTGTGCTGGCTGGCAATGCGGTGCAGTTCGACGCCGAACTCCACGGCACTGGTGGCAGTTTCGAACAAAGCCAGAATACCATCGCCGCGCACCTCGACCACCCGGCCCTGAAAACGGGCACAGGTCTCTTCAAGATGAGAAATCAACGATTTCAATGCGTTATAGGTGTCCAGCTCGTTCTCACTCATCAGGCGGGAATACCCGACGACATCGGCAAACAAGACTGCACCCAGCTTCTGCGTTATGGAAGAGTTTGGACTCTTGGTGTTCACATTCATAACTCGTATTAGGGGCTGCGTTCGAACCCTATGGTCACCTTATAGCAAAATGTGCCTCTGCGCTTGCAGAGCAATTGCACACCCCGTTAGTCACACTTATCAACCTGTGGTGGCCAAGACCAGCTTGGGCACCCGTTCTCTCCGAAAGTCACAACTGTTTCTGAGCTAATGCTTTTTGCCAGGGTCGGACGAGTATTCATCCAATCCTGACGGAGAAGTCCAACAACAATCATGTCATGAAACGTTCCGTCTGCATACCAGGCTTGCCGCATGGTACCTTCGACCTGACATCCCAGTCTTTCCACAAGGTCGCGGCTGATATGATTATCCTGCCTGTAATATGAGGTCAGCCTGTTCAAACCCAGTTGACGGAATGCAAAATCCGCCACCAGTGCCGTCGCTCTGATGGCAAGGCCCAAACGCCGAACCGATTTTTCGACAAACATGGCGATGACCGCGTCCCGGTTTACCGGGGAAATCGCCTCGAGCCCAACAATCCCCACCACTTGTCCGCTATTGGAGGCGACAACGAACCAGCACTTTCCGCTGCCGCCTGACGCGCTAAATGCATCGCGCCAGACGTCTTCGGTTTGCGCAAGGTTGAACGGAACCCGCGATGTACGATCAAATCGGCCGAGGTCCTCGATATCCTGAAACCAGGGTGTGATTACCTCCAGATCTGCTTTTTCAAGTGGGCGCAGTTTGAATACGCTGTCGGACTTGTCTGACAATGGACCAACTACCTTTAACTAATATCAGAAAATATACACCCCAGAGCCTAACATACATAGGCAGCAAATACGAAATGAGAAAACAGCGGCCCGGCGATTATATACCTATGGTTGCGAAGATCAGACCCCGACGTGCCGAAGATCAACATGCCCTTGGTCGCACGACCCTGAAGTATGCACCGCTCCGGTTTGTCTATTGCACGCCCAAGGCGGCGGTGATTTGGTCACATCGAACAGCCTATTGCCGTCGTCGGCGGCTGGACCAACTGAGTTGAAAGGGAACAGGATATGAAGCTGTTACGCTATGGGCCGGTTGGCGCGGAAAAGCCCGGTATTCTGGATGAGGCCGGTAAAATCCGCGATCTGTCGGGGATTGTTGACGATGTAACTGGCACGATGCTTGGCGATGAAAGCATGGCGCGGCTGCGTGGGCTCGACCTTGGAACATTGCCTGTCGTCGACGGTGATCCGCGGATTGGGGCGTGTGTCGGGAATGTTGGTAAATTCGCCTGCATCGGCCTGAACTATGCCGATCACGCAGCCGAAAGCGGTCTGGACCTGCCCGACGAGCCGGTGGTTTTCTTCAAGGCGACCTCTGCCATCGTAGGTCCGAATGACACTGTCGAAATCCCGCGCGGTTCGGTCAAGACCGATTGGGAGGTTGAACTGGGCGTCGTCATCGGCAAGCACACCAAATATATTTCCGAGGCCGAGGCGCTTGACCACGTAGCCGGATATTGTGTGATCAACGATTTGTCCGAACGGGATTTTCAACTCCACCGCTCGGGCCAGTGGGTCAAAGGTAAATCGGCCGACACGTTCGGCCCGATCGGACCCTGGCTGGTCACCCGGGACGAGATCGCCGATCCACAGAATCTGCAGATGTATCTTGAGGTGAACGGGCATCGCTATCAGGATGGTTCGACCAATACGATGCATTTCAGTGTGGCCACAGTCATTTCGCACCTGTCGCAGTTCATGTCACTGCAGCCGGGGGATGTGATTTCAACCGGAACACCACCGGGTGTGGGTATGGGACGGACCCCTCAGATCTATCTGAAACCCGGTGACAAGATGGAACTGGGCGTCCAAGGGCTGGGCGTACAACGACAGGACGTGGTGCAGGGCTGAACACCCTTACTCTGGCCAGGGCAAGGAGTAGGTCTTGACGTTGGTGAAGAATTTCATCGCCTCGATGACCCCTTCTTTGACCCCGTTGCCGCTGTTCTTGATGCCCCCAAAAGGCGACATTTCGATCCGGTACCCGGGCTGTTCCCAGATATTGCAGGTTCCGACATTCAGACCATTGATATAGGCAATCGCGCGGTTCAGATCGTTGGTGCAGACGCCCGAGGACAGGCCAAACGCAGTTCCGTTTGAGATTTCCATGACCTTGGCGTCATCATCCGGCACGCGGACGATGGGTATGATGGGACCGAAGGTTTCCTCCATCACCAGCTCGCTGGTGTGGGGAACCTTGTCGACGACAATCGGCGGCAAAAGCGCGCCCTGACGACCGGGGTGGTAGAGAATCACCGCGCCCTCGCCTTCAGCCATGTAAACACGTTTTTCGCACAGTTCCGCAGCCTCGGAATGGATCACGCAGCCCAGTTGCGTTTCAGGATCCTGCGGATCGCCAAAGCGAATGGCCTTGGCCTTTTCCAGAACCAACGGCACAAATCTATCCGCCACGCTGTCCTGTACGAGAATACGTTTTATCGCCGTGCAACGCTGCCCGGAATTGCCAGTGGCCCCGGCCACGGCGATGGCTGCGGCCCGGTCCAGATCGGCCTCGCTCAGATCGTTCAAGACGATCAGGGGATCGTTGCCGCCCAACTCTAGCGCCTGACGTTTAAACCCCGCTTTTTCAGCAATCATTTTGCCCACCGGCTCCCCACCCGTGAAGGTGATGATGTCGGTGTTTTCATTGGTGACCATCTCATCACCAATGTCCTGTGGCCAGCCAGTGACCACCTGGAACATCTCGGGCGGTAATCCTGCCTCGTACAGGATGTCAGCCAGTGTCAGCGCTGTCAGCGGGGTCAATTCGGTCGGTTTGCAGACCATGCAATTGTTGGTGGCAATCGACGGGGCAACCTTGTGGCTGACCATGTTCAGGGGATGGTTGAAGGGCGTGATCGCGCTGATGGCTTTAACCGGTTCGCGTTTGGTGAAAATCTTCCGCTGCTTGCCATTATGGGTCAGATCGCACGAGAACACCTCACCATCATCCTTCAGCGCTTCGGCTGCGGCGAACTGAAATACATCCTGCGCCCGCTTGGTTTCGTAATTCGCATGCTGGTGGCAGATGCCAAGTTCCAGCGTCAGCCACTTCGCCAGATCGTCGCGTTTTTCACCGATTAATTCACCTGCGCGCTGCAGAATCTGGCTGCGTTCGTACCGGGTAAGCTTGGGGGTATAACTTGCAGCGACCTCAAAAGCCTTGCGTGCGTGTTCGGCGGTGCCTGCTGGCACCGTGCCAATAACCTCGTTGGTATAAGGGTAGTGAACGGGAACCGTAGCCTCGGTAAAAACGATCTGCCCCCCGATGCGCATGCCTTCGTTGCGAATGTCGGATGTATTCATGATCCCGTCCATTTTTCTTAAGCGCCTCTTTTGTTTCATAGATAAAAACGTCAATTATCCTGTAATTCGTCTCGTACCGTCAGAACGCCATTTTCGTACCAGAGAAATCCCTGCTCATGGTCCGTCAGAATCCGTGCGACACCTAATTGTTATCCTTAATGCAAAGGGCTTGGAAATTGTTCAGGCATTTTGTATTTTGGATACAAGTTTCCAGTACCCGAGACGAAGTGAATGCCCAGAACGCGTGCGATCCCCCGACAAAGCCTGCCCGACGTCATCACCAACGATCTGCGCGAGCGGATTCTGAGCGGTGAAATCGCCGAAGGTGAAACCATTCGTCAAGAGGCACTGGCTGAGGATTACGACGTCTCGCGCATGCCGATCCGCGAGGCGCTGAAACGGCTGGATGCCGAGGGCCTCGTGCAGCTAACCAACAACCGAGGTGCTGCGGTCACATCGCATTCCCTGTCCGAAATCGGAGAGATTTTCGACCTGCGGGTCTTGCTTGAGGTGGATCTTTTCAAACGCGCCATTCAGCAGATGACTGCCGCCGATTTCAACGAATGCGATCGGATTCTGGATGCGATGGAAAAGTCCTATGATGCATATGATGTGGGCCGCTGGGGCAGCTTGAACAATGAATATCACATGGCGCTTTACGCCGCTGCCGGTCGCGGGCTGAGCAACGAAATCCTTCAGCGGGTAAACGTGCAGTCCGACCGCTATGTTCGCATGCATCTAAGTGTCATGGAGCAACGCGAACCCGCCAAGAAAGACCACCGCGAGCTATTGTCGCTGGCCCGTGCGGGTCGGGTCGATGATGCCTGTGACCTGCTGACCCGGCATATCCAGCGCACCAAGGAACAATTGCTAGCCATGATAACGGCGACGCGTAAAACCGAATAAGCGGGTTTAGTCCAACGGGTGCAGGCAAGCGACCTGATGCCTGTCTCCGCTCAGCTCGGGCGGCGCGGCGCGGCATTCTTCGGTGGCCAGCCAGCACCGCTGCGCAAAGGCACAGCCCTTGGGAATATTCATCGGGGACGGCAATTCACCTTCCAGCTTGATCCGCTCTTTCCGGGCCTCAGGGTCAGCGCGGGGGGTAGTTGACAGCAGTGCCTTGGAATAGGGATGTCGAGGCGCGGCGAACAGCAGCTCTTTCGGGGCTTTTTCAACCGCGCGGCCCAAATACATGACGATCACATCATCTGCGAAATGCTTTACCACCGACAGGTCGTGCGAGATGAACAAATAGGCAAGGTTCAAACGCTCCTGCAACTCGACCAGCAGGTTCAGAATCTGCGATTGGATCGACACGTCCAGCGCCGAGACCGGTTCGTCCAACACAAGTACTTTGGGGTTCAGCATCAGCGCGCGGGCAATGGCGATGCGCTGGCGCTGACCGCCTGAGAACATGTGCGGATAGCGGTCGTAGTGCTCGGGGCGCAGGCCGACAAGGTCAATCATCTCACGCGCCCGGGCCTCGCGGTCGGCGGCGGACATGTCGGGGCGGTTGATGATCAGCGGTTCCTGCAAGATCTGCCCGATCCGCTGACGCGGATTGAGCGAACCATAGGGGTCTTGAAACACGATCTGCACCGTCTCGCGCATTTGCGCCCATTTCGACGGGGTAATGTCGACCCCATCAATGGTCAGGCTGCCCGAGGTCGGTTCTTCGATCATCGTTACCACGCGCGCCAGCGTGGATTTTCCGCAGCCGGATTCTCCTACAATCGCCAGTGTTTTGCCGGGTTGCAGATCAAAATCCACACCTGACAGCGCCTTGACCGTTGCCGGTTTCGACAGCAATCCGCCTTTGACAGAATAGAATCTGGCCAATGCGCTGGCCTGAACGATGGGGGCGGTCATGCCAGTTCTCCGGCGGTTATCTTTTCAACATAGTGGCAACGGGCCTTGCCGAAATCCGCGCTGTGCGGGGTTGGCGGCAGAGATCGGCAGAGGTCGTCCGCATATTGGCATCTGGGGCTGAACAGGCAGCCTTTGGGCCGGTCGAACTGACCGGGCACGACACCAGGAATAGTCGGCAACAGTTTCGAGGTCGCCCGTTCTGGCAACGCGCTCAGCAAGGCAGCCGTGTAGGGGTGGCGCGGGGTGCGGAACAGGTCTTTGACCGGCTGTTCCTCAACCTTTTGACCGGCATATTGTACCTGAACCCGTTCAGCGGTTTCAGCGACCACACCCATATCGTGCGTGATCAGTACCAGCCCCATCCCTTGTTCGTCCCGCAGCCGAACCAGCAGGTCCAAAATTTGCGCCTGAATGGTCACGTCCAGCGCTGTTGTCGGCTCATCTGCGATCAGCAGCTTGGGATTGCAGGCAATGGCCATGGCAATCATGACGCGCTGGTTCATCCCGCCCGACATCTGGTGCGGAAAAGTGTTCAGGCGGCTTTCGGGGGCCGGGATACCGACCTGATCAAACAGCTCGATGGCCCGCTGGTGGCGATCCCTGCGATTCAGGCCGAGGTGAATCCGCAAGGCTTCCTTGATCTGGAAGCCAACTGTGAAACAGGGGTTCAGAGACGACATCGGCTCTTGAAAGATCATGGCGATGTCTTTGCCGATGATCTTACGGCGGTCACGAGCCGAAATTTTGGTGAGGTCGATGCCTTCAAAACTCAGTTGATCGGCAGTGATCGTAGCCGTCCATGGCAGCAGGCCCATCAACGCCAGCATCGACACGGATTTACCCGAGCCGCTTTCGCCGACGATGGCCATAAGCTCACCCTTGTCGACGGACAGATCGACGCCATCCACGGCGCGGAATTTCCCCGAAGCGGTGGCGAATTCGACGGTGAGGTTTCGGATGTCCAACAGGCTCATGTCGTCAGCTCCGCTTTAGTTTCGGGTCCAGCGCGTCGCGCAGACCGTCGCCCATCAGGTTGATGGCCAGCACGGTGACCAGGATGGCCAGGCCGGGGAATGTCACAACCCACCATGCACGAAGAATGAACTCTCGCGCTTCGGCCAGCATGGTGCCCCATTCTGGCGTGGGCGGCTGCGCGCCCATGCCCAGGAAGCCAAGGGCTGCGGCGTCCAGAATGGCGGTCGAGAAGGACAGCGCCGCCTGCACGATGATCGGGGCTAGGCAATTGGGCAGCACGGTCTTAAACATTAGCCGCGCTTTGCTGGCACCGGCCACGCGGGCCGAGGTGACATAATCCTTCTGACGTTCAGACAAGACCGAGGCACGGGTCAGACGCACGTAGTGCGGCTGAAAAACGATGGCGATGGCGATCATGGCGTTGGTCAGCGAGGGCCCGAGTATGGCGACCAGAACCAATGCCAGCAGTAGCGACGGGAAGGACAGAATGATATCCATCACCCGCATGATCATCGTATCAACCCATTTGGGTGCAAAGCCGGACAGTAGCCCGATGATCACACCCCCGGTCACAGCCACACAGACCACAACGATACCGACAAAGAAGGAATAGCGGGATCCCATGATCAGACGCGACAGCATATCCCGGCCCAGTGGGTCAGTGCCCAGCGGAAAGGCCCAGCTGCCACCCTCTTGCCACGCCGGGGGCTGCAGGATGTGATTGCGGAACTGTTCCGTCGGATCGTAAGGAGCCAGCAGCGGAGCGAAGGCGGCACACAAGACAAACGCGGCAAAAACCCAAAGCCCCATGACCGCACCGCGGTTTTCGCTGAAGTAATACCAGAACTCGCGCAATGCGCTGGGGCGGTCTTCGGTTTTGGGTGGGGTTGCGGATAGTTCAGCCATCACCGCCTCCGGATTTTGGGGTTGATGATGCCGTAGAGGACATCGACCAGCAGGTTCACCAGCATGACGATCACCGCGATCATCAACAGGCCACCCTGCACCACCGGATAGTCACGGCGGAAAATACTGTCGACCATCCACTTGCCGATACCCGGCCAGCTAAAGATTGTCTCGGTCAGGATCGCCCCGGCAAGCAAGGTACCGACCGATAGGCCGATCACAGTAATCACGGGGATCAACGCATTGCGCAGCGCATGCAGCCCGTTGATCCGTGTCGGCGCCAGACCCTTGGCGCGGGCAGTGCGGATGTAATCCTCGCCCAGAACCTCAAGCATGGCCGAGCGTGTCTGACGTGCAATGACCGCCAGCGGGATGGTGCCCAGTACGATCGTCGGCAGGATCAGGTGCCGTACGGCCGAACCAAACGCCCCCGCCTGGCCTGACAACAGACTGTCGATCAGCATGAAACCGGTGACACTGGGGAAATAATACAGCAGGTCGATCCGACCCGAGACTGGCGTCCAACCCAGATTGCCCGAGAACACGATGATCAGCAGCAGCGCCCACCAGAAGATCGGCATCGAATACCCGACCAGGGCTGACGACATCAGCGCCCGATCGAAGAACTTGCCCCTGTTCACCGCCGCGATCACGCCGGCAGGCAATCCCAGTGCCACCGCAAAGATCATTGCACAAAGCGACAGCTCCAGCGTGGCAGGGAACAAGGCGAAGAACTCATCCCAGACCGGCTTTTTGGTGACAAAGCTCTCGCCCAGATCGCCATGCAGGACGCCGACAAGGTAATCCCAGTATTGTTGCAGGACCGGTTTGTCGAAGCCTAGCTTCTCGACCATCTCCTGATAGCGTTCCTCGGTCATGCCGCGTTCGCCAGCCATGACGATGATGGGATCACCGGGCAGAACCCGGATGAACATGAAGGAAATCAGCGTCACGCCCAGAAATGTCGGAACGAACATGCCAAGGCGTGTGAGTAAGTAGCCAAACATCAGCGACCTATGATTGTGAGATCTTTGGGAAAGCGGGTCAGCGACCGGCAGCCATCCCGTGTAACAAGCACGTCATCTTCTATGCGAACGCCGAAATTGTCCAGATCATAAAGGCCCGGTTCGTTGGTCCAAACCATTCCGGGCAAGATTTTCTGGTCATTCCCGCGCATGATATACGGCGCCTCGTGCACGTCCCGGCCCAGACCATGTCCGGTCTTGGTGCGGATGCGGTCGGCATAAGGCGAGGCCTCAAGCACACTAATCACCGCATCGTCGATTTCGTGCGCGGTCACGCCGGGGCGGCAGGCCTCGAAACCGGCGAGATTGGCGCGCAGGACTGTATCGTAAACCGCCCTGCCCTCGTCCGAGACCTCTTTGACGAAAAAGGTCCGGGTAATATCGGCGGCAAAGCCGTGTTTGCGGGCACCGAAATCAAACAGCAGCGCATCGCCAGGTTTGATCCTGTAATCTGCTCGCGCCTTACCATGCGGCTGCGCCGAGTTATCGCCCGCGGCCACAATCGGCGCAAAAGCCAGCGAGGCAGCACCTTCTGCAAACAACGCCTGGATCAGGGCCTGTTCGATCTGAACCTCGGTCTGGCCGACACGCACATCTTCGATGACCCGCTGCAACGCCCGTTCCGAGATATCAATTGCCGCCTGCAGCGCTGCGATGTCTTCATCGGTCTTGATGATGCGCAAGCCGGAAATTTCACGCTCGCCATCCACAATGCGCAAGTTGGGCATCGCGCGGGTTAGTGCCTTGGATACGAAAACCCGCATCACCTGCCCTTCCACCGCCAGTGACGACAGGGGCATATGCGCAGCCAGCGCGGCAAAGGCTTCGTCATAGCCTGTCTGATCGCGCCAGTCGAAGACAGCGCCGTCAAACCCGACCAGCGCCCATGACCCCAGCTCAAGATTTGGTACAATCGCGGCCGGGGCACCTTCGGCTGGGATCACAACCACGAAAGGCCGTTCGTGGCTCATGAAGGGTTTTCCCAATGCGCGGGTGAAATTCGGGCCAGGCACCAGCGCCACGGCGTCTACTGACATGTCCTTTGCCAGTTGACGGTACTCGGACAAATCCGGCATTCGCGCCGACCTCCAGAAATAGAAAACCGGAGCCGCCAATTTGGGCGGCTCCGGTCAGTGAGTGGTGATTTATTCGACGCTCACGCCATAGAAGATGTGGCCACCCAGCGGGTGCACCTTGTAGCCCTGCACCTTATTGCTCATCGGCATGTAAACGACCGAGTGTGCGATGGTGGCCCATGGCGCCTGCTCTTTGAAGACGACCTGAGCATCCTCATACAGCTTGGTGCGTTCAGCCTGATCGGTGGTTTGCTTGGCTTTCAGGATCAGATCTTCGAACGGTTCGTGGCACCATTGTGCACGGTTCGATGCTTCGCGACCGTCACAGCCCAGAAGCACGGCCAGGAAGTTGTCTGGATCGCCGTTGTCACCGGTCCAGCCCAGCAGAACAGCGCCATCGCGGTTCAGTTCTTTCGAGCGCGACAGATACTCGCCCCATTCATAGGACACGATCTCAACATCCACACCGACCTTAGCAAAATCCGCCTGGATCAACTCCGCCATGCGGCGTGCGTTCGGGTTGTACGGACGCTGTACCGGCATCGCCCAGATCTTCATCGACAGA
Source organism: Ruegeria sp. BI7 (assembly GCF_056537925.1). NCBI lineage: Bacteria > Pseudomonadati > Pseudomonadota > Alphaproteobacteria > Rhodobacterales > Roseobacteraceae > Ruegeria > Ruegeria sp. BI7. Next base: position 99,730 of record NZ_JBQFSK010000002.1, read on the forward strand.
TCGGAAACACCTTCGGCTTCCAGCATCGCCTTGGCCGCTTCGGGGTCATAGGCATCGTCGGTGATGGCGTCGTTATAGCCCCACATGGTTGGCGGGATCGGGTTCTTGGCCACCTGGCCTGAGCCCTGGAACACCACATCGATGATGGCGTTTTTGTCGATCGCCATGTTCAACGCCTTGCGGACGTTCGGATTGTCGAACGGCTCCATAGTGGTGTTGTAGGCCAGATAACCGACGTTTAGGCCTTCCTGCTCCATCATGTTGATGTCGCCGTCATCCTTCATCGCCTGAATGTCAGCCGGGTTCGGATACGGCATGATGTGGCATTCGCCAGCCTTCAGCTTTTGGTACCGAACCGAAGCGTCTGGAGTGATCGCAAAGATCAGGTTTTCCACGTCCGCCGGGTCTTTCCAGTAGTCCGCATTCTGCGCATAGCGGATCACGGCGTCTTTCTGATAGGCCACGAACGAGAACGGACCAGTGCCGATGGGCGCAGTGTTCAGCTTTTCAGGTGTTCCTGCTGCCATCATCGCATCGGCATATTCGGCCGACAGAATCGAGGCGAAATCCATCGCCATGTTGGCCACAAACGGCGCCTCAGGCTTGGTCAGAGTGAATTTGACCGTATAGTCATCGACCTTTTCGATGGACTCGACCAGATCTGGCATGCCCATACCCTGGAAGTATTCCCAAGTGCCGCCGGACACCTGATTAAACGGGTGACCTTCGTCCTTCTGACGCATGAACGAGAAGATCACGTCATCGGCGTTAAAGTCACGGGTCGGGGTGAATTCGTCGTTGGAATGGAACTTGACGCCCTGACGCAGCTTAAACGTGTACTCCAGACCGTCATCGCTGGCTTCGACGCTTTCGGCCAGACCGGGAATGACGTTGGTCGTTCCGGTTTCGAATTCCAGCAGGCGGTTGTAGACCGGGTGCGAAGACGCATCAAAAGTCGTCCCGGCGGTGAACAGGGCCGGATCGAACCCTTCGGGCGATCCTTCAGAGCAATACACCAGAGTGTTTGCCTGTGCCGCGGCAGCCGACAAGGCGATCGCAGCAGTTGCGGCCATCAATTTCAGTTTCATGTGGGTCTCCCAGAAATGAATTTTTTCAGACATTCGCGTTGCTCTTTGTGGTCAGAGCATTCCTAGACGACTCGTGTCATCGCGATATCTCCGCCCAATGTATCCAAAATACAAAATCCATTGTCAACTGACTTGCACACGCTAATTTGAGCAACCCGTTAACAAGGCGGATACCCCCACACGTTCTGCCTTTTAGGTCGTTCGGGCAAGAGGATAATCACCATGACCTAACGGCCCATGTCTTGCTATGTGACAGCGTGCCGGCCGCCATCGCAGGTCAAGATACAAGAGATCAGTTGCCGATCAGTGTGAAAAAGTGGGCGTAACCCCGACAGGTGGCCGTTCATTGATATAGTCACCGATACGGTCCAATAGCGGTCGGCGGGGACAGCCCGGACGCGTTGCAGCGCCCAGGTTTCGCAGATTGCCGGGGCCTTCGAACGGGACAAAGCACAAAGGCCACTTGTCCCGTTTGAACTGCTCCGCCGCCAATGCCGAGACGATGGTGCAATCATCCGAGTGGCAGATATGGCGGCAGATCGTCTCGAACCGAAGCGCACTTAGATCAAACCGCTTGCTGGCCCGGTTCGAGGGGTCTGATTCAGGCAACCGGTTTTCCAGTTCATAACCAAAACTATGGGGAAGCCGGATAAAGTCATGCACCGGCACATCTTCTGGCGCGATGGATGGCAACATGCACAGCGGGTGGCCCTCGCGTACGGCCAGAAACAGGGGTTCAGACCAGATTGAGGTGAAATCCAGCGCTTCGCTGTTGTTGACCTTTGCCACCAGGGCGACGTCTAGCGTGTGATCTTCAACCATTTGCAACATGTTCTGTGGCAAATCTTCGACCATGGTGACACGCATGTTGGGAAAAAGCGCGCTGAACAGCTCGGAAAAATACTGCGTCAGATAGGGGGCCAGCGTTGGAGTCATACCGATATTGAAAGGCACTGCCTCGGGGTTGCGAAACTGAGTCGCGGTATCGCGGATGTTCTGGGCGTCTTTCAGGATGCGCTCGGCAATGGCGATCACGCGATTGCCACAAGCAGTGGGGCGCACTTCGCTATTCAGGCGCAGGAACAGATCCGTTCCCAATTCCTGTTCCAGCTTCTTTACCTGATTAGACAAAGCGGGCTGCGAGACATTGCAGGCCACAGCCGCCTGACTGAACTGGCCGTGTCTGGCAATGGCAAGCACATATTCCAAGTCTCTGAAGTTCATGGTTTTGGGCTCGTGATCCGTTTCCCGATCCCTCTGGGGATGCCCTTTACATACGCCAACCGGCGCGCCGCTGCAGGAAATCGGCATCACAATCACTGACAAAACCGTCAATCCGCGCCATTGAATAGAAGGGCACTGCGGAGACATGCCACGTAACTAATTGAAAAGAAACGAGGCACGGTGGCCAGATATCACGCCACCCGTGACTATTTGCATTGGTTATACCGCCAATTCGAAGGATGAATTTTTGCTGCGCCGTGGTGGTGACTACCCCTTTGCTACGTGGAATGCCCAGACCAGCGGGCGGACCGCATTACGCAAACCCATGATGGAGTCCCCCATGCTGTCCCAACTTATGGAAAGCTTACGCGCACGTCTTTTAACCACGTCCACATTGGCGCAAGAGACCAGCCGCGATGGCCAAACCCTTTTGAACAACTTTTTCCAAAGCACGGTTGTCGATGACACTCCGGCCTTTGTGCTGACCAATGATTTCTCGCGCCTGCTGAACTTTGGTGAGATAGTCACCAACAACGCCGTGGCCGCTGTGCAGGCGCAGGGTGAAGATGTCGACATCTTCAACTTTGCCTCGGGCCGGATCGAAGCAAATAACGGTCCCGAAGTTCTGGCCACCGGCGTTCAGGTGGCCGGCAGCGCCGCAATCCGAAACTTCGGAGAGATAGCCGGGGAATTTAACGGGGTGCAGTTTTCCGGGCCTGACAGCTCTGGCAGCCTGGATAATTTCCGCGGCGGCGTGATCAGTTCGGACAGTCGTGCGGTTGATATTCAGGGTCAGGGCATTGATGTGCGCAACTTTGGCGACATCATCGGCACCGGCGATCAGCGCAACGGCACGATCTATACCAACAGCACCGCCGAGGATGTTTCGATCTCGAACTTCTCAGGCGCCACGATTGATGCCGGTGACGGCAATCAGGGCGCCGGTATTTCGCTGCAAGTCGGTGATGAACTCGGAGACCGCGTGGAAACCGACGTGTTCAACGGCTTTGGCGCGACCATTCAAGGCCGCGGTCAGGCGGCGGCAAATACAGGTCTGGCCGGAGACGGCATCCGCATCGATGATGGTGCCGAAGGTGCCATTCTTGAAACCGAGATCATCAATAGCGGTCTGATTTCGACCGAAAGCAATCAGGGCACCGCCGCCGGTATTCGCATTGCCAATGGCGCAAATGCCGAAGGTGAGATTCTGAACACCTCGACCGGTGTGATCGAAGGGCCTCGCAACGGTCTCTATATCGGTGAAGGCGAACATGATCTGGATGTGCTGAACTTTGGCACCATCCAATCAGGCAGCCGCGCGGTTAATATCGACGGCTCCGGCGTTGATCTGGTCAATGGCGGTGACATTCTGGGATCTGGCGATCAGCGCAACGGCACGATCTACGCCGACGACACCGCGTCTGATTTCTCGATCAACAACCTGGCAACCGGCTCAATCGATGCAGGCGAAGGCAAACAAGGCGCTGGCGTTTCACTTTCCCTGTCTGCCGAAGGCAATGGTGAGGTCGAAGTGACCAACGCAGGCTCCGTCGCCGGTCGCGGCAATGCAGGCGCTGGTCTGGGCACCGCCGGAGATGGCATCCGGCTGGAAGGCGCCCGGCTGGAAGGCGGCGGCTTTGGCCCTGCTCTGTTCACCGGAACGATCACCAACACAGGTTCGGTCTCGTCCGAAGGTGCAAATGGCACTGTCGGCGCGTTCCGCGCTGTGAACAACGTCAATTTCCAAGGCCAACTGGTCAACGAGGAAACCGGCGTCTTTGCGGGTGGTCAGAACGGTGTCTACTTTGGCACAGGCGATCATTCGGGCGGGTCCTTCGTCAACCGGGGTACTGTCACCTCGGACAGCCGCGCGCTGAATATTGACGGAGAAGGGCTCGAGGTCATCAACGAAGGTGACATTCTGGGCACCGGCAACCAGCGCAACGGTACGGTTTATGCCGATGGTACCGCCGACAACTATACCTTTACCAACACAGGTCTGGTTGACGCAGGCGAAGGCAATAACGGCTCAGCCGTCTCGTTGCAAACCGGCGATGTGTCTGGGGATGTGGTCTCGGCCGCTGTCGTCAACGAAGGCACGCTGCAAGGCCGTGGAGACGCCGCAGAGGGCAACCAGGTGGGCGATGGCTTGCGCCTGTTCACCAGCCAGGATGACGCGTCCTTTGCCGGAGTTGTCGTCAACGAAGGTCTGATCGCGGGATCCGAGGACTCGGACGCTGCGGCGGGCTTGCGCGTTGATGGCGGTCTGAACCTTGTTGGTGCCGTCCTGAACGAGGGCGAAATCCGCGGCACGGTCAACGCAATCGACGCCTCGGACGCAGGCACCGTCACCATCGTTAACGACGACGAAGGCGTGATCAACGGTGACGTTCTGCTGAGCGATGGCGACGATATCTTTGTCGATCTGGGCACTACCAATGGTGACATCGACGGTGGCGCAGGTGATGACGTTCTGATTGCCGGCGATGCCGACAATGTTCTGACCGGTGGTCTGGGCAATGACTTCATCGACGGTGGAGACGGCATCGACACGGCCGACTTCTCGGATCTGGACGTCGCGGTCGAGGTTCGTCTGGACGCCAACGGCAATGGCACCGCCACCCGCGATACCGGGTTCAACATCTCGGTCACCGATGCGGTTATCGCGGCACCGGATCAGTTCGGGTCCAACATTGCCGATGGTGCCGGTTTTGTTGAGCAGGCGGTTCAAGGCAACCTCTACTACAACATCCACACCAACCAGTTCCCGGCGGGTGAAATCCGCGGGCAGCTATCGGTCGACAGCGACGTGACCGAAAACGGTATCCGCACCGTTAGCCTGAGTGGCGGTTTGGACGCGGCGCAAGAGCCAGGGCCGCTGTCAAACAGCGAAGCGACCGGTGAGGCCACCGTTGTCATCACGCAGAACCTGTACACTGGTGAGGTCACCTATTCCAGCGAGCTGAGCGTTGTTGGCATCAGCGAAGCAGAGCTGGGCACCCCAATCCCCGGCACTGTTTCGGCGATCCATCTGCACAATGCTCCGGCGGGCGTGAACGGCCCGGTGGTGCAGGACACTCTGGTCGACGCAGGTGCAACGCTGGATGTGAATGCGACCGGGGGCACCGGTGTCATCGGTCAGGACGTTGTCGAAAACCAGTTCGAGACCGACGTGCTGCAGTCCATTGAAAACGTCATCGGGTCCGATGATGGCGACGTGATCGTCGGCAGCGATCTGTCCAACGTGCTGAATGGCGGCGCGGGCGGAGACCTGATCTCGGGCGAAGGCGGTGATGACATTCTCATCGGCGGGCTGGGACGAGACACGTTCTCGTTCGGTGAAGACTTCGGCAATGACGTGATCCAGGACTTTGAGATCGGTCGCGATCAGCTGCAGTTCGGCGACCTCGGACCCGATTTCGGCGGCGCGGTGAATGTCGCGCAGGATGGCAATGACACCCTGATCACCTTTGGCAACGAAGGCTCGGTCCGTCTGGCTGGGATCATCAGCGCAGACCTAACCGAAGACGACTTCGTCGCCTAAGCGATCCACAACGGGGCGGTCTTGTGGCCGCCCCGCTTGCCAAACCGGAAAGGGCTATCCGATGTTCCAGAATTCCAATCCCGTCAAAACCGCCTGGGGATCGCTGCGCAAAGGCTTTGTTGCGGTTGCGATCTTCAGCCTGTTCCTGAACCTCTTGATGCTGGCCGGGCCGCTATACATGCTGCAGGTCTATGACCGGGTTCTGACCAGCCAGAACATAGACACATTGATCGCCTTGTCCGTGCTGCTGGCGGGGGTATTCATCGTCATTGCGTGCCTCGACCTGATGCGGATGCGCATTCTGGGCCGCCTGGCCGCCCGGTTCGAACTCAGCGTCGGCGCGCCAGTCCTAAGGGCCGCCATGCGCCGCCGGGTCCAAGGAGAAGCTGAGGCAGGCGAAAACCTGGTCGAGGATGTGAACGGGTTCCGCGAATTCATTTCCGGCACCACCCTGACCGCCTTTTTCGATGCTCCGTGGATACCCATCTATCTGATGGTTCTTTATGTGCTGCACCCGTTTCTGGGTCTGTTGGGTCTGGCCGGAGCGCTGACCTTGACATTGATGGCGCTGATCAACAACGCCCGATCCCGAGGCCCGATGCAGCAGGCCGCGCAGACACGAGGGCGGTCGGATGCGCTGTTCAAGATCAGCGACAGGAATGCCGAACTGGTCCATGCGCTGGGTATGAAATCCGATCTGGTACGCCGCTGGACCGCGCTGCAAACTGACGCGCATCAACACAAAACCCGCGCCGCTGATCGGGTGGCCAGCTTTTCCGTATTGTCCAAGACAATACGTATGGGCCTGCAATCAGCGGTTTTGGGGATGGGTGCGGCCCTGGCCGTGATCGGCGAGTCCACCGCAGGCGTCATGATTGCCGCCACGATTGTTCTGGCCCGCGCGCTTGCTCCGATTGATCAGTTGATCGGCCAATGGCGCACTTTTCTGGCTGCACGCGGGTCCTATAGCAAAATCAAACAATTGACCGAAGATTTTGCCGAGGCGCCTCCAAACCTGAACTTGCCGCGTGCGTTCAAATCGATGGACGTCCGCATCGCTCAGGCAGGCCCTCCGCTTGCGATCAATGCCACCATCCGGGCGATTGATTTCAGCCTCACGGCCGGGGACGTTATGGCAGTGATTGGCCAGAGCGGATCGGGCAAGACCACGTTGGGCAAGATGCTTGCAGGTATCTGGCATCCGCAACGGGGAGAGGTTTTGCTGGACGGCAGTCCGATGTCTAAATGGAATCCCGAAGACTTGGGCAAACAGATCGGATACCTGCCACAAGATGTCGAGCTGTTCGATGGCACAATCCGCGAAAACATTGCCCGGTTCTCCACCGCGATCGACGATGCCGAGGTCCTGCGTGCAGCGCGCGAAGCAGGTGTTCACGAACTGGTCAGCGGTTTGCCCGACGGGTACGAAACCAGGCTTGGCCGCGGTTTTTTCCTGTCCGGCGGTCAGCGTCAGAGGCTGGCTCTGGCCCGCGCGCTATACGGTGATCCGTTTGTTCTGGTTTTGGATGAACCCAACTCGGATCTGGACGCCGAGGGCGAACAGGCCCTGCGCGTTGCTTTGCTGGCCGTGCAGGAACGCGGCGGGATTGCCATTGTCATGACGCATCGCCCAGCCACGCTGCAGGCGGCGAACAAGGTGATGGTGTTGCGCAATGGCAATCAAACCCAGTTCGGCGACAAGCAGGACGTTCTGAAAGTCAATCGCCGCAACGTTCTGGACAAACCAACACAACCGGCACCCAGTCGGGTGGATGAAACTCAGATCACAGGAGCGGCCCAATGACTGACCTGGTCAAATACTCAGCCCCTCGCACTGCCGTGGGATTTCACGAGGCACAGCTGAAAGAGATTTCGGACAGTTCCCCTGGCATCGCCCGCTATGTCCTGTTCGGCCTGTTCACCCTGGCGGTATTCGTCGGTGGTAGCGCCTATTGGGCCTTTGCCTCGAAACTCGATGGTGCCGTGGTTGCACCCGCATCCTTTGTGGTAGAGGGCCAACGCAAAACGGTCGAACATCTGGACGGCGGCATAATTCAGTCGATCCTAGTCACGGACGGCCAATTTGTGCAGGCAGGGCAGCCTCTGGTTCAGCTCGACAGCACCGAGATTAACGTGGATCTTAGCGTTCAGGGTAGCCAGTTGGGTGAGCTGTCGGTTCGCCGCGCGCGCCTGCTGGCGCAAATGAGCGGGCAGAGCCAATTTGAAGAAACCACCGCCCTGGCGGGATTCCGCGAAGGAATGGACCGCCTGCATTGGGTGTCGCCTTACCTGACCCAGAAACAACTATTTGACGCCGAAGCCCGTGCCCGCTGGACCGAAGCGCAGATCAACGCGCAACGTATCGCGGGCCTACGCAACCAGGTCACGGGTCTGGATGAACAGCGCCGCGCGACCCGGAACCAGATCAAGATCACGCGGGTTGAGTTGTCCAACTTAGAGACGCTGTTGAATAAGGGTCTGGTCGCCGTCACGCGGGTCAGCGCACGGCAGATCGAGTTGGAACGGCTGGCTGGCGTTGACGCATCATTGCGCACCCAGATCGCCCAGGCCGAAGATCAGGTGCAAGAGTTGGAGCTGTCCCTGCTCAGCCAGCAAAAACTACGCGATGAGGTCCTCGCCGGAGAGTTGGCTGTTGTTGAGGCCCAGCTTGATCTGGTTCGACCTCAATTCGCGGGCACGCTGGCACGCCTGAAGCGAACACAGGTTCTGGCCCCGACCAGCGGACGCGTTGTGAATTTGGAAGTGTCAACCAATGGCGGGGTGATCCGCCCGGGTGCGCCGATCATGGATATCGTCCCAGCCGATCAGGCCCTGATCGTCGAGGCACGGGTCAAGACCGGCGACATTGACAAGCTGCGGATCGGTCAATCCACGCGCATCCGCCTGTCGGCCTTTGCGCAAGCGGACGTGCCCGAAGCTGTGGGGCATATCTTCGACATCTCAGCCGATGCGCTTGAGGACGAACGCACCGGCGAAGCCTATTACAAGGCGCGGGTAAAGCTGAATGCCGAACAACCGCTAGACGTGGCCGCATTGGAACTGGTGCCCGGCATGCCCGCAGATTTGTTCGTCAATACCGGCGAACGCGCCGTCATAAGCTATCTGTCGCAACCCATCAGCGATCGGTTGGCCAAGACCTTTATCGAGTGATTACGGCTGCCTGCGCCCGCGATTTGGGCGCAGGCATTTCTGAGATCGTTGTCCCGATCCAACCAGTATCAATGCGTGCTTAAGTGTCAGACGCCGTAACGCGCCATGAACATGTCCACTGCGTGCAACGCGATCTCATCAATCTCGGATTGTTTGAAATTGGTCTGGATGCCCAACGCGGCTTTGGTCCAGAAGCGAACCTTGCACAGTTCTGAAAACTGTTCGGCTGCAATCTGAACATCTTCGATTACCAATTCGCCTTTTTGAACGGCCTTTTCCAAATATTCGACCATATGACGCTGGCCATTCTGAGGTCCGGACTCGTAAAACGCTTGGCCCAATTCAGGAAACCGATCCCGCTCGGCCACGCAGATACGAAATACCTGCTGCGCGAAATCGGACACTAGAAATGCGGTTAGCTGCGTCGCCGTGATCGTCAACACTTCGCGCGCAGGTTTGGAGTCGTCGATCATCGAAATGACTCTTTCAGCCATACGCTTGCATTCGGTCTGGGCGACTTCCATGAACAGCAGACGCTTGTCGGGGAAGTAGCTGTAGAGCGTCGCCTTGGACACGCCTGCCGCCCGCGCGATGTCATCGACGCTGGCACCTTCGAACCCATCCGCCATGAAAACTTCTCGGGCTCCGCGCAAAACCTGATCGAATTTGCGGCCCGTGCGAAGGATGGCGGCTGTCTGAGTCATGAGCTCTCCTAGGGTTAGTGTTCCCCTCAAACTATAAACCGATCAGTACAGATACAACGATTCGCGTTGTCCCGTTGCGTAACGAAATGTGAATTCTGAATGTTTTGCCCCGCAAACCCGCGGCTTCCGGTCGTTGTCGTTCAAGGCTTGCTGCGCGGTCAAACGATGCTAACACTTTGGGCATGGTCGAAATATTTCTGCGCACGCTTCCGTTTTTTGCAATCATCGGCCTGGGATACTGGGCCGGGCGCAGCCGCTTTTTCACCGAAGACGCGACAGCCTATCTGACAAAGTTCGTGTTCTATTTCGCACTTTCGGCGATGCTGTTTCGCTTTGCCGCCACCCTGCCCTTTGCCGACATTTTCAATGGTCGGCTGATGGCGGGCTATCTGCTGGGAACTCTCGCCGTGTATGGTCTGGCAACTGGAGTGGCCTGGGTTCGCAGGCTTGATATTCCTACCGCGGCGGTCGAGGCCCAATGTGCCGCCATCGGAAATGTCGGCTTTCTGGGACTACCGATGCTGGCGCTGTTGTTGTCCGAGGCCGCCATTGGGCCGGTCATGCTGGTTCTGACCGTTGATCTCGTGGTGTTTTCGTCCTTGATCGTGATTTTGATCAACGCGGGGCGCGACGGGCGGCTGACCCCGGCAACGTTGCGCCTGATTGGGTTGGGATTGTTGAAGAACCCAATGATCGTTTCGATTTCCGCAGGGCTTCTGTGGTCGGCTTTGCAAATGCCGGTTCCGGCGGCACTCAATGATTTTCTGACCATTCTGGGCGGGGCGGCCACACCGGGGGCTTTGTTTGCAATTGGGGCCTCTTTGGCGTCCAAGTCCGCCGAACGCATTCAGGTTGCGGCATGGCTGAGTTTTTGCAAGTTGGTCATTCACCCGGCTTGTGTGGCCGTGGTGCTGCTGTGGTTGATGCCAGTCGATGCCTTTTCCGCCACGGTCGCAATTGCGGCAGCGGCGCTGCCGGTGGCCGGAAATGTTTACATGCTGGCGGCCCACTACCGTGTGGCCCCGCACCGGGCCTCGGCAGCGATCCTGCTGTCGACTGCGGTCAGTATCCTGACCGTGCCGGTGGTCATCGCCTGGGTTGGGACGCTCTGAGCCAAAGCATTCAAAAAAATGCGCGCCGAAGTCGTGCGGCCTTTACGCGGCGTCCTTGGATCGTTAGCCATAACGCGATCTAAATTTAAGGACTCTGCCAGATGGAAACCCTTTCGGAAAACGCCTGTTTCGGTGGCGTGCAGGGCGTCTACCGCCATGCGTCGTCAGCCTGCCAATGCGACATGACCTTTGGTCTGTTTCTACCTGCCGAGGCGAAGGACGGCCCGGTTCCCGTCCTGTGGTATTTGTCTGGCCTGACCTGCACACACGAAAACGCCATGACCAAGGCCGGTGCGCAGGCCTGGGCAGCCGAACAAGGCATTGCCGTCGTGTTCCCCGACACCTCTCCGCGGGGTGAAGGCGTGGCCGATCACGATGACTATGATCTGGGCCAGGGCGCTGGATTCTATCTGAATGCAACACAAACCCCATGGGCACCGCATTTTAACATGTGGAACTACGTGGCCGAGGAACTGCCGAACCTGCTGGCAGAAAACTTCGCCATCGACATGGATCGTCAAGCGATCACTGGTCATTCAATGGGTGGCCACGGGGCGCTGACCCTGGCGATGAACTTGCCAGGTCGGTTTCGGTCGGTTTCGGCCTTCGCGCCGATTTCGAACCCGACCGGTGCAGATTGGGGGCGCAAACAGCTGAGCGCCTACCTGGGTAATGACGAAGCTGCCTGGGCCAAGCACGATGCCTCGCTGATGATGAAAGAGGTTGGCTTTGACGGTCCAATCCTGATCGACACAGGCGCCAGTGATCAGTTCATCGACCTTCTACGCCCCGAGGCGCTGGCGACAGCCATCGCGGAACGACGCCAGCAGGCAACCTATCGTTTACAGCCGGGCTATGATCACTCGTATTTCTTTGTATCGACCTTCATGGAAGACCACATCACCTTCCACGCCGAAGCGCTGTACGGGGACTGACGGATGAGCAAATTTGACTATGACCTGATCATCATCGGGTCAGGGCCATCAGGGCGTTCCGCGGCAATCCAGGCGGGCAAACTGAAACGTCGTGTGCTGGTGATTGACCGCAAAGACCGATTTGGCGGCGTGTCGGTTCATACCGGCACAATCCCCTCGAAAACCTTGCGCGAAACGGTGCTAAACCTGTCCGGCTGGCGCGAGCGCAGTTTTTATGGCCGGTCTTACCGGGTCAAGGATCAAATCCGCGCCGAAGACCTCAAGGCGCGTCTGCACATGACGCTGGATCACGAGGTTGACGTGCTGGAACATCAGTTCAACCGCAACCACGTGGAAACCCTGAACGGTCTGGCCAGGTTCGTCGGCCCGCATGAGATAGAGGTCGCCACCGATGCCGGTGAAACCACGCGCCTGACTGCAGCCAAGTTCCTGATCGCTACAGGGACCAAAACCTACCGCCCGGATTACGTGCCCTTTAACGGCAAAACCGTGGTCGACGGCGATGACTTTCTGGAAATGGCTGAGATTCCGCGCTCGCTTGTCGTGATCGGCGCGGGGGTAATCGGCGTTGAATATGCCACGATGTTCTCGGCACTGGATGTGCGCGTGACTCTGATCGAGCCGCGCGAAACCTTCCTTGATTTCATCGACAAGCGGTTGATCCACGATTTCACCCATCAAATTCGCGAAAACGGCGTCGATCTGCGGCTGGGCTCTGCCGTGGAAAAGATCGAGGACACAGGAGATCATGTCGAAGTCACACTGGATAATGGCCGCCATGTCCGTGCTGAAATGCTGCTGTTTGCGGCCGGGCGCATGGGTGCGACCTCGGCGCTGAATTTGAACTCAGTTGGTTTGGAGACGGACCATCGCAACCGCATCAAGGTGGACCGCAAAACCTATCAGACCACTGTGCCGCATATCTATGCCACCGGCGATGTGATCGGGCACCCGTCGTTGGCCTCAACCTCGTTGCAACAGGGCCGTGTGGCGGCCTGTCATGCGTTGGACACCCCCACCCTGCCAGAAAGCCCTTGGTATCCCTATGGCATCTATTCGGTGCCCGAGATTTCAACCTGCGGTATGTCCGAGGAAGAATTGGAGGAACGCGGCATCCCATATGAGGTTGGTGTGGCGCGGTTCCGCGAAACCTCACGCGGGCATATCATGGGGTTGGAGCATGGCATGCTGAAAATGCTGTTCTCGCTGAAAACCCGCCGGGTGCTGGGCGTGCAGATCGTGGGCGAAGGGGCGACTGAACTGATCCACATCGCGCAGGCGGTGCTGAACCTGAAAGGCACGGTGGACTACTTCGTGCAGAACACGTTCAACTACCCGACCTTGGCCGAAGCCTACAAGATCGCCGGTCTGGACGCGTTCAACCGGATGCCGATCCCCGAAGAGTTCAAGGTGCGCAAAAAACCCGCAGAACCCGCCAAGAAACAGGCCAAGAAGGCGTGACCACCCTGTATGTCGATGGCGATGCCTGTCCTGTGAAGGCCGAGGCCGAGCGGGTGGCGACTCGCCACAAGGTGCCGATGGCGTTGGTCTCGAATGGTGGGTTGCGGCCATCGGCCAATTCCCTAGTGCAGGTCGTCATCGTTGCGGAAGGCGCGGACGAGGCGGACAAGTGGATCGCCGAGCGTTGTGGCCCTGGGGATGTGGTGGTGACCTCGGATATCCCACTGGCCGCCAAATGCGTTGAAGCCGGGGCACGCGTGCTGCGCCCAAATGGTGAAGCGTTTACGGCAGCCAATATCGGCCAGCAGCTAGCCATGCGCGATCTGATGGCCGACCTGCGGGCAGCCAATCCGCTGGGGGCTGGTGGGGGAGGCAAACCTTTTGGCAAGGCGGACCGATCGCGGTTTCTGGATGCGTTGGAACGTGAACTGCGCGCAGCGCGACGCCGGTAACTCTCCCGCCCGTTGGCGACGCATCGATGATGCGCCTTCCCCCGTTGGGCCGGGCAGCGCTGCGCGCTGCGGTTCCGACTTGAAAGTCCTGCCCGGGATTGGTTCAGTCGGGCGCAAGCAGAGATTGATTTGACAGGGGCGTAATATGCCGATTGAAGCCGTAATTTTCGACATTGGAAATGTTCTGATCGAATGGCAGCCAGAGCGTTACTATGACAAGGCCATCGGAGAAGACCGCCGCCGCGCCATGTTTGCCGAGGTTGATCTGCACGGGATGAACGATCTGGTTGATCAGGGCCACCATTTTACCGATACGATCTATGATTGGGCTGAGAAATACCCCGAATGGCGCGACGAAATCCGCTTGTGGCATGACAAGTGGATCGAATTGGCCACGCCGGAAATCCCGCATTCCGTTCGCCTGCAACGAGCTTTACGGGCCAAGGGCGTTCCAGTTTTTGCGCTCACTAATTTTGGGGTGCAGAATTTCGACTATGCCACCACGATTTATCCGTTCCTGAACGAATTTGACCGGCAATATGTCTCGGGCCGGATGAAAGCGGTCAAGCCGCACGCCCCGATTTATGAGATGGTCGAAGATGATTGTGGCCTACCGCCCAGCAGTTTGCTGTTTGCCGATGACCGGATCGACAACATCGAAACGGCACGCGCGCGGGGCTGGCAGACGCATCACTTCACTGGCCCTCAGGGCTGGGCGGAAAGGTTGGTGGCCGAAGGTCTGTTGACCCCGGACGAGGCCAAGTAGATCAGGCCGGAACCGCCGTTCCGCTGCGGTTTTCTCGAATGGGCAGGTGAACTATAGCGCTGAAGGCGCCAACGGCTACGCCAATCCACCAGACCATCGTGTAATCGCCATAGACATCATACATGCGCCCGCCCAGCCAGACGCCCAGGAAACCGCCAATCTGGTGGCTGAGGAAGATGAAACCGTACAGGGTACCCATATAGCGCAGCCCGTACAGATGCGCGACAAGACCCGAGGTCAGAGGCACAGTCGCCAGCCAGAGCGAGCCCATGACAATCGAAAATACGATGACCGACATTGGTGTAATCGGCATGAGGATAAAGACCGCAGCCGCCAATGTGCGGGCGGTATAGATCGACGCCAGAAGGTATTTCTTGGGGAAGTGATTACCGGCCCAACCGGCCAGTAAGGTGCCACCAATATTCGCCAGCCCCACCAGCGAGATTGCCACAGCCCCCAGGGCCGAGGTGGTGGTGATGCCCAGCGAATGCAGCACGCCACCGGGTTGGATCGGACCGCACATCTCGGTCACGAAGGCTGGGAAATGGGCGGTGATGAACGCCAGTTGATAGCCGCAGCTGAAGAAACCCAGAAAAATCATCGCATAAGAGGGGTCGCGGAACGCACGGCTCAGAATCTGGCTCATGCTCTCTTCCAGTTCGGCCTTACTGACCGGTTGTGGTGCGCGCATGAAAGGCAGCGTCAGCACAAGGGCTAGAATCGCAGCTGCAAAGACAAGAAACACCTGTTGCCAGGGCAGGAAGCTGAGCAACCATTCTGCCGTCGGTGCGCCAATCACCTGTCCGAAACTGCCCGCCGCCGTGACAATGGCCAAAGACATCGAGCGGTTCTTGTCGGACGACGCACGCCCGACCACCGCCAGTACGACACCGAAACCCGTGCCCGCGATGCCAAATCCAACCAGCCACGCATACATTTGATGACCAAACGGCGTTACAGACCAAGCCGACAGAACCATACCAGCCGCATAGGTCAACGCGCCAAGAATGATGGCTTTCCGGTCGCCAATCTTTTCAGCCATTGCGGCAAAGATCGGCTGTCCAATCCCCCAGGCCAGGTTCTGGATCGCGATGGCCAGCGAGAAATCGGTGCGTAGCCAAGCAAACTCAGTGGCAATTGGAATCTGGAACACTCCGAACGACGCCCGCACGGCAAAGCTGACCGTGATGATAATACATCCTACGATCAGGATCGGATTCAGCAGGCGCGTAGAATGCGACATAGGGACCTCGGGGGTATCGGTTCGACGGACGGTAGTGAATTTGAGCAGTCGGTCAAATCAGCAGATTTGCGGTCACGGATAAGGAAATTTGATGGGTCGTGGGAAATGGCCGCTTTTCAAGGCTCAACGCGGGCGCTATGGCTCGAATCCATGACGGATCTGATTTCGATTTACAACGCCCGCATTGCCGAGGGCAGCCTGACCCGGGACGATGCGCAAGAGGCCGTCCTACCCCATTTCGAACGTATCCGCGCGGCGCTGTCCGCCCCAGTTAAACGCGGGTTGTTCCGCAAGGCTCCGCCCCCGCCCAATGGGTTGTATCTTTGGGGCGGCGTAGGGCGCGGGAAATCCATGTTGATGGATATGTTTGTCGATGCGCTGGAGAATATTCCCGCACGTCGAGTGCATTTTCATGCGTTCATGCAGGAAATTCATGCCGGTATGCACAAAGCCCGTCAGGATGGGGTCGAGGATGCCTTGGCCCCTGTGGCGAAAGAGGTCGTGAATTCGGTCAGGCTGCTTGCTTTTGACGAGATGCAGATTATCGATATCACCGATGCCATGATCGTCGGGCGTCTGTTCGACCTGCTTTATGAAGGCGGCGTTGTGGTTGTGACCACGTCAAACCGGCACCCTGACGATTTGTACAAGGACGGGCTGAATAGGCAGTTGTTCCTGCCTTTCATCGCCCGCATCAAGGAACAGCTTCAGGTGTGGGAGCTGGTATCTCCCACAGATTACCGCCAAAACCGGCTGGAGGGCGCACCGGTATACTTCACCCCAATCGGACCCGAGGCACGGCAGAACATTCGTGACGTCTGGACCGATCTGTCGGGCGGTGCGGCGGAACCGCTAGTCTTGCAGGTCAAAGGCCGGTCGGTCGAGCTGCCGGCCTTTCGGAACGGAGTTGCCCGGGCCACGTTCTACGATCTGTGTGGTCGCATGTTAGGCCCGGCGGATTACCTGGCAATTGCAGATGAGTTGAAGGTTCTGGTGCTAGAGGACATCCCGCGCTTGTCGCGCAACAACTTCAACGAAGCCAAACGGTTCGTCACATTGATTGACGCCTTGTACGAGGCCAAGGTTCGGTTGATCTGTTCCGCCGCGGCTGAGCCCGAGATGTTGTATGTCGAAGGCGAAGGGACCTTCGAGTTTGAACGCACTGCCTCGCGACTGCGGGAAATGCAGGATCAGGACTGGGGGAAATAGGGGGCTCAGCCCCCGCCGCGCTTTGCGTGGCTCCCTCGAGGTATTAGTGGCCAGAAGAAGCCCCTGCGGGCAGAGAATTTAGCCGTTTTCGCGCAAGATGTTTCCCGCCAGATACAGCGAGCCGCAGATCAGAACGCGGGCTTGTGAGTTTTCCCCGACAATTGCTTTCAGAGCGTCGGCAACACTGTCGGCGGTTGTGGCGGTTAGGTTGACTTTAGCCGCGGCAGCGGCCGTGTCTTCGGCACTCAGCGTTGCGGCCTCGCCAGGGATCGATACTGCGGTCAGGCTTTGGACCTGTTTCGCGAGCGGTGCGAGGTAACCCGTCACGTCTTTGGTGTTGAGCATTCCGCAGATCATATGCGTCGGGCGCTCTGGCAGTTTGGCCAAAACATCCGCCAGCGCTACTCCAGCGGCGGCATTGTGGCCACCATCCAGCCACAACTCAGCTTGTGGCGCGGCCTCGACCAGGGGACCGGTTTTCAGGCGCTGCATACGGGCGGGCCATTCGGCACGGGTCACGGCGGCCTCATAGGCGTCGTCGCCCAGATCAAGGTGCCGTAGAACGGCCAGCGCGGCACCAGCGTTCTGCATTTGATGCGCACCCAGCAGGTTGGGCAATGGCAGATCACGTAACCCGGTTTCGTCCTGATAGATCAGGCGCCCGTTTTCCTCATGCACATGCCAGTGCTGACCGTGGACCAGCAGCGGCGCACCCAGGCGTGCGGCGGTGTATTCGATGACCTCTAGCGCCTCGTCATGTTGCGGGCCGACGATACAGGGCACACTAGGTTTGATGATGCCCGCCTTTTCGGCTGCGATCTTGCCCAGCGTATCTCCCAAAAACTGTTCGTGGTCGATCGAAACTGGCGTGATCACCGTTATTGCCGGTTCGTGTATGACATTCGTGGCATCCAGACGGCCACCCAAGCCGACCTCAAGCAGCGTGTAATCTGCCTGCGTCCGTGCAAAAGCCAGCAGGGCCGCGCAGGTCGTGATCTCAAAATAAGTGATGTTTTCGCCATCATTGGCGGCGTAGCATTCATCCAGAACGGCGGTCAAAGCGGGTTCCGAAATCAGCTCTCCGGCCAATCGGATGCGTTCGTGAAACCGTGCGAGGTGGGGCGAGGTATAGGCGTGGACAGACAGCCCCGCGCCCTCCAACCCGGCACGGATCATCGCCTGGGTCGAGCCCTTGCCATTGGTTCCGGCGATATGGATCACCGGTGGCAGCTTGACCTGCGGATCGTCCAAAGCTGCCAGCAAACGCCAGACACGGTCCAAGGTCAGGTCAATGATCTTGGGATGCAGCGCCATCATCCGGTCGAGGATGACGTCAGATGTCGGGCTGGTCATTCTTCGACCGTTTCCTCGGCTGGGGTTTCGGCCTTGGCCTCTTCGGGCTGGGGCGCGGGCAAATCGCCTTTGACTGCTGGCGGCTGGTTCATCAGCATCCGGGTAATGGTGATCAGTTCCTCACGCATCTCGGTCCGCTTGGTCACACGGTCCAACATGCCATGATCCAGCAGGTATTCCGCGCGCTGGAACCCTTCGGGCAGCTTTTCACGGATGGTCTGTTCAATCACACGCGGCCCTGCAAAGCAGATCAGCGCATTGGGTTCCGAAATATGAACATCACCCAGCATCGCATAAGACGCGGTCACGCCACCGGTAGTGGGATGCGTCAGCACGACAATATAGGGCAGGTTCGCCTCTTTCAGCATCTCAACGGCCACGGTTGTACGCGGCATCTGCATCAGGCTGAGGATACCTTCTTGCATCCGTGCGCCACCTGCGGCTGAGAACAGAATCAACGGGCGCTTCAATTTTACCGCCTCTTGTGCGGCGGCGATGATGGCGTTGCCGACATACATGCCCATAGACCCGCCCATGAACGAGAAGTCCTGCGCGGCGGCCACAATCGGGGTGCGTCCGATTTCGCCCCGGGCAACTAGCATTGCCTCAGACTCGCCGGTCTTTTTCTGGGCTGCTTTCATGCGATCCGGGTATTTCTTCTGATCCCGGAACTGCAGCGGATCGGTGGTTGGTGCGGGAACTTCGACCTCGGTGAAAATACCACCGTCAAACAGGTGTGCGAAACGGTCCCGCGGGGTGATCGCCATGTGGTGATCACATTGGGTGCATACATTCTGGTTTTCCGCCAGCTCGCGGTGGAACAGCATCGTGCCGCATTCATCGCACTTGTGCCAAAGGTTTTCGGGCACTTCCCGGCGCGAGAAGATCGAATTGATCCGGGGACGGACGTAGTTTGTGATCCAGTTCATGTCGGAACCTTGTTTTGCGGCATTGACGTCAAATAAGACGCAACGGAAAGAAATGCAATCAACGCCTGAGCGCAAGACGTGCAGTTAACCAGCTGACAGTCATTACCGCAAAATCAACGAACAGCCATTGCCGTAACGAGCCGGTTTCGGACATGTCGTAAGGCAGCAGATACAATGCCAACCCGCTTAACGTTTCAGGCAGCGAAATGAACAGAAGCGCAACCGCATTGTTCAGAAAATGCAATGCAATAGCAGGTCCTAATGTTCCCGACCTTGCGGTCAAATCCGCCGCCAGCAGGCCGAAAATACACGCCCAAATGGCCACCAGAAGGGCATTCTCGCCGGTGACACCGGGCGCATAATGCCCTGCTGCGAACAGTACCGAAGGTACTCCCATCCAGATCGCCGGAGATCGGAATCTAGCCGCCAAGCATTGCTGGATATAGCCGCGAAACAGCACTTCTTCGGCGCTGGTCTGAATCAGGACCGCAATCACCGACACTGGCAGCAAAAGCAACCATGTGGACAGGGCCAGGTTTTGCGTCAGCGTCTCACCCATACCATAGGGTGGCAGGGCCGCCATGATCAGGCCCAGAATCACCAAGGCACGCAGGACCATCCAGAATTGTTGCAATAACAGGCGGCGCGGGCCAAGGATGGCGGCCAGAGACCGGTGCTGCATTTGACGGGCGGCGATAGCCACGCCCAGCGTCAGGAAACCGAAACTCAACAGCAGAATCAGCGCGGCCGACGTTGAGGTTCCTTGCAAAAGACCCTGCGCCTGATCTGGTTGAAGCAATTGCCCGATAAAGGCAAACAACACTGCGTTCAACGTCACATAGAGAACAAGGACAATACCCAGACCCGCCGCGAGGCGCCACAGTTCGGGCCGGGCGCGTGCGTCGCCCACAAGCCCCTCATGGGCGGCATATGCGTGAGGGTCAGGCATTGTTGCCAGAGCTTTCACCTTCGATGGATTGTGGGATTTCAGGGAACACCTCAGATGCGTGTTGGATGGTGTTGATCCTTGTGGACAACGTGGTCAGATACCCGGCAACGGTTTGCAGCAACTGAACCGCGACCGACGCATCGCTTTCGATCACAGCGCGCAATTCCTCTGCTCCGATGCGCAGGAACGTACAATCTGTGGCCGCTGTCAGATCCAATTGACGGACATCGCCGGTGATAATTGACAGATCGCCGATCAACCGACCGGGTTCAATGATCGATATAGTGCGCGTGCCACCGCTTTCATCGGTCCAGTCCAGATTGGCCTGCCCCTTGATGCACAGATACGCCGCGTCGGGTGCTTGCCCACGGGAAAAGATCATCTGCCCCGACGCAGCCTCGTACCATTGTGCCGAAAAGGCCAGCAGCCGCTGATTGCGCGCATCCAGCCCCGAAAACAGCTCGGTCGAGGATATGATCTGCAGCTTGCGACTCAGATCAGCCGAGGCCCCGTCTTCGTGGTGGGTTTGGGTGCGCGAGACACCGTCAATCCGACCATCCTTGATCTCGATGAACAAGTCATAGGCCTCAGGGTGCGCAAAATGATCCTCCATGAAGATCATGATCGATTCGGGCAACAATTCGCGCAGCCGCAGACGTGTGCGCAGACGGCTTTGGGAATCGTGGCTGGCCAATGCCTTGTCGAGGATCAGGATATCGGGACGTTTGATCCCCGCGCGGGAAAACGCCGCGCGCTCTTGAAACACGGTTGGCAGGTTGTTTCCGCCCAGCCCGGTCGGTAGATCGTACAAAGTCGACGCAGCCCGACGGCGCAGACCAGCCTCGTTCACGGCCTGAGCAACGACATCTTCGATCTCATCGGCATGGGCTCCGGCCATCAGGGACACCCGGCCATAAATCGCATTCTCCATCACCGTCAGGCGCGGGATGTAGCTGTCGGGCGACAGAGGCACGAACATACCATCCAGCGCCCCACGCAGCCGTTCGGCCTGATCCTTGCGGATTGACAGAATCTTGTCCTTGTATTCCTCGGGGAAGTCCGGGCCAATCTGCTCAGCCGTCAGCAGGAACGGCAGCGTCAGCAGCAAAGCGCGCTCATCCTCGGAAATTCCGTTGTCTCCTCTCGACTTACGCCGATCCTTGATGTCGAGCAGACGGTGATACATGTCCTTGGACATCCCCAGACGCAGGAACAGCGGGTGATCGGTGCCGTCGCGGCCAAAGGCCTGATCCAATGTTTCCATCACGGCGCTGGCCATGGACATGGCGTCATCGGCAAGATCATGCATCCCAAGCATGTTCTTGAACCGCCGATCATCCGCCATAGACTCGGGCGTGATATCCCGAGACGGAGTCGCATAGAGCAGGTTACCCCCCAAAGGAACAGCCGGGTTAAAACGATCCGGGTCGAACCGATAAACGTGTTGGTCCAGCCCTTTTTCCTGCAGCTTTTCCGCAATCGTCCCCCGCAGGTTGACCACGTCCTGCGCCAGATCAGGATGCAAAATGGGATCAAATTGTGTGCGCAGGGTACGGCGCAGCATAAGTTCGTCAGTACCCATCGCTTCGACCAGTTGGAACCACCAGGCGCGAATGTCATCAACATCGTCCAGCCCGGCAAGCCCCGGATCAATCCATTCATCCGTCAGCGAATCCGTCGGATTTCCAGCGCGGGCAGCTTCGATTTGCCAGCGAGTCGGCGCCACGGCGGCATCGGCCTCATGCTGAGGATGCGGACGCAGGGGCATTAACAGATTGTCGCCCAGCGTGCCGTCGAACAGATAGGGCCGCGAATAGGCATAGCCGATCCGGGCCGCAATCACGACCTGATGCAGGTCTTTCAGATTGTGACCCGCCATGATCACGTCGCCCTGCACCGGCAGGACTTCGCGGGTCAGGACCTGCGCCAGCGCATTTCGTTCCGCGGCATGGGTCGATTGGATGGCGACCCGCGCACCCTTGGGAATGGTCAGGTCGATATCTTCCAGAATGGTCTTGCCGTCATCATCGCGCACGGTGACGTTTCGCAACTCGATATCGCCCGTCAGATGCGGAATAGTCTCGGGCTCACCCACGAACAGATTTTCAGGGATCATGTTTGAAGGCGCAAAGCGTTCGGTCACGACCTCCCACCGCAGGGACATGTCCTGTACCTGATTGTAATAGGTCAGCAGGTCCTTCCACGGGCCGCTCAGATCCTTATAGGCCCCAAGTGCAGCAACCAGCGCCCCGACTGTCACCTCACCCGTGATCGCCAGATAGCCGCCTACCGAATAGAACAGGAACGGCGTCATCTGCGTGATCAGATTGTTGAGGAACTTCATGAAGAACTTTTTGTTGTAGATCTTGAACCGGATCTCGAACAAAAGCCCCAAACGATGACTGAACTGCGCCTGCCGATACCGCCAGCCGCCATTGGTGCGCAGATCGCTGATCCCAGCCGCACTTTCGCCAATTTCTGAACTGAGGTTGCGGACCTCTTGAATACGTTCCTTGTTCAGCAGGTTGATCTGGCGTTGCAACTTTGGAATCAGCCAGGCCTGTAGAGGGATTAGAGCCACACTGGCAAGGCCGAACCAGACGCTCTGCATGAACAGGAAGGTGACGATGGTCATCATCTGCCCGAACTGGAACACCGGCTGCGCGATCGCGTCGCCCATCAGGCCACCCATCGGTTCGGCCTCAGAGGTGATCATCGACACCAGCTCACCCTGACTGGTGGTGGCGAAATAGGATTTCGGAAACCGCATGGTGCGATGGATCAAAGTGAACCGCAAACGGCGCAACATGCGTTCAGCAAGGATGCCCTTCATCGTGTTGATGCGCATTTTCATCAACCCGCTGGCAATCACGGTTGCCAAAAAGGCGAAACACAGGATCAGCAAATACTGCACCTGCGTTACCGAGAATCCCAGGATCGTTACCGTATTACTTGGCGCGCCAATGGCCCCGTTGATAATCTGCTTGGGCAACTCAAGCGAGGCATAGAGGAACGGGAATGACAGAACCGTCAGAAACAGCAGCACAAGCTGTTGTTTTTTCGAATGTTTCCATATGAAAGCGAATAGAGTGGGTTCCATGCCCCGGCCTTGCCTCAAATCTATTGGATGCGTTTTCGGATGATCCACTGCAATCAGGTATCAGACGGTACGCACTGACCTTTACGATTGCAAGAATGGCTGGGCTAACAGGTTTCAAATCGATTGCCCATCCGCCCCATCAGTCACAAATTCGCGAGATTTGCCCCTCAGTATCGTTTATTCTCCTTTAAACCCTGCGTTGTCTTTGACTAAACAGGGTCACACTCTGAATGATGGGGCCATGGGCAGACTTCTGGATCGCTATATTCAACGCCGCGCCGTCGAACGCTGGCGTCAGGCCCTGCGTGGCGCACCTGCTGCACCTGAACCGCAACTGCGGCAACAGCGCGATGATGCGCGCAAGCTGCGCACGCATCTGCAGATGCTGATTCATGAGGCCGACAGCCGTCTGGCCCGACCTCGAATTGGGTCGACCCAATTCCCCAAACCCCTTGGCACCGATTGGTGCTGGCGACCGGATCTGTGGCGCGGGCCATTGGCGCGTCCAGGTGTGGCCTCGGCCGCACGAAAGGCGCAGATGGACCGGCAGGTGACCTTGTTCCACGACTGTTCCCTGGCCGAAATAGCAATGCGGCAGACCCGGAATTCCCGCGACAAGGATCTGGCCGCATATGGGATGACAGTTGAAGTGTTCGGGTTTTCCGGTTCTTTCCTGTCCCTGTCTGTGGAATTGCCCTACGAGGCTGCTCAGGGCCTGACCAAACAGCATCTCATGCGTGTGGATACCCTGATCGAGGCCGAGCAGCCGCTTGAGATATTCGCCCGTCTCAACATCCAGCACGGACCCAACGCTGAACAGGTTCTGCGCAAGCTGGACCTGTCTGCAAGCTCCTGCTCAGTCGATTTCGATCTGGCACATTTGCCCTTGAATGAGTCGCGGATCGAGAAGATCTGGCTGGACCTGATCTTTGAAAACCCGCAGATGAATCGCGTTTCCCTGCGCGATCTGACCTTCTGCCGCCACCATCGCGCCGATTTGTAAGAGGTCCGGCCATGACGCAACCGACATTGACACCCATCCGGTTCGAGAACGGCCTCTGGCAGGGTCACCTGCAGGCCGAGGTGACGGTTGAGGTTCTGTACTTGGGCGAACCTTTGGAAGACGTGCGCGTGACACCAGCAGATGACGGATGGGCACTGACTGTCCCTGTACCCGTGAAGGCACTGTCCGATGGCGTGCATTGCTTTGTCATCGTGGACGCAGGCACGTCCGAAAAACTTGGCGATTTTACCATTATCGCAGGCTCCCCGGCAGCGGATGATCTTCGCGCTGAGGTCGAGCTGCTGCGCGCGGAACTGGATATGCTGAAACGGGCATTTCGGCGGGCGCAGAGCGTGGGCGATTAGTCCGTTTAGGGCCAAGTCCCTATCTTTTCATCAGAATCCCGTGCATCCTTGAGCGACCCGCAGCAACTTGGGCAAGCTCATGGATCGCAGCAGCATCATTAAACTCATCGCGCTGATGGTGACGGGGTTCGGGATCGGCATCGACTTTACCGGCGCGTTGATCCTGGTTCCGGCTATCGAAAACAGTTTCGACGCCGATATCACCAGTACCCAATGGGTTTTGAACATCTATGCCCTGTTCTTTGCCATGACGATGGTTGCCGGGGGGCGGCTTGGCGACATGTACGGGCACCGCAAGATGATGCTGATCGGCCTGTCGATCTTTCTGTTTTCCTCAGTCATGTGTTTTGTATCGCCTAGCCTGGATTTTCTGATTGTCTCACGCGCATTACAGGGGATCGGCGCGGGATGTGTCTGGCCCTGCACGCTGGCCTACGGCGCCACCAAAGTCTCGCGCCCTGAACATCGCCCCATGATCATGGGGCTTATTCTGGCAGGCGTCACATGCGGTAACGTCATCGGCCCGCTGATCAGCGGTACGGTCGTGAACTTTGGGGATTGGCGGCTATTTTTCCTTGCAAACGTGGTGTTTGCGACCATTTCGATGGTCACCGCCCTAGTGTTGATGGAGCGCGAAACCCAGCACAAACAAGGCGAACACATCGACGTTGCAGGTATGGGTGTACTGTCATTGGCTGTCCTGCTGTTGCTCTATGGGTTGGACGTGGGTGCAGATTGGGGCTGGACCTCATCGCCTTTGCTGATGTTGTTCTTCGTCTGCGCTGTTCTGTTCGTCTTGTTCCCACAAGTGGAAAAACGCGTGAAAGAACCCCTGTTGCTGCCCCAGATGATGGCGAACAGAGAGTTTCGCATCACGCTGGGCCTGAACATGTTCAATGTCTCAGCAGCGTTCGTAGGGTTGATGTATTTCCCCCAATACATGCAAAAGGTACTGGGCTGGTCGACCTTGCAATCTGCATTCGGGTTGGCCCCGCTTACCGTTCTGCTTGCCGTGGGGTCCATCTTGTCGGGCAAGCTGTACAACGATTTCGGTCCCAAACGGCTTTTGTTCTGGGGTTACCTGTGCGCTACTATCGGTGCGGCCAGTGTTGTCGTGTTGCCCGCAGGGTTGGGCTATTTTCAGATTCTGCCCGGTATGGCGATGATTGGGTTGGGGGCCACGCTGACTGTTGGCCCATCAGGCACCGCTGCGGTTTGCGCAGTTAAACCGGAACGGGCCGGGTTGGTCGGTGGGCTGAGTTTCATGACACACCTCGTCTATGGTGCCATCTCGGTGGCCTGCGCGACCGCGATCATGTATCTGGTCAGTCTGCGCAGCCTGGGCGAACGTCTGGCGACCGCCGGGATTGATATGTCGGAATCCGATCAGCGGGCCATCAACGGCGGGACGCTGACCACATCCTCTGCACGCGCGATCATGGACAAACTGGGCACGGTCGAGGCCGAAAAGGTCAAAACCGCCATCACCGCAGCGTTTGACACCGGCATGAACATGGCCTTCATTTTCGCCACTGTGTCAGTATCTGTCGGCGTCTTATTGGCGATGTTGCTGGATGAGGAAAAGCTGCACAAAGTGGAAAGCTGATCCAACAAAGAAAAAGGGCCGCCTGATTGGCGGCCCCGTTGGTTTACTGCGACGGCCCGTTCGGGTTGAAGGCCGACAAACCTTTGAGGATATCGATGGCATAGGCCATTTGATAATCTTCTTCCCGAAGCTCAGCTGTGGCTTCGGCCCGGGCTCGGTCTTCCTCGATCTGACGAATCTCATCTTCGCTGAGGCTGTCATTGTTCAGGCTGCCGCGCAGGTCGGCTTCGGACCGGGCGGGACGGTTCGAATCTTCCTCTTCCGAATCCGGCACCGGGCGCGGTTGCTCGACAATGATGTCGGGGCTGACGCCAAGCGCCTGAATCGAACGACCCGACGGTGTGTAATACCGCGACGTAGTCAGGCGCATGGCCCCGTCGCCACGCAGCGGCATGACCGTCTGAACAGAACCTTTGCCAAAGCTTTTGGTGCCGACCACGATGGCGCGGCGGTGATCCTGCAAGGCACCGGCAACAATCTCGGACGCCGAGGCCGAACCCCCATTGATCAGAACCACAATCGGCTTGCCTTCGGCCAGATCGCCTGGGGATGCGTTGAACCGCTCGCCCTCGCCCGGGTCGCGGCCACGGGTAGACACGATCTCACCCTCGTTCAGGAAGGCATCGGAAACCTTGATCGCCTGCGTCAGCAGACCGCCCGGGTTGTTGCGCAGGTCCAGAACAAAGCCATTGACCTTTTCGATGCCACCAGCCTCTTCGATCTGTTCGTTCAGCCCTTCCTGCAGGTTGGGGAAGGTCTGGTCGTTAAAGGTGGTCACTCGCAGCACGACGCTGGTGCCTTCGGTGCGGGCACGCACAGCGGTCAGCTTGATCGTGTCGCGAATGATCGTGACGTCAAAGGGTTCCTGTTCCCCTTCGCGCACGACCGTAATCACGATTTCCGAACCCACAGGTCCGCGCATCAGATCCACCGCCTTGTCCAGCGTCAGGCCCAGAATGCTTTCGCCATCGACATGGGTGATGAAGTCCCCAGCCTCGATCCCAGCCGCATCCGCCGGGGTGTCATCGATCGGAGAGACGACTTTCACAAAGCCCTCTTCCTGCGTGACTTCGATACCCAGCCCGCCAAATTCGCCGCGTGTCTGCACGCGCATCTGTTCGGCATCGTCAGGCGACAGATAGCTGGAATGCGGGTCCAGCGATGTCAGCATGCCATCAATCGCGGCTTCGATCAGCTCCTCGGGCTCAACCTCTTCAACATATTGCGCACGTATGCGTTCGAAAATGTCCCCGAACAGATCAAGCTGCTCATAGACGCTGGCCTTGTTCTCAGCCTCTTGTGCCAACAGGGGTCCTGCGATCTGAGTAGTTGCGAGTATGCCTGCCACGGTTCCGGCCAAACCGGCCATCACAAATTTCTTCATATGTATTTATCCATCCTTGCTGGTCCGAAACCACGATTCCGGGTCCACGGGGCTGTTATCCTGTCTTACCTCTATATAGAGCGTTTCTGACCGGTCAGTTCCAGTGCCATCACTGCTTGTTGACAAAATAGCGCCGATTTCGGGCGTTTCACCAGGCATCAAGCCGACCGGAGTGCCCTCGGGGATCACCTGACCGGGGTTGCCGTAGACCTCTTGCAGCCCCGAAAATACGAATAAAAGACCGGGTTGAGGCTCTAAGATGACCAGATTCCCCAAATCCAGCAGCGGCCCGCGATAACGTATCGTAGCCGCAGTCGGCGATGTCACAATCGCGCGTGGACGTGTGCCCAGCACCACACCCGGGCGCTTGACCCCTGCTGCATCCGTGTCACCAGCGCGGTGCAGCACAACACCCTGAGCGGGCAAGGCAACTTCACCCTTGCGCTGGGAAATATCCGCGTTGGTTTCAGCAATCTCCCCTTCTGAGATTTCCGACAGTCCACTGGCAAACCCTTCCAGCGTTTCTGTGGACGAGATCAGGATCGCCGTTCGAACCGGATCTTCGACAAAACGCACCGGCAAATCGGTCCGATCTGCTATGGCGGTACTGAGCTTCGTGCGCGCGGTTTGCACGCCGGTCAGACCTTCGGTCAGAGTATCAGCGGCGCTTTGTTGTAGCTGCCGCAGGGTCTGAACCTCTTGCAGGTCGTGGGCCAGTTCTTGCGCGCGAGCGTTCAAACCTGGCGTGACCTCGGACAGCATCATACCTGCGCGGGCCGACCCCAACGGGCCAGAGGGGTGCAGCATCAGAACCGGTGGCGCGGTTGTTTCGATGGTTTGCAACACGCCCAGCAACTGCGCGATTTCATCCTCGCGGCTGCGCAATTCAGTGGTCAACTGTGCCTCGCGCGTGGCGGCGCGGCGCAGGCCCTCGCGCATGGCGGTCAGACCGGCCTCATAGGCCTGAATGGTTTCGGTCAGGGCACGCACGCGGTCACGGGCGCTGTCGGCCTCGGTCAAAGCGACGGATGCATCTTCCAGCATTTGCGCCGCATTCAGCGCCGCTGTGGACGGGTCGGTCTGGGCGTGGACCGGCGTCGCAAACAGCACTGCCCAAAGAAGCGCGCGCAAGGTCATAACAACAGACTCTTGCCGGTCATTTCGGGTGGCTGTTCAAGGCCCATCAACTGCAACAGGGTCGGTGCCAGATCGGACAGACGCCCATTGCGCAACGTGGAACCTTCCGGCCCACCCACCAGCGCCACGGGCACGGGATTCAAGGTATGCGCGGTGTGCGGTCCGCCGGTTTCGGGATCCACCATCATTTCACAATTGCCGTGGTCGGCAGTGATGATCATCGCACCACCTGCCTTTTTCAGCGCGGCAACCACCTGTGCCAGGCCCTGGTCCACCGCCTCGCAGGCTTTGATTGCGGCTTGAAGATCACCGGTGTGACCCACCATATCGGGGTTGGCATAATTGGTGACGATCAAGTCGTACCCGGCCTCGATCGCCTCGACAAACTTGGCGGTAACCTCGGCCGAGGACATTTCGGGCTGCAAATCATATGTCGCCACTTTTGGTGACTTCGGCATATAACGATCTTCACCCACTTCGGGCGTTTCTTTTCCACCGTTGAGGAAAAACGTAACATGCGGGTATTTCTCGGTCTCGGCCAGGCGGAACTGACGCAGCCCCTGTTTGGCGACCCATTCGCCCAGCGTGTTCACGATATCGCGCTTTGGGAACACGGTTGTCATATAGGCATTGTGACCGTCCGAGTATTCCACCATCCCCAATAGCGCAGACAGGTGCGGGCGCGGACCGGTGTCGAAATCAGAAAAATCCGGCTCGCCAATCGCGCGTAGAATCTCGCGCGCCCGATCAGCGCGGAAGTTGAGGCAGAAAACACCATCGCCATCACTTACGCCGTCATAGCCTTGTAGAACCGTCGGCACAATGAACTCGTCGGTTTCCGACTGGTTGTAGGCGTGATCAATCGCGCCATGCGCTGTGGCCGCAGTCCGCCCCTGCCCCTTGATCATCGCCTCAAAGGCCTCACTGACGCGTTCCCAGCGGTTGTCGCGGTCCATCGCGAAATAGCGCCCGCTGACAGTCACAACGCGCGCATCTTCGGGCAGTCGGTCCTCAAGCTCGGCAATGTAGGTGAAAGCCGATTTCGGGGCCACATCGCGCCCATCCGTGATCGCGTGCAGCGCGACAGGAACGCCCGCATCGGTGATGGCTTTGACCGCTGCGATAATGTGGTTTAGATGCCCATGCACCCCGCCATCCGAAACCAGCCCCATCAGATGCGCTGTACCACTCGCGGCCTTCACCTTGGCGATGAAATCCTGCATGGCGTTGTTGTCGAAGAATGAGCCATCTTCGATCGCCAGATCAATCTGACCCAGATCCATGGCCACGATGCGGCCCGCGCCAATATTGGTATGACCGACCTCGGAATTGCCCATCTGACCGCTGGGCAGGCCAACATCGGGCCCGTGCGTTATCAAAGTGGCATGCGGCCCGTTGGCCATGATTGCGTCGAACGTAGGGGTATTGGCCAGATACGGCGCGTTGGCTTTGGTGTCCTCGGACAGGCCCCACCCATCGAGAATGCACAGGACAACGGGTTTGGGGGCGGTCATTATAGCTCTCCGGATTTCTGCTCTTGGTCGATCTTTTACCGCCTGACCATCGGCGGGTGAACCGCCTTTTGGCCTGTGGTGGGCAGATTTAATGCCGGGGCGGTTTTTCCTTGCCGATATATTCGGTGAATGGCCGAGCCTTGCGCCCCCGGTACTTGACGGTCAGATCCAGCGGAGCATCGTTTTCGTCATAGACCCCGACAACAACACCCCTGCCGCGGCTTTTGGTCCGCATATCGATCAGTTGTTGTTCCGAGCGCGTGGTCCGTTGCGAGGCGCGGCGCGTCCACGCGAAAAGGTAATCGTACATACGGTCGATAATTTCGGCATGATCCGCGCTTTCACCAAGATCGATCAACTCGTCCGGGTCGTTTTCCAGATCAAACAGGATCGGCCGGTGGCCACCTTCACAATGGATCAGCTTCCACTTTTTGTCGGCAACCATGAACATCACCGCATCCCGGACCGAGGCGTTCAGCATATCGGCAATCGGTGAGGCCGAATAATCATATTCACAGATCACCACATCGCGCGCGGTCTCTTCCTGCTGCCCGTATAGGATCGGCAGCAAGGAATGCCCTTCGAGGATGTGCAAAGGCGCATCGCCCCCCGCAACCTCCACAAAAGTCGGGGCGAGGTCGATGGATTCGACCAGCGCATCACTGACAGTGCCGCGCGTGGCGTCGGCCTCGGCTGACGGGTCGTAGATGATCAGGGGCACTTTGGTCGAGGCGTCGTGGAAGAAGGTCTTCTCCCCCATCCAGTGATCGCCCAGAAAATCCCCATGGTCCGAGGTCAACACGATCATCGTATCGTCCATCCGGCCGGTTTTCTCCATCCAGTCGAACAGGCGGCCCATCTGGTCATCGGCCTGTTTGATCAGGCCCATATAAGCGGGGATCACCGCCTCGCGCACATCCTGACGCGAGAATGTCTGGCCGATCTTCGTGTCCATAAAAGCCCGCAGCACCGGGTGGGCTTTTTGGCGCTCGACCTCGGATCGCACCACAGGCAACACATGTTCGGGACCATACATCGAGGCATAGGGCTCGGGCACGATATAAGGCCAATGCGGCTTGATGAAGCTCAGGTGACAACACCATGGGCCGTCCTGCGATAGCAT
Organism: Ruegeria sp. BI7; assembly: GCF_056537925.1. Taxonomy (NCBI): domain Bacteria; kingdom Pseudomonadati; phylum Pseudomonadota; class Alphaproteobacteria; order Rhodobacterales; family Roseobacteraceae; genus Ruegeria; species Ruegeria sp. BI7. The sequence continues at coordinate 131,102 of NZ_JBQFSK010000002.1, forward strand.
AAAGTCTATTCCGCGACCCGTCAGATACGGGGTTTCGCTGTCTTCTTCGGCTATATTGGCGGGTTCGGGGGAATTCTTCAGGAACCAGCCCGACAGGACGTTGCCATCCGCATCCAGCCCCGAGTTGGCAAAGTCGTGCCAGGGGTTGTCGCTCTCATATCCCTTGGCGCTGAGGTATTTGTTGTATTCCCTGGCCCCGTCCGGATCGTAAAACCCGTCCGGCCCCTCGGGACGCATCCCATCATCGCGTTCAAACACGTCAAAGCCGCATTCTGCCACGCGGGCACCGATCAGGCTGTCGGGTTCCAGCCCCAGCCGTGCCATGCCTTCGGCATCCGCACGCATATGGGTTTTGCCGACCAGCCAGCAACCCATCCCGGCCTTGCGAAGATGATCGCCCATCGTCATCTCGCCCACTTTCAAGGGGATGCCATTCCAGGACGCACCATGCGAATGAACATAGCGCCCGGTATAGGTCGACATGCGTGAACTACCGCAAATGGGGGACTGGATAAAAGCCCGGTCAAACCGCACACCCCGCGCGGCCAAACGATCAATATTCGGAGTGTGCAGATGCGGATGGCCGTAGCAACTCAGATAATCCCAGCGCAGCTGGTCGAACATGATGAACAGAATGTTTTTGGCTTTGGCCAACGCGGTACCTCCCCGATAGTCAGGGACTTAGTTAGCCAATTCCCGGCCCGCAGCGAAGCGTAATTTATGCCTCGGCCTGCCGCTCCATCTGTTCCAGCATCTTCTTGGCGCGTTTGCACTGCAACTGATCACGCAGCGGGCTGTCAGGATCAATGTCTTTGTGGCAGACCACACATTTGTCCGCGCCCGAGATCGCGTTCAGGCCACCACAACTGCCTTTGATGGTTTTGCCCATCAGCATAACACCCAACGACATACCTACCATCACAAGGGCAAGAAGAATAAAGGCCAGAATAAAGGTGCTCATTGTGGTACCTACCAGTCAGTTGGTCTCAAGCGCGTCTTTGAACGCGGTGCTGTGTACCGTGATATAGGCATCTTCGCCACCCGTCACATCCCGCGAGATGAAGTACACAGCAAGTTTATGTTCTTCGGCCAGCTCAAGGCCCTTTTCCTGCCCCAGCGCCAGCATCGCGGTTGCCCATGCATCCGCCATCATAGCGTTTTCAGCCAGAACAGTCACCGATGTTGTCCGATGCGTGATCGGGCGCCCGGTTGTTGGATCGATGATATGCGAATACCGCACACCGTCTTGTTCAAAGAAATTCTTGTAATCGCCTGAGCTGGCCATGCCCAGATCGCTGACCGACACAATCAGCTGATAGGTCTGCGCTCCCGCTTGTGGTTTTTCGATACCGATGCGCCAGGCCTCGCCCTTGTCGTTCTGCCCCATGGTGACCAGATCGCCACCGATCTCGACCAGATAATCTTCAATCCCGGCGTCGCGCAGGGTCTTGGCCACCGCGTCGATACCATAACCCTTGGCAATAGCGGACAGATTGATCCCAACACCGGGTTCAGATTTGGTCAGCGTTCCCGCCTCGGCATCCAGAGTTAGCAAACGCCCCTGCCCGACGCCGTTGAGTGCTTTCAGAATTTCGACATCCGAAGGCACCGGGTCTTCCGGCTTGCGGGGCCCAAAGCCCCACAGTTCGATCAATGGTCCAAGGGTGACATCAAAGGTGCCGCCGGTTTTCTCATGCACATCATTCGCGGCGGCCATCACTTGTGCGAAATCTGCGGAAACCTGCACCGGTTCTGTGCTTGTCGCGGCGGAAAAGGTCGAGACCTCGGAATTTGGGTCCCAGTTGGACATCTTGGCGTTAACGTCTGCCAGAGTTTCTTCGACCGCCACAGCCAGCGCGTTTTCGTCCAGGTCCTGGCCAATTGCGGTGATGTTGAAGGTTGTTCCCATCGTTTCGCCCGATAGGCGAACCACCTCTGGCTCTTTGTCGAACAGACAGCCGGACAGCAAAGTGACGAAGGCCAAAACTGGCACAAGACGCATGGGGCGATCTCCTGGAAAATCAGTGTCCGGCATATGCCAGCCACCCCCGCCAGAGTCAAATCGACTTCACAGTTTCAGCGGCAAAAAGCCCAGTACCAAAAGGCCAATTCCCGCCGGCACACCAAACAGCCAGGCCCGTTTCTGCCATCCCGGCGGCTGCTGTTTCCACGTCTTGCGGAAATTATGGCCGCACACGACCACTACAAAGAAAATCAAGGCAGCCACCGGTGGGGTAAGATACAGGTCGTTCAAAGGCTTAAGCGTCCTTTTTTTGATGGGGGTTTCTGCCGATCAGCACAATTGCACCCTATACAGGTCGTTTAGCTGCGCTAAGGTAAAAGGGAAAGACTTTGCAAGAACCATGAAGGAGATTGCCCATGGCCCCAACCTCTTACCAAGCCCCCAAGCGTGGCGACAAGGCTGACAAGACCACGTACAGCCAATCGACGGAATCGAACTTGTCGCATGCGCAGACAACTGTGGCCAAGCTGATGGATGGTAAAGGGGATGCGGTGTTTTCGGTCCGCCCGAACGATACGATCCATTCAGTGGTCAATACGCTGAAGGAAAAGCGGATTGGGGCGGTGCTGGTGACCGACCAGAACGGCACATTGCAAGGCATCCTGTCCGAGCGCGACATCGTACGGCGCATGGCGGATACGCCCGGCCAGACGTTGCCTCAAGCGGTCGAGGATCTGATGACGCGCGAGGTCAAGACTTGTTCGCCGGACGATCTGCTGGATGATGTTCTTAAAACCATGACCGACGGTCGGTTCCGCCACATGCCAGTGCTTCGCGATGGCAACCTGTGCGGCGTGATCACAATTGGAGACGTTGTGCATTTCCGTCTCAAAGAGCTGGAATACGAGGCGCTTCGCATGAAGCAGATGATCGTCGGCTAATGGCTTTGATCTAGAAGGCCAGCAACCTTGCGGCTTTAAAAAAAACCGGCGCTGAATGCGCCGGTTTTTCGTTTCTTATCCGCCGAAATCGTCGAGCATAATGTCTTCGCGGTCCACACCCAGATCCAGCAGCATGTTGATGACCGACTGGTTCATGATTGGCGGGCCACACATGTAGAATTCGCAATCTTCGGGCGCGGGGTGGTTCTTGAGGTATTCCTCGAACAGCACATTGTGGATGAAGCCGGTATAGCCTTTCCAGTCATCCTCGGGCTGCGCGTCGGACAAGGCCACGTGCCATTCGAAATTGTCGAACTCTTCGGCCAGCGTGTCGAAATCCTCGACAAAGAACATCTCTTTCTTGGACCGCGCGCCGTACCAGAAGCTGATCTTGCGATCACGGTTTTCAAGACGTTTGAGCTGGTCAAAGATATGGCTGCGCATCGGCGCCATACCGGCACCACCACCGATGAAAACCATCTCTTTTTGCGTGTCGCGGGCGAAGAATTCGCCGAACGGACCCGAAATGGTGACTTTGTCGCCTGGTTTCAGATTGAAGATGTACGACGACATCTGACCCGCCGGAATACCTTCGGAACCCGGAGGCGGCGAAGCGACCCGGACGTTCAGCATGATCATGCCTTTCTCATCCGGATAGTTGGCCATCGAATAGGCGCGCTCGATCGGTTCGCTTACCACGGATTCGTACTGCCACAGATTGAAGCGATCCCAATCCTCGCGGTATTCCTCTTCAATGTCGAAATCAGTGTATTTCAACTGGTGTGCGGGGGCTTCGATCTGGATATAACCACCGGCGCGGAAGTTCACATCTTCCCCCTCGGGCAGGTCCAGCGTTAGCGCCTTGATGAAGGTCGCCACGTTCTCGTTCGACCGAACGGTGCATTCCCATTTCTTGACGCCAAAGACCTCTTCGGGGACTTCGATATCCATGTCCTGTTTGACCGCAACCTGACAGGACAAACGATCGCCGCATGCAGCCTCACGCTTGGTGATGTGACTTTCTTCGGTCGGCAGGATCGACCCGCCGCCCGAATGCACCTTGACCCGGCATTGCGCGCAGGTGCCGCCACCGCCGCAGGCCGACGGGACAAAGAGCTTCTCAGCCGCCAGCGTTTGCAGCAACTTGCCGCCTGCGGGCACCGAGATGGTTTTTTCGCCATTGATAGTGATGTTCACATCACCGGTGGATACAAGTCTGGAGCGTGCCGCCAGAATGATCGTTACCAGCGCGATAACGATCAGGGTAAAGAGGACGACGCCAAGGCTAAAAGTTTCCATTCGTCCCTCCTTAAAGTTTCACGCCCGAGAAGGACATAAAGGCCAGCGCCATCAGTCCTGCGGTGATGAAGGTGATCCCCAGACCCTGCAGGCCGTCAGGAATATCCGAATATTTCAGCTTTTCCCGAACCCCTGCCATCGCGGTGATCGCCAGCGCCCAGCCAAAGCCCGAAGACAGACCATAGGTCGCGGCTTCGGCAAAGTTATAGTCGCGTTCCACCATGAACAGCGAACCACCCAGAATTGCGCAGTTCACCGTGATCAGCGGCAGGAAGATCCCCAGCGCGTTGTAGAGCGGCGGAAAATACTTATCCAAGATCATCTCGAGGATCTGCACCATCGCCGCGATCACACCGATATACGAGATAAGGCCAAGAAAGGTCAGGTCCACATCCGGGAACCCGGCCCAGGCCAGCGCGCCCGGTTTCAGCAGATAAGTCAGCAACAGGTTGTTGGTGGGCACGGTGATCGCCTGAACCAGCATCACCGAAATGCCCAGACCCAGCGCGGTCGAAATCTTCTTGGAAACGGCGATGAAGGTACACATCCCCAGGAAGAAGCTTAGCGCAAGGTTTTCGACAAATATGGCCTTTACGGCCAATGAAATCAGACCTTCCATTAGTGGGCCTCTACCTGCTGAATTTTGTATTCACGTTCTTCAACCTGGCTTGGCTTCCACGTGCGGAAGGCCCAGATGATCAGACCTATGATGAAGAACGCCGATGGCGGCAGCAGCAGCATGCCGTTGGGCACATACCAGCCACCATTGTTGACGGTTTGCAGAATGGTCACGCCAAACAGCGACCCCGCCCCGAACAATTCGCGGAAGAAACCGACCAGCAGCAGGATCAGGCCATAGCCCATCCCGTTGCCCAATCCATCGATGAACGATGCGACCGGAGGGTTCTTCATCGCAAACGCCTCGGCGCGGCCCATCACGATACAGTTGGTGATGATCAGACCGACAAACACCGACAGGGTTTTCGAAATCTCAAAGGCATAGGCCTTGAGAACTTGATCCACCAAGATCACCAGCGAGGCGATGATCACCATCTGCACGATGATCCGGATCGAGCTGGGGATCTGGTTGCGCAGGCACGAGATAAAGAAGGACGAGAACGATGTCACGAAGGTCACCGCCAGTGCCATCACGAACGACACCTGCAGTGACGAGGTCACCGCCAAAGCCGAACAGATGCCAAGCACCTGCAGGGTAATCGGGTTGTTGTCGACAAGCGGGTCGACCAGCATTTCTTTCTTGGTCTGGGACATCAAATCTCTCCTGCTTGCAGTTTGGCCAGGAACGGAGCGAAGCCCGCATCACCCATCCAGAATTTCACCAGGTTATCGACACCAACCGAGGTCAGTGTGGCACCGGCCAGCGCGTCGACGTAAAAGTCGGGGCCAGCTGCCGGTTGCGATTTCGCAACGGTAATCTGCAGATCACCCGCGTCATCACGCAGTTTCTTGCCGCTCCACAACGCTTTCCAGCGGGGGTTGTCCACCTCGGCCCCAAGGCCCGGCGTTTCACCATGCTGATAGAATTGCAGGCCGTAGATATCGTTGCCGTTGTTTTCTAGCGCGATAAAACCATAGAGCGTGGACCACAGACCATAGCCGTGCAGCGGCAGGATCACCTTATCCAGATCACCCGCATCATCACGCAGCAGGTAAATCACACGATACTTAGCTTTGCGGCCGATCCCGGCCGGGTCGTCGTCCAGCGCAACGCTCAACTCAGGATCACTTGCGGCTGCGATGTCGTCAAAGGTGGCCGGATCAAACTGGTCATCGACGAATTCGCCGGTGGACAGTTCCACAACATGCGGCTCAAACGCGGCGAAGGCTTCGGTCACGTCGACGCCGGGTTCATAAACACCCGCGACCTGCAGGACGTTGACCTGTTTGTCCTTCAGCTTGTTCGCTTCTTGCACGGGGCGCAGACTTACAGCAGCCGAGGACACGACCATCGAGGCGACAAGGCAGACAGCGACGGCGATAAAGATCGTCTTGCCGACCGAATCCGGCGAGGCTGCCAGGAACTTGGCAATCGCCCCCTTGGGTGCCTCGTTATTGTCTGGGGATTGCGTATCAGACATGGCGACGCGCCCTCCGTTTGATGTTGGCCTGAACGACGAAATAATCGATCAGCGGTGCAAAGACGTTGCCGAACAGAATGGCCAGCATCATGCCTTCGGGGAAAGCCGGGTTAATCACACGGATCATCACAACCATGACACCGATCAGCGCGCCATAGATGTAGCGGCCCAGATTGGTGTGGCTGGCCGAAACCGGTTCGGTGACCATGAAGGCCAGACCAAAGGCATAGCCACCAACGACCAGGTGCCAGTACCACGGCATTGCAAACATCGGGTTAGTGTCCGAACCGATCAGGTTCAGCAGCAGGGAAAAGACGATCATGCCCCCCAGACAGCCAACGATCAGGCGGAAGTTCGCAATACGTGTCACCAACAGGAAGCCCAGGCCAATCAGACAGGCCAGTGTGGAAGTTTCGCCAAAGCTGCCCTGCATGAAGCCCATGAAGGCATTCCACCAGGTCAGACCTTCGGCTGCCAGCGCCTGATAGCCTTCGGATGCTGAAACCGACAGCGCAGTTGCACCTGAAAAACCGTCAACTGGGGTCCAGACTGTGTCACCCGACATATTCGCCGGATAGGCGAAATACAGGAAGGCACGCCCGACCAGCGCAGGATTAAGAAAGTTCTTACCGGTGCCGCCAAACACCTCTTTGCCGATGACCACACCGAAGATGATGCCTAGAGCCACCTGCCACAGCGGGGCGGATGCGGGCATGATAAGCGTGTAAAGCATTGAGGTTACGAGGAAACCTTCATTGACTTCGTGCCCACGCACGGTGGCGAAGATCACCTCGAAAATACCGCCTGCAACCAGTGTGACGATGTAAATCGGCAAGAAGTACATCAATCCGTGCATCACGTTGGCGAAGATGCTGGACGGGTCCAGCGAGATGCCAAATGCCTGCAGGATGGCGATACGCCAGCCAGTTGCCGCATCCGGGCCAAGGGCTGCAATTGCGCTGTTAGCCTGATAACCGGTATTCCACATCCCCCACAGGATACAGGGGATCGTCGCGATCACGACATAAGTCATGATCCGCTTCATATCTATGTAGGACCGCGCGTGCGGGGCGACGGTGGTGACGGATTTCGGAGTGTAGATAAAGCTTTCCACCATCTCGTAGATGGGGAAATACTTCTCGTACTTGCCGCCTTTGGTAAAGTTCGGCTCGATCCGATCGAAGAAGCTGCGCAAACCCATTTGGATCAGCCCTCCTTTTCAATCTTGGTCAGGCAGTCGCGCAGCGCCAGCCCGTATTCATATTTTGCCGGACAGGCAAAGCCGACAAGGCCCAGATCCTCTTCGTCCAACTCCATCGCACCCAACGCTTGGGCGCTGTCAGTATCCATCACCAGCAGCGCGCGCAGCAGTTGTGTTGGCAGATAATCCTGCGGCATCAGCCGCTCAAACACACCGGTCGGCACCATCGCGCGGCGACCGCCGTTCAGGTTGCTGGTGAACTTATAAAGTTTGTGCGAAAATGCCGAGCCCAGCACCGGTTGAACTGAGTATTTCGACGGCATCGGACGAATCCAGCCCATCGGAATTTGGTCGTGATCTTCGCGGATGATGCTGATCTGACGCGCGAAACGTCCCAGATATGCGGTTGGTCCTTCAGCCTGCGTACCTGACAGGATCGACCCCGAAATGATGCGCGGAGTGCCGTCCACGTCGATCTCGCCGTTGGTCAAATCGTCGGTCGAAGCACCCATGACGGTGCGGATCAGACGCGGCTGACGCGCGCCCGGGCCGCTGAGTGCGATCACGATGTTCGGATCCAGATGACCGGACTGCATCAAGCGACCAATGGCGATCACGTCCTGATAACCGATGGTCCAGACCTGCTTATCCCCCGCCAGGGGTTCAAGGAAATGAATATGCGTCCCGGCCAATCCGGCGGGATGCGGGCCCGAGAAAGCCGCAGCTTCGACCCCCGGCACTTCCGCGCCCGGAATGGCGTCGCCTTCCTTGTGGCACAGATAGGTCTTGCCTTCGGTCAGCTTGGTTATTGCGGCCAAACCGGCTGCAAAGGCCTCACCGGCATCGGCAATGATTACGGCCGCGTCTGCCGCCAACGGTTCACTGTCCATGGCGGTGACGAAAATCGCGGCCGGAGTGGTACCCGGCATCGGCAATTTCGAATAGGGCCGGGTACGGAAGGCGGTCCAAAGACCGGCCGCGCACAGCTTTTCCGTCACGCCTTCGGCACTGTCCGCATTGCCCACACCCGAGAAATCAATCCCTGTATCGTTCGGGTCCGAAACCTCGATCACGACGCTCTGCAATACACGGCGCGCACCGCGATTGATTGCCACGATCTTACCACTCAGCGGGGCGACCATCATCGCCTCGGGCGCATCCTTGTGGCAGAACAACGGCGTACCGCGCTGAACCGCGTCACCTTCCTGCACCAGCATGCGCGGTTTCAGGCCCAGGTAATCCCCGCCCAATACCCCAACGGTTTTAAATTCAGGTCCCGGCTGGATGGTTTGATCCGGCGCGCCTTGCACCGGCAGCTCCAACCCTTTTTTCAGTTTGAAAGTTTGCATGTTGCTACTGTCTTCCAAGCCTCTTTATCTGCGCCGGTTAGACCAACACTTTAACAGTGTCGGACAATAACGCAGGATTTTTTAACAGTCGTCGCAAAAGCGTCGAAATGCGTCCAAATTCCGCGGGCGTACTTCCGATTTGGGCTCCTTTACGCGGGGATGATGCTAAAAGCAAACCCGTTGCCGCCAAAATCACACAATGATTTTCACTTTCCTTTGAAATGTTTCCATTTTAGCGCCCAAAAATTGCTGGTCGCGCCCAGTGCCCTTCCAGTGTAAGCACGCCCAATGGAACAGACGCGCGAATTTGAGATTTTTCTGGTGGCCACCCCCGGGCTTGAGGCGCCTTTGCAGGCCGAAGCCGTCGAAAAGGGATTCGCAGATGCCAAAATTGTGCCCGGCGGGATAAGCTGCCATGGCGGTTGGCCCGAGGTTTGGCGAGCAAACCTGTGTCTGCGCGGTGCAAACAAAGTACTGGTCCGGATGGGCACATTTCCGGCAGTACATTTGGCGCAGCTCGACAAGCGGGCGCGCAAGTTCCCCTGGTCCGATTTTCTGCGTGCCGACATCCCGGTCAAGGTTGAGGCGACAAGCCGGAAATCCCGCATCTATCATGCCGGGGCCGCCCGCCAAAGAGTCGAGCGGGCAATCACCGAAACGCTGGGCGCGCCGATTTCATCCGACGCTGGGCTGCGCGTGTTGCTGCGCATCGAAAAAGACATTTGCACCTTCTCGGTCGACACCTCAGGAGAACCCTTGCATAAGCGTGGCCACAAACCGGCGGTGGCCAAGGCCCCGATGCGCGAAACCATGGCTGCGATGTTTTTGCGCGAATGTGGTTTCGACGGAGCTGAGGCTGTTCTGGACCCGATGTGCGGTTCGGGTACTTTCGTTATCGAAGCGGCCGAGATCGCAGCCGGGCTAAATCCGGGCCGTTCCCGCCGTTTTGCCTTCGAAGACCTGCACGGATTCGATTCGCGCGCTTGGGCCGAACTGCGCAAAGACGGACCGCCGGTAAACTTGGACACTGTCTTTTACGGCTCGGACCGGAATGCCGGGGCCGCCGAGGCCGCCGCCACCAATGCCGATCGAGCTGGGGTTGCCGCACACACCCGGTTTCAGTGCCGGTCGGTCAGTGACATTAAGCCGCCACCGGGCCCCACGGGTCTGGTCATCGTCAACCCGCCCTATGGTGCAAGAATCGGGGACGAGAAACGCCTGCGCTCTCTGTACGGCAGCCTGGGCAAGGTTCTGATGTCGCGGTTCAGCGGCTGGCGGGTGGGTATAGTGACCAGCAATCAATCACTAGCCCGGGCCACGCGCTTGCCTTTGCTCCCTGCCGGGCCAGTCGTCGATCACGGTGGCACGAAAATCCGGCTGTACCGCACGGATCCCCTACCCTAATTGCTAATGCAGCGGTGGCGCAAAGGACAGTTTCTGCTGGGCACGAATTCCTGCATTTGGCCCCATAATCCCCTTGCACATCCGATTCCTCGGGTATAGATCACGCGCCACGGTCGGAGTGTAGCTCAGCCTGGTAGAGCACTGTCTTCGGGAGGCAGGGGTCGGAGGTTCGAATCCTCTCACTCCGACCAATATCACCTAACAGACTAACAGATCTAAACGGTGCAACCGCGTCTCTATTAATGATGCGTTTGCTGTTCGGCAATAAGTTTGGCCGAGAGCGATCTGCTCATCGCGCCCGTATCAAAAACCAAGTTTTTCAACATCCGTTCCAACCACTGTAATGCGCCCGAGGTCAGAAGAAACGTCTCGGGCACCGTCACCCATTCAGCAATCCAAACGCCACCTGATCGTTCGTGTTCATGCAGGGTCAGTTCGCCTATTTGCTCGGCGCGTTGGCGCCCAAGGCGGGCTACGGCTTCGCCGAATTCCGATGCACGTTGGTTTCGTTTGTGGGCCATCGCGGAAGACGCGCCTTGACCAGGTTCCTGAACCTCAAGGAATTCTCCGATGTCAGACGACGACAACTGATTGACGTTATGTGCAATTTTACAAAGCGTCCCGCACAGCGCACCTAGGGCAGTGATGATGTCAGCCACCCCGTCCCGCGCATTCTGCCAATGAGGCTCGACCACATTCAGTCCAAGAGATGCGGCGATACCATTTTTGATGCGCTGACCGGTCCCGTTTTCATAGCCACGCAAATCGCCAACAGGTCCACCAATCTGGACATTCAACCCACGTCCTGACGCATCTTTCAGCGCCTGTGAACGGCGTTCAAGTTCCGATCGCCAAACCAATAACTTTGTGGCCAGCTGAATCGGCACTGCGAATTGCCCGTTTGTGCGACCCATCATCATTGTGTCGGGATGAGAAGAAATATGATGATCAATGGCCGCGATAACGCCATCCAGAGCGTCTTGAACAAACTCTAGCCCCAGCTTCATCTGCAAAGCCATCGCAGTATCCATAATGTCCTGCGTGGTAGCACGGAAATGCACATAGGCGGCGTATTCCGGAAGGAGGGTGCGCATCTGTTTGACCAATCCGACAATCGGGCGACCGACAAACATCATTTCCTCTTGCAGATCGGGCTTGTTAAGGTCGCAGATTGACAGGGAATTTATTGCCTTCGCCGCCTCAGCTGGGATCACGTTGGCCATTGCCTGATGCTCGGCAAGCACCTGCTCCACGCGCAACCAGGCCGAGATGACTGTATGTTCCGACCAGATGGACCGCATGTCGGCGCTGGAAAAACAATCCCGGTAGATACCATAATCAAGCATCTCCAAGCCCTCCTTGTGCGATCCGGCGTTCCTTGACGATACCGCGAATTCGGAATGCCATCGCCGCAAGCCCGACCAGCAGGAACGCAAGCGCGATGGGGCGTTCCACAAAGACCAACGCCCCACCTTCGGACATCAGCAACGACTGGCGAAAGGTTTCTTCCGCGCCTTTGGCCAACACAAAAGAGATGACGAATGCGGCAACATTGAAATCAAATTTGCGCATCAGCCAACCGGCGAAACCTGCAACTGTCATGACGGTCACATCAAACATCGACCCACGTGCGGAATAGGCAGCCACAAACGAGGTCAGAAAGATCAGCGGATAAAGAACATTGGTCGGTATCTTCAGGATCAACCGCGCAACCTGCGTAGCCCCGAAATAGCCGATCAGACCGTAGGCAAGAATGCCAAGCATTCCACAGGCGAACAGTTTATAGACCAGTTCCTTATCCGTCAGGAACAGGGTCGGGCCAACCTGAATGCCGTGGATCAGGAATACACCCAGCAGGATTGCACCGATGGTTGAACCCGGAATACCAAGCGTCAACAGAGGTGCCATTGATGGGCCGGAAACCGCGTTATTGGCGGCCTCGGGCGCGGCCACGCCTTCCATCGCGCCCTTGCCCCACATTTCCGGGTTTTTGGCGCGGCGCTTGCCTTCACCGTATGAGATGAACGCGGCAATGGCTGAACCCAGTCCAGGCAGAACACCGATGCCCGCACCGATGAACCCGCCTCGGAAAGCGTGCGGCAGGCAGGGTTTGTACTCTTCCCATGTCAGAGTGTTTCCGTCCGCCGTGCTTTCGTTCTCTTTGGTGTCACCCGTGGCTTTGCGCCGGGTTTCAAGCTGTGCAAAGACCTCACCCAGAACGAATACGCCGATCATCAGCGGCACAAGACCGATGCCGTTGGACAGCTCGAATGAGCCGAACGTATAGCGTTCTTCGCTTGAGATCGGGTCCAGTCCGACCATTGCAATCAGGATACCCATCAGCGCCGACGCCAACCCTTTGACGATGGAGTTTCCGATGACCGATCCAATCACCACAAAGGCTGCAAAATAGATGGCGAAGGTTTCCGGCGGGCCCAGTTTCAGGGCAATGGCCGCAATGAAGCCGACGCCAATGACCAAAAGAATGTCACCCATCAAATCCCCGATGATCGATGAGATTGTCGCCACCTTCATCGCTTTGCCCGCCTTGCCGGCGCGTGCCAGCGGATAGCCGTCAATCTGGGTCGCCGCGCTGGCCGCAGTACCGGGCGTATTGAACAGGATCGCCGCAATCGACCCGCCATAGCGGCCGGATTTTCCGATCACATAAAGAAAGGCGAGCGCAAAAATCGGCGACATGTAAAAGGTAATGGGCAACAGCATGGCAATCGCAGCCGATGCCGTGAGGCCGGGCGTGGCACCCACGATCATGCCAACAACCGCAGCAAGGACAATTGCAAACAGCAGCGTGGGGTCTGTGATAACCGAAAGAAGTGCGGGAAAGATTTCCATAGTGGATTACCCCTGAATCCAGCTCAGCAGATCGAAAACCTCGCCATAGGGAGGGTAGACGCCGAGCAGGACAAAAAAGATGAGATGGAAGATCAGCGGGCAAAGGATGACAGACACGGCCAGCCCGATCCGGCTGCGCACACCGAAAAAGTAAAGGACAAGTGGTGCGACAATGGCCGTTGGCAGTAAGTAACCGAACCAGCGGAAGGATTGTTGATAGATCAGAGCAATGATGAACAAGCCAATGATCTGCAAGGCCGCGCCATTATCTTGTGCGTGGCTCGCTCCACCCGTCGTCTGACGTGCTGCACCCGCCAGCATAAGGCCCGAGAGAAACAGCAGGGCAACTGCGGCAGAGAACGGCACAATCCCGGCCCATGTATCCCCTGGAGATGCCGCAGGCACCTGCCAGGCGCCCCAGATTGCAAAAATCGAAATGAGGGCAAGCACTAGACCTTCTGCATAGGCACGCATGACGATCCTCTCTATTTTCCGTCGTTAGAATTGGGCCGGGGGATGATCCGCCGGCCCCAGGAGCTTTAGTTGGTCAGGCTTTCAACCAAGGGGGTGGCGTCTTCTTTCATCGCCGAAAGCGCCGCCTTGGCCTCCGCACCGCTCTGATAGACCGGGCCGGTCCCGCGTGAGGCGAGAAGTTCGGCGAATTCCGGCTTGGCAGCGATCTGTTCGAGCGCGGCCTCCATCGCGGCGACCACCTCTGCAGGCGTCCCTTTCGGAGCAAACACGATTACTGGCGAGGATACTGCAGCAAATGGAATACCCAGCTCCCCAAAAGCGGGCACCTCAATCATAATGCCGTCACGCTCCTGACTGTTGACCGCCAGCGCGCGCAGTTGTTCTTCAAAACCTGCCAGTTGCTGAACTCCAAGGAAGCCGAAATCAGCCTGTTCACCGATCAACGCGGCACGGGTCGGCCCGCCCCCTTTGAACGGCACATCCTGAGCTTCGATACCGTTATTGGCCAAAAAACCCATGCCGCCAACGTGATGGAAACCACCGCGGCCCGAATGAGCCCACCGCAATTGGCCGGGGTTGGCCTTGGCGGCATCGATCACGTCCTGAACGGATTGAAAGGGGCTGTTGACCGGAACCATCAATGAGGTCTGCAACTGGCCAACCTGTGCCACGAAGTCAAAGCTTTCCAGCGCGTCGATCTCAGTATCGCGGGTCATGGTCGACAGCAGGAACGACCCCCCCGACGTCATCATCATAGTGTACCCGTCAGGACGCGCGCCAACGACTGCATTGGCACCGTTCAAACCACCCGAACCGGGTTTATTCACAACTACCACAGGCACGTCCAGAATACCTTCGGCAGCGGCCGAAATAGCGCGCGCATAAGCATCTGTGCCGCCACCCGCCTTGTAGGGGACAACAAGGTTGATCGGGCGTTTCGGCCAATCCGCGGCAAAGCTTGCTGTAGCTGTGGCGGTGACGGTAATTGCTGCGATGGCAACACCAAGAAGAGTTCTGCGTTTCATGAGTAACCTCCCAATTTCACTTGGGATCAAATTACGCGATTTCTTCAATTGTAAAAAATGCAAAGGTGTTATCTACTCTTGCAAATTATGAAAGAGTAGAAGGATGAATATTAAAGCCCTGCGCGCGTTTCGCGCTACTTTATCCGAAGGATCCCTTGTCGCCGCCTCTAAGATTCTCCATCTCAGCCAACCTGCTGTCAGCCGTTTGATCACCGGGCTTGAGGCCGAGCTGAAATTGACGCTTTTTGATCGCAGTGGCCGCAACCTGACACCGACGCCGGAAGGGTTGGCCTTTTACAAAGAGGCCGGCAGGATTCTGGACAATCTTGACGAAGTTCCGCGCATCGCAGCCGAGATCAAAGCGGGGCGCACCGAAACGCTCCGCATTGTGACGATGCCCCGGATTGCACAATCCCTGTCCGCGCCTGCGGTGGCACGGTTCATGCAAGAGAACCCCAGCACCAATGTAAACCTGGATGTCCGGGCAAGACGCGAGGCGGGAAAATGGCTGGCCGGGCGGGAATACGATATTGGAATTGGGGCGTTGCCCGTCGATCATCCCGGCATCGTCTCCAAACCCCTCTTCCGAGTAAAAGCGCAGGCGGTTTTGCCCGCAGGCCATCCGCTTTCATCCCGAAGTCATTTGACGGCGGATGATCTTGCCGGGGAACCCGTTATACGTCTGATGCATGGTCTGCTGTTGCGGGATCAACTGGACGACTTCTTTCGTTCCGCCGGTGTGACGCCCAGACAAACCTGCGAAGTCGCCGCCTCGCAGCTGGCTTGCGCGCTGGTGGGAGAGGGCGCGGGTGTCACGATCGCGGATGAATTGGTGGCCGCTCAGGTCGCGTTCGCAAACCTTACGCTTGTTCCCGTGGCCCCAGAGCGGTGGATGACCTTTGGGCTGCTTTATCCGGTTTCCGAAACAGGGTCCAAAACTCTGCCGCTGTTCGAAAAGGCCTTGTTCGACGTCGTCAACGAATTGGCACAGCAGAGTGAGACGCTTGAACCCACCAATTAAAGCAACCTCAGGAACCGAACATTGGCGACAAAGGGTCGTCCGATATGCGAAATGCGCGGCGGTATCTTGACGGTCCGACTGCCGCGGGGTCTCAAGTAGCTCGGTCCTTTAGCGGCGCGGCAACTGAACCCAGTATGATATGGGCATGAGCGTATGCGCGCCCACCAGCGGTCCTTTGCCTTGACTGCAAGTAGCTTTTCGCCGATCCACCAATTCTCGCATTTTCTCCGTCGTGCCATAGTTTAAGATGCGGCCCATCGCCAAAACTCTGGTCTGGCAGAGAATCAGTTACTAAAGGCCCTGTACGTGAATATTGAAAACCGCATGACACTGCCGCCTCGCCATGAGTTGCGAAATGTGCGCAATCGGGGCATTACCTTCCTGGCCCTGGCGTTTCTGTTCAGCATCTTCGTTAACCTTCTGATGCTGACCGGGCCTTTGTTCATGCTGCAGGTTTACGATCGGGTCCTGGGCTCGCGCGCTGTGGAAACGCTGACAGCACTGTTTTTGCTGGTGGCCCTGCTATATGGCCTTATGGCGATGCTGGATTTTGCCCGCGGCAGAATCGTGGCTAGATTCGGTGCCCGGTTCCAGTCTGAACTGGATGAACGTGTGTTCGACGCCACCCTGCGCCGATCACTTTTTCCACAAGCACGGTCCGCTCCGGCCACGGCATTGCGCGATCTTGAGTCGATTCAGAACCTGTGTGCCTCGCCCGTTCTTTTGGCGGTGATGGATATTCCGTGGACACCAGTATTTCTGGCAGCAATCTTCTTGTTTCACCCGTTGCTAGGCTGGTTGGCCGTGGCGGGCGGGAGTTTGCTTATCCTGATCGCCTTGTTGAACCAGTGGCTAACCCACAGCAAGGTGGCTTCAGCACAAAGGGCGTCGGCCCAGGCCAACGCGTTTTCCGAACACGCAAGACAAGCGGCCGAAGTGGTGCGATCGCAAGGCATGCAAGAGGACATAACCCAACGCTGGCAGCGGCAGCGCACCAATGCCCTGCGTCAGACCATAGCCGCCAGTGACTGGACAGGCAGCTTTACCTCGCTAACCAAATCACTGCGGTTGTTTTTGCAATCGGCCATGCTGGCGCTTGGCGCTTGGCTGGTGCTGCGCAACGAACTAACGCCAGGGGCGATGATTGCCGGCTCTATCTTGTTGGGGCGGGCGCTGGCACCCGTTGAGCAGGCGGTTGGCCAATGGGGTATGGTTGAACGGGCCCGCACGGCCTGGAGTTCGCTTAACCGGTTTCTGGATGCGACCCCACCTGAAAAACCTCGCACCAAACTGCCTGTGCCCGAGGCCCGGCTGACCGCAAAAAGCCTAACTGTCATTCCTCCGGGTGCGGACAAGCCGACGCTGCGCAATGTCGCTTTGCGGCTAGAACCAGGTAAAGCGCTTGGCGTCATCGGTAAAAGCGGCTCGGGGAAATCGACGCTGGCCAAAGCCCTGTTGGGCCTGTGGCAACCTGCCGCCGGGGAAATACGGTTGGGTGGTGCAACACTGGATCAATATGATCCCGACGATCTGGGCCAGCATATTGGTTACCTGCCGCAGGAAGTTACTCTGTTCAACGGATCCGTGGCTGAAAACATTGCCCGCATGTCGGAAAATCCCGATCCTGACGCGGTTGTAGCCGCAGCAAAAATGGCCAACGCGCATGATCTGATCCTGTCATTGAGCAAAGGATATGACACATTTCTGGAAGGCAATGACAGCCAATTGTCGGGCGGGCAAAAGCAACGTATCGCACTGGCCCGCGCCCTTTACGGCAACCCGGTTCTGTTGATTCTGGATGAGCCTAACTCGGCCCTGGATGCCGATGGGACCGAGGCGCTGAACGCCGCTGTTCGAGGTCTGAAAGAGGCCGGAAAATCAACCATCATCATGACCCACCGCCCTCAGGCAATTTCGGAATGTGACGATCTGGCCGTTGTCGAAAACGGGCAAGTTGTGAAATCCGGCACTCGGGATGAGGTGCTGGGTGCAATGGTACAAAACGCTGGCGCCATCAAACGCGGCCTCAGTCAGGTGAAAAAAGATGCAGGATAAGACGGGTAAAGACACGCGCCCGGTGTGGCACATCACGATACCAGCCTTGGTCGGTTTTGTGGCTTTGCTGATTTTGGTTGGCGGGCTTGGCATCTGGTCCGTGCAAACCCGACTGGCCGGGGCGATCATATCGCAAGGAACAATCGAGGTTCAAAGTAGCCGACAGGTAGTGGAACATCCTGATGGTGGCGTTGTGGGCGAGATTTTCGTGCGCGACGGTGACGAAGTCGCCAACGGAGACATGCTGGTCCGTTTGGACGATACGTTTTTATCTTCGGAGAAAACGATCGTCGAATCTCAACTGTTTGAGTTGTTGGCACGTAGAGCCCGATTGGTGGCCGAACGCGACGGTGGCGATGCCCCAGCCTTGGCAGCTCTGCTTGAAGAGATTCAAAAGCAGGATGATATCGACGCTGAACTGATTGCCGGTCAGCAACGATTGTTCGAGGCCCGTCTGGAAACACTGGACCAACAGACCCAACAATTGGGCAAACAGCGGGTTCAGATCGACAGTGAAATCGAAGGAACCGAGGCACAGCTAGTGTCCTTGCGTCGCCAGGTGGAACTGATTCAAAACGAGCTGAAGGACCAACAAGACCTGTTACAACGCGGTTTGACTCAGGCCAGCCGCGTGTCCGCCTTGCAGCGGGAAGAGGCCAGCCTGACGGGTGAGATTGGTAGACTCGAAGCTGCTGTGGCTCGCCTGAAAGGTCAGATTTCAGCAACCGAGATTGAGATTGTCGAATTGACGGCCACGCGGCGGGAAGAGGCTATTACCGAACTGCGGGACGTTCAGACGCAGATCGCTGAGTTGGCTGAGCGACGTCTTTCTCTGGAAGAACGGCTATCAAGGTTGGACATTCGCGCACCCGTTGCAGGTACGGTCTATGGCAGTCAGGTTTTCGCCCTGCAATCGGTGATTCAACCAGCCGAGCCTATGATGTATATTGTACCCCAAGACACGCCGTTGCTGGTGGCAGCGCGCGTTGATGCGATCCACGTAGATCAATTGCATATTGGGCAACCAGTGGCGTTACGGTTCACGGCTTTCAATCAACGAGAGACGCCTGAGATTGACGGGCGGGTAGTCACCGTCTCGGCGGATACATTCACTGATGACGTAACTGGTCAGACATTCTACCGCGCCGAGGTCGCCCCCGAAGACAATCAGATCGAGCGGTTGAATGGGCAAGCCCTGTTACCGGGCATGCCGGTGGAAACCATGATCAAGACCGACGAAAGAACCCCTTTGTCCTATATGGTCAAACCCATGGCCGACTATTTCAACCGGGCTTTCCGTGAATAATGGGCTGCGGTTTCAGACCGGTTCGAGGTTGCCCAGAAGGATCGAAGTCATATCGGTGCTAATCACATTGTCGACCACAGTGACATCGACACCGGTTTCATAACTGACATTGTTCTCGGTAATCCCGGACAGGTCTGTGTCATCATCAAGGAAAACCCATTCCGCTTCATGCGCGGTGGGCAGACCTACGGCTATTTGCAAGATGGCCAGCGCATCCAACGCATTGACCATTCCGTCCTGTGTAATATCGGCCGCGATCAGGTTCTCGGGCGTGGCCGGACCCCAGGTCAGGTCCAACCCGACCGACATGCGCAAAACCTGCAACGCATCCAACGCCGTGATCTCATAGCTGGCCGTCGAATAGGTTTTGATAATATCCAACTCCCCCTCAAAGGTGCCTGACGGCAAATCCAGATCGAACCGCCCCTCGTCATCCGCCCTGACGCTGATGGTTCCGCCGCCATCCGGTGTAAATCGAATCTCAGCGTCCGACAGGCCCGGATTCGCGGCCTCAGAGTTGACAGTCACAGTGCCCTGCACTCCATCCGAGCTGCCAGGATCCAACCCGCCAAAATCGCCAAAATCGACGGGGATATGATCCGGCCCGCCAAAGCCCGCGCCAAACACTTCAGCGCTGGTCAGGGGCCCTCCGGTTGAAGAGTTGATCACGATGACCTCATCGAGAAATTTGATCTGCGCCCCCTGCGCCGTGGCTGTGAACATCAGTTGCCCCGGCGTGCGCAGCAGCGGATAGTCGAATAAATCCAACCGGTCGGTTCCGGCCTGAAAGCCGTTAATTGTTGTGGGGTCACTGCCGTATTGCATAACAAAGATATCCGCGCCGGCACCCCCATGCATGGTTGTTGCGCCTATACCTGCGATCAGAATGTCGTCACCTGCGCCACCCATCAGGGTTGTTTCGAGGATACTGCCGCTGAGCATGTCATTCTGTGCAGTACCCGTCACCGTACCAAAGCCATCGCGCACGATGCCCAAATCCGCAATCGAAACGCTGAGTTGCGTCAAGCCTTCATCCTGTTGCGCGCCGACAAGAATCTGAAGCTCGTCCCCGACATGGGCAACACTCAATGTTTCGACATTCTGCAACCCGCTATGAATAGTGTCGGCAAAGCTGTCCTGATGCACCAATTGCCCGCCTGGTGTCAGCGTGAAAAGGGAAACGCCATCATCGCCGCCACCAGCAACAACAAACACATGCCCGTCAGACTCGATCACGGCTAAATCCTGAACCGTTTCGAACCGTGTATGCAAGGAATCCAAAACATGATCCGTGGGGATCAATCGCCCGTCACCCGCTAACTCCATAACGCTCAGCGAGTTGCTGCCTGCCCCCGCCACAACGACCCAGGATTGGCCATAGGCTTGCACCACTTCGACCGCCGTCGGTGAAGCAATCCCTAAAGTCGCTAGCGCGTCGCTGTTGTCGACCACTGTCAGCACACCGGTGTTTTGATCGACATTGTAGGTGCTGATCGTGCCGGTGGTCGCGTCGGCTGCAATCACGAAATGATCCGCCCCGGCTTGCAGAACTTGCATCGAATCAGCCTGCCCCGCGATCGACGCCGACAGGCTCAATGTGCCGTCCCCGTTCACAGTATAGGTTGCAATCTGCCCTGTCGATTCGTGCGCGATGGTCAGGATATCGCCGAACTGCACTAGGGCCGAGATATCTCCACCGCCGGTCAGTGTCCCCGTTTCCTGAAGCGGGCCTACGGTTCCATTTGGGTTCAGGTCATACCCGATCAATCCAGTCGCCGTACGTACATCCAGAACAAGCTGATCGTCTCCGGCCAGCGTTACAGGCATACCGATATCGCCAACCTGAAACGTGATCGTTCCACTGAAATATTCGGTGTCTTGCAATTGCGGCAGCGCACCTTCGACCAGCTTCCAAACCGCGATACCGCCGCCCGGACCGGTCACGCTGTACAGATACGTGACGTCATTAAGCGTTTTTAAAGCCGTATGGCCGATACCTGAATCGAGCGCTGTGCTCCCCGTTGCAACCACTCCTT
The DNA here is from genome assembly GCF_056537925.1 of Ruegeria sp. BI7. Taxonomy (NCBI): domain Bacteria; kingdom Pseudomonadati; phylum Pseudomonadota; class Alphaproteobacteria; order Rhodobacterales; family Roseobacteraceae; genus Ruegeria; species Ruegeria sp. BI7. The sequence continues at coordinate 152,128 of NZ_JBQFSK010000002.1, forward strand.
TGAACTGAAGCATCATATCCAATCACCCCACGCCACACCCGGCACCGATTACAGGATGATCCGATGCCCAGTCCGAAACCAAAGCTGGAATGTGGAGAAAACGAGGAGTTCGGCTTCAGTTTAACTCAATTTTTTCTGGTCCGGCCGCATGAGTCACCGAAGAGAAAGACAGATGAACAAGGCCTGGATCCTTCGAGCGGATGCGGAAACCACATGTGAGGGCAAGATGACCAAAGAACCTGAATCCAAGATCAACCCGGCCGATGCTCAGCCTGATACCGAACGCAAGCGACACATCCGCCAGTGGATTGACGGCAAGATGCGCCGTTGGGCCGGACGTGGCATTTTTGGCGGGCTCGGGTCAACGATTCTCGCGCTGCCCGCCCTGGCGCAGGCCACAATCGAAGAGCTTTATGCGTTCCAATTCGCGGAAACGATTCCTGGCGTAAGATCCGTCAAGCTGTTGGACAATGGCGACGTTCTTTTGAAATTGGCCGATGGTCGCAAGATGGTTGTCGCCGCCGAAAACGTACAGGTGCTTGATAGTGGCGCAATCATGATCGCCGAAGACGCCGTGTCCGAGATTGCCCAGTTCAGCCTGGCAGAGGCCGGAGGCGCCGCAGCGGCAGGAGGTCTTAGCGGCGCAACCGCGGCGCTGGGTGGTCTTGGTTTGGCGGGTGCTGCAGCGGCTGTCGGGGGCGGCGGCGGTGGTGGCGGAGACGACGATACCGCGCCGTCACCTGCACCTGCGCCTGCACCGACACCCAGCTATCCGGTTCTCAACTTGGCAGGTTCGCAGGGCGATATGCTAAGCACGGCACGCACTGGACTGACTGCACCAGAGGGTACTGAAACTGTTGAAGTGACGATCGGATCGCTCACCAAAACCGTAACCCCCGAAGATGACGGAAGCTGGAGCCTTTCACTGACTCCTGCCGAGGCCGCAACCTTGCCACAGGGCGTGCAAACCGTAACGGTCCGCAATCTCGACGCCGAGGGCACGGAATTGTCAGCAGAAACAGTGACATTTGCCGTGGATACCATCCCACCGACCCTGACCATTACAGGGTTTTCGGACGGGGCGGTGATGAATGCCTCGGAACAGACCACCGATCTCAACGTAGTCGGGACAACGAACGCCCAGGACGGGCAAACCGTAGTCGTCACGATCAACGGACAACCCTTCACCGGTACTGTTGCTGGCGGACAATGGAGCGTATCGGTCCCTGCCGCCAATCTGGCGACCCTGCCGGACGGTGCCACGATTGCGGTCACCGCAGATGTCAACGATCAGGCAGGCAACTCGGCAACACAAGCCGATGCCAGCTTTGATACAGACTTTACCGCTCCGACGATTACTCTGGACCCTGTTGCCGGCGGGTCTATCGAATTGATCGATGTCAGCGCCGACCTGACCCTGACAGGGTCAACCACAGCCGTCGACGGTCAGACGGTTTCCGTCACATTTGACGGTCAAACATATTCAACCACGGCCACGGGTGGCGCATGGAGCGTAACAGTTCCAAGCGCCGATCTGACCGGGCTATCGACGGGTGTTCCGGCAACCGTCAATGTCACGGTCAGCGATGCCGCCGGCAACATTTCGGTCCCGGCTTCGGCTTCTGTTCCTGTTGATTTGACGGGCCCGTCTATCTCCGTTTCTCCGCTATCCGTTGGCGGGCTTCTCAACGCGGTTGAGGTTGGGTCCGATCTGACAATCTCGGGATCGACGGCCAATGTTGAAGACGGCCAGCAGGTCACCGTTACCTTGAACGGCCAAACTTATACAGACACGGTCTCGGGCGGGAGTTGGAGCGTGACAGTGCCGGCCGCTGACTTGGCATCCCTGGCTGACGGAGGAAGCTTTGCGGTGACTGCCGATGTTTCCGATACCAATGGGCTGGCAGCACCACAAGCCAGTGTACCACTTGCCAAAGATGCCACCGCCCCGACCCTGTCAATTGACAGCTTTTCGGATGGTGCTGTTTTGAACGCGACCGAGCAGGGAACAGACTTGACCATCACCGGTTCGACCACGGCCGAAGATGGTCAGCTCGTGACGGTTTCGATGAACGGTCAAACCTATACCGGGGTGGCCTCGGGTGGCGCATGGTCTGTCACTGTTCCTGCGGCGGATCTTGCCGCCTTGTCTGACGGTGTCACCATTCCGGTCACGGCAGACGTGTCCGACGCGGCGGGAAATCCGGCGATCCAGGCCAGCAACAGCTTTGATACAGACTTTACCGCCCCTTCGATCAGCGTCACAGGCCTGTCGGATGGCGCCGTCATGAATGCCGTGGAACAAGGCACAGACCTGACTGTCAGCGGTACCTCTGACGCCGCAGACGGCACGGTTGTCACGGTCGAAATCGCCCGACCCGACGGAACCGTGGATGTCACGGGCACCGCTACGGTCAATAGCGGCAGTTGGAGCTATACAGCCTCGGCTGCAGATCTTAGCGCATTGCAGGATGGCGTATCATATGATGTCGATGCTTCGGTAACCGACGCGGCAGGCAACAGCGCGCAGGACACCACAAGCTTTGCCACTGATTTCACTGTTCCGACAGTGACTCTCGACCCCTTGCCGGTTGGAACCGAATTGGACGTGACCGAGCAAGGCAGCGACCTCATGATCTCGGGCACGACCAGTGCCGAGGATGGGCAAACCGTTTCCGTCAGCCTGAATGGCCAAACATATACCGGCACCGCGTCGGGTGGTTCCTGGACCGCAACCGTCCCTTCCGCTGATTTGGCAGGCCTTGCAGACAGTACGGGCTATCCGATTTCAGCCAGCGTAACCGATCAGGCCGGAAACCCGGCCACTTCGGCGACCATCACATTGACCACTGACCTCCGGCCGGTATTGACCATGAACCCTGTCGGTTCAAACGGCGCTGTGTCGTTGGCCGACGCGCAGGCGTCAGGTGTAACCGTATCGGGCACATCTGCCGGATTAAGTGCAGGTCAGGCGGTGGACGTCACCCTGAATGGCAGCCCCGTCGGTTCTGCGACGGTCGCCGCAGATGGAAGCTGGTCTCTAGCTGTTCCTGCCTCGGATTTCTCGGGGATTAACGCAGGTGACGACCTTGATTTCGCCGCCGACGCAACTGTTACCGGCGGTCCGGACCCCCTGACCGCAAACGATGACAATACGGCCCATGAACCAGCCGCCTATGTCATCACACAGGCCGGAATCAGTGGAAACACCGTGACATTCGAGATCTACGCAGGTGCGGATCGGGATATCTCAAGCGGTCTTGCCATGACGGCAGAGCTGGGCTTTGACCCATCCGTCGTAACCTTCGACACTGGGTCGGATGTGGGCAACGGGGCATTCGATTTCTTCGTGTCCAACCCGATCGGAGGGAACGTGATCCGCTTTGCCGGTGCAGCAACCACCTTCACGGATCTGAACCAGCCTCTGGTTACATTCGAGATGACCGTTGTTGACCCAAATCAGCCCATCGAGTTGACTATCACGACCCCGGATGGCGGTCCAAGCGTCTACCAGATTGGCACTAGCGGTGACGACACCTTGGTAGCCTCTGGTTTGGATAATTTTATCCGCGGTCAAGACGGTGATGATGCGATTGACGTTTCGGACGCTGGGCGCGACGTCATCATCTTCGAAGCTGATCCAGCTGCAAACGGTGTCGATACAGTGACAGGCTTTACGATTGGCACCGCAGCCGAAGTGTCCGATGCCGTTATATTCAGTGGCCTAAGCTTCGGAACACTTCGCGGAGATGGCACCGATGTCGAGACACTGGCCGTCGGTGACGCGATCGGCGCAGATACCGGGGTCGTCGGTCTGACTACGGTACTGGGCGACCTGTCTGAGAACACGATCGAAACTGCCGTTGAAAGCCTGACTGGAATTCAAGCTGGCGACGAGATTTACGTGATGGCGACGGATGGGACCGACAGTGTGCTGGTCAAAGTCGACTATACCGCCCCGAACTCTGCAACAGTTGAAACCGTGGCGCAATTCTCCGGATTGGATGACCTAAGCGGTCTGAGTGCGGACAACATCCTGCACACCGACCCCACCGGGGCCACAGCCTGATCAGAAATTCGGCTGCCGCCGTTTCTGGCGGCAGTCACCCAAATCACGGGGTAAAAATGGCGCAGAATGGCCTGGTTCCAGTCACCTTTTCCCGGCATGGGCGGCGTTACTGGACACGTTTCATGTCTTACCAATTCGCGGCCAATCGCGCTGAATGCGCAATTGTCTTTCAAGAAGCTCAACAAGCGGCCACCACTTTTCCCATTTTGTTCAAGAAAACAGCCAGAGGTTATGAGCCAACCGGTATATTGTCCGTTCTCAAAGATAGGCCTACCCCATTTGTATCGCAGGCGGGCCGGTGGCTTGCCGCCTATGTGCCCTCAGCTTTACGTTGCTATCCTTTTCAGGCCGCACCCACCGGTCGCAAAAAGGCAGATCAGGCACCTCTGTTTCAATTAAATGTGGATGAATCCTCTGGGTTGCTAAGCGACGACCCAAAGGACGAAGCATTTTTTGACAATACCGGAGCCGTTTCACCTGCCTTGCGTGAGGTGAAAATCTTTCTTCAAGCCCGCGCTGCGGCCTGTGAGGCAACCCTGGCCCTGTGTGAGATCATCAATAGTCTTGGGTTGTTCGAACCAATTGCGTCACATGATGGGATACCCCTGCCGCCCGACAAGTTTGGGGTGTCGGTCCAGCGGCTCAAGACTTTGTCGCAGGTTGAAAAGCTGAAACTGGTCGATTCGGGTGCTCTTTTCTTGATCCACGCGCATCTGATTTCGCTGTCACATTGCGGGTGGTTGGCCCGGGCTCATCAACAGCTTGCACAGCAAAACCCGCAAGAAAAATACACGGAAAATTCAGATATTTCCGGTTTCCTCTACGCCATGGCCAACGCTCAGAATGACGACTTTCTCGGAACCAGTGGGGTGTGAAGCACCTATGCCAATACATGATCGCAGAGTAAAATTTGCAGCTTTAATCTGTCTCGCCGCGTTGTCTTCGGCTTGCACGCCCGCGCCTGATCTGACGGGGGTTGAAATGTCGCTTTCCCGTGGCTCAGCGGGCGCGGGCGCGAACGCTCCTTCACCGCGGCTTGCGCAAAGTGCATTTGGTCAAAAGGTCCGGGTCGCTGTCGAATCCAACCCCGAATTGGCGCAGAGCGCAACTCGACTTGAAGTCGCTGCTGCCAATGAGGACGCCGCAAAAGGGGCGTTGTTGCCGCAAGTGTCCATCGGTGTAAACGCACGATCCGAGCGCATTGAATCGGATATTGCTGACGTTACCCCCTATTTGCGAATTTCGCAGCTAGTCTATGACGGCGGCGCGGCCTCGAATGACCTGGCTGCCGCAAAAGCCCGCGTGCTTCAAAGCCGGGGCGACCAGTTGCAAACCGCGGCGGCAATCGCGTTTTCGGCAATCGAGGCCTATGTTGTGGTTCTTGACAGGCGGAAAATCCTGGGCATATCGGAACAGAACGTGTCGGCTCACGAAGAAATGCTTCGCCAAATAGCCGAGCGAACCGCGCAGGGTGTAGGTTCAAATGCGGATGTTCTGGCGGCCCGCTCTCGCATGGCTGACGCGCAGACAAGATTGGCGGATGCTGAGGCCAGACTAGATCGTGCGGATGCTCAGTTTCGCGAATTTTTCGGCTCTGCCCCCGGGGTATTGCCCCCTCCGGTTGCGGCCCCAAAACTGTCGAGAACTGATGCTCAGATCGTGATGGACAGCCCACAGGTTCGGCGGGCGGATGCAGCGCTGCTATCCGCAAAGGCCGAGCAGGCTGCTGCTCAATCCCGGCGCCAGCCTGGCGTTCAGGTTGCAGCCTTTGCTGATCGGAATGATAGCAATGACGCGAATTTCGGCGTCGATCTGTCATTCAATTACGAGATCGACAGCACAGGACAGCGCCGCGCTGCAATTGCGGCGGCAGAGGCACAGGTCAAAGAGGCTGAATTCACACGAGAATCCGTAATCCGGGACATACGGCGAGAGTTGGAATTTGTTCGCTCGGATCAGCAAGCTGGCGCAGTGCGGCTGCAGGCCGCCCGCATCGCAGTGCAGGCCAACGCCGACAGTGTCTCAGCAGCACGCGAGCAATTCACAATAGGACGGCGCAGTCTGATCGAAATCCTGGACGCGCAACGAGATTATGTGAACGCTCAGGAAAGATTGATCCTGGCTGAGCAGAATTTCTTCCTGACCAACTATGCCGCGCTCAGCCTCACTGGTGACATTCTGGACCTTCTAGGGATTTCATCGGCCAAGTGGGGTGAGGGTCTATGACACAACTGCTGCCAATTTCACGAGACCCCGAGCTTACGCCTTTGGAAAAATGCCTGTTGCACGTCGCGGCTCAACTGGATCGGCCGATGACAAGCGCCACTTTGTATGCCGCGCAATCAGGAACGACCGGGGAACTTACCCTCCGTGACGCTATCGAAGTGGCACAAAGGGCTGGTCTGCAGGCCGGATACGGCAAACGAAAGCTGCGGGATTTCGACACCAAACTGGCACCAGCGCTTTTGCTGTTGCAAGACAATAAAGCCGTTGTTTACCACGGTCGTTCGCCCGATGGGCATCTTTTGATTTTCGACCCTGATCTTGGGGCTGGTATCGGTGAAGTGTCAGAAGATAAGTTGAGGCACATTTACACCGGATATGCCATTTTGTTTCGCCGCAATTATCGCGACGAAGTATCAAACAGCGATTCCTCAAATTCCGGGCACTGGTTCTGGTCGGCAATGGCCGCAAACCGATGGTCTTACACACAGGTTATTCTGGCGGCAGCGCTCGCCAATCTGCTTGGCCTTTCAACGTCGATCTTCATCATGGTGGTTTATGACCGCGTTCTACCCAACGAAGCGACTGAATCCCTGATTGCGCTGACCGCTGGCGTCGGCCTCGCACTAAGCTTCGATTTCATCCTAAAGCTGTTGCGCGCCGGGTTCATTGATCGCGCCGGGCAAAAGGCCGACATGCTGATGGGGCGTCGTGTGTTTGACCAGGTTCTGAACATCCGAATGAAATCGCGTACAGGCTCGACTGGCGCCATGGCCAGCACAGTTCGTGAGTTCGAAACTCTACGCGAGTTCTTTACTTCGGCCACGCTGGTTGCGCTGGTTGATCTGCCGTTTATCGCGCTGTTCATCTTTGTCATCCATCTGGTGGGTGGACCGCTGGCGCTTATCCCGGCCCTCGCGGTTCCAATTGTGTTGCTTGCGGGAATTGCCGTTCAACCAGTGTTGGCACGCCTGGCAGAGAAAAGCTTTTCAGACGGGCAATCCAAGCAATCCGTTCTTGTAGAAACGGTTTCAGGGCTTGAGACCATCAAAACCACCGCAGCGGCTAGGCAAATGCGAACCCGTTGGGAAAATGCGATAGAACGACAATCGTCACACGGCGCGCGAAGCCGCACGGTGACGCAGTTTGCCCTGAATCTGACCGGTTTCACCCAACAGGTTGCACAGGTTTTGATCGTCTTCTATGGCGTGTTTCTGATCACCGACGCTCAGGCCAGCATGGGGGCGCTGGTTGCCTCAGTCATGCTAACGGGGCGCGCTTTGGCCCCGTTGGGACAGCTTGCCCAAACCTTGACCCGCGTCAACCAGGCCCGAAGCGCTTACCGCAGTCTGGATGCCTTGATGCAGGCCGAAAGCGAAAGGCCACAGGGACGCAATTGGGTAAGTCGAAACGGTTTCGAAGGCCGGATCTGCTTCAAGGATGTTCACTTCGCCTATCCCGATCAGACCGAGGACACTTTGACCGGCGTGTCATTTTCAATTGAACCGGGTGAGAAGGTCGCGGTTTTGGGGCCAATCGGCTCGGGTAAAAGTACAGTGGCCCGGCTGTTGCTTGGACTTTACCAGCCGCGCTCGGGGTCGGTTCTGCTGGACGGGGCAGATATCCGACAGATCGACCCTGGTGATCTGCGTCGAAACGTCGGGTCGATCCTACAAGATATCTGGCTGTTTTCTGGCACGGTACGCGAGAACATAAACAGCGGCACCTTCAGGCCACGCGATCAGGACTTGATCCATGCTGGGAAGGTGGCGGGGGTCGAGGATTTTATTGCCCATACCCCCAATGGGTATGACCTGAAACTGGCGGAGCGGGGCGAAGGTTTGTCCGGCGGTCAGCGGCAAGCCATTGCTTTGGCCAGGGCACTGGTCGGACGACCTCCGGTCCTGTTGCTGGATGAACCGACCAGCGCGATGGATGTAAAAACCGAGGCCGAAGTGATCCGTCGCCTGAAACAGGCAACGCAGGACACAACGATGGTTATCGTCACGCATCGCACCAGCCTTCTGGAGCTGGTGGATCGGGTCATTGTGATCGAAGGCGGGCGCGTAGGCGCAGACGGCCCGAAAAGCTTGCTGGTCCAACACGCCCGCAAAACACGGAGGCACCTGAATGTCGCGGCATCCTGATCTGGCCACACTCGCGCGTGAAATACGTGGACGCTCACCGTTACGTGGATCTCTGCTTTTGTTGGTGATTGCGTCCTGTCTTGTCGCGCTTGGACTGTGGGCTCATCTCACCGAATTGGACGACGTGACGCGCGTTGACGGTCGGATCGTGCCTTCGGCTGACATTCAGGTGATCGAAGCCACTGAACCCGGCGTATTGCAATCCCTGAAAATTCGGGAAGGGCAAGTGGTTGAAAAAGGAACGCTGCTGATGGAGTTCGAAACCACCCAGATCGACAGTCAGCTAAACCAGGAACAACAGCGTGCATTCGGGCTGATGGCGCGCACCCAACGTTTGCAGGCAGAAATTGACGGGACCGAACTGAGGTTTTCGCCGAAACTGATCAAAGGGTCCCCCGAGGTCGTGCATTCGGAAACCGCGCTGTATCAGGGGCGCCAATCCGAATTGCGTGCTGAAATCGCAATTCTTGAAAGGCAGCGCCAGCAACGCCAACAGGAATACGAAGAAGGGCTGGTGGATCGTGTGACAGCAGATCAGACGCTTAAGTTGCTGGCTGAAGAACGCGCGATGATGCAGCCACTGGTGGAAAAGAAAATGGAGCCAGCCACAACGCTTTTAACGCTCCGCCGTGGTGAGGCCGAATGGGAAGGCCGCAGAACGCGGGCCGTGGCCGCGACCAACAGGCTGAGAACTGGTCTAGACGAAATAGACGACCGCATCCGCGCAACGCGCAGCCGGTTTCGCAGCGCCGCGCTGACTGATCTGGCGCTGACGACCACAGAGCTTGCGGCGTTGCAACCCATTCTACCAGCACTGCGCAACCGGGCCGAAAGAGCACTGGTGCGATCGCCGGTTCGGGGTATCGTGAACCGGGTGCATCGCAGCACAATCGGGGGATTGGCCCGCAGTGGAGAGGAATTGATTGAAATTGTGCCTTTGAACGACACCTTGCTTGTCGAAGCCTATGTGCGACCAGAGGACATTGCCTTTCTTCACTCAGGGCAGCCGGTCAAGGTCAAGATCACAGCCTATGACTTTGCCCGCTATGGGGCTTTGAACGGTCAAATCACGCGCATCGGTGCAGACACGATCATGCGGTCCGAACGTAATGACGAAGAAGTTTTTGTCGTAGAAATTGAGACCAGCAACTCGATGCTGGATGCCAATGGTCTGGCTGTTGAAATCATCCCCGGCATGATTGCTGAGGTTGACATTCTGTCGGGCAAAAAGACGGTGCTGGAATACCTTCTGCAACCTGTGGTCAAAGTCAAAGACAGGGCACTGCGCGAATAGGTCAAAACGGGTTAAGCCCGGTTGTAGGTCCACGTTACTGACCAGATCCTACAGAAGGGGCGGCTGTCAGGACACCGGTTGTTTGAACTGCTTATCAAACAATTTCCGGAACACCCCATCGTTCCCGACCAGAGTTTCCAAGTTGCCTTCCTCAATAACCTCACCGTCCTGAATGACAATGATCTTGTCCGCTTCCAACACGGTAGACAGCCTGTGGGCGATGACAATCGTTGTGACATTCTCGGTCAGCTTGTCCAGCGCGGTTTTCACAAGGGTTTCAGATTCTGCATCAAGGGCACTGGTGGCTTCGTCCAGCAACAAGATTTCAGACTTTCGCAGAATTGCTCGTGCAATGGCCAACCTCTGTTTTTGCCCGCCAGACAAAAACGCGCCATTCTCACCCACTTGCGTGTCATAGCCGAATTGCATCTTGCTGATAAATTCATGTGCATGGGCGGCCCGCGCGGCTTCGGTCACCTCTTCGTCGGTTGCCTCGGGACGCGCAAATCTGAGGTTCTCCATAATCGAAGCGGAAAACAAGAACGTTTCCTGACCAACATACGAGATCTTTTGGCGCAATGAGGCAAAGCTTGCCCCCTGTAGATCCTGCCCGTCTATTTCAACCGTTCCGCTATCAGGATCATAAAAACGCATGATCAGGCCAAAGATAGTAGATTTTCCGCCACCGGACTGACCAACAAGAGCCGTTGTCTTTCCAGCCTCAAATGTCACGTTCATATCCGAAATGACATTGGGGTTTCCCTTGTACCCAAAACTGAGATCCCTTAGCCGAATTTCACCCGGTCCAGATTCCAGCGGTTTGGCATCGGGGCTTTCCCGCATGGGCTCTTCTTCGTCCAGCAAATCAAACATCAGACCGATCGGAACCAGCGCCGTTTCAATGACAACGCGCATCTTCGACAAACGTTTTGCCGGCTCGTATGCCATCAACAGCGCCGTGATGAACGACATCAGCTGACCTGCGGTGGTTGGGCCGCTTCCTGCGATACCTATGGTGCTAATCACCAGAACCCCGGCTATGGCAAGGCCCGCCAGAAATTCCATCAGCGGGCTGGCTACCGATTGCAGTTTCGAAATCGAGTTCGCCCGTTTTTCAACCGATCTGATCGCCCCATTCATCCGTCCGACCATATGATCTTCGAGAGCAAAGACCTTGATGATAGTTATGCCACCGGAGGTTTCCTGAAGAACCTTGATGATCTCGGACAGCGCCGCCATCTCGGACTGCATGATCGAGCGAACGCGCTTGAGCAGGAAACGAACACTCACCAAGGCAACCGGGCCCACGACAAAGAACAGCACTGACAATAAAGGCTGCTGATAGACCATTACGAAAACCAGACCGATCAATGTCAGTAAGTCTCGCACAAAGCTGGTGACAACGACGTTGACCAGCCGTCTGGCCGCCTGAGCCCCCTGCGTCACGCGCATCAAAAGGCCCGAGGATTCGTTTCTGGAGAAAAAGCCCACACCGCGCTTGATCAGCTTGGCGTAAAGACGCTCTTGTTGAACAGCGATGATGCGGTTTCCGGCCCGGGCCAAAAACACTGCCTGTACATAAGATGCAGCCGCCTTGCCGAAAAACAGCGCAATTACAGCCCCGGCAACCAGAAAGACCTGTGAGCGCATCTCAGGCTCGGTCATGGTGTTGACGATGTTTTCCATCATCCACGCGGTACCGGCAGTGGTTGCAGCAACCACAACCATGGCCATCATCGCGATCCCATACAACCAGCCCTGGCTGCGCAGGCTTTCGCCCAGCAAACGGCCGATGTGACCGGATTGCCATTTGGCCAAGGTTTTTTTGATCATTCTACTCTCCAAAACCCTTAGCTGTTCCGATACCCGGCAGCGTCATGGTCTTAACCCGCATTGCACCGGCAACCCCCGGACAGGATGGTGTTAGTTATGCGCGACTGCGCCAAGAATCCATAGCCCGTGCGCAGATAATAAAAGCTATGTGTTCCAGCTGACATCAGGTTTAGGATTTTGTCCTATTTTTCGTGTAACGAAGTGGTTTTGCTAAAATATTCACAACATGAGCTCCAGTATAAGACCGCCTTCCAGCTATTGATAGGCGCTTTACCGCCACTCGACGTCCCCCAGAAAAATGTAACCTGCGCCATAGATCGTCTTTATCAGGCGCGGGTTTTTCGGATCTTCGCCCAGCTTGGTGCGCAACCGAGAGATGCGCACATCCATTGCCCGGTCAAAGCTGTCGCCAGCCGCACCGCCCAGTGCCTCTTGCATCTGAGATCGGCTGATCAGGCGTTTCGGGCTGTCCAAAAACAATCGCAGAACTTCCCCCTCCGCATGGCTGAACGGTGTCTCTGCGCCACTGGCATCGATCAGGACATAGCGGTCAAAATACGCAGTCCAACCATTGAACATCGCCACATCCGACTGCGAGGTCTGCTGGCGAGGGGACCGCAATCTGGCCCGAATGCGGGCCACAACCTCGGCCGGGTCGAACGGCTTGGTAATGTAATCATCCGCCCCAAGCTCTAGCCCGGTCACACGATCTTGCACCTGCGCCCGACCTGAGATGATGATCACCGCTGCCCCCTGTTCCAGTGCCAGCCGATGCACCAACGCCAACCCGTCCGTATCGGGTAGGGACAGATCAACCAGGCACACATCCGGCGTCACACGTTTCAGCGCAGCCTCGAATTCCCGCGCCCGGGCAAAACTTTGGGTGCGGAATCCGGCCTCTTCCAGCGCGTCGGTCAGAACACGTCGGATTTCGGGTTCATCATCGACAATGGTGACCAGCGGTTGACTCATCAGGTGCCCTCGGTTCGGATCAGGGCGGACAGCTGTGCCCGCGTAAACGGTTTACTCAGGACCGGCGCCAGTGTCAGCGCTTGCCGGTGCAGCGGGTCAGAATAGGGCAACGAGGTCATCAAAATACACGCCAAGCCTGGCTTCAACTGCGCCAACAGGTCAAGACCCGTCCCCTGCCCTTCCAGTCGGATGTCTGACAGTACCAGCGCGATATCGTCAATATCCGCCGTCAAAGCCAGAGCTTCATCGACCGAGGTTGCCTCGATCACCGAACATCCAAGATCGACCAGCATATCGCGGAACTGCCCGCGCAGATCATCATTGTCTTCGACAAGCAGGACCAGCCCATCCTGCACCGGCGGGGCTGGACGATAGGGCAAACGCATGGCCACCGCTGCGCCCGAAGGCGTGTTGCGCAGGTTCAGGTCTCCGCCTGCCAGTTTTACAGTATCATAGACCATTGGCAGACCCAGCCCCGACCCTTTGCTGCCCTTGGTCGTAAAGAAAGGGTTCAGGGCTTTCTCCAAACCTTCCTCGGAAAAACCCGGTCCGGTATCGGTGACCGCAATTTCAATCCAGATCTCTCCGATCTTATGCGCGCTGATCGTCACCTGACCAAATCCACCACAGGCATCGCGCGCGTTCAGAACAAGGTTCAACAACGCGTCCTGCACCATGCCGGGGTCCAGCATCAGCGCCTCATCCGGCAGAGTGTTGACTACCGACAGGCCGACGCCGCGTGGCAGGGATGGCGAGGCGAGGATGCGTAAGTCTTCCAACAAGCCGCGCATGTCGGTTGCTTTTGGTTGAAATGTTCGGTTGCCAGTCATATCCGCAATCCGGTTCAGCAATTGCCCGCCCCTCAGTGCGGTTTGCTGGGTCGCGGCCACAAGCTCTCGCGCGGCTTCGGACAAATCCATCTTTTCCAACCGGGACTGCATACCCAGAATGATGGTCAACAGGTTCGAGAAATCATGCGCCAACCCACTGGTCATCTGCGCCGCCATGGCCCGGCGACGTGTCTGTTGCAGGGCTACACGCGCCTGCGTTTCCTCAGTAATATCGACAGACATCACATAGACGCCCCCCTCACCATCTGGTGAAAACGACACGCGGATGCGACGGGAATCCTGATCCTCTGTGAACTCGAACACCGACGTTTCACCGCTATAGGCTTTGAGCAGGTAAGGTTCTACACGGGTAAAGGCCGCAGCACCCAACGCGTCAGATATGTGCATATCCAGAATTTCAGAAGGTCGGCCCGGCATGACCGAGCTGAGCCGCCGGTTGGAATAATCATACCGACCGTCTGGATTCAGATGGGCAATATGGGCCGGCATCATCTCGGTCGTCATGCGTGTGCGGGCTTCGATCTCGGTCAGCTGACGTTTGGCCTCTTCTAGCGCAGAGTTGGTCGCCGCGAGTTTCCGGTTGGCTGCCAAAAGCTCCTCGGCGCGGTCCAGCAATTGATCCGACAGTTCCTCGGACCGGGCACGCAGCAGGGCCTCGGCCTGTTTGGTGTTGGTGATATCGGTGTAGACGGATACCCAACCGCCTGTGGGCAAAGGCGCACCTTCGACCGAAATCACGCAGCCGTTGGCGCGCACACGTTCCATGTAATGAGGCTCGAACGCCAGCGCCTGTTGAACCCGCTGAGCGACGGCATCCTCGACATCAGTAACTTCACCATATTCACCGTGCGCAACCAGATAGCGGATCGTGTCGGCGAACAGCGCTCCGGGCTGCACAAGTTCATCCGGCAGGTCGAACATATCCTGAAAACGGTGGTTACTGACCACAAGCCGCAATTGGCTGTCGTAGATCGACAGGGCCTGACCGATCAGGTTCAGACCCGCACTGGTCATCGACTTTATCTGTTGTTCAGTTATGTCCAAATTCGCCCTCTCCGCGAACCATGCGTAGCACCGGTTTCGTCACAGGTGTATAGGACAGATTGGATCAGTACCGCGGTTTGGACTTTGCCCCATCCGGCGTGATGGAATGCAGCGACAGCGTATGGTCCATGTTTCGCATCCGATGCCGCAACATTAGCCGCCCCAAACGCGCCAGGTCCACCGCATGATCGGGGTTGCTTGCAACATCCTCCAGCTCGCCCTTGCCGTCGTGATCGAAAAGCAACGGCGGCAAATCAGCCGCAAATTCGACCAAAGTGAACCGCTCGTCGCGCAGAATGCCCAAACACGAGTCGCTGTTGCCCGTGCCCAATTGCTGTTGCCACAACGTAGGGTTTTCGGGTTCCGAGAAATCAAGCTCGCTAAAAGAATAGCTGCGCCAATCCTCAGGCACTTCGCCACGCAAAAGCGGCAACAAGGACCGGCCATCCATCGCATTCGGAACCGTCTGACCAACCCATTCAAGGATCGTCGGGGTTATATCGACCGACTCGGTTGGCGCAGACACTACCTTGCCCGCCTGAGATTCATTACCCGGCACCCGGATCATCAGCGGCGTATGATAGGCCGCGTCATAGACTGTCATCTTGCCCCAGCTGTGCCGATCACCCAGCATCTCGCCGTGATCGGCGGTGATCACCAGCAGCGTATCGTCGTATTGCCCGCTGTCTTTCAGGTACTGGATAACGCGACCGACATGATGATCCACTTCGGTTGCCAGCCCCAGATAGACCGAGCGCAGCGTCTGGATATTCTCAACCGTGGGGTCAACGTGATCGAAACCAAGCACGAAATCCGCAGCCGTCTGCTTGTCCATCGTTGGACCAAAGAAAGGATGCATCGCCCGCTCTTCAGTTGCATCAGAGCTACCCGCAGGCAGTGGCAATGACGCCGGATCGTACATATCATTATACGGTGCCGGGGCCACCAGCGGTGGGTGTGGTCGGATATAGGTCAAATGGGCAAACCAGTTCTGGCCCTTGAGCGGGGCAAGACTGTTCAGGAATGTGTCGGTCAGAAAGGCCGTGTCGCTGTCTTCGGCCCGGTACAGGGCCGGATCATTCAGGCGCGGTGCATCTCCGGTCGGTGACACCGGTTTGTGAACGTCCCAGTAATAGTCAAAGCGGTATCCTTTCTGCATCAGGTGGGATCGCCACGGGTAGGATTCCTCTAACCGCATCTCGACGATTTCATCAAACCCGGCCATCGGGTTCTCATAGGATTTCAGAACCGGGTCACCTGCGTCATGCACACGCGGATCGGCCGAGGTATCGGTATAGCCGAACAGCATGGGCAGGTAACCGGCCTTACGCATCTCGGTCGCGATATTCGGCGTATCATGCCGCAGCGGTGTGCCATTGCGGACCGAGCGGTGATTCATCGAATACTGCCCAGTCAGGATTGAGGCCCGCGAAGGCCCGCAAGGATTGGTGACCGAAAAGTGGCGGTCAAATGTCACGGCCTCATCCATAAACGCCCGCATGTTCGGCAGATCGACGTGATCCGCAAGGGCACCGTTCAGGCAATCTGCCCGCAACTGATCAATAATGATGAACAGGACATTTCCCGCGTGCTTCATGACACTTACCTTGATTCCAACGAGGCGTTTCCGCTGCAGACTGTGACTTGGTTCCGTGGTCGCGGCAAGCCGTTCATCGCGCTGATATTTGAGCACGCTTTTTTTCGTATCACGTACAAAAAACAGTCATTTAAGGGGATGGCGCACATGGCTAGCGTCAGGCGGACCCAAATTGTCACACCCCTGCTATGGTATGACGGCAAATCTGGTCACAGCGTAAAAATCCGTTGCAGCACAACGTGGATTCACATCACATACGCCCATGACGCAGCCCATGATACATTCGGAACATGACGCCGACGGCGTCTGCCTGCGTATTTCGGGTGAAATGCTCACCAAATCTCTGGCGTCAGTAGAACAGGCTTTTGCCTCAGCTCAACCCCAGGGTGGCAACGTCACGTTTGATCTGTCTCAGGTCGAGGCGCTGGATACCGGTGGCGCATGGCTGGTTGCCGATTTGGCCCGGCGAAACAGGGCCGTAGGCGCCGAGGTTCGGTTCGAAGGGTTAAGCCCGGCTCAGTCCGCCCTGTTGGACACTGTAGCCAAGAACATACCTGACGATTCCGGTATCGAAGCGGAACACCGCAGTTTTGTTGATTGGGTCGCCAGCGTTGGTCAAGGCACGGCCGGGGCCTGGAAAGACACCCTTTCGATGCTGGGCTTTCTGGGCCTGACTCTGCATCGGTTGGCCCGCACTATTATTATGCCATGGCGGCTGCGACAGGCAGCGCTGGTATCTCAGATGGAGGAAACGGGTTTTAGGGCCATCCCGATTGTTGCCCTGATGGGGTTTTTAATCGGCGTTGTGCTGGCCTTTCAGGGGGCCACTCAGCTGAAACAATTCGGAGCCGAGATTTTCGTGGTCGAACTGATCTCGATCTCGGTGCTGCGCGAGCTGGGTATCCTGCTGACAGCCATTATTGTTGCGGGCCGGTCCGGGTCGGCTTTCACCGCGTCAATCGGATCGATGAAAGTGCAGGAAGAGATCGACGCCATGCGCACGCTGGGCCTTGACCCGATCGAAGTGCTGGTGATCCCGCGCGTCGTCGCTTTGTTGATCATGTTGCCGATCCTGGGTTTCATTGCGGATATGGCCGCCCTGATCGGTGGGGGTTTGATGAGCTGGATTGATCTTGGCATCAGCCCCGGCATGTTCGTGACGCGGCTGAAGGAAAGCACCGGCATCTGGCATTTTGCCATCGGCATGATCAAAGCCCCGTTTTTTGCCGTGGTCATCGGCGTTATCGCCTGTTGGCAGGCAATGCAGGTCAAGGGATCGGCCCAGAGCGTCGGCCAAAGAACAACAGCCTCCGTTGTGCAGTCTATCTTTATGGTGATTGCACTGGACGCGCTGTTTTCGATCTTCTTCTCGGTGTTGGAGGTCTGACATGGACGGGAGCGTGCTTGAAAAGACCTCGGAAACCGGCGCTCAGCGCGAGGCAGTGATCCGCGTGCGCAATCTGACCAACCAGTTTGGAACGCAGGTGGTGCATCAGAACCTCAACCTGGACGTCTGGCGCGGTGAAGTATTGGGCATCGTTGGCGGATCGGGCACCGGCAAGTCGGTGCTGTTGCGCACGATTGTTGGGTTGAACAGACCCGCCGCAGGCAGCATCGAAGTATTGGGTGTCGACGTCCTGAACGGGCCCGAACAGGAACGTCGCCGCATCGAACGGCATTGGGGCGTGGCCTTTCAGGATGGCGCACTGTTTTCGTCTCTGACAGTTTTGCAGAACGTCATGGCCCCGCTGCGCGAACACACCGGGTTAAGTGAAAAGCTGATGTGTGCCCTTGGCAGCCTGAAGATCAGCCTTGTGGGTCTGCCACAACTGAGCTGCGGCAAGTTTCCGTCAGAACTGTCCGGGGGTATGCGCAAACGCGCAGCCTTGGCCCGCGCACTGGCACTGGACCCCGAGATCGTGTTTCTGGACGAACCCACCGCCGGGTTGGACCCGATCGGGGCGGCGGCTTATGACGAGTTGATCGGCGAGTTGCAGCACGCGCTGGGGCTGACCGTGTTTATGGTTACGCATGATCTCGATAGCCTCTATGCCATTTGCGATCGTGTCGCAGTGCTGGCCGAAAAACGCGTTCTGGTTGAAGGACGGATTGAAGAAATGACCAAAGTCGACCATCCTTGGGTGCAGGAATACTTCACCGGCCCCCGGGCGCGCGCGGCGCAAAAGAAGGGGCAGGACAGGTAGAGGCCATGGAAACCCGAGCGAATTATATCCTGATCGGCGCCTTCACCCTTGCGGGTATCCTTGGCGCATTCGGCTTTTTCCTATGGTTGGCGAAATTCGAGGTGTCGCGGCAATACGCCTATTATGATGTACTGTTCGACAACGTATCTGGCCTGTCTGCGGCAGGCGGCGTCAGCTACAATGGTCTGCCAGTCGGTCAGGTTATTTCGCTGAATCTGGACGAGGACGACCCGTCCAAGGTACGGGTCAGGCTTGAGGTCGACGCAGACATCCCCGTAACCGAAGACACAATTGCGCAGTTGCAATCACTGGGTGTCACGGGCGTTAGTTACGTGGAACTGACCGGCGGGTCCGCCAGCGGCACAAAACTGCCACAAGACAGTGTGATTAAAAGCAAGCGCAGCGCCATTCAATCGTTGTTTGAGGGAGCCCCGAAGGTGCTGGACGAGGCCGTTACCCTGCTGGAAAACCTCAATGCCGTAGTCGATGACAAGAACCGCAAATACGTCAGCGACATTCTCGACAATCTGGCTTCCGCTTCAGGCAAGTTGGAAAAGACGCTTTCGGATTTCGAAAACCTGTCGACGGACCTTGGGGGCGCCGCAAAAAAGCTTGGCGATTTCACAGATCGATTGGATCAGTTGGCCGACACCGCCGAAACGACCCTGACAACCGGCACGGATACGCTGAAAAGCGTGAAAACCGCATCGGACTCGGCAACCGAAGCCCTGGGGAGCGTCAAGGTCACCATCGAAACAGCGAACAGTGTGATAGAGGAAGATATCCGACCCTTTATCGAACGGTCCACAACCTTGGCCGAGAACCTGAACAGCCTGACGGGCGAGGCCGGGGTATCATTGGCAACCATCACCGAGACATTCGTGAACGCCAACAAAACCCTCGGATCGATCACTGGCACAATGGAGATGGCAGAGGGCACCCTGGCTTCGGCAGAACGTGCCTTTGACTCGGCCAACAAAGTCATAACCGAAGACGTCGGCACTGTAATGAACGACATCCGTACAGCCGCAAATGAGGTATCCGCGACTGTGAAGAACGTCACCCAACGTCTAGACGACATATCCGCCGATATCCTGAGCGCATCGAAATCAGCCTCGGAACTGCTGGGTACCATCGACGGTATCGTCCAGGACAACCGCCGTCAGCTGTCCGATTTCCTGCGGGTCGGTCTGCCGCAGTTCACCCGCTTTATCGAAGAATCGCAACGACTGGTCATCAGCCTGGATCGTCTGGTGGATAAGGTCGAACGTGATCCCGCGCGTTTCCTTCTTGGAACCCAAGCATCGGAGTTTCGCCAATGATTAGGCATTTACTTGTGGTTCTCGCCCTGGTGTCGCTGGGGGGATGCGCGGGGCTGGGAACGCTCAGGCAGGCATCAAAGCCTAATGATTTGTACTTGTTGACACCAAAAAGCACGTTTTCGTCTTCGTTACCGCGCATTCAAAAACAGGTCGTGGTGCAGGAACCAACGGCCACCGCAGCCGTCAACACCGATCAGATTGCTATTCAACCCACACCGTTGCAGGTCCAGTATCTGCCACGGGCGCGTTGGGTGGACCGCGCCCCGCTGATCGTTCAGGCGTTGTTGGTGGAAAGCTATGAAAACAGCGGCAAGGTGGCTGCCGTTGGTCGATCGACCGTGGGGTTGCGCGCGGACTATGTCATCGTTCCGGACTTGCGGGAATTTCAGGGCCTTGTGATCGCTGAAGATGACGGATCGTCAACCGTACGGGTCGAAGTCCGCATGAACATCAAGATCATCGACGAATTCGAAGACAAGATCATCGCGTCAGATTCCTTCCGGGAATATGTGGTCGCCGCCAGCGATAAAACTCCTGATCTGGTCCGAGCGTTCGATAATGCGCTAGGCAAGACCATGCGGGATGCGGTGGAATGGAGTGTGCGCAGGATCAACACCCACGCCGCGAACAATTCTGATCGATTTTAGGTCAGGAAAACGGGCGCCTTCAAATGTCGGCGCCCGCATGCAAGTGTCATTGGGAAAGTGTCTGGGCCAAACGCATCAATGTGATGGCTTCGGCACGATACCCGAACGGGTCCTCACCCTTTGCCTCATTTGCAAGCGCAATCGCATCCGCATAGGACCACGAGCCCAAATATTCTCCGCCGCGCAACAACTGGCCAAAGCCCGCAATGACGTATGAGAATTCCACATCTTCGGTCACGGCCCCTTGCCCCGGCAGGATTGGATGCTGGATCAATTGGCTTTCCGCAGCCCCCGGAGTTTTGTACCGCAGTTTGAAAAATCCGATCTCGTCCGACCCCTCGGACACCGCCTGTTCCGCATAGCGCAAGGGACCATTTCGGATGGCGTCCGACCCCACAGGTGTCACTTCGTAAATCGCAGTCACCGTATGACCGGCCCCGATATCGCCCGCGTCCACCTTATCGTTCGCGAAATCTTCGCGCTTCAAAGCACGGGTTTCATACCCGATCAGACGGTATTCGGCGATCTGCGCCGGGTTGAATTCGACCTGTATTTTGACGTCATTGGCAATCGGAAACAGCACGCCGGTCAGCTGATCGACCAGAACCTTGCGTGCCTCGCTTAATGTATCGATATAGGCCGCCTGCCCGTTCCCGTTCTGCGCCAGCGCCTGCATGGTCGCATCGTCCAGATTTCCCCGACCAAAGCCCAGAACGCTTAGAAACGTGCCGCTGTCGCGCTTTTGGGCTATGAAATCTTTCAAAGCGTCCGGGTCGGACAGGCCAACATTGAAATCACCATCCGTGGCCAGGATAACGCGGGTGACCTCACCATCCTCAACCATGCTTTCCGCCACCTGATAGGCCTGCTGCAACCCGGCCTGCCCGGCGGTCGAACCCCCGGCCTCCAACTGGTCCAGCGCGTTCAGGATTTTGGACCGTTCCGACGCCGTCGTCGGCTCCAGCACTTGCCCGGCGCCGCCCGCGTAAGTGACGATTGACACCTGATCTTCGGGCCGCAATTCCGATAGCATCAGGCGGAAAGATTGTTTCAGCAGCGGCAGTTTGTCGGTATTTTGCATCGAACCCGACGTGTCGATCAGAAACACCAGGTTCAGCGGTGGGCGATCTTCGATCTGCGGAAGCGCACCCTGAATGCCGATATGGACCAGCTGCGTGCCTTCGTTCCAGGGTGTTGGGGTCACCGAAATCGAAGGCCGGAACGGCACATCACTTTCGGGCGCGGGATAGCTGTAGGGGAAGTAATTCACCATCTCTTCAACCCGCACCGCATCTTTCGGCGGCAACTGACCGCGCATCAAAGAGGATCGGACAATCGAATATGAGGACGTGTCGACATCAATCGAGAAGGTCGACACGGGATCTTCGGCAGTGACCTTCAATGGATTGGTGTCGGCGTTGGCAAAATCTTCGGTATTTTGTTCGGGTGCCAGAACAACAACGCGTTGGTCCGGCGACGGCACCAATAGTTGGGAACCTCCAATTAATCCCGAACTGGAATAGCTCTCATTTGTCACACCCAGGCCACCGGTTTGTATTTTACTCGATGCATTAGGACGCGACCGAGGCGCGATCGAGTCCTCCATCACAACAGGCGCTTCGACCACGGGTTCTGAAACCGCGCTGTCGGGAACGGCGAAAGACAATTCACTGTCCTGATCCGCCTCTTCTGTTTTGGTCCGGGATTCAACGCGTTCATCGTTCGGTAGTGGGGATGGGCTCGACATGTAAACCCGCGTCTGCGGTAGAATCGCCACCAAGGCCACAGCAGCAATTGCGGTTGTCGCGGTCAATGCGCCGCGATGCGTCAAGACATTCAACATGGACTTCGCTCCTTCTGTCAGGCGGGCTATTGGGCCTCGCTTGACAGTCGGACGCGCGCCAGATTGCAATCCTTGGGTGCGGGCGAAACTTTTCTGCGCCTGCTGCAGATTTTCCACCCGACGCTGCGCATCCGGCGCGGGGGTGGCGGCATTTATCAAGGTTTTGAAATCTTCAAGATCGTCTGTCATTGAGCCAGCTCCTCTTGCCGCAGGGCGCGCAGGCGTTTGCGGATATCCGACATGCGCCAAGACACTGTGCCCTCAGACACGCCCAGCACTTGCGCCGCTTGGGCATGAGTCATCTCGTCCTCAAGCGTCAGGGCCAAGGTGTCCTGCAATTCTTGCGGTAAGGCGCGCATGGCCCGTTGCAACCAATCGACCGCTTCGGCGGTTTCCGCCGCTTCCGACCGGCGCATCTGCTCAACATCGCCCCACCCGACCGCAGCACGACTGTGACTGGCTTGCCGACGGCGCGCGTCTTCGGCGGCGTTGACGACAACACGATACAGCCAAGTGGTGAATTTGGCCTGCACCCGAAACCCAACAATCTTGGTTGGTAAGGCGGTGCAGATATCCTGTGTCAAATCTTCGGCCTGATCACCGCGCCCGCACAAACGAAAGGCCAGACGGAAAATCCGATCGTAATGGCGCGCAAGTAGGGCAGCGAACGCATCCGCGTCCCCCTTTGCGGCAGCTTTGGCCAGATCCTCATCCGAAGTTGTCATACGCATCACGATGAGTAAGACGGACCGGAAAGGTCAATCCTTGGCGGCGGGTCGAAAAAAAAATTAAAAATGACTTGCCGATGCCATTTTCCAATCCGCAGCAAAGGCTTCGGGGGGCGTATCGTTCAGCAAGGCGCCTTCATCGATCAGAGTGTACATTTCGGCATAAGAACGTTCGTGTTCATCCGCGTTACGACAGCGGATATCGCTTGGGTGCAAGTCAGAGACTTTTTCTTTACCCATAGCTCCCAAAAGCTCACGAAAGCTTTCCAGCGTGGCGTCATGAAAGCGCTGCACCCGAACGCGTTTTTGCGGCACGTTCACTGCCCGTCCCCGGATCGGATCCTGTGTGGCCACGCCAGACGGGCAACGGTTCGTATTGCAATGCAACGCCTGTATGCAACCCACCGCAAACATCATCGCCCGCGCCGCGTTGCACATATCAGCCCCAAGCGCAAATTTCTCGACCATGTCATAACCCGTGGCCACCTTACCCGAGCAAATGATCCGCATCTTGTCGCGCAAACCGGCACCACGCAGGCAGTTGTTAACAAAGATCAACGCCTCGTTCAGGGGCACGCCGAGGCGGTTGGTAAATTCAACCGGAGCCGCGCCGGTGCCCCCTTCGGCACCATCAATAGTAATAAAGTCGGGCAAAATACCCGTTTCCAACATCGCCTTGCAGATCGCCATGAACTCGGAAGGACGACCAATGCACAGCTTGAAACCGACGGGCTTGCCGCCTGACAATTCACGCAGGTGCTGAACGAAATGCATCAAACCCGTCGGGCCTTCAAAGGCCGAATGGATGGGAGGAGATATGACGTCCTGATGCTCGGGTACGTGGCGGATTTCGGCGATTTCCTTATCCACCTTGGCCGCAGGCAGAACCCCGCCATGGGATGGTTTCGCGCCCTGCGACAGTTTGATTTCAATCGCCTTGACCACATCTTTTTGGGCTTTTTCAGCGAATTTATCCTTATCGAACGTACCTTCGAGCGTACGGCATCCAAAATAGCCCGTACCGATCTGCCAGATGATATCACCGCCCTCGGCCAGATGGTGCGGAGACAACCCACCCTCACCCGTGTTATGCGCAAACCCCCCATCTTTGGCACCGCCATTTAACGCCCGGATCGCATTGGCGCTGAGTGCGCCGAAACTCATGGCGGATACGTTCAGACGCGAGGCATTATAGGGCTTGGTACACTGGGGTCCGCCCAGCATTACCCGTTCCTCACTTTCGGCCACCTCTTTGGGTGCAAGTGAATGGTTGGCCCGGTGATACCCTACGGTCATGATGTCGAATTGTGTGCCAAAGGCCTGTGTATCCATCTGCCCCTTGGCGCGGGAATAGACCAGGCTGCGGATGATACGGTTATAGGGGCGCCCGCTTTCGTTGGTCTCAACAAAATATTGGCGGATTTCCGGGCTGACGAATTCCAGCATATACCGGAAATGCCCCAGAACCGGATAATTGTTCAAAACGTTATGCTTTGTAGTCAGCATGTCATACAGGCCAACCACTGCGTAGGGGATCAACAGGACCAGTAGCCAATGCGCCGGTGGCCAGTACAACCCCCACAACACAGTCAGCGGCAAACACACGTAGCTGAGGAAGTAATAGAGTTGACGTACAATCATTTTGCGCTCTCCCAAGGTGTTGCCAAACCAGCTAATGGCAAACGTGGATCAATTCGGCTTTTGATTGCAAGCGTTTGAACCAAACATCACGCGATCAGGTTAGATTACGAAACAGGCAGAATACAGAGCCACTGTTGATCCCCCTTGCCCCTATAGGTATGCCAAAACAAAGGTGAAATTGTGCAGGAATCCAGGCCGTGACACAGATCCGACCCGCCGTCCGGACCACGGCCATCATGTTCGCTGCCGTTTTCGTAGGGGGCGCTGCGGGGTCGTTGCTGCGCGAGGCGCTCTCGGCCCAGATCCCCGGCGCTCCGATTCTGACGGCCACGTTTGGGATCAATATTGTGGCCTGTTTCATACTCGGTTGGCTTTATGCAGTGCGGCATCGCGTGCATGCACATGTGTTGCATCTAGGCGCCGTCGGGTTTTGCGGAGGTCTGTCTACGTTTTCCTCATTTGTGGCCGAACTGGAACGTATGGCGGCAACGCATCTTTGGGGCGCTATTTCGGCTGCTGGTCTGGAAATCGCGGTTGGCCTTGCTGCTGCTATTTTGGGCGAGACTATCGGACGGTGTCTCCTAGGGCAGAGGTCAGCAAAATGACTGAGCTGTACCTGCACGCTATGTTCGGGCTGGGCGGCGGTCTGGGCGCAGTGCTGCGCCATTGGGTCGCCCTGCGGGTTCGCCACGACCTGCCGTTTGCAACGCTGATTGTGAATATTCTGGGCAGCCTGCTTCTGGGTCTGTGGATCGGTTACCTGGGTGGGCCGGTTGATTTGGGCGAGGAAGAAAGACGGCTGGTTTTCGGGTTCTGCGGCGGCTTCACCACCTTCTCAAGCTTTGCCTATCAGTCGCTGGAATTGCGGCGGCAACGCACGATTGCGCTGGCGGCGGGGAATATTCTACTTAGCCTGGTCTTGTGTTGGCTCGCCTTGTTGCTGGGATTGTTCCTGACACACTAGTGCGCAGGAACAGCAGACTGTGTGCCTGGCTTAGGAGCGCGGCAGAAAAACAGCAAAGGAATCGTCGCCAGGGCCAGCAAACCCAGGTTATTGAAAACGGTCAGATATGAAATCATTTCAGCCTGCTGGCTGATCGCTTGCCCCAGTATGGCAGCGCCTTGCGCACTGTCGGGCGTCAGGCCAAGCGGTTGCAGATAAGCCTGCGCAGCCGGGTTGTAGGGGGTCACATTCTGGCCAAGCACAGCGGTATTCGTCTGCAACCCGCGCACCACCCATGTCCCAACAAGTGAAATTCCAACCGACGACCCCAACTGACGGGTCACGTTGAACAATCC
Source organism: Ruegeria sp. BI7 (assembly GCF_056537925.1). NCBI lineage: Bacteria > Pseudomonadati > Pseudomonadota > Alphaproteobacteria > Rhodobacterales > Roseobacteraceae > Ruegeria > Ruegeria sp. BI7. The sequence goes on from NZ_JBQFSK010000002.1 coordinate 177,842, forward strand.
AGACGCTTCGTCCTGCCGCGTTTTCGAAATACTTTCGAACGCCAGAATCGACATGGGCACAAAGACCAACCCCATACCCAGACCGCTGACTGCACCCGGCCAGGCCAGCTCCCAAAACCCCGCATTCATATTCAGCGCGCCCATCATGAAGTTGCTTACCGCCGTCAACGCCATGCCCAGCCCAGCCAGAATACGCGGATCAAAACGATGCACCAGTACAGCGCCAGTCACCACCATGGACAGACCCGCCGTAATGCCCCGCGGAATGAACAAATGGCCTGAGGCGATGACCGGATAGTCCAGCAGGTTCTGAACAAAAGTTGGCAGGATCGCGATACCTCCGAACAGCGAGATCGCAAACCCAGCGATGACCAGATTGCACAGGGCAAAATTCCGGTCCGCGAAAAGGCGTAGATCAACGACGGGGCGCTTCGAGCTGAGCGCATGAACAACAAACCCCAACGCGCCCAGAACCGACGCGATCAGCGCCACCTGTATCACACGAGAGGTCAACCAATCCTTGGTTTCCCCCTGATCCAGTATATATTGCAAGCAACCAATGCCGATGGCCAGCAAGGCCAGACCGATCCAGTCGATCTTGACCTCTTCGGTTTCATCATCCGGCAGCTCTCCGGCCAGCAACAGCAGGGCCATGGCCGCCACCGGCAGGTTTACGAAAAACACCATCCGCCACGAGAAATACTCAGTCAGGATGGCCCCGACTGTCGGCCCCAAGACGGGGGCAACCACGACGCCCAGACCAAAAACAGCCATCGCCTGCCCGCGTTTTTCACGGGGAAATGCATCAAACAGGATAGATTGCGACAGCGGGATCAGAAACGCGCCGAACATACCCTGCGCCAGGCGGAAAAAAACGATTGTCTCAAGGCTCCAGGACAGGCCGCACATGACCGACATGGCAGTGAAACCGGTGATGGCGGTCAGGATCAACCGTCGTCGCCCGACCCGGCGCGCGACAAAACCGGTCAGAGGCATGACAACCACAGCCGAGACAATATAGCTGGTCAAAATCCAAGTCGCCTGATCGGTCGTGGCACCAAACGCGGCCTGAATATGAGGTAGCGCGACGTTGACGATGGTGCTGTCCAGCACCTCGAGTATGGCGCTAAGCACAACGGCGATCACGATCACCGGATTTACGCGGCTGGCCGCCGATCCGGTCATTTTTCTGCCTGATCGACGGTCGTGTCCACTGTCACTTTGCTGCTGCCGCCCACACGCAGCGGCGCATCGGTCGGGTCAAGCTCCACACGCACCGCAAAGCGGCGGGTGACCTTGACCCAATTGCCGCTGGCATTCTCGGACGGCAAAAGCGAGAAAGTATCCCCCGACCCGCGCCCGATCGAGGCGACCTTGCCCGTCAGCGTCACACCCGGCAGCATGTCGATCTGAACCGTAACCGGTTGGCCCGGACGAATGCGCGGCAGAGCGGTTTCCTTGAAATTCGCATCCACCCACCAGTCCGAAGACTCGACAATCGAAAACTGCGGCGCATTGGCGGCCACCGCTGAACCTGGCCGTAAGGTCAGGTTAGCAATCCAACCATCCGCCGCTGCATAAACCTTGGTCCATCCCAGATCCGCCTGTGCGATCTCAAGCTGTGCGCGGGCAGACAGAACGTCATCTTGCTTTGCGGCCACACCGCTTTGCAGGGCCAACAGGCCGGACTGGCTGGCGGTCAGTCTGGCCGAGGCCTGCGCGAATTCTGTCGTTGCCTGGTCCAATGTGACCTGCGCCACATCTCCATCCGCAAAAAGCGCCTTGTTGCGTTCAAAATTGTTGTTGGCCGTGTTGAAGGCGGACTGAGCTGAATCGACCGCCGCCTTGGCCGCTGCGATCTGGGTCGAAAACGTTTGAACCTGCTGTATGGCTCTGTCCAGATCGGCCTGCGCCTGATCGACGGTTGCCTTGAATTGTGTATCGTCGATGGTGAACAGCAGGTCCCCCGCCTTGATTGGCTGATTGTCATTGATCGGCACCTCAGCAACCTGCCCGGTTACCTGCGCTGCCACGTTGATGATATTAGCACCGACATAGGCGTCTTTGGTCGAGGGGTACCTTTCCTCATGGCGCCAATACAGCAACAGACCAGCGGCGATAGCAATCAGCATGGCGGCAACGGCGACGACTTTAATCGATTTCATGCGTCAGACCTTATACAATTCGCTACATCGGATAGGTGTGCATCCGAACCGCCAGATTGCCCATGATCCAAACAGTTCCAAGAATGATGATCAGTAACACCAGCGTAGAGAAAAGGATTAAATCCAGGTCTTCGCGGCTGCTGCGGCGTCGGTCGATATGCAGGAAATAGACGAGTTGTACAATGAGTTGCGCCAACCCCAGCAGGGCGATTGAAAGGTAAACCCCTTTGGTTTCGATGCCGTATTTATAGGCTATCGTGAACACCGCCCCTGTCAGCAAAAGCGAGCCGCCATAACCGATGACGTACCGCCGACGTTCGCGCCGATGCATCTCGCTGCGCTTATCCATAGGTCAGCCCTCCGAAGTAAACGATGGTGATGATCCCGATCCAGATCAGGTCGAGGAAGTGCCAGAACAACGCCAACCGAACCACACGCGACATCAGCAGATCGGTCAAGCCAAACAGGCGCAGCTGAATGCCCAACACGATCAACCACAAGCACCCAGCAGCCACGTGCAACCCATGCAGCGGCACCAGACCGTAGAAGGCCGATAGAAACCCGCTGCGTTGAGGGACACCGCCTTTTTCGGTCATCGCCACGAAGTCGCGGATTTCCAGCACCAGAAAGCTGAGACCCAATACCAGCGTCACGCAGAACCAGAACACGATCCGCCATCTGGGCAGGTTGTATTTCAGCGCCAGCATTGCCAGCCCCACGGTAAGGCTGCTGGTCAAAAGGATTATCGTCTGGGCAAAGATGCTTCTCAGATCGAACAGCTCGTGCGGACCGGGCCCGCCAGCCTGTGCATCGATCATGGTGATGTAAATGGCGAACATCAGGCCGAAATAGACCAGATCGCTCATCAGAAAGACCCAGAATCCGAAAGTGACAACCTCGGCGGCCTGGTCCGCGCTGGCATGCCGCCGCCCGAGGTTTAACCCCGGATAGCTGTGCGTCGGTGCGCGCTTCATGTCACTGCCTCCAGGTCAGGGCGGGCAAGGCCGCGATTTTCCGGAGCAATTTCATGATCGCGATCCACCGGTGCAGAGCTGCGCACCAAATCAAGCCAGGCTTCGTGTTGTTTGCGAACCTCCTCGGCGGGGATGACCTCTTCTGTGTCCAGCCGGAAAGTCCACAGGATGAAGGACAGCAACATCAGCGCAGTTACCAGTGCGGCCAGCCACCAGATCCACCAGACCAATGCAAACATCCAGACTCCGCTGAGTACACACAGGATGAACCCGATCCCAGTGTTGCGCGGCATCGAGATATCTTCGTACTCATCAGGTGTCGGATAGGCCTCACCCCGTTCCTTTGCGGCGGCAAAGTTATCCCGATCCGTCACCTGCGGGATGACGGCAAAATTGTAGGGCGGCGGCGGCGACGGGATCGACCATTCCAGCGTGCGCGCATCCCACGGATCGCCGACTGGTACGCGGGTGTTTTCCCGGTCGCGGATACTGACCCACAATTGCATAACCACCGCCAACAGCGCCGACAAGATCACCAACGCGCCGATGACGGCGATGATCATATAGGGGTGGAAACTGGGGTCTTCCCAACTGAACGACCGGCGCGGCATCCCCATGAGGCCAACGAAATAAAGCGGCAGGAAAGTCAGCATGAACCCAACCGTCCACAATACCACTGTGATGCGCCCCCAACGCTCGTTCAGCCGGAACCCAAAAGCCTTGGGGAACCAGTAATTGTATCCGGCCAGCAGGCCGAACAGCACGCCCGGCAACAGAACATTGTGGAAATGCGCCACAAGGAACAGAGTGTTATGCACCTGATAATCGACCGTCGGGTTGGCAAGGATCACACCCGACAAGCCACCAATCACAAACAACATCAGAAAGGACAGGCCGTACAGCATCGGCACCGAAAACCGGATACGGCCACGATACAAAGTCGCCATCCAGTCATAGACCTTCACCCCGGTTGGAATGGCGATCAGCATGGTGGCGATGCCGAACACAGCATTGATCAGAGCGCTTTGGCCCATAGTAAAGAAATGGTGCAGCCAGACGGTAAAGGACAGCACCGCGATGCACATTGTGGCAATCACTAGCGAGTTGTATCCGTAAAGCCGTTTGGCCGAGAATGTGGCGAAAACTTCGGAATAGATACCATAAGCGGGCAGAACCAGCAGATAGACCTCGGGGTGGCCGAACAGCCAGAACAGGTTGGCATAGTTCATCATGTTGCCGCCAAGGTCGTTGGTGAAATAATGGAAATCCAGATACCGATCCGCCGCCAGCATCAGTGCGGCCACGCCGAGTGGCGGCATGGCAAAGATGATCAGGATCGAGCTGCTGATGATTGTCCAGCAATACATTGGCAGCCGCATGAACTTCATCCCCGGCGCCCGCAGCTTGTAGATCGTGACTGCAAAGTTGATCCCCGTCAGCGTGGTACCAATGCCTGAGACAACAATGGCCCATATCCAGTAATCCGGCCCCACTCCGGGATTAAAGGCAGCACCGGTATAGGGCGGATAGGCTGTCCACCCGCCGGTCGAGAAATTGCCAACCACCAGCGACACCATCAGCATCATGCCCGCCGAGACGGTCAGGCCCAGACTGATCTGGTTCATTACCGGAAAGGCCACATCCCGCGCACCGATCATCAGTGGAATAAGGTAATTCGCGAGCCCGAAGACAAAGGGCACGGCGACAAAGAACACCATGATCGTGCCATGGGTGCTGAACAACTCGGCAAAGTGTTCGGCCTCAAGGAAACCATCGCCCGGCCCGGCTGCTTGTTGGGCGCGCATGACAACGCCTTCAAGCACGCCGCGGGCCAGCATGACGATGGCAAAGACGATGTACATAATGCCGATTTTCTTATGATCTGCGCTGGTCAGCCAGTCGCGCCACAAAGGCCCCCACAGGCGGAACCATGTCAGTGATCCGACCACGACAATGACGCCTACGATCACCACGGCCGCCGCCGCGTTGGCCACGATTTCATTTGCGTTAGGGTTTTGGATCAGACCCGTGATCGGGAAGGCATCCCAGTTCAGACGGCCAAAGAATCCCGTTTCGGTCATTGCGCGCCCTCTTGCCCGTATTCAGCGGTTCCCGGTTGTTGATCGCGTGGCAACGGTTGCCCACCGTGATAGCGGTGCAAAATGGACTGGAACAGATCACCGTCCTCCAGCGTAAAATACAGCGCATTGAGTGGCATCAGTGAGGTCCCCAATGCTGCTTGTACCTCATCCCGATCCGTGCGCATGGCCAGCGTTCTGTACGTGTCTTCGGTCAGAGGCATCCCATGGGTGCGAACACTTTCAACCCAGGCATTAAAGTCTTCCGTCTGCATCGCCTGAGTCAGAAACTTCTGCTTGGTAAAACCCCGCCCATTATACTGCGTGTTTTCGCCCTGCATCGTCTCGGGCGTATCGGCCACCAGATGCAGCTGAGTCGTCATCCCCGGCATCGCGTAGATCTGCCCCGCCAGAGCAGGGATCATAAAGGATTGCATCACCGTATCCGTCGTCAGCGTCATCGCCACTTGCTGTTTGACAGGAATGCCGAACTCTCCGACGGTGGCGATACCAAGATCGGGGTAAATGAACAGCCATTTCCAATCGAGGCCAACAACCTGCACGTTCAGCGCGGGTGTTTCACCGAACGGTGCGGCGTAAGGGTCCAGCCGGTGGGTGGCTTTCCACAAGTAATACGACAGCAGCGCCACGATCACGACCGGCACGCCCCACATGGCTAATTCCAGCTTGCCCGAGAAATCCCATTTGGGCCGGTACTCTGCCGCGCTGGCCTTGCGCCGCCGGTACCGCAAGGCGATCAGCGGCACCAATACCAAAACCGGCAACACGGCGATCATGATCAGAACAGTCGCCCGCAGCAGGTGGGTTTTCTGAACCGCCGCAATAGGGCCTTGCGGGTCCATGAAGCTGTTGCTTGCCCACGCCATCTGTGCCGAGGTCACAACAACCGCGATCACCAGTGCCATTGCTGAAGGTTTGAGTAAGGCCACGCCTGATCGTCCTCTTAAGCCTTCGTTTCGGCCAACTATCGGCAGAGTCACAGGTTTTCTCAAGGTTTTTTCCAAAACCATCGATTGTTTCACACCCTGCTTGAACAACCACAGCATTAGGATCGTGCAAATCGCCTTCGATGATGCGGTTGACTTGGCATCTCAGCCGGGTGAGACATTTTGGTGATGCGTTGGATTATTCTCGCCCTCGGCCTTTGGTGCCTTTCGACAAGTGCAAGCGCACAGGATCGCGCGACGGTGGAACGCCAGTTTCAAGCATGGCTGCAGGATACAGTCTGGCCGCGTGCCAAGGCCCAAGGTGTTTCGCGCGCAACCATGCAGCGGGCCTTTGATGGGGTAACGCTCAACTGGAAGTTGCCCGATCTGGTGCCGCCGGGCAGTTCTGCTCAGACACCCAAACAGCAAAAACAGGCTGAATTTGGATCACCTGGCCGATACTTCAATGCCGGTTCCGTTCAGGGTGCAACTGCCAAAGGGCGGCAGATGGCCCGGCGTCACGCCAAGACCCTGGCGCGGGTCGAGGTGGAAACCGGGGTTCCCGGGCGGATCATCCTGGCCATTTGGGGCCGGGAAAGCGGGTATGGCCAAGTACCCATCCGCCACGATGCCTTTCAGGTGTTGGGGACAAAAGGGTTCATGAGTACCCGGGCCGCGTATTTCACCGACGAGTTGATCGCTGCGCTGCAAATTGCCGAGGCCGGCCACGCCCCAACGGGCGGGTTGAAAAGCAGCTGGGCGGGCGCGTTGGGTCAACCGCAATTCATGCCTTCGAACTTCCTGACCTTTGCCGCGGATGGAAATGGCGACGGGCGGTCCGACATCTGGGGCTCGGCCGAAGATACAATCGCCTCCATCGGGCATTTCCTGTCGCAACATGGCTGGGTCACCGGGCGCGACTGGGGGTTCGAGGTCACGGTTCCAACCCAGATAACCTGTGCGCTGGAAGGACCGGATCAGGGTCGGCCTATTCAGGACTGGGCTGCCATGGGGATCACCCGCGTATCTGGCAAGCCATTTCCACCACACGAACTGCCGGGTGAGGGGTTTCTGATGATGCCAGCTGGACGCAAGGGACCCGCCTTTATCGTCACGCCGAATTTCTACGTTCTCAAGGATTACAACAAAAGCGATCTCTACGCTCTGTTCGTGGGCCATGTCGGAGACCGCATTCAGTATGGCGTTGGGGACTTCAAAGCCCGCTGGGGCAAGGTTGATACCTTGTACCGGTCAGATATCGCAGCCATGCAACGGGCGTTGGAAAACCAGGGCCATGATGTCGGTGGTGCGGATGGATTGCCGGGGTTCAAGACTCGCCGCTCGATTGGGCGCTGGCAACAAGTGACGGGGCGCAGCCCGACCTGCTTCCCAGAAACCAGCATGAAATCCGCTCTGGCGCAGTAGCGATTCGCTGCAAATTTGATGTGATTCGAGCTTCCTTGGCGTCAAGTTTGCGGAGCGACCTTCACAAAAATGTCAAGAAACGATGAAGTTTCATTATTAAATTTCCCAACCTACGTCCATTTCGTTCACGATCCACCTGTAGTTGCTTAAATTGTGGGCACCATCTTTATCCCGATTTGAAATAGTGCCACCTTCACCGGCAGTGAAAGGCGACTTTCGCAAACACGTTCCCGACTGCAAACCGAAAGACTGCGACGCGGTGTTCCTTGCGATCTAAAAAAGCAAAATTCGAACCCGTCCCGGTCTTGTTCAGGGTCGGACAAACAAGGTGGCCTGTACCCATCCTGAAAGGATGCGCGTGCCGGACCCCTAAAAACGGGAGTAGAAAAACATGAACAAGTATATGCGTACATCTCTGGCGGGGCTGTTGACCTCGACCATGATCACCGGTGCCGCCCTTGCTGCGGGCACCCATCCCACAACCGGCGAGGCGCTGGCGGATGACCAGACCTTTATCTACCGCCTTGGCGATGAGCACAGCTCGGTCGATCCGCAGGTTGTTGAGGATACCTATGGCGCTGAGATTACCCGCGACCTGTTTGAAGGTCTGATGAACCAGGACGAAGTCGGCAATCTGGTTCCGGGCGTCGCCACCGGCTATACCACCAACGACACCAAAGACGTTTATACCTTTACCCTGCGCGACAACGCCAAGTGGTCGAATGGCGACCCGGTGACAGCAGGTGATTTTGTTTATGCCTGGAAACGCGCTGTCGATCCCGCACTGTCTTCGCCCTACGCCTGGTTCATGGAGCTGATGTCGATCGAGAATGCTGCTGAAATTATTGCCGGGAACAAGCCTATTGACGAGTTGGGCGTCAAAGCCCTCGACGATCACACTCTGGAAGTCACTCTGAGCGCGCCCCTGCCCTATTTCCCGCAGATGACCACGCACTCCACCACCTTCCCGGCCCCGCAGAAAGTGATCGAGGAACATGGTGACGCCTGGACCCGGCCCGAAAACATCGTCTCGAACGGAGCCTATATCTGGACCGAACACCTGCCGCAGGAACGCTCGGTCCGTGAACGCAACGAGATGTATTGGGATAATGAAAACACGATCTTGGACAAAGTCGTGACGCTGGTCATCAACGACGAAAACGTCGCTTTGACCCGCTATCTGGCTGGCGAACTGGACCGCACCGAAGTTCCCGCAGGGCAGTTTCCCCGCATGAGCCAGGAACACCCGGATCAGGCCATCAGCTTCCCGCGCCTGTGTAACTACTATTACACATTCAACCTGACGGAAGACGGTCCCGAAGCGTTCAAGGACCCTAATGTCCGCCAGGCACTGTCACTGGCCGTTGATCGCGAGATCATCACCGAAAAAGTCATGGCTGGTGGCCAGCCGCAGGCTTACACTTTCGCTCCCGAAGCGACCGCTGGATTCACGGTCCCCGAGGTCGAGATGGCCTCGATGACTCAGCCCGAGCGGGATGAACTGGCTAAGGAACTGCTGGCCGGTGCCGGTTACGGCCCCGAAAATCCGCTGAGCTTTGAGATGGTCTACAACACCAACGAAGATCACAAGAAAGTCGCCGTGGCGCTGAGCCAGATGTGGAAACAGAAACTGGGCGTGAATGTCGAGCTGGCCAACATGGAATGGAAAGTCTTCTTGGAAGAGCGCGGCAACCAGAACTTCGATCTGGCCCGCGGCGCATGGTGTGGCGACTATAACGAGGCCTCCACTTTCCTGGACCTGCTGCAATCGCAATCGGGCTATAACGACGGCAAGTACAACAATGCCCGCGTTGACGAACTGCTGGCCGAAGCCAAAACCTCGGACGATCCTGCACCTCTATACACCGAGGTTGAGCGTATCATCGCGCAGGAAACGCCTGTGATCCCGATTTACCACTATGCTGGCGTCTACATGATGGACACCGACGTGGGGAACTGGCCGATCAACAATGTCGAGCAGAACTGGTACTCGAAGAACCTCTACAAACGCGCCGAGTAATCGTCTTTGAACCTCGCCCTGTCCCGGATGCAACCGGGGCAGGGCCAATAAACATGGGGGCATGAAATGCTTGCCTATAGTCTGCGGCGACTGCTGGTCGCCATACCGACGATCCTGTTGCTGATCGTCGCCTGTTTCTTTCTTATGCACTTCGCGCCCGGTGGGCCCTTTACCTCGGAACGGCCTCTGCCACCGGCGGTTTTGGCCAATATCGAGGCCCGCTATGGGCTGGATCAACCGCTGTGGAAACAGTTGTGGGATTACCTCTACAACATCGTCGTGCATTTCGATTTCGGCCCGTCCTTCAAGTTCAAGGACCGCGATGTGAACGACATCATTGCACAAGGTTTTCCAATCTCGCTGACCTATGGGTCGCTGTCGTTCCTGGTTGCTACCACCGTTGGTGTGGGTCTGGGGATCGCCGCCGCAATCAAGCACAACAGCTGGATCGACTATTTCGCCGTGGGTCTGGGCATTGCTGCGCAGGCGCTGCCGAACTTCATCATGGGCCCGATCTTGATCCTGACTTTCACCCTGTGGCTGGGGCTGCTGCCCGGCGGTGGTTGGAATGGTGGTCAATGGCAATATCTGATCATGCCGGTTATTGCGCTGGCGACCTCGTACATGGGGTCGATTGCGCGGATCACGCGGTCGTCCATGCTTGAGGTTCTGAACTCAAACTTCATCCGCACCGCGCGCGCCAAGGGTCTGCCGACCAGAACCGTGATCTGGCGCCATGCCTTGAAGCCGACCCTTCTGCCTGTTGTGTCCTATCTTGGGCCGGTCTTTGTCTACGTGCTGACCGGTTCTGTCTTTGTCGACATCTATTTCTCGACCGGTGGACTAGGTCAGGCCTATGTCGGCTCGGCCCTGTCGCGGGACTATGCCGTGCTGTTGGGGGTTACGATCCTTTATGGCGCGCTGACCGTTGTCGTGAACTTGCTGACCGACCTGGCCTATGCCTGGTTCGATCCGAAAATCCGGTACTGAGGGGCTGGCAATGCTTGGAAAATCACAAAAAGCCGCTCAGCTGGCCGGAGACGTAACCGACTACACGGTTATTCAGGGACGTTCGCTGTGGCAAGACGCACGGATGCGTTTTGTTCGAAACAAAGCCGCAATGGCCAGCGTCTTCATTCTGACCATGATCGTCCTGTTCACAATCTTTGGCCCATATTTCGCCGTCTGGAGCAACGAGGAGATTGACTGGAACGTTATGGGGGACGTGGCTGGCATGGGCATGCCCTCAATCGAAACCGGGCACTATTTCGGCGTCGACGATCTGGGACGCGACCTTTACAGCCGCGTCATTCAGGCCACTACAACATCGCTGCTGGTCGGGCTTATCGGGGCGGCAACCGCACTGATTGTCGGAACCTTCTACGGTATCGCCGCCGGATATATCGGCGGGCGCACCGACGGTGTCATGATGCGGTTTGTCGACATCCTGCTGGCGATCCCGGCCACATTGATCGTCATCTTGCTGCTCGTCGTGGCGGGGCGGTCGTTCTTCATGTTGTTCATCGCACTTGGCGCGGTGGGCTGGCTAACCATGGCGCGGATCGTTCGAGGGCAAACCCTGACCCTGAAAAACCGCGAGTTCATTGAGGCTGCCCGCGCTGCTGGTGTCAGCGAGTTCACCATCATGTATCGCCATATCCTGCCAAACCTTTTGGGTGTGGTAATCGTCTATGCGTCATTGTTGGTGCCGGAAATGATCCTGATGGAAAGCTTCATTTCGTTCCTTGGATTGGGCATTTCGGAACCCTACACGTCCTTGGGTCGTTTGATTGCCGAAGGCGCTGGAACGATGGCTTACGGGACGCTGTGGCAGTTGATGTACCCGCTGACAATCTATGTCGCCATCATCATCTCGATGTTCTTCATCGGTGATGGTTTGCGTGACGCTCTGGACCCGAAGGATCGCTGATATGAGCCTGTTCTCTGTTAAGGACCTGAGCGTCCAGTTCAATACGCCCGATGGTGTGGTCGAGGCCGTCAAAGGCATCAGTTTCGACATCAATCCGGGCGAATGCCTTGGCATCGTGGGTGAAAGCGGGTCAGGCAAAAGCCAGACCTTCATGGCCGCGATGGGATTGTTGCCGCCTGCCGGGCGGGCCATGGGGTCCGCTACTCTAAACGGCAAGGAAATCCTGAACCTGCCTATCAACAAGCTGAACAAGATCCGTGGCGATGATGTCGGCATGATCTTTCAGGACCCACTGACCGCGCTGACACCGCATCTGCGGATCGGTCAGCAAATGCGAGAGGTTCTGCAGGTACATGAAGGGCTGCAAGGGTCCGCAGCTCGGGCTCGCTGTCTGGAATGGCTGGATCGCGTCCGCATCCCCGAGGCAAAACGGCGGCTGGATCAATACCCGCACGAATTGTCGGGTGGTATGCGTCAGCGCGTGATGATTGCAATGTCGATGCTGTGCAATCCCAAGCTGCTGATCGCGGATGAACCGACCACGGCGCTGGACGTCACCGTGCAGGCCGACATTCTCGACCTGATGGTGCGCCTGCAAAAGGACGAAGGCACGGCGATTGCCCTGATCACCCATGACATGGGCGTTGTTGCGCGGATGTGCGATCGCATTCAGGTCATGCGTCTGGGTCAGTTTGTCGAGGCCGGAGACACGCGCGAAATCTTCCGCGCACCGCAGCACGAATACACCCGTACTCTGCTAGAGGCGATGCCGCGGATCGATGCTGGCGATGCGCCGAAGGCTTTGGACAAGATCGAAGACCCGCTGTTAAAAGTTGATGACGTCAAGGTCCATTTCCCGATCCACGTGCCGGGTGGCATATTTGGACGCAAGGTGCCATTGAAGGCGGTCGATGGCGTCAGTTTTGACATCCGCAAAGGTGAAACACTGGGTGTTGTAGGCGAATCTGGCTGTGGAAAATCCACTCTAGCAAGGGCGGTTCTTCAACTGATCGAGCCCAGCGGTGGCAATGTCAGCTGGCTGGGCCATCCCATTGTCGGGTTAAAACGAGCCGAGCTGAACAAATACCGCAAAGACTTGCAGATCGTGTTTCAGGACCCGCTGGCCAGCCTCGACCCGCGGATGACGATCTCGGCGTCTATCGCGGAACCACTCAAGACCTACCGCCCCGATCTGACGGATCGGGAACGCAAGGAAATGGTCGCCGACATGATGGAACGGGTTGGTCTGAAGGCCAACATGATCAACCGTTATCCGCATGAGCTGTCCGGCGGGCAAAACCAGCGGGTCGGCATTGCACGGGCGATGATCAATAAACCCAAGTTGATCATCTGTGATGAGGCGGTTTCGGCGCTGGATGTGTCCATTCAAGCGCAAATCGTGGAATTGTTGCGCGAACTGCAACAGGAGTTTGGCCTGTCGATGATCTTCATCAGCCACGACCTGTCTGTGGTACGTGCGGTCTCGAACCGGATCATGGTTCTGTATCTTGGCCGAATAGTCGAGCTGGGGGATGGAGAGGTGATCTGTTCTGATCCCATCCACCCTTACACAAAATCCCTGATCTCGGCGGTGCCGATCCCGGACCCGGATGTGGAACGCAGCCGACAGCGGTTGAAGCTACCTGGTGAACTGCCCTCACCCATGGATCCCAAAGCCACATTACGGTTTCTTCCCAGCCGGTTGGCCGCAGGTCAGACCGATTATGTGCCGCAGCTGAGCGAGGTGACGCCGGATCATTTCGTGGCCGAACACGACCCGCTGGAAATCATCATGAACGGGGCCTGACCCTGCTGCCCCGAAGCCATTCACCCGGCTTCGGGGTGTGCATTGGACCCAGTGACTACGGCAACTGTCGGCAAGGCGGATCTATGGCAGGCAGATATCCGTTTCTGCTGCAGATAAGGGCAGAAATCCGCAATGTCGCGCAGGGTAAATCCCGATCGTTTTGACTTCTACCGCACCGGGTGGCACCATCCATTGCAAATGATACGTTGGTTGTTACAGAGCGTTGATTGTTCGGACCACAGCGCCTAAGAGACCCGCGTGGTACGCTAACAGTCAGACATTGTTTTAGTAACTTGAGAGGTCAAATGACACGTAAGGTCACAAAGGCGATCTTCCCCGTCGCAGGGCTTGGTACGCGGTTCCTGCCCGCGACAAAGTCGGTCCCGAAAGAGATCATGACGTTGGTCGACCGCCCGTTGGTACAATACGCCATCGACGAAGCGCGTGCCGCCGGCATCACTGAATTCATTTTCGTGACCTCTCGCGGCAAGTCTGCACTAGAAGACTATTTCGACCACAACTTGGTGCTTGAGCAGGAGTTGAAAGCCAAAGGCAAGGAAGACCTGCTGGAAACGCTGAACGCCACCAATATGGAAAGTGGCGCGATTGCCTATATCCGTCAGCACAAAGCGTTGGGTCTGGGTCACGCGGTCTGGTGCGCCCGTCGACTGATCGGCGACGAGCCTTTTGCGGTAATGTTGCCAGACGACGTGATTGCTGCCGACAAGCCTTGCCTGCAGCAAATGATCGAAGCCTATGAGGAAACCGGCGGGAACATGGTGGCGGCCATGGAGGTTCCAGAAGACAAGACCAGCGCTTACGGTGTGTTGGACGTAGGTGAGAATATCGGTACGGTCGTACGCGCACGCGGTATGGTCGAGAAGCCAAATCCCGAGAATGCGCCCTCGAACCTGGCCGTTATCGGCCGCTACGTGTTGGGGCCGTCGGTATTGTACAATCTGAACCAATTGAAAAGAGGCAGCGGTGGTGAGATTCAACTGACCGACGCCATCGCCGAAGATATTGGCAATGGCGTGCCGGTCTTTGGGTACAAATTCAACGGACAGCGGTTCGACTGCGGCTCAAAATCAGGGTTCCTGCAGGCCACGGTAGCCTTTGCGCTGGCCCGCCAGGACTTGCGCGAGGATCTGAGCCAGTATCTGCGTGACGTTGTGGCGACGGATCAGGCTGCTCAGTAACAACTTCTGACGACACATCGACCGGGGTTTTCCTCGGCACGGCATTTCCACAAGCCGGGGTGCTCAGCACCCCGGCTTTTTTGATGCTTCTGAAAAGTTAGCAATTGGTTTTTCGGGCGTCCGGCACGGTCAGACGGGGTTCATCCACCAAAAGGCAATGTGGCGCGCAATGCAATTGTCGGACCGACAGCCACAGGAGGACGCCCGTGCCACAAAATTCACCCCGATTGAACCTTCCATTTCTGCAACCCTCACAGGCCCAGAAACACGTCACCCATAACGAGGCGCTGCGACAGCTGGATGTTGTTACCCAGCTGAGCCTGGCCTCGACGAACGCGTCGACTCCACCTGCCGTTCCAGACCAGGGCGAAGTTCACGCATTGGGCAACGCACCAACAGGGGATTGGACGGGTCAGGCCGGAATGTTGGCTACTTGGCTGGACAACGCCTGGTATTTCGCCGCGCCCGGCACAGGCTGGCGCGCATGGGATGAAAGCACCGGTCAAATGAAAGTCTGGGACGGTGGGGCCTGGATCGATCCTCCGGTCGCGACGCAGAATTTGGACGGAGTGGGTCTCGCCACAAGCTACGACAGCACGAACCGCCTGTCGGTAAGATCTCCGGCTACATTGCTCAGCCATGAGGGCGGCGGGCATCAGTTGAAGATCAACAAGGCCAGCGCGGGCGACACCGCGTCAGTGCTGTTTCAATCCAACTGGACCGGCCATGCCGAAATGGGTTTGTCGGGCAATACCAGCTTTGCAATCAAGGTTTCACCCAACGGCAGCACCTGGACCGACGCACTAAGCTTTGACCCCACGACCGGCATTGTAGATGGCGCAGCAATTCAAGCCAGCCCTGATGACACGACACCCGGGCGCCTGATGCGGGCTGACTACGGTTATGGTCCTGGCAACCTGTTAGGGTCCGTTTCCGAAAATGGCGGTGTACCAGACGGAGCTGTGATCGAGCGGGGCTCAACCCCCAATGGCGACTACGTGCGTTTTGCGGATGGAACGCAGATTTGCACCGTCACCCTGCCCGCAACGGGCTGTATAAATGCTGATGGCGCGCTTTTCGCAGGCGACGTGGCGGTTTGGAATTTCCCGATGACTTTTGCAACCGGTTCAACCATTTCGGTCAGTGGCAGCGGAGGGGCCAGCAATCGGTTCATTGGCTTTGAAGCCCCGACCGAAACGCAGGTAGGTTTCAAGATTTTGGCCGCCAACAGCGATGCGACGGCGCTGACACCAACGGCCATTGCCATTGGCCGCTGGTTCTGACGGAACGAACTGCCCGGGTCCCGACCTGGGCAGTTACTTAGCCCGCAACTCCGCCGCTGCCTGATCCAGGAACCAGGCATAGGTTTCGCGAATGCCGTCTTCCAGCCCAACGCGCGCGCGCCAGCCCATGTCGGCGAGACGGGACACATCCATCAGCTTGCGCATGGTGCCGTCCGGTTTGCTGACATCCTGCGTGATCCGACCGGTATAGCCGGTTGTTTTGGCCACCAACGCCGCCAGTTCCGCGATCGAAATATCCTCGCCACAGCCCACGTTAATGTGGCTCAGCATCGGTTGGGTGTTCGCCTCATAGACATCGCGCGGCAGGTCGAGCACGAACAGCGATGCCTCGGCCATATCGTCCACATGCAGAAATTCGCGGCGGGGTTTGCCGGTACCCCAGATCACAACTTCGTCCAAACCATCGCGCTGCGCCTCGTGGAACCGGCGGATCAGGGCGGGCAGGACATGGCTGTTTTCGGGGTGGAAATTGTCACCCGGCCCATACAGGTTCGTCGGCATGACCGAGCGGTAATCGACACCGTGCTGCCGATTATAGCTCTCACAAAGTTTGATCCCGGCGATCTTGGCAACGGCGTAAGGCTCGTTTGTGGGTTCCAGCACTCCGGTCAGCAAAGCATCCTCGCGCATCGGCTGTGGCACGGCACGCGGATAGATGCACGAACTGCCCAATTGCAGAAGATGTTTCACCCCAGCGGCAAAGGCCTGATGGATCACGTTACATTCGATCATCAGGTTGTCGTAGATAAAATCCGCCGGGTAGGTGTTGTTGGCGTGGATTCCGCCAACCTTGGCAGCGGCAAGGATCACGACATCCGGGCGTTCAGCCTGCATAAAGTCGCGCACGGCAACCTGATCGGTCAGATCTACTTCGGAATGTGTACGCGTGATTAACTCAAGCGCTTCACCGGCTGCCTGACGATCCTGCAAACGGCGCAGAATTGCGCCACCTACCATGCCGCGGTGACCTGCTACGTAAATCTTGCGCATGTCGTGTTCCTCAGCCGTTTTCCAGACTTACCGGCAGTTCGTAACCATGCTCTTTCAACAGCGCATGGCGTTTCGCGGTTTTCAGGTCTTCGACAACCATTTCGGCGCACATTTCCTGCACAGTCAGTTCGGGCTCCCAGCCCAGCTTGGTTTTCGCATTCGACGGATCGCCCAGCAGTGTTTCCACCTCGGCCGGGCGGAAATATTGCGGGTCGATGCGCATGATCACGTCGCCAGGTTTCAAGGCCGGCGCGTTTTCCCCTTCAATCGACGTGACGGTTGCGATTTCATCCACGCCGTCGCCCGAGAATTCCAACGTGATAC
This sequence comes from Ruegeria sp. BI7, assembly GCF_056537925.1. Taxonomy (NCBI): domain Bacteria; kingdom Pseudomonadati; phylum Pseudomonadota; class Alphaproteobacteria; order Rhodobacterales; family Roseobacteraceae; genus Ruegeria; species Ruegeria sp. BI7. The sequence goes on from NZ_JBQFSK010000002.1 coordinate 195,005, forward strand.
CCAACTCGGCAGCGGACCATTCGATGAATTGGCGGACCGAATATTGCACGCCGGTAGCAATTACGAAATCTTCGGGATTGTCCTGCTGTAGCATCAACCACTGCATCCGCACGTAGTCTTTCGCGTGACCCCAATCCCGCAGGCTGTCGATATTGCCCATGTAAAGGCAATCTTCGAGACCTTGCGCGATATTGGCCAGACCGCGGGTGATCTTGCGCGTCACAAAGGTTTCGCCACGGCGCGGGCTTTCGTGGTTAAACAGGATGCCGTTGCAGGCATACATACCATAGGCTTCGCGATAGTTGACGGTGATCCAATAAGAATACAGCTTGGCCACCGCGTATGGCGAACGGGGGTGGAACGGGGTCGTCTCACGTTGCGGCGTTTCCTGGACCAGACCATACAGCTCGGACGTGGACGCCTGATAGAACCGCGTTTTTTTCTCTAGCCCCAGAAAACGGATCGCTTCCAGCAGGCGCAGGGTTCCGATGGCGTCTACATCTGCCGTGTATTCTGGAGATTCAAAGCTGACCGCCACATGCGACTGCGCACCCAGGTTGTAAACTTCGTCCGGCTGCACCTCCTGAATGATTCTCGTCAGGTTCGACGTGTCGCTCAGATCGCCGTAATGCAGGTGCAATTTGGGGTTGGGGTCATGAGGATCTTGATAAATGTGGTCGATCCGCTGCGTGTTAAAGGACGACGCCCGGCGCTTAATCCCATGAACTTCATACCCTTTTTCTAGCAGGAATTCGGCCAGATAGGACCCATCCTGCCCGGTAATACCTGTAATCAACGCCTTTTTCGTCATCTTATTTTCCCACGAAATACTGTGTGCATCTTTTCCACCTCAGAAACAGCAAGAACTCGCGGAATGCAACCCAACGCATTAAATCACTGAAAATACTGGCGGCTATTAACCGCCAGCCTGCGTATACGTCACTATTTAACGTCAGGACGTCCCGTAGAGCGGCACATCGCTTTTAGCACCATCCGCCAGCGCTTTGCTCTGATCCCGGCGTACTTGTTCATATAGAGCCAGCGATTGTTCAGAGAACGCCGCGCTCGGGGGGGCGACATGAACAAAGTTTGACCGTTCGTCCTGACCGCGCACCAACATGGCATAGTCTCGGTCCGCAACCAGTTGCCGGGCGTTGGGGTTGAGATAGCGGATCGCCAGACCAATTCTGCGATCACCGGATCGGTTCGGACCCGAGCCATGAATGGTCAGCCCGTGGTGCAACGACATTTGCCCGGGGGCAAGTTCGATATGGGTTTTGTCTTCGTCTGCGACATCAACGGCGACTTCCTGCCCGCGCGACAACAGGTTGGTGTCGGAATAGGTGTCGTTATGCGGCAGGATCGGGTTTTTATGACTGCCCTGTACGAAATCCATACAACCGCTTTCGACCGTGGCCGGGGACAGCGCGATCCAAGCGGTCACTTGATACGGTGTCTCACCCATGCCCCAATAGGTCAGATCCTGATGCATGCCCACCGTGTGTTCGGTATGGGCCTCTTTGACGAAAAACTCGGCGGACCAGACCATGATATCCGGCCCCAATACACCTTCGACTACATCCAATACCCGTGGGTCCTGTGCCACCCTCGCGGCCAAAGGTATGACCAGATGTGCGTTTACACGCTTGTAGGTGTTTAGCGGCAAAGGCAGATCTGCAGATAGCCAGTCAGTCTCAAGTTGTTCGAATTCCGCGCGGATTTCGGCGATCTCATCGGGAGAAAAAACCGTCAGAGGGAACAGAAATCCGTCTTCCCAATATTTCTCGGACTGGTTCACCGTCAGGGCGTGGGGTGAGTTAGCTGATTGCGGCATGAGGCACCTCTAGAATGCTGGTTCACGCAGGATAGGCCGGAACGCCACAAGGTCAGCGCGCAACCTCTTGCCCGTTAGGCTAAGTTCAGCTTAGCCTATTCTCATGTCGTCCCGTATCCCGTCCCTCAACTGGCTGCGCGTGTTCGAGGCCGCCGCCCGCACCGAAAGCTTTGCCCGCGCGGCCACGCAGTTGAACATGTCGGCTGCAGCCGTCAGCCAGCAGGTGAAAGCGCTGGAAACGCGATTGGGCACGCCGCTGTTTCACCGCCACGCCCATGCCGTAACCCTGACCGAGGCGGGGCGGGCCTATCTGCCGTCGGTTCAACAATCGCTGCTGATGTTGGAAACCGCCACCACGGGGCTGTTCGGTGAAACGCGGGAACAGAGGTTGTTTGTGCAATCCATTCTGCTTTATGCGCACGGCATTCTGGCCGGTGGGCTGCCAGACTTTCACGCATCGCATCCGCAGATCAGCCTGTCCTTGACCACCGGCAATCTGGTTTCAGATTTCGCCAACCAGTTCACCGATTTGCAGATCGTGTTCGGCAATCCGACCCTCTATGGCGCGGACAGTGATGTGTTGTTGCATGAACGCCTGTATCCCGTAGCCCCGCCAGATATCGCCAATCAGATTCACCACCCCCAAGATCTGTTCCGTTTCCCTTTGATCGAGGTTTCGACTCACCGCGCCAGTTGGCTGCATCTTTTCGAGACCTTACGTCTGCCGACAGGTCAGGCGCGGTTTTTCTTTGCGGATAACTCCCTGATAGCGGCCGAGATATCGGCCAGCGGCGGCGGCATCGCATTGGCCCGCGCGCCCGCATCAGATCGGATCATGGAAATGTCGGGCCTTGTCCCCTGCCTGCCCGACATTCAAGTGGCAGGTCACGAAACCTACCATCTGGTCTATCCATCCCGCGCAGCCCTGCGGCCACCGGCGCGTGCCTTTCGCGAATGGCTGCTGGATCACAATGCGGCGGTCCAGACCCGGTAACGCCCCTGCCCTGTCACCTCGCGGATCAGGCCGCGCCGGGTGAACCGGTCGATATTGCGCTGTACTGCTGCACGTGACGCTTTTGTCAGTTCCTCGGCCAGTGGGGCCGAAACCATGGGCCAGGCAGTCAGAACGTCGATCAACAAAGGCGGTGTCCGCCCGCTCAGCCCGCTGGTTGCCTCGCGCGCGCGTTGTTCCCAAGCGCTGACCCGATCAAGATGCATCAGCGCGGCTAAGGTTGCCTGCCCTGCCCCTCTGATCCAGGCCGAAAGCTTTTCGTCTACCTCGCCAACCCCGCGCAGCGCCCCGGGACCGGACAGCGCCAAAGGCATGAACATCGCCCCGCCCCGCCCCATCGTTGCCGCATGGCGGGCCGCGATAATTGCGGCTTCGGTATCCTGCCCGATCCCCTGGGACAGCGCCCGCCAGGCATAGAACCCCATGGCCGCCTGCGTCACCGGATGCAAGCCTTCGGCATTGCGCATCACTTCTGCCAGATCGGCCACTGCCTCGGGGATGTCTTCGATACCTTGCGCCATGCGATCCAAAAAGGCGGTCAGGCCAATTTCCCACCCATCCGAAGACGGGCCCGGTCCGGAAGTTAAACGCCGTACCGCCCAACCGGCCCGAAACAAAGCCTGAACGTCATCACCGGTTGCACCGATCCGCAGACCGGTCCACAACGCCAGCCGGTCAACACTGATCCGGTCCCCGGTCCACCAGCCCAGATCGGATACATCCATCAGCGCCAGCCGATGCGTCCATCCATCCGGCCCGGCCCGCAACCTCTCATCCAAAGCACCGAAAATTGCCGCCAGGTCGGCCAGTTCAAAAGACAGCTCGGCCTGAGCCGCACGCCAATCGCGCGGATCGAACAGCAAACGGCGATCCACTTTCGGGCCTGGGGGCAAAAAATCCTCGACCGCCTCTTCATCCTCGGGCGGCAGAAACCACAAGTCATCGTCTTCGGGCGGGTCCACATCATAGATACTGGGAGGGCCTACCGCATCGGCGTCCTCATCCGGATCAGGCATGACGGGCTTTTTCTTCATACCCATTATATTTCGAGGATTTGCCCCGCTTCACAAGGCGTTTTTGCGCATTACGCGTTTAACCCGCAAATCTTTCAGTAAGAAAATCCAGCTGACTGCTCAGATCGGTCTGATCGTTGCTGCCGATCAGCATGTAGCCATATCCGTCCTGCGTCCAGTTGGCTGTGGCCAATCCGCTCAGCACGGCCTGTTGCACGTCCTTGTTCGGCGCGCCCTCACCCTGTCGGATGACACAAAAGGCAAAGGGCCGACCTTCCGCATCGGCAAACACCACCTGAACCAACGGCTTGCCCTTAAATGACAGGACCTGCGCGCGTTTCAGCTCCATCCCCGGCAGGGTTTCAAGCTCTTCGCGGTTCAACGACCGACCCAGCTGTGCCTCAGCCTGCGCGAACTGCTCGTCTAAAGCCTGAGAGGAACTGTCCAGCGACGCAATCGTCTCTGGCACATACAACGACTGATAAATCGCTGCCTGTTGAACCCAGCCCAGCGGCTCGGGACGGGTCGCCCAAAAGGTCGCCGACGCAGCAACGACCGCGACCGAAGCCGCAACGGCAAGCAGACGCAGCCCACCACCGGCTCGCACGACCGGGACCACCGGCTGGGGCAAATCAACCTGGGGCGTTTCCACTGGCACACGTTCGAAAACCGCCTGCACCACAGGTGCGAACGGGTCCAGCGCCATCAGGCGCTGTTCCAATGCGGGATCCGCCTCAACCGCGCTTTCGATCGCGGCGGCTTCGGCCTCATCCAGTTTGTCTTCCAGATACGCCAACAGCGTCTCGTCGGAAAACTTCATTTGCCACTCCGTCGAACGGTGTCTGCCGCCTCATGCTGCATCACAGTTTTCAGTTTCTGCCGGGCATTGGACAACCGGCTCATGATAGTTCCTATCGGCACCTCCAGCAACGCGGCAGCTTCGCGGTAGCTATAGCCCTCGACGAACACAAGCACGACCGTCTCCCGCTGCGCCTCTGGCAGCTGCATCACTTGTGTAAACACTTCAGTGGCGAAAATATTCGTTTCTGAATCGTTTCCGGGTGCAATTAAGTCTGCTTCGGGTGTCACGGACAGCGCTTGCGCCTTGCGAACCGAACGCGCCCGTACCTCATTCAACCAGATCGAGCGGCAGATCGTCATCAGCCAGCTATCCAGCCGGTCATGTGACGTGACCTGGTGGTGTCGCTCCAACGCGCGCAGACATGTGGATTGTAGCAGATCGTCGGCCACGTCGGATGCGCCGGACAGTGCCAGCCCAAACCGCCAGACGCGTTTCGAATGCATCTGGATCGCGCCGCGCACGGCCTGTTCCGAACTAATCTCACCACCCATCGAATAAATCGCGACCTGTGTGTGTTTGCTTTCCACGGACCGGGCCCGCGGGGTCAGGACTGACATAACCCGAGGAGGAAAGAAATGAAACTTCTGTTGAAGGCAGTCACGATTGCGTCGGCAATTGTTGCAACCCCGGCGCTGGCGGACGGCTGGACCCTTGTCCCCGAAGGATCGCATCTGGCCTATGGGACCATCAAGAAAGACACCGTGGGCGAGGTCAATTCCTTCACCAACCTCAGCGGTCATGTCAGCCCAGACGGCAAGGCCGAGATTCAGATCGACCTGTTCTCGGTCGAAACCAATATCGACATCCGTAACGAACGGATGATCGAGTACGTGTTTCGCAAAGCAGGTACTGCGGCGCTGACGGCCACGTTTGACATGGCCGAAGTCTCAAGTCTGGGTATTGGCGAAACCACCACCGTCAACGCCGAGGCCATGTTGTCTTTGGCCGGAACGGATGTGGCCTTCGACGCCGAGATGTTTGTGGCCCACCTTTCTGAGTCCTCGGTGATGGTGTCGACCAACGACATGGTGTTCATCAGCGCCGAAGACGCAGGCGTCAATGCTGGGGTCGAAAAACTGATGGAGCTGGCCAGCCTGCCCGGCATCACTCGCACGGTTCCGGTGACGGCCCGGCTGATCTTCAACTTGGATGGCGAACAGGCTGCGGCTGCCCCTGCTGCCCCGGTTGCCGTCGCCGCAGTGGAAGGAGGCATCAAGGCGGGTAGGAAAGTGTTCCGCAAATGCAGCGCCTGCCACAAGCTTGAGCAAGACCGCCACACTGTCGGTCCGTCACTGCACGGGGTTATCGGCGCCACAGCCGGAAAGGCGGACGGGTTCCGGTATTCGGCCCAATTGCAAGAGTCGGGCATCGTCTGGACCGCTGACACCCTGACCGCGTTCCTGTCTGACCCGCGCGGCACGATCCCCGGTAACAAGATGCAGTTTCCCGGCCTGAAAAAAGACGAAGATATCACCAACCTGATCGCCTATCTGCAGGCCGAAGCGCAGGGCTGATCCCGAACCCGGCGAAAACCGGGTTCCCTTTGCCCGCTCTGCCACGCTATCCCTTGTCTCAGTCACGATGAGGGAGACGCAGGGCATGAGCGAAACGGTCAAACTGTCATTGGACGAAGTCCGAGACCTCAGCCTTTCTATTTTGACCACGTCTGGTTTCGGGCCGGATCATGCCGCAGCGATCGCCGATACGCTAACCACCTGTCAAATCGACGATTGCCAATCACATGGATTGTTCCGCCTGTTCATGTGCGCCGACACGATAAATGCGGGTCAGATCGACGGGCATGCAGAGCCAGTCCTTGAACCGTCGGATAACGCAGTCGTTCGGGTTGATGCGCAGGGCGGGATGTCCCTGCTGGCGTTCGAAAAAGCGCTGCCGGCTTTGATCGAGAAAACCCGCACCCACGGCATCGCCGCCATGGCGATCAACCGGTGTTTCCATTTCTCGGCACTCTGGCCCGAGGTGGAGCGTCTGTCCGCGGTTGGTCTGGCGGCGATGGCGATGGGCCCCAGTCACGCTTGGGTTGCCCCGGCCGGCGGCACGCGTGGTAGCCTTGGCACCAACCCGCTGGCCTTCAGCTGGCCTCGCCAGAATAAAGACCCGTTTACCTTCGATTTCGCCACCAGCGCCTTTGCCCGGGGAGAGATAGAACTGTACCACCGCGCAGGCAAGCCCCTGCCCGAAGGTGTCGCCATCGACAAACACGGCAACCCGACCACCGATCCACAGGCCGCGATGGACGGTGCGATGCTGACCTTTGGCAGCTACAAGGGCTCGGCCCTGTCGATTATGATCGAACTGCTGGCCGGTCCGCTAATCGATGATCTGACCAGTCTGGAAAGCATGGAATTCGCCGATGGCGCCGGCGGCGCACCTTATCACGGGGAAATCCTGCTGGCCTTCGATCCTGCGCAATTCAGCGGCGGTCGAGTCGATGAGAATGACGCGCGGGCCGAGCGTTTGTTCGCCGATATCACCGATCAGGGCGCGCGTCTGCCGTCGCAACGGCGCTTTGCCGCGCGGGCCCGCAACACCGAACGTGGCTATGTCGAGGTTGCCAAGACCCTGCACGACGACCTGCAGGCTTTGGCCGAACAGGCGCAGGCACGCTAAAGCCTCTTTCCCTTGGCGATGTGGCTGGCTAAGAAGTCCCTCCAGACATATTCAGGAGGCCCCCTTGGACCGCATCGCCCGCACCATCGCCACCGAAATCAATGCCCGCCCCGAACAGGTGGGGGCCGCGGTGAAATTGCTGGACGAAGGGGCCACCGTGCCTTTTGTCGCCCGCTACCGCAAAGAGGTGACGGGTGGGCTGGACGACACCCAACTGCGCACCCTTTCTGACCGCCTGACCTATCTGCGCGAACTGGAAGCGCGGCGCGAGACGATCCTGGGCTCGATCAAAGATCAGGGCAAGCTGACCGACGATCTGGTCAAGTCCATCGCACAGGCCGAAACCAAGGCGCAGCTGGAAGACATTTACCTGCCCTACAAACCCAAGCGCCGCACCAAGGCGATGATTGCCCGCGAGAATGGGTTGGAACCGCTGGCGGATGCCATTCTGGCGGATCGGTCGGCTGACCCAGAAATTCTGGCGCAGGGATATGTCACCGAAGCAGTGGCAACCGTCAAGGACGCGCTGAACGGCGCGCGTGACATCATCACCGAACGGCTGACCGAAAACGCCGCCCTACTGGGTGAGCTGCGCAATTTCATGCAGCGCGAGGCCCTGCTGACTTCAAAGGTAATTGAAGGCAAGGAACAGGAAGGCGCGAAGTTCAGCGACTATTTCAGCCATTCGGAGCCTTGGGCAAAAGCCCCGTCGCATCGTGCGTTGGCGATGCTGCGGGCCTCGAAAGAGGGGATCGTGACACTGGATATCGCGCCCGATCCCGAAACCGGTGCCGCCCGTGCCGAAGCGATTGTCGCCGCGCACCTTCACACACGTGGAGACGGTCCCGGAGATCTGTGGCTACGTAAAGTGGCGGGTTGGACTTGGCGGGTTAAGCTGTCGCTGTCGATGATGGTCGAGCTGATGGCGGATCTGCGCGGCCGAGCGCAGGATGAAGCAATTGATGTTTTCTCGCGCAATCTCAAAGACTTACTATTTGCCGCACCAGCGGGTGCCAAGGCAACCCTGGGGCTGGACCCCGGCATTCGAACTGGCGTCAAAGCTGCGGTGGTTGATGCCACAGGTAAAGTGGTCGCGACCGATACGCTTTATCCGTTTCAACCTAAGAACGATCTACGCGGCGCGCAGGCCGCCATTCTGAACCTGATCGCTGCGCACGAAATTGAACTGATCGCCATCGGCAATGGCACCGCCAGCCGGGAAACCGAGAAACTTGTGGGTGATACGCTGAAACTGCTGCCAAAAGCTGTTTCGGCCCCGACCAAGGTTGTTGTGTCCGAGGCTGGCGCATCGGTCTACTCCGCCTCAGAACTGGCCGCGCGCGAATTCCCCGATCTTGACGTGTCGTTACGCGGTGCGGTTTCCATCGCTCGTCGGCTGCAGGACCCGCTGGCCGAACTGGTTAAGATCGAACCTAAATCCATTGGGGTCGGCCAATACCAGCATGACGTGGACCAGCACAGGCTGTCGCAATCTTTGGCGTCGGTGATCGAAGATGTGGTGAACGCGGTGGGGGTTGATCTGAACACGGCCTCAGCCCCCCTGCTCTCTCATGTCTCGGGGTTGGGGCCCGGCTTGGCCGAAGCAATTGTCATGCATCGCGACCTGAATGGCGCATTTCAATCACGTAAAGAACTGCTGAAGGTCGCCCGCCTTGGCCCGCGCGCTTATGAGCAAAGTGCAGGCTTTTTGCGCATACGCGACGGGTCGGAACCTCTGGACGCCTCTTCAGTTCACCCCGAGGCCTATAACGTGGCCCGCCGAGTTGTTTCGGCCTGCGGGCGCGACATCCGTCAGATCATGGGTCACGACGGAGCGCTAAAGGGGTTACGCGCAGAAAAATTCGTCGACGACACCTTCGGCTTGCCGACCGTGCGCGACATCTTTGCCGAGCTGGAAAAGCCCGGTCGCGACCCTCGCCCCAGTTTTGTCACCGCCTCGTTCACCGACGGTGTCGAAGAGATCACCGACCTGAAACCGGGCATGGTGTTGGAAGGCACAGTGACAAATGTCGCCGCCTTTGGCGCTTTTGTGGATATCGGGGTGCATCAGGACGGGCTGGTCCATGTCAGTCAATTGGCCGACCGCTTCGTCAAAGACCCGCACGAGGTGGTCAAGACCGGACAGGTCGTCAAGGTCACCGTGGTCGAGGTGGATGTTCCCCGCAAGCGGATTGGCCTAACCATGCGCAAGGATGGCGGAACATCAGCTCGCGAAGATCAGGCCAGTCGAGGACCAAAAAAGAACTCCGGCCTGTCAAAACCCAAAGGATCGCAACGCGCAAAATCTGATAGTAATGCGCATAACAGCGCATTTGCGGATGCGTTGAAATCTGCGATGAAGGACCGTTGATGAAAACGGGCATTCACAGCCTTTGCCTTTGACGCCTAGGCGAAGGCGTCCGGCTCAAGCTCTTCCCAAAATTCAAAGATGGCATTGGCGTTCAGACCAGAACGCCAGCCATGGGCGCGGAAGTGTTCCCGGTCCAGATCATTGTCGAGCCCTGCCACAAACAAGCGTTTGTCCGCATCCCGCTGGGTTGGGTTTCGCCGCGAAACCAGTTCTTCAACGATAGACAGCTTTCGCGACCGCTCGGTACGCTCAGCCACTCGGGCTGCATAAGCCTGATCTTCTAGCGCCTTCTCGACGTCCCGTATGCGCGCGGCCTCGACGGCTTCGGGGCTGGGTTCAGGCAGAGAATCGTTTTCCGGCGGTTGATAGTCGTCGCGCAAGGCGGCGGACAAATATCCAACCGTTGATTTCACATCCCCCTGCCCGCTTACATAATCCAGTTTTTGCTGCACATAGTCTTCACCATGTTCCGCAATCCACTGTCGCGCCAACCGGTCGGACACCCCTTGCTTACGGAGCGTCTTGTAAACTTGCAGATTGCGGACGCCATCGCTGTCATCGATTTCGAACATCGCCTTCTGTGGATTGCCTTTGATCAGAAACCGGATATCCGTGACCGTGCGGCCCTTTTTTTGAAACTGTGGCTCTATCAGTATGTCCGAACTTTTGTTCACCTCAGCCACGGCGGGTTTGATGATCTTGGCGTTGAGGTGTTTGAAGCTGCCGTAATAATCGCTGCCGTCTACTCCCATGAGTTTGCGAAACACGTCCAGCGCCCACCAGCCCGTAGAGCCGGTTCTGACGAACCTATAACAATTCTCATACAGCGCCAGGCCATGCCCAGAGCTAAAGTTCCTTTGGATCTGCACATTGATCAGGGCATAGATTTTCGGATCATAAAGCTTTTGGGCCAGCGCCGGGGAGTAGGCGTATTCACAAACCCCGTTCTTCAGCTTGGCAAAGCTGAGCAATGAGGACACGCCCCACTCTTGTCTGCCCTGCTCATCCAACATGTCCCATTCCGCGACGGTTTCGGCCAGCGCTCGCAAACTCGCCCGCAGCGTATCGAAGTCGTTTGAATTATAGCCGACCATCATCGCAAGCGTCCGCGCGTCGATAGTATGTGTCTGCGCCGAGGTTAGTGCGTCATACGCGTTCAACAACAGGACATTCGAGAGCTTACGCTGCAAAAGCGTAAGCTTGCCGCTGATGTGAATCGCGGCGACGTTTTTCTTAACCGTCTCCCGGCGCAATGCACCAGAGAGCTGATCCATATCCAATTGTGTATCCGGCATGATTCTGCCTGGCTGCTCGTTTTGGTATTTCTTGCACAAAAAGTACCCATGGATCAATTCTATTTGGGTACCCAAATACAGGAAAGAGGGAATCCTGTATCTGGGTACCTGACCTGAAAATCCTCGCAGTTATCCACAGAACCGGATCGAGGGTTGCCCAATTAGAGGGTTTTACATGTACTGCGACCCGGCGAAAAACGAAAATTTAGGGTCTAATCTGGTCGAAAATTCAGCGTCCTGCGAATCGGCCCCCTTCTTCCTGAAACTCGGCACTCGGCAACCTGTAGACGGGTACCTTTGATACCGGAATCTGGTCCCTTTCATACCGTAAACAGGTGCTGAAGTGAGTTTAAGTCATTGGCTTTAAACACTAATTTTTTCGTAAAGATTCTAAAACATCTAAAATAAATAAACTCTTTGTTGGCTTTGGTGTTGCCTATTTTACTGGTTTCGTGACGAAACCCACTCAGAGGGGCTTATTCTGTGGAAAACTCTCACTCTGAGGATAGCGTCATTAGAAAATGTTCGCTATGTTGGGCAATATACGCCGCTAAGGCGAACATTACCCGAGGCATCGACAGTGAATAAATCTAACCAACCTCCTCTGCCGCCCTATTTGAATCTGGATCCAGAGCTAGCAGCGCAAAAGTTGCCTGATCCTATCGGAACTTCTCGATTCGCCAAAGCGGCTACATTCTGCGCAAAAGGGCGCGAAGACCTGGCGCGACGTGGGTATGCTCCGGACGGCGAAAAAAGACTGCGTAGATTTTCCATCTGGGAGATCACCAAATACCTGATCCCTGTTGCACCTGCGCATCTGCGGCGGGTGCTCAAGGCCAATCCCGAATTGCCGCAGGGTGAAGGCGAGGCTGGCTCCAAGTGGTTTTCGCTGGAGGAAGTACTGACCCTCCGACAACACTTTGCAGCCGAGGGTGTGAGCACCAAGGAATATCTGCCGTACCGACCAGATGGCCTTCCTGCAAAGGTGGTTGCTGTGGCCAATTTCAAAGGTGGCGTTGGTAAGACATCAACTGCCGCGCATCTGGCAATGTCAGCTGCGCTGGACGGATATAAAGTATTGGTGATAGATCTGGACAGCCAGGGCTCGATGACCTCAATTCTAGGTGGAAGTGTTGCAGATGAATGGCAAACGGTTTTTCCACTTATAGCCAAAGATTACGCGCGTGCCGTACAAGAGGAAAACCGGGTCCGCAATGCTGCTGGGCAGCCTGAAATCCCCCTGGATGAAACGCTGCAAGAAGCGCTCAATACCCTGCCCCGCGATGTTATTCAGAAAACGCATTGGCCCAATATCGACCTGATTGGCGCCCAGTTGAACCTGTATTGGGCCGAGTTTCAGATACCCGTTTGGCGCATGGGTTTGCGCAGTTGGCCGCTTTGGGATGGTTTGACCAACTTTCTGCAGGATGAAGGAGTGTTGAACGATTACGACATTGTTTTCCTCGATACGCCTCCTGCACTTGGGTACCTAACGATCAACGCGCTGGCTGCAGCTGATATTTTGCTTGTGCCGTTGGGGGCCTCGTTTCTTGAATTTGATTCAACGGGCCGGTTCTTTGACATGCTCTACACGACTTTTGCCAGCATCGAGGACGGTGAGAACGCGGCGCAAAGGGCGGCTGGTTTGCCCGAGCTCAAGTTCGAATGGGACGTGGTCAGGGCCATAATCACTCGGTTTGATGCCAGCCAGCAAACCGATATGGCAAATGTGATTCAGGCCTATTTCGGGGACTTCATGAATGCATACCGTCAGGACTATACCGCTCTGGTTGGTCAGGCGGGTGAGCAGGTTAACGGTATCTATGAAGCGGATTACAGGGACTTCAATCGCGATACGTATGTACGAGGTCGGGAAACATTCGACCGGACCTATGCCGAATTCAAGCAGGTCTTGATCGGCTGCTGGTGGCGCGACGCTCAGATGGAAGGAAACGCAGATGGCTAAACGCAGAAGACTGACCGCTCCGGACACGTCAGAATTGGAACAGCTTGAGGCCGGTTTCGCGGCGAAACCGTCGATCAGCCCGTTTGAAACCAAGTCATCGACGCCTCCGATTGCACAGGTCGCGGCTGAGGCTGCAACGCTCAACGGCATGGCAGCGGTGACCGATCGCCTTGCTCTGGCGCAGGATCAAGGTGACGCAGCTCGATGGCGCGACGCGCAGGATGCCGGACTGGTGGCGGAAATGCTGTCGCTGGATCAGATTGATGCCGATTTCATTCGTCGCGACCGGATGGTTGAAGATGAAGAAGCCATGGCGGAACTTTTGGAGTCCTTGCGCGTTCACGGGTTGCGCACACCGATTGAGGTCACGCGTGACGGCGAAGTTTATGGGTTGATTTCTGGCTTCCGGCGATTGAATGCCTTCAGGCGCTTGGCCGAGACTGATCCGAGGTTTTCTGAAATCCCAGCCTTTGTCCGAGAGGCTGGTTCGGGGCAGGGCGCCTATGTCTCAATGGTCGAGGAAAACGAACTTAGGGCAAATCTCAGCCCTTATGAACGTGGACGTATTGCGGTTTTGGCTGCGGGACAGGGGGTATTTGCATCGACCGAAGCCGCTGTTGACGTTTTGTTTGCTGCGGCATCCAAGGCAAAACGATCCAAGGTTCGTAGTTTTGCGGTGGTACACGAAGCACTTGGTGACTTGTTGCAGCACCCGATCGCCCTGTCCGAAAAAGCAGGACTGAAACTAGCGGCCGCATTGCGGGAGGGGGCACAACCCCAATTGCGTCAGGCTTTGGCCGAGGTGGGCGAGTTGGACCAAAAATCGGAATGGGCGTTGCTGGAAGCCGCCCTAAAGACGTCACCTGTCCCTGTGAAAGACAAAGCGAGGGGAGGGCGTCCGCAACAGGTTCAGCGCCTGGCTCCGGTGGCGTTGACCGGAGGCAGCGACATTCTGGCCGAAGTTTCCGCAGGCGAATTACGCCTTCGTATTCGTGGAATGGATATCCCTGCCGAAGACGCGCAGAACATCGTTGAACGGTTGGCCGATTACCTGCGTGAGTTTCGCGGCAAAACATAAAGCGGGAAGGTGAGATAGGACCGCAAAATAAGACCTGCTATGTGGTGCGCAAAATGACATATTTTTGCGCACCAATTGGGTCGACCGTCTGACACCATAGGACGCTGGGATTCCACGTAATGAGCCAACGGTTATGAGGATCATGCCGTACCTGTATGAAACGGGAACTTGGTTTTCAGGACGTCAAATGGGACGGGTTCGGAATGGCTGACCGCCGTTCGATCAGCTGACCGTCAAGCCGTTCGGCACTGGGTCTTTCCTGATCCGAAATCCAGCGTGCGAGGGCAACGGCGGCTTTCTCGCCCATTTGAGACACCGGCAAATGCACTGTGGTGATGGCAGGCACTGCGACAGCAGAACTGGGCAGATCGTCGACCCCAACCAGAGAGATATCGTCGGGCACGCGGACATCCTCGGCCTGAAGACCGAACAAAACCCCCAAGGCAACGACATCTGACAGGCACAAAATGGCGTCCGGTTTTTGAGCCTGTCCGCAGATGAGTTTGGCACTTTCCGCGCCGCCACGATGGCTGATCTGGGTCTCGTAGCAGGTTAGCTTTCCGTCCCAGGGCAGGTCCTGCAGCCCGGAAAGTCGTGCGCGTGTTCGGTCATTATCATGCACCGGGCCGTGTACAACAGCTATGTGGCGATGCCCAAGGTCGGCAAGATGCTGCAGGGCAAGTTGAGCCACCGCCTCGTTGTCATACCCGATGGTCGGCAGAGGGTTTGTTGCGTCATAAAAGGATGTGATGATCGTCGGCAGCATCGTCCGATCGATCAAGTAGTGCAGTGCGTCGCTGTGGGTGGCACCTGTGATAATCAGACCTTCGGCTCCGATATCAACAAGGCTTTGCGCTTTCTCGGCTTCGATTTCGAGGTCCGAGTTCGTTGTCGCAACGACAAGGGACAATTGGTGTTCGGACAGCTCACGCTCTAGCGCGGCAAGGAACCGGGCAAAGATCGCGTTGTCCAGCGTTGGCACCAAAGCTCCGACAAATCGGGTGCGGCCGGAATTGATCGCCCGTGCGGCGGCGCTGGGTACGAATTTCAACGCGTCAATGGCAGCCTGGACTTTCTCAAGCGTGTCTTTCTTCACCACGCCTGGTTCATTGAGAACCCGAGACACCGTTGCGACCGATACACCCGCCGCTTTGGCCACGTCTCTGAGATTTGCGCGTTTTTTGGGTTCAGGGCTTCTTGGCTTCACCGTTTTCTGGGTCCGTTTCTGCGGTCGTATAAGAAAGTGTTGACATATGTAACTAGTTTCAGCAACCTCTGTAACTAGTTACATTTTGGCTATCTGGCTGCACCATGCACGGATCTTCAGTCTTACATACGTTCGCGAATACGGGGTTTAACGGCCTTGGCCGGCGGTTTCCGGGCTTTCCGAAAATCTCTGATGCGCGTACGCATATCTTGGCCCCGCGCGAGGCGGTGCAACTGAAAATGTCCGCTGGGGATTTGCTGTCGATAGAAGGGGTTGGCCCGGCGCAACCTCTGGATTTGACGGCATTTGACGAGGTTGGGCAACCAATGTTGGCAACCTTGGGGCTTACGGCAAACGGACAGATCGCAGCGGCCGACTTTGATAGTGCCCGATTTTCAGGATGGATTGCTGCGCAGGGCGGGGGGGAACCGGTTCCCGGACACAGGTTGGATCAAGTGATCGATCCAGTGATTCTGCGCGCCGACACGTCTGTTACGGTCTGGGTGATCCGTCCCAATGAGCGTTTGGGGTTGATCGGAGGTGCAGGGGCCGGATGCGTTACGGTTCAACACAAATCATCCGCTGCACAGGACCCGCACCTGCCACCTTTGCTGGGTGATACACGGGATGAATTCACAGTACCGCGGGGCAGGGCAGTTGCCTATGAACTGAAGGCAGGAGAATTTGTTCAGATCATCGACGTCGAAGGCCAGCAGTGTTCAGATTTCATGGCGCTGCGCGCTGATGGGTTGGATTGTGGTGACGAATGGATGATCGACTCGACCGCCACCCGCTCGATGGTGCGTCGTGCATTCCCGGGGCCCGGGTTGCTGGACAAATTTTTTGATCGCGAGATGCGTCCGCTGTTGAATGTCATACAGGATACCTGCGGGCGGCATGACACTTTCGGTCTGGCTTGCACCGCACGCGGGTATGAGGAGCGGGGGTTTCCCGGTCATCTGAATTGTTCCGACAACATGTCGAATGCCTTGGCCCCGTATGGCGTCGCACGGCGTGCGGCCTGGCCGGCCATCAATTTCTTTTGGAACACATGGATCGATCCGGCGACCCATCACATCCAGACCGAAGAATCCCATTCTCGTCCTGGGGACTATGTCGCGATGCGCGCGATCGAGGATCTGGTCTGTGTCTCAACCGCCTGCCCGGATGACATTGATCCGATTAATGGTTGGAATCCGACAGATGTGCATGTGCGCATCTATCGCCCCGAAACACCGATCCGCCGCGCGGTGGCCTATCGCGAAAAGGAAGATGCCCCGATGTCGATCAGTCAGGAATCCGCGTTTCACGACCGGCTCGCTCCGCTGACCCAGCATTTCGCACCGGCGCGCGATCTGTGGGCGCCGGTCAGCTATCCCGCCCATGGCACGCTGGGAGAATATTGGGCCTGCCGTCAGGCGGTGACGGTTCAGGATATGAGTGGGCTGCGCAAATTCGACATTATCGGCCCGGATGCCGAGGCGCTGTTGCAGCTGGCAACCACGCGAAACGTGGCCAAGTTGCCGGTGTGGCGCGGGTCTTACACTTTGATGTGTGACGAAAGCGGGGCTGTCATTGATGACGGTACGTTATTCCGCCTCGCGCCCGAGATTTTCCGCTGGTGCTGTGGCTCGGAAGAAAGTGGGCGCGTGTTGCAGACGCTGGCGGATGAACACGGTTTGCAAGTGCGCGTGCATGCATTGCGCGGTGCGATGCCGAACCTGGCAATCCAGGGTCCGAAATCGCGCGACCTGTTGCGCAAGATCGCCTTTACGCAACCTCATGTGCCCGGGCTGGATCACCTGAAATGGTTTGGCGTCACCGTCGCCCGTCTGCGCGATCGCGAGGGCGCGCCGTTCATGCTGTCGCGCTCAGGCTATACCGGAGAACTGGGGTATGAGGTCTTCTGCTCCAAATCCGATGCAGTCGCAATCTGGGACGCGGTGATGGAAGCGGGTGAGGAATTCGGGATCACGCCAATGGGTTCGGCCGCGCTGGACGTTATCCGGATCGAGGCCGGTCTGGCCGCCGCCAACGCCGAATTCGCGCCGGGTGTCGATGCATTCGAAGCGGGGTTGGGTTTTGCCGTCGACCTGACCAAATCCGACTTTACCGGCAAGGCTGCGCTGGAACGCAATGCGCGCGAACCGCGCCGGGTATTCAAGGGGCTGCTGATTGGCTGCGATGATGTACCCGCCCACGGTGCCCCTGTCTTTGCAGGCGAGCGGCAGGTGGGTGTGGTCACTTCGGCCACCCGCTCACCGATGTTGGAACACGCCATCGCGATGGCGCGGCTTTCGGTCGAACACGCAAAAAATTGCACCGAACTTGAGATCGGACAGCTTGATGGGCGGATGAAGCGCCTGTGTGCCACTGTCTCGGACATTCCATTCATAGACCCGCAACGCAAGCGGGCGCGCGCTTGATGGCGCATGCAACTCAACGCAACGGGAGAAGACATATGAGGAAACTAGCATTCACGGCAACCTTGACCATGATCTTGGGCGCAACAACGGCAATGGCGCAGGAGAAGGTCATGGTGGGTGAACCCAGCTGGCCCGGAGCCAAAATCATGAGCCGGGTAATCGGTCAGGTCATCGAAACCCGTTTGGGCGGCGAAGTCGGATATGCTCCTGGTGCCAACGCGGTGATCTTTGCCGCCATGGATGGCGGGCGCGGCGATATCGACGTACACCCGGACGTCTGGTTGCCGAACCAGTCTTCGTTCACCGATGAGTACGTTGATCAGAAGGGTACTGTTGGACTGTCTTCGGGCAGCTACGAAGGTCGCGCCGGGATTTGCGTGCCGAACTACATGGTCGAAGATCACAACATCAAATCCATCTACGATCTGGCCACCCCAATGGCGCAGGAGCTGTTCGATTCAGACGGTGACGGGCTGGGCGAGGTCTGGGTCGGCGCGTCCGGCTGGGCGTCGACCAACACGTTCAAGGTGCGGGTACGGGACTACGGCATCGAAACCTTCCTGACACCCACCACCGAAGACGAAACCGTGTTTTATTCGCGTCTGAAGGATCAGATCGACCAACAGAAAGGGGCCGCGTTTTACTGCTATGCGCCGCATTATGTGCATGCCCTCTATGACGTAACCATTCTGGAAGAGCCCGAGCATGACGCGGCCACCTATAAGATGGTGCAGCCGGATCAGGATGCCGACTGGTACAACAAATCCCATGTCAGCACCGGCGAGCCGGTTAAAACCGTGACCGTGGCGCATTCGAAGTCTTTGGAACAGCGCAATCCCGCGGCTGCCTCTTTTCTGGCCAATATCGACATGGACGCAGCCCAGCTTAGCGGATTGACTTACGAGGTCGTGGTCAAGGGCCGCGAGATTGACGAGGTCGTGGCCGAATGGATCGCCGGGAATGGTGATACCGTCGATGGTTGGCTTGGTCTGAAAACAAACTAAAGCCGTCGCGCCCCCGGTGTTTCGGGGGCGCCCTGTAACACTCTCAACAGCGGTGGGGTCAGTATGACAGCGGATATCGCAATTGACGCAAAAGGCGTGTGGAAAGTATTCGGCGCGCGCTCGCAGGAGGCTTTGAAAGCCATCCACAGCGAAGGGCTGAGCAAGGCCGAAGTGCTGGACCGCTTCAACTGCGTTGTTGGCGTGGCCGATGCCAGTTTCGAAATTGAGCGTGGGGAGCTGTTCTGTGTCATGGGCCTGTCTGGTTCGGGCAAATCGACCCTCGTGCGCCATGTAAACCGACTGCTCGAGCCAACGGATGGTCATATCTATCTGGATGGCGATGACGTGATGGGCCTGAATGACGAAGGATTGCGCGATTTACGCAACCGGCGTGTTGCCATGGTGTTCCAAAACTTCGGCCTGATGCCGCACCGCACCGTGCGTGACAACGTGGCGATGCCGTTGGAAATACGTGGCACCGGCAAAGCCCGCCGCTGGGAAGAGGCGGACCGGGTGTTGGAGCTGGTCGAACTGAACGGATGGGAAGACAAATACGCCCATGAGCTTTCGGGTGGCATGCAGCAGCGTGTGGGCCTTGCCCGCGCCATTGCAGCCGATCCGGAAATCCTGTTGATGGATGAGCCATTCTCGGCCCTCGATCCGCTGATCCGCAAGCAGTTGCAGGACCAGTTCATGGACCTCAGCCACAAGCTGAATAAAACGACGATGTTTATCACCCACGATCTGGACGAGGCCATTCGCATCGGCCACCGCATCGCGATTATGAAAGACGGGCGTATCGTGCAGATTGGTACGCCGGAAGAGATCATCCTCAACCCCGCCGACGATTATGTTGCCGATTTCGTTGCCGGTATATCTAAGCTCAACATGATCTTCGCCCATTCGGTGATGAAACCGGTGGACGAATTCGAGGCCCATCATGGCGAGGTGCCGGAGGATGCAAAGGAAGCGCATCCCGAGATGGATTTGTCCGATCTGATGAACCTTTGCGTCGACGGCCACGGTGTCGTCGCGGTCACGCAGGATGGCAACACGGTCGGGGTGATTAACCGCGCGGGTCTGATCCGCGCCATTCAGGACAGCCAGGCATAAGGGGACCGATATGAAACATGTTGATGTGCAACAGATCCAACCGGAAACCGCTGATCGGCTGAACGGGCTGATCGCCGATTTCGTGGGGCAGGGGCAGGAATACTACCAAAAAACCTTTGCCTATATGATGCAGGCGCCCGGCTATCGGTTCACGCTGAACAAGGCCGCAGCGATCCTGGGGCCGATCTGGTTTGGCGCGCGTGGGTTGTGGTCGTGGTTTCTGGGCTTTCTGGTGCTGGAAACACTGGCCTATATCCAGATCGGGCTGGGGCTGTTCGGTGATCTTGGTCGCGAGTTCCGTGAACGCGCAGCCCAGATCGAACAGACGCTGGAACTGCGCCGCCAACAGATTGCCGCCGCCGAACAATCCGGCTCCGCCACGTTGGAGTCGTTGAAACGTGCGGCGGAATCGCTTGAGGGCGCGTTGGTCGGGGCCCAAGAGGCCGCGCGCAGTGCGGATTCCACCGGTGTCGCTTATCTGATGGTTGGAATTGTGCTGTTGCTGGCGGTCAAGTTTCTGGCTGCGTCGCTGGCCAACTGGACGCTTGAGGGTCAGTTTGCGCGCTGGCGCTCGGACACAAGTGTCGCAAATGGCTGGTCGACCCCCCGGATGGTTGTGGCCGCGGCATTGACGGGCATTGTCGTTGTGCTGTCGATGATCAAATTTGCGCAGCCTGACGCTTTGGCGGTGCTGAAGACGTTCCCGACCAATCGCGACTGGCGGCTAAATGTGGGCGACGGGGTGCAGGCGGTTTTTGAATGGACCAAGACCGCCGGGCGCGGCTTCTTCGACGGCCTGACCTATGGCATGCGCACCCTGCTGGACTGGATTGAGGTGGTGCTTGTTGATACGCCCTGGCCGGTGGTGGCTCTGGTGATCATCATGCTGGCCTACCTGTCCGCCGGTGCGCGCGTGGCAATCTTTACCGGGGCGGCGCTGGCCTATCTTGGGCTTTTGGATTTCTGGGAAAAGGCGATGACCACGATTGCCTTGCTGGGCGCAGCGGCGTTGATTTCGATCACGCTGGGCATCCCGCTGGGTATTTATTGCGCCCGCCGTCCACGTGCCTTTGCCATCGTGCGGCCCATTCTGGATTTCATGCAGTCGATGCCATCCTTTGTCTACCTGATTCCCGTGGTGGCTTTCATCGGGTCAGGCAAACCAGCAGGCGTCGTGGCCACGATGATTTTCGGTAGTCCCCCGGTGATCCGTTTCACCGTTCTGGGTTTGCAGCAGGTGCCGGAAACGGTGCGCGAGGCTGCGCTCGCCTTTGGGGCCACGCCGCGTTACCTACTGTGGCGGGTGGATCTGCCGCTGGCGCATAAGACCATCATGGCAGGCGTCAACCAGACCATCCTGATGTCGCTGGCTATGGTCGTTGTTGCCTCGCTGATCGGTGCTAAGGGTCTGGGGGAAGACGTGCTGGAAGCGTTGCAGTACGCGGCGGCAGGTCAGGGTATTCTGGCCGGGCTGGCGATCCTGTTCTGTGCGCTGATCCTGGATCGGATCGTGGCCGGTAAAAAGTAGAGATCTACCGCGATCCAAAGCTGTCTGGCCGGGGGCTGCCCCCGGCCAACGCATCCCGGTTACGACCAGCGTTCGATCAGGCGAATGGCCCAGACCAGCACGATGCCATAGATCACATGCCCGACTAGCGCGACCCATGTGATACCGGTGAAATTCAAGAAGAACGGCAAACCGGCGATGGTCGTGATACCGCCAATGGCAAATACCCAAAGCCCAAAACCGTAGACTGCTGATCCCACAAATATGTGGCGGCCTTTGAACAGCGTCGCCCAAACCGGGTTGAAGACGTAGAGCCAGCCAATCGGATAACCGATCAGGCCAACCAGATAGAAGTGAACGAAATACCCGGCGAAATCGCCATTGGGCAGGCCCAGTGTTCCGAGCAGGCTGCGCGCAAGCCCGTGCGGAGACAAATTGGCAAACCCCAATGACGGGCTGATCAGCTGCCCCCACAGATCAAACGCATTGGACGCGAAGAAACCTGAAATGAACATCATACCCAAAAGCGGGATGTTGAATCGTGGGAACAGACCCGTCGAAGAATGCGCAGTTTCTGACATCGCCATGGGATGACCTTTCATGCCGGTTGCGTTGCTTTGTGCCTTTAAAATTGTGAAACGGCGGCTGAATTCAACGAATTGAAAGAGCTTTCACGCACAGGTGACAAAGCGAAGAATATTGAAACAAACCTGTGGGGATGGCCCGCTATCCGCGGCGTGCGGCTCGCCTCAGCAGCGGGATTTCAAAACGTCCACGACCGCATCAAAGGCCTGTACATCCTGTTCGGCGCGGGCGGTCAAAAGCGCCCCCTCAAGTACGGCCAGGGTGGCGCGGGCCTCGGCCGCTGGATTTGTCACGCCTGTGATTGACTGGTCTTGCAGGCCCAGTTCAAAGATCGCTTCGATCTGCTTGATCACCATGGCGCGGAAGGCTTTGATCTTTTCAATCACCTCGTCTGACAGGCTTTCAAGGCTGCTGATCAGCGAAACGCACAGGCACAGGGTTTTGCCATCGTTGAGAGCATTTCGGTACAGCCCGATCAAGGCCTGCAATCGTTGCGACGCGGTGTCATGGGCGGCCTCGGCTTTGCGGCATTCGGCCTCAAAGGTCGAGTGGTAGCGATCCATCAAAGCAGCCGACAGGGCGGCCTTAGTGGGAAAGTGATAATGGATCGAAGCCTTGCGAATACCCACCGCATCAGCCAGATCGGCATAGCTGAACCCATCGAACCCGCGCGCGCGGGCGGCATGTTCGGCAACATCCAGCAAGGCGGTTTTGGTATCGGTCGCCATCTGTGTTCAATCCCTTTCCGAGCTATTCAAAGGCAGCGGTGTTCCCCCTGCCTTTGACACCCTCAAAGCAGTACCGGCCCGGCCCCTAAAATGCCAGAGGGATCGCGTTTCACGTGCTAGACCGCCGGAGCCTTGGCAAAGGGCAAATGCCCGGTTTTCATCCAGACTTTTGCGCCATGGGAACCCGCGGTGGCTGAAAGGGCCTGGCCTTCGGGCAGGCGCAACCAGCCATCTTTGGTCAGGTCATCACCGCCGGTGGTGATGGACCCGTCAATGACCAAAAGCTCGATGCCGCCAGCGGCGTCAGAGTTGAGAACCGCGCCCGGATCAAGATGACTGTAGGTGACGATCTCACGGTCATCCTTGTGCAGCGTGGCGGTTGACACGCCATTTACCGGGGCAGCCAGTTCATCCGCCATGGTCTTGCGGAACTGGGTGCGGTCGTCCAGATCGAACTGCCATAGCTTGACGAAGATGGTGCAACCGGGTTCCGATCCGGGCGTATGCGCCGAGGTTGGCGGATTGCGCACATAGGTTCCTGCGGGGAAGTCACCGTGTTCGTCCTGAAATACACCATCGAGTACGATGAACTCTTCACCGCCAGTGTGAGTATGAGCTGAAAACTTGCTGCCCGGCGCGTACCGCACGATGGTGGTGGCGCGGGCAACTTCGCCGCCGATCCGGTCCAGCATGCGCCGGTCCACACCCTTCATGGGCGAGGCCTGCCACTCAAGTTGATCAGAGTGAACGACGACGCGGGATGAGAAATCCGAGTTGAGTTCCATTGATAGTATTCCTTTCGACTTCAGTGGCAGGGGCTGGTTCAGGCCGCGATGGACGGGCGCGTCGCCATTTTTGCACGCCATGCCTTTAGATGGGTCAGGTTTTCCGGGATGTCGACCTTGGCGAAGTCGGCAAAGGCCAATCCGGCGAAGGCCGTGATGTCGGCCACTGAGAAAGTGTCGCCAGCAAGATATTCATTCTCGGCGAGAACTGAATCCAGATAAGCCATGGTTTGCCCGGCCACCTCTTTCTGTTTCAAGCCCCATTCAGCACATTGATAGGTTTCAAGATCCGGTCCAAGGCCGGGGGTGGCGTGGTGGAAATATGTGCCGACCGCGTTCAGCAGACCGTTTTCCGCCCGCAGGTTCATCATCGAGATTTGTGCGCGTTCCTTGGCCGTTTCCCCAGTCAGCGATGGGCCGTCGAATGTCGCATCAATGTATTCGGTGATCGCGTTGCACTGCGCGATATGTGTGCCATCGGGCAACTCCAGGCAGGGAACTGCGGCGTCAGGGTTTTTAGCTTTGAATTCAGGGGTGCGGTGCTCACCGCCCATCACGTCCACCGGAATGAACTCAACTTTGTCAGATGCGCCCTTTTCAGCCAAGGCGATGCGGACGCGGGTTGGGTTTGGAAACCCTTCGATATCATGGATTTTCATAGGTGCGATTCCTTTGGAAGTATTATCAATGGGAATCTACCTATCAGAAGGTAGATAATTTTGCAACCATGATTCAGCCCCCACATCTTGCGGTTAGAAATATTCGAAGGCGTTGGGGCTTTAAGCCCCGCGTAACTGTTTCACCAGAAAGTCGATTAACGCTCGAATCCGAGCGGTCAGGTGGCGGTTTTGCGGATAGGCTGCGTAGAGTCCCAGCGATATTGCCTCTTGTGCTTCAAACAGCAATTGCAGACGGCCCGTGTCCAAAAAGGGCTGTGCCGTGTACAAGGGAATCCGGCCAATCCCCAGCCCGTCCGCTGCCATATGCACCACAGCACGAGGGGAATTTGCGCGAAAGTTTCCGGATACAGAAACTACGTATTCGCCGTCCGATCCCTTGAAAGCCCAATTGTCGATCATGTTGCCGGTGGTCTGTAGTAGACAGTTGTGGGTGGATAAGGCGGCGGGCTCTTGCGGCGTCCCATGTTGCGCCAGATATTCGGGCGACACACAGCAGACAATACGCATGTCCGTCAGCTTGCGCGCCACAAGGTTGGAATCCTTCAGTGCGCCAAAGCGAATGGCAAGGTCATACCCTTCTTCGACCATCGAGACGTGATGGTCAGACAGGTGCAATTCGATCGTGACTTTCGGATGTTCGGTTTGGAACGGTTTCAGCAGATGTATCAGTTCGGCCGAGCCAAACCCGGTTGGCGCGGTGATCCGTATACGCCCCGCCAATTCGGTCTGGCGTTTCTGGACCAGCCCTTCCAATTCATCAAACTGGTCCAGCAGTGAAAGGCAACGCTCGTAATAGGACCGTCCGGTATCGGTCAGGGTGACGCTGCGGGTGGTGCGGTTGAACAATTGCGCGTTCAGGCGGTCCTCAAGCTGACCGACATATTTGCTGGCCAGCTTGGTGCTGATGCCGATCTGTTTTGCGCCTTCGGTAAACGAAGAATGTGCCGCCACCGCCGCAAAGGTGCGCATGCCTTGGATCGTGTCCATTGTCTACACTGTGTTCATAGTAATTCTCTAAATGCGTATATTATCGCCCCTGATAAAGCAATCTAAGTTTGGCGCGTAGATGCTGACCCTCAGCCGAACCCCTTCAATCAGAGAAAGAGCTTTCAAATGTCCAACGCAATCCGAATTCACAGTTTCCCCTTGTCCGGCCATGCCCATCGTGCCGTCCTGTTTGCCAGCATTGCCGGTATTAATCACGACGTCATCGATGTGGACCTGGCTGGTGGTGAGCATAAGCGCGAGCCGTTTTTGGCGATGAACCCCGCGGGGCAGGTACCGGTGCTTGAAGATGGTGATGTGGTCATCACCGACAGCAACGCCATTCTGGTTTATCTGGCGCGCAAATATGCACCGTCCTATCTGCCTGCGGACCCAGTGCATGAGGCCGAAGTGCAGAAGTTTCTGACCCTCGCAGCTGGTGAGATCGCCTTTGGCCCCGCCGCTGCGCGTTTGATCAATGTTTTCAAAGCGCCCTTGAACAAGGACTTTACCCACGCCACCGCGGCAAAGGTTCTTGCCAAGCTGGATGCGCATCTTGAAGGCCGCGAGTGGCTGGTTGGGGATGCCCCAACAATCGCGGATGTCGCCATCTACAGCTACACCGCGCATGCGCCTGAAGGTGACGTTTCGCTTGAACCTTACGCAAACGTGCGCCGCCTTCTGGCCAATGTCGAGGCGCTGGACGGCTTTGTCCCGATGCCTCGCACCGCGGTTGGTCTGAACGCGGCCTGATCCACCCCTTGGCCAGCTGCGCATTTGTGGCTGGTCAATCCGCCCCTGACATTTGAGGTCTGCCATGAACGCCCCGACCGCATCAGATACATCGCCTTTCCACGCAGGTGAACGGGATATGCAATCCCGCATCGGCAAACGGGAAAAGATGGAGGCAGTTGGCCGAAACTACATCCGCCCCTACATGCCCGATCAGCATCGAGAGTTCTTTGGCAAGCTGCCTTTTCTTGTAGTGGGCAGCGTCGATCCTGATGGTTGGCCCTGGGCGTCGATGATCTCGGGTCGGCCGGGGTTTATCCATTCACCGCATGACCGTCGGCTTGATGTTGACGTCCAGCCTCTGCCAGACGACCCGGTGCGAACGGCGCTGAAGCCCGGCGCGCCCATCGGTGTCGTCGGGGTCGAACTTTCCACGCGGCGCCGTAACCGTATGAATGCCACCGTTGGGCGGATCGAAAATGGCGGTTTCTCTCTGGATGTGGTGCAGTCTTTCGGGAATTGTCCGCAGTACATCCAGACCCATGATGTTACCTTTGTCCGAGAGCCGGACGCCAACGTCGCCCGCTCTGTCGATCGGCTACTTGAGCTGGACCCAAGAGCCCGGGACATGATCGCGACGGCCAATTCGTTTTATGTCGCCAGCCACGCCAACACCCCCGACCATACGGGCGTTGACGTTTCACATCGGGGCGGGCGGTCGGGGTTTGTGCGGGTTGAAGGCAACAGCCTGTTGGTTCCTGATTTTGCAGGCAATAATTTCTTCAACACGCTGGGCAACTTCCTCGTAAATCCGAGGGCGGGCCTAGTATTTCCGGATTATCAGACCGGCGATGTGCTGATGCTGACTGGGACGGTTGAGGTGCTGTCAGAAGACCATCCCGATATCGCGGGCTTCCATGGTGCAAGCCGGGGTTGGTGGTTTCATCTGGATCACGGCCTACGCCTTCATGACGCGCTGCCGTTCCGAGCTGAATTTCTGGAGTTTTCGCCCAACAGTCTGATGGCGGATGACTGGCAAACAGCCGAGGCCCGGCAAGAGGCCGAAGCACTGCGCCGTCAGTGGCGAACCCTGCGGGTGGCTGCTGTTCAGGATGAAAGCGACGTGATCCGGTCATTCATCTTCGAGGCCACGGATGACCTGCCTCTGTTGCCGTTTGAAGCAGGTCAGTTTCTGACACTTCGCACTAGCCCCGATGGCACGGCGCCGGCAACGCGGACCTACACGGTATCCTCAGCGCCCGGCGATGCCGGGTATCGGATTTCCGTCAAGCGCGAACCGGGTGGCGTGATGTCAAACCATTTGCACGAAACACTGTCGGTCGGTGATCTGGTCGAGGTCAAAGCCCCGAAAGGTCAGTTTTTTCTGGATGCGTCTGAAACCCGGCCTGCTGTGCTGTTTGCGGGCGGGGTCGGTATCACACCGATGATGTCGATGACCCGCCACGTGATGCACGAAGGCGCGCGAACCCGCCACACGCGCAACCTGACCATTTTTCACGCCGCGCAAACCGTGGGACAGCGGGCTTTTCACAGTGACCTGCAACAGGCTGCGGCCGAGGGCGGCGGAAAGATCCGTTATGTCTCGGTTGTCTCACAGCCCGAAGAAGGCACCCGCGTGGGGGTGGATTTTGACGCCAAAGGCTACATCACACCCGAACTGATCCAAGATACGTTGCCGCTGGATGACTACGACTTCTTTCTTTGTGGCCCTGCCCCTTTCATGCAAGCGATCTATGACATGCTGCGTGGTCTTGGCGTGCGGGATGACCGTATTTATGCCGAAGCCTTTGGCCCTGCCGCATTGGCGCGGCGCGTCGACGAGAACGCCGTCGCGTTCCAGCCCGAGCCTGAGGCTGAGGTAGCCAATGTGGAATTCAAAGCCAGCAATCAAAAGGTGCATTGGGTGCAAGGCGACCCGACCCTGCTGGAGGTGGCCGAGGCGCAGGGATTGACACCAACCTTTTCCTGCCGTTCAGGATCATGCGGCAGCTGTCTAACCCACAAGATCGCCGGTCAAGTCGCCTATCGCACCGAACCATCAGCGGATCATTCAAAAGACGAGGTGCTGATCTGTTGCGCCGTACCCGCCAAGGGGTCGGACACGGTTGTGCTGGATATCTGAGGTGAAAGGTTTTCGGGACATTGTCGTAAGCGCCGGGTAAACAGGTCTGATGAAACGCGCGACCATGTAAGGAAACCCAATGACTGATGCCAAACTCAGAACCACATCGGGCAATGGCCGGATCTTTGACAGTGTACTCGACACGATCGGAAACACCCCCACGATCCGCATCAACAATCTGGGACCCGAAGCCGTCAACCTGTTCGTGAAATTCGAGGCGTTCAACCCCGCCGGATCGGTCAAGGATCGTCTTGCCGTCAATATCATCGAAGCCGCAGAACGCAGCGGTGCCCTGAAACCCGGCCAGACGGTTGTTGAGGCCACCAGTGGCAATACCGGCATCGGTCTTGCGATGGTCTGCGCGCAAAAGGGTTATCCGCTGGTTGTGACCATGGCCGAAAGCTTCTCGACCGAGCGGCGGCGCTTGATGCGTATGCTGGGTGCAAAGGTTGTTCTGACGCCAAAGGCGGAAAAAGGCTTTGGCATGTACCGCAAGGCTGTTGAACTGGCCGAGGAACACGGCTGGTTTCTGGCGCGTCAGTTCGAAACCCAGGCCAATGCTGAGATCCACGCCGCAACAACCGCGCGGGAAATACTGGGGGATTTCAATGGCGAAAGGCTGGACTATTTCGTGACTGGCTATGGCACCGGCGGCACGGTCACCGGAGTGTCGCGGGTTTTGCGCGCTGAGAGTCCTGAGACCAAAATTATCCTGACCGAACCGGCCAATGCGCAGTTGGTGGGCAGCGGCGTCGCGACCGAACGTGGTAAGGACAGCGATCCAGTTTCAAGCCACCCCGCGTTCGAGCCACATGTCATTCAGGGCTGGACGCCAGACTTTATTCCCGCAGTTTTGCAGGAATCCATCGACAACCGCTATTTTGATGAGCTGATCCCGGTGGCCGGTCCGACAGGGGTTGAATGGGCGCAGAAGTTGGCCAGCCAAGAGGGTATCCTGACCGGCATATCCGGTGGCGCGACCTTTGCCGTCGCAATGCAGATTGCTGAACAGGCCGAGCCCGGCGCGTCGGTCCTGTGCATGCTGCCTGACACGGGTGAGCGGTATCTGAGTACACCCCTGTTCGACGGGTTCCCGGTTGAGATGACAGAAGAAGAGACTGCGATCTCACGCTCGACACCCGGATATCACACCGGCTGACGATAAAGCGATTCTTGCCTAGTACCCCCTGTAACTGCAATGATATCGGCAAGTTACGGGGGGAGCGCAGATGCGAAAACATCTATTGCTGCTGAAAGTCGCAATCGCGATGGCTGTGGTCAGCATTGGTCTTTTTACCCTGGATGCCCGGGCCCAGGGAACGACCAGCCCCGCTGTGCAGGGTCAAAGCTTGGCTGATGTGAAATCGATCATGGACCGTCGCTGTGTCGTCTGCCACAGCTGCTATGACGCACCCTGTCAGTTGAAGCTCACCTCGCCCGCAGGCGTTCAGCGCGGGGCAAGCAAACAGGCCGTTTATCATACCGAGCGTTTGACCGATGCCCAGCCCACGCGGCTGGGGATTGATGCGCAGACGGTCCCCGAATGGCGGGCGCTGGGATTTCACACGGTAACCCGTGATCCAAATAATGCCGAAACTCCGGGCCTGCTGGAACGGTATCTTGAGCTGGGGCGTCAGAATCCGATGCCGATTAACGCGCCACTTCCGAGCGAGCTTGGTCTGGCGCTTGATCGCCCTCTGGTTTGTTCGACATCCGGAGAATTTGATCAGTTCAGCCGCGATCATGAGCTTGCCGGCATGCCCTATGGCACTGCACCGTTGGCGGATGCCGAATTTCAGGCCCTCATGACCTGGGCGCGCAGCGGCGCAGCGCTGCCATCTGTTGCAACCGAAATTCCCTCAGAGATTCAGGACCAGATCACGCAGTGGGAGGTATTCCTGAATTCAAACGACATGCGCAGCCAGTTGATGAGCCGGTATCTGTACGAACACCTGTTTCTGGCCCGCCTCCATTTCCAAGATGACAATGCGCGGCGGTTCTTTCAGCTCGTCCGCTCGACCACCGCGCCGGGTGACACCATAGACATTATTGCCACGCGGCGGCCATTCGATGATCCGGGGGCGGGTGCGTTCTACTATCGTTTGCAGCAGGTCACCGAAACGATCGTACACAAGGAACATCTGGTATATTCGATGGGACCAGATCGCATGGCGCGTTATCAACAATTGTTTTTGGATCCCGATTGGACACTCGCTGAGCTACCCTCCTATGGCGATGCCGAGGGCGGCAATCCATTCAGCACCTATATGCAGATGCCCGCCAAAAGCCGCTATCAGTTCCTGTTGGATGATGCGCTGTTTTTTGTCCGCAGCTTCATACGCGGCCCTGTCTGTCACGGAGCGACCGCAGTTGATGTGATTGAAGACCGGTTCTGGGTCAGCTTCCTTGACCCGGAAGCGGATTTGTCAGTTACCGACCCCAGCTTTCTGCAAGACGGGGCCATCTATCTGGAGTTGCCCGTGTCAGAGGCCGACGCCAGTGCATTGGGCGCGTTGCCGGGGTTTTCGCACAAGAACCAGGTTCGGTATCTCGAGTTTCGGGACGCACGGTACAAGAAGGCCCCGATATACGAAACCGGGTTTGACTATGGCTCGATCTGGGACGGCGACGGCTCTAACCCCAACGCTCTGATCACCGTGTTCCGTCACTTCGACAACGCCTCGGCCATGACCGGATTTCACGGCGGCATTCCCGAAACCGCGTGGGTTCTGGATTTCCCGGTGTTCGAACGTATCTACTATGACCTTGTCGCGGGCTATGATGTTTTCGGCCGGGTCGAACATCAGCTGACAACGCGGCTTTATATGAACGAGCTGCGGATGGAGAGTGAGGATACGTTCCTGTTTTTCATGCCACGGGGTGTCAGGTCGCAGATGCATCAAGGCTGGTATCAGGGCGTGTTGGCCGAATGGCTTACCTATTGGCACCGTCGCCACGTTGATGGTCATTTCCCCACCGGCATCACCTTTGCAACCACCACTCCTAAGCAAGAGTTCCTCTTGACCTTGCTGGAACGTGGCAATGGCCTGTGGCCCACCACCGACCCGATCAACCGATGTTTGGACGGTGATTGCCCCTCGGATCAGTCAGGCATTTTGCTGCGCGATCTGGCGGATCAGACCGGAGATTGGGTGAAATATCTGCCCGACCTGTCCGTTCTTGTGGTCGAGCAAGATGGCGGCGCGGCAGAGCTGTTCACCCTGGCCCATGACAAGGCGCATTCCAACGTCGCCTTTCTGTTTGAAGAAAAGGCGCGCCGACTCCCGGCCGAGGACAAGGTGACAATTCTTCCGGGCCTGATCGGCAGTTATCCCAACTTTTATTTCCATGTCCGACAGAACCAGTTGGCCCCCTTCATAACCGCGTTGAAATCCGTCAGATCGCAAGGCGATTACATGGCCTTGGTGGCAGAATACGGCGTGCGCCGGACAAGCCCCGAATTCTGGGCGCTCAGCGATCGGATTTACGAGATGTTCCTGGATCAGAAGCCAATTCAGGCAGGGGTGTTTGACCTGAACAGGTACAAAGACCCCAAGGCAGGGGATGATCCGACCTAAACTTGTCGGGTTGCGATCCGACCCCTAGATTTGAGACATGTGGTCTTTTGCAGATATCCGGCCGGCCTATACCCGGGCCGAACGTATCAGCGATGGGGTTGTACACGTATTGGGCGTGGCCGCGGCCCTTGTTGCCGTGCCGGTTCTGATCACGATCACCGCCCAGCACCGGTCCGAGCCCGAGGCAGTACTGGGAGTTTCGATCTATGGCGTGACGCTGGTGTTGATGCTGACGTTTTCCGCCCTCTACAACATGGTCGACAATGACAGATGGTCCGATCTACTGCGCCGGCTGGATCATTCGGGTATCTACGTCAAGATCGCTGGCACTTACACGCCGTTCGTTTTGCTTTCGGGCGGGCAGGCATGGGGGCTTTTGATTGGCTTATGGTCGTCGGCGACGCTGGGATCAACATTGAAGCTGATCGATCCAAACCGGTTTCGGTGGTTTGGTCTGGGCCTGTATCTGATGATGGGATGGGCCATCATTTGGGCCGGACAATCCATGCTGACCGAGCTGTCGCCGACAATAGTGTGGCTGATGATGGCGGGCGGTGTCGTTTATACCGTCGGCGTTGCATTCTATCTTTCGGAACACCTGCCGTTTCACAATACCATCTGGCACGTGTTTGTCCTGACCGGCAGCGCGCTGTTTTTCATCGCGATTTCGGTTCGAATTCTGTTGGAACCACACCCGTTTTCCTGACGGTGGCGCCGGTTAACGGGGCTCAAACCTGATCGGTACAAAAAAGCGAAAGCTGTCGCCCTGTAACCCCTTGGGTGCTTTCGGTACGCGCTTTGTACGGGCCACAGCGCTAAGCGCGGCCTGATCCAGTGCCGAATTGCCCGAGGATTTCAGCAGTTTATGCGACAACAGACGCCCATCGCGTGAAACGGTCAGGGTGATCATGGCGCTGCCACCATCCGTGCGGCGCAACGATTGCTTGTTGCGCTCGATGCGGGCGCGAACTTTTGCACCCCAAAACACCTTGAGCTTTGCTTGCTTTCCAGAGGACCCAGCGTTCACTTCCGCCGATCCCGCCCCGGCCTGCGATCCGTCACCTGAACCTGCGGCAACCTGTTTGTTTACACCTGCGGCGGTTACCTTGGCTTTTCGACCGTCCTGCGCGGGTGTCTTGTCTGGCTGTTGAGATTCACGCTCGGCCCTTTCCGTCGGCGCGACAACTGGTGGCGGCTGTGCCGTGTCCACCTGCGGCAGCTTCTCCGGTTCTGGCGGGGCAAGTGCGATTGTCATTTGAGCCCTTGGGGCCTGATCGATTTTCAAGGTTGGCCCGGCGGGGACGGCCGGGGTTTGCGGCACTTGCACGGTCGGCGTCTGCCGGGTGGGCGTGATGGGCGCAGCCTCCCACGTTTTGACCATCTCGGCCACCGAGGGGGCGGCAGCTTTTATCGTTGCCAGATCTGCGCCACCAACACCGCCCGCAACAACACCAGACTTTGGCTGGCTGGCAAGGGCGGCGAGATGCAAGGCGGCGGCCAGAGCAACAAAAACAAAGGCTTCAACCCAGCGTTTCATTTTCGGGCCACCACAAGCTCGACCCGGTTCAGCCCCGCTTGTGCAAGACCACGCAGCAGCCCGGACATCATTTTGGCCTCAAGCTGTGCATCGGCGCAAACCTGGACGACGCTGTTGGTTTCGCTAATCGTTGCCAAGGCGACCAGCGCCGCGTTTCCTTCCTTCCCTTCGAAGGACATACGGCCAGTTTTGTCGACATAAAGCACCCGCTTAACCTTGGGGTCGGTGTCGGATGTCGATTTTGGCGGGGTAACTTCGAACGGCTCGGGTTTGATCAGGTTCGCCGTCATCAGGAAAAAGATCAGCAGTAGAAACACGACATTGATCATCGGCAGGATGGATGCAGGGCGCGGTTTGCCGGATGGGTCCGAGAAATTCATCGCGCTATTCCACCAAAACGACCGAAATAAACCCAGCGTCACGCAGGGTCTCGGTGACGGTCACGATCCGTTGCAATGTCGCGCCATTCCTGCCGCGCAAGATCACCAAATCCGTGGGGGCCTGCATCAGTGGTGCAAGATCGCGAGCTATATCCGCGCTGGCGATGCCGTTCAGCAACTCTTGGTTGGGCAGGACGTCAATCAGGCGCGGCGGTCCGCTATATTCGTGGCCCGCAGAGGCCAGCGGCAGCGGCAAGATGGACTCGATGCCGAAGCGGGACGCCAACATGAAGAACACCAAAAGCAGGAACACCACGTCGATCATCGGCGTGAGGTTGGGCTTGCGTCTGGGTTTTGCAATTGGGGCGAATTGCATCAGATCACTCGGCAGCCAGCTTCAGATTGCCCGGCTTGCCTGATACGAAAATACGGGTTGCGCCGTCTTCCAAATCGCGGCGGATGCGGTCGATTACGGCCTCGAACCACGTCAGCGCGGCCGAGGCTGGGATGGCTACGGCCATACCTGCTGCGGTGGTCAGAAGCGCCTCCCAGATACCGCCAGCCAATAGGGAGGGATCGGCGCGGTTGCCTGACTGTTGCAGCGCCTGAAACGCTGCAATCATGCCCAGAACTGTGCCTAACAGACCCAACAGAGGTGCGATCGTTGCGATTAGCTCCAGCGCTCGAAGGCCGGTACCGGCATCGGCAATCTCGCGTTTGGCCACGCGCGAAACCTCTTCGCGGGCGCGGTCTTCGGGTAGGGTGCGAATGGACCGGATGGCATGGCTAATCACCTTGGATCGAACTCCCCGGCGGCCATGGAGCGTCGTAACAGCGGCATCGGGCTCCCCAGTCTCGAACAAATCCACGGCCTGACCGGCCTTGCCTCTCGACCATGCCCCGATCAGGGCCAGCCGCCAAATCTTCCACAGGATCAGGGCAACGGTGACCACAGACAGTACCGCGACGGCCCAGATCGATGGTCCGCCTTTGCGCAGAAACTCGGCCGCCTGGACCGAGGCATCCTGTGCGGTTTCCACGCCTGTGCTGTGTCCAGGCACGGGCTCGTTGGGTTCAGCCGAATCTGGTTGCGCTGGTCCAATCTGGTCGCTTGACACCAGAACCTCTGGCACTGGGGGTGTCAGGGTGTCTTGCGCGGCGAGGGCAACCGGTACCATCGCAAGGGCCATAAACAGGATCAATCGGGATATCATAAGGTTCTCCTGTGTGCAGGACCAACCGGGTTACCCCGTGGCCCCGCTATTCTCCGGGTCAGAAGGTTGCAGTGACGAATAGGTTGATATTGCGTCCTGCAGCCGGGATCTGGTCATTGGCCCGGTAGGACCTGTCGAGGATGTTGTTAAGCTCGAGCGTCAGCAATGCGTTCTCGGTCAAATCCACGCTGCCGCGGAAGTTCAGCGTGGTCCAGCCCGAGGTCGGGTTGGTGCCGGTGGCTGTCCCGCTGTCGACGATATTGCCGTTTTCGTCGCGCAACTCGGCCGCGCTTTCGCCCCGCAGGAACATATCCCAGGTGCCCGTCAAGCTGGCTGTCTGCCAGTCTGAGCGCACACCAAGCGTCCCTGTCCATTCCGGGGTGCCACTGTCTTTGGTGCTGAACCCGTTGGAATAGGTGAACTCTCGGGTCACATTCGACACGATGACATAGGGGCGCACACCGCCCCAGCCGGGATCAACCTCGGCCGCGATTTCAATGCCCCAGCTGTCTGCGCTTTCGACATTGTCATAGATCAGCTCGGCCGGATTGACCGGATCGGCCACGGTGGTGATGTAGTCCTTGGCTTCGGTATAGAAAATGGCCGTATCCAGCACGAAGTTCCCGCGATTCACGCGCGCACCGATTTCATAGTTTGTCGCGGTTTCGGGTTTCAGGTTCGGATTGCCATTGATGACCTGGCCGCCAGCCGACGTGGACAGGTACAGCTCGGACAGGGACGGGAAGGTATAACCTTGCGAGATGTTGGCCCGCAGGATGGCGTCATCTGACAGATTGTAGACGGCACCAATCGAGCCCAGCCAGCGGTCATCGCTATTGCTGGCATCAGGCAGCGGAAACCCGTTGACCGTGCGTTCGTTCAGATCGCTTTCGACGCTATAGTAGCGCGCGCCGACCGTGGCGACGAAATCGCCAAAGGTTGCTTCGTGCTGTCCAAAAATACTGGCCGTTCGGATTTCCGCATCCGTGAAAGAGGGCACGCTGATTTGGCTGGGCGGTCCAAAGGGCGGAAGGATCGTGATATCAGAGGTCTTAGTGGTCTCTAACCGGTCATCGTCATATTCAAGCCCGATAACCGATCGGTGACCGGGTGCAAATTCAAAGTTTGCTGTTGCCACGAACCCGCTGGTTGTCTGTTCATCGTCCGATCCCGCGTTGACAATGGTGGTGACCGGCCCGCCGCTGCTGGTGAATTCGCTGTCGAACACGCGGTCGACCTTTTGCGTGTAAGCGCTGAACTTCAGCATCGACATCCAGGGCGTCAGGTCTTCGCCTTCGTAGAACGCGCTGTATTTGCGCAGGTCCCGTTTGGGCAGGTTGATCTGGGCATCCGGGCTGCCGGTGAACACCTCGGTCGAGGCGCCGAAATCCTGTGCGCGCAGGCCGACATAGCTGTTGCCAAAGCGGTATCCGACAAAGCCCAGCACGCCGTGTTCTTCACTGCTGGAGGGCACGAGATCACCGTCGGGTGTTTCGCGGTCGTTCAGGTCCAGTTTCGAATACGACAGACGATAGTCAAAATCGTTGAACGTACCTGCGATGCTGGCAGCGGCGCGATAGCCGTCATTGGACCCGATGTAACCTGCGGTGCCGGAAACCTCGACCGGTTTGTCTGCGCCGCGTTTGGTGATGATGTTCACGACGCCACCGATGGCCCGATTGCCTGAGACAACCGATGAAGGGCCACGCACGATCTCGATCCGTTCGATATCGGTGGGTGACACCAGCAGAGGTGTTCCATAACGGTTGTGATCCGACAGGCGCTGACCGTCCAGCAGGATGGCGACGCGCTGCGAATCTTCGCCACGGATACGGATACGATCCAGATCATTCTCGGACACCTGAACGCCCGGCACATCCGACAACAGATTGGCGACTGAGGCCGGGGGGATTTCTCGGATTTCACCGGCATCCACAACGGTGACGGAGGACGGGCTGTCGAAAACCTCGGTTGGAAGCCCGGTGCCGGTGACGATGATGTCATCGAGTTGGATGATGTCGTCTTCTTGTTCTTGCGCCCATAGCGGCGTTGCCGCCAAAACGGCGCTGGTCAGGGCCACGCTTGCGGTAGGCCGCTTTAATGCTGATTTCATTGAAACCCCCAGTATGTGTATCGTGCAGTCAGAGATGCACCCGCCTGAAACAGGCGAAATTCAGATGCTACCTCGCGATGTGCTGGGTGTTTCTACGGGCCTGCGCGCTTGATGCTGCGCGCTGTGGTCCATGTGGGCGGCTCCTTAGCGGATTAGATTTTTTAATACCATACTATTTTTGTCAGAAAACTGCTGCGTGCCCTTGATGCCACAGGCCGGACCGCTTAGGACAAGGGCAAAGAAAGCTAAAAAAGCGCGCAGCCCGGTCGTCTCGGTCCCAGCCAAATGCGTTTCGATACCATTGTGGAGACGACCATGACCCATCCAAGCCCTTCTGAAATCCGTGCTGCGCGGTTGGAAAACCCCAAGCGGCGCGAGCGTGATCTGGCGGATCAACTCGGCATCACCGAGGCACAGCTGGTGGCCGCGCATGTCGGACACGGAGCCACCCGCATAAGCCCCGACATGGATCGGCTTATGCCCTTGGTGAACCGATTGGGCGAGGTCATGGCACTGACTCGCAACGAAAGCTGCGTGATCGAGAAGGTGGGGATTTACGATGATTACCGTGGCGGCCCCCACGCGGCGCTGATCGCCAATCACGAGATTGATCTGCGCATGTTCCCGCGTCACTGGGTTTACGGCTTTGCCGTGGCCAAAACGCTTGAGGATGGCTCGGAACGCCTGTCCCTTCAGATTTTCGACGCCGCAGGTGATGCGGTTCACAAGGTCTTTTTGCGCGATACCTCTGTGATCGAGGAATGGGATGCCGTGATCGAGGCCCTGAAACTGCCGGACCAGTCAGACACTCTGACAGTTGAATCGCGCGCAGCGGTTGAACCCGCCAAGGTCGAGCCCGAGAAAACCGACCGTCTGCGTGCTGGATGGGATGAAATCACAGATACCCATCAGTTTCTCCAGATGGTTCGCAAGCTCAAGCTGAACAGGTTGGGGGCCTATCGCATGGCCGGGGCGCCATATGTGCGGGCTCTGGTGATATCGGCCGTCGACACAATTCTGCACAGCGCCGCCAAAACAGGCCTGCCGATCATGGTTTTTGTTGGTAATCAGGGGTGCATCGAAATTCACACCGGACCCATCAAGGAGGTCAAGCAGATGGGCCCATGGCTGAATGTGCTGGATCCTGGCTTTAACCTGCACCTACGCACCGACCACATCGCCGAGGTCTGGCAGGCCAGGAAATCCACCAAACGAGGCGATGCGATCTCGGTCGAGGCGTTTGACGCGCAGGGCGCACTGATATTGCAAATCTTTGGCGTGCTGGCCGAGCCTGCCTCAGCTGCAATCTGGAACGACCTTGTTGCGTCGCTTGAGGGCCGCCCAGAGGAGGTTCCGGCATGACTCGGGTGCGCGCAAAACTGAAACTTGCCGGATTGGTGTTGTTGGTATCTGCATTTGGTCTGCATGCCGACCCGGCGCAACGCATTGTCTCGGCCGGGGGATCGATCACCGAGATCATTTATGCGCTGGGACAAGAACACCGGTTGGTGGCACGCGACAGCACGTCGAACCATCCGCCGCAGGTCGCCGCATTGCCAAATATAGGCTACGTGCGCCGCTTGTCCGCCGAGGGGTTGCTGTCGGTCAGTCCCGATCTGATCTTGGCAGAAGAGGGCGCAGGCCCGCCGGAAACGCTGGAGGTTCTGGCCGAAAGTCATATCCCTTTGGTCAGTATACCGATGGGCCATGATCGCGCGGCGGTTGTCGCCAAGATCAAAGCCGTTGCCAAGGCGCTGGATGTTCCTGACGAGGGCGAAGCACTGGCGCAACGCATTGGCGGCGCAATCGATGCCGCCACTGCGCACAGTGAATTGGCCGATCAGCGTGTTCTGTTTGTGCTTGCAATGCAGGGTGGGCGCGTGCTGGCCGCAGGGCAGGATACGGCAGCGCAGGGTATTATCGAACTGGCCGGGGCCACAAATGCTGTTGAGGGGTTTCAGGGCTATAAACCATTGGGGGATGAGGCGATCATTGCAGCAGCCCCCGATGTCATCTTACTGATGGACAGCGGCCAACAGATTTCCCTGACAGATGAACAGGTTTTCAAACACCCTGCGATTGCGGCCACACCGGCAGGTCAGAACGCTAAA
This sequence comes from Ruegeria sp. BI7, assembly GCF_056537925.1. Lineage (NCBI taxonomy): Bacteria > Pseudomonadati > Pseudomonadota > Alphaproteobacteria > Rhodobacterales > Roseobacteraceae > Ruegeria > Ruegeria sp. BI7. The sequence goes on from NZ_JBQFSK010000002.1 coordinate 233,894, forward strand.
TTGTTGCGGATGGATGGCATGTTGTTGTTGGGATTCTCGGTACGCACTGGGCAGGCTATCTCTGATCTTGCAGCTGGATTGCGCGGCGTCAATGGCTGACCAAACCGCTGACGGGATGGCAATCGACGGCGACCGGAGCGTAACCGCGCGTCGGCTCAGCTGGGTTTTGATCGTTGTATTGAGTGTGGTGGTGCTGACCGGGCTTGCAACGGGATCGGCGGGCACGTCGTTGTGGCAGGCATTGCTTGATATGGCGCAGGGCCAAGACCTGTCCTTGCGCGACCGGGTGGTGCTGCTGGATATCCGCGCGCCCCGTGTGATCATGGGTTGTCTTGTTGGGGCAGCGCTGGCCGTATCTGGGGCGGTTCTGCAGGGCTTGTTCCGAAATCCGCTGGCCGATCCGGGCATCGTCGGTGTCAGCGCTGGGGCCAGTCTGGGGGCAGTTGGTGCGATTGTGCTGGGCTGGACTTTGACCTTTGCCGCTGGGCTGGCGACATGGCTTGTCCCGGTTGCGGCGTTTTTTGGCGCGTGGATCACTACAATGCTGCTCTATCGGGTCGCAACGCGGCGTGGCCGAACCTCGGTTGCGACGATGCTGCTGGCCGGGATCGCGCTGACCGCGCTGGCGATGGCATTGACGGGCATCCTTGTCTACATGGCGGATGACGCGCAGCTGAGGGATTTCACCTTTTGGTCCATGGGCTCACTGGCGGGCAGCAGTTGGAGCAAGATCATTGTTGCGGCCCCTTTGATCCTGATCCCCCTGATGCTGTCGCCATTTCTGGCGCTTGGTCTGAACGGTCTGGCCCTGGGCGAAGCCGCAGCCGGGCATATCGGCATCCGTGTGCAACACCTGAAAACCTGCGCCATTCTGGTCGTCGCAGCATCGACCGGGGCTGCTGTTGCCGTCAGTGGTGGGATCGGGTTTGTGGGTATCGTGGTGCCGCATCTGCTGCGACTGGCCTCGGGGCCCGATCACAAATACATGCTGGTCAATTCGGCCCTTCTGGGCGCGGCCCTTCTGGTGCTGGCCGACCTGATCAGTCGAATGATCATCGCCCCGTCTGAGCTGCCCATTGGGATTGTCACCGCAGTCATCGGCGCGCCGTTCTTTCTGTGGATTTTGTTGAGGCAACGCGGAATTGTGGACCTTTAGACCATGTTGATTGTCACAGACCTGAGCGTTCAGCTGGGACGCCGCACGATCCTAAGCAATCTGTTTTTCTCAGCCCAGCCCGGACAGGTGACTGCTGTTGTCGGCCCGTCGGGGGCGGGTAAATCTACCTTGTTGGCCGCGCTGACCGGCGATCTGGACCATGACGGGGCCGTTACGTTGAACGGTCGGGATATCGCGCGAACCAGCGCTGCTGAGCTATCCGACATTCGTGCCGTCCTGCCACAAGCGACTCCGATGAGCTTTCCTTTCACCGTGTTAGAGGTGATCCGCATAGGGCGTATGCGCAGATCTATGGACGACCGGATTGCCCTGCATGCGCTGACTCGTGTCGGTTTGGGTGGGTTTGAAGGGCGGTTCTATCAGGAACTGTCAGGGGGTGAGCAGCAGCGTGTTCAACTGGCCCGCGTTCTGGTGCAGGTGTGGCAACCGACCGGGCCGGCAGGGTCGCGCTGGTTGTTTCTGGACGAACCCGTTTCCAGCCTGGATATCGGCCACCAATTGCAGGTGATGCAAATTGTTCGGGATTTCGCGGCCAGCGGCGGCGGGGTGGTCATGGTGATGCATGATCTGAACCTGACGGCCATGTGTGCCGACAATGTGATTCTACTGTCGGATGGGCAAATCCTCAGCCAGGGCACGCCGGTGGATACATTGTGCGACGATTTGCTCAGTCAGGCGTATGGCTGCCGTATTGCGGTCAATTGTGCCCCTGAAACAGGAGTCTACCTTTTACCGCAGGTGGCTGGGCTTTGATCACGCTTCGCGGTTCGGCGCTGTTGAATTAGATTTAAGTTGTAGTTTGTCGGATTATCGATATTAGAAAAGCTAGGCATGGAGTTTTGGATAGATTATCGATAAAATGGAAAACACCTCCCCCACTTGGACCCGCGAGGCGGCGCAGGCCGTATATGATCTTCCCCTGATGGATTTGCTGTTCCGCGCGCAGACCGTGCATCGCGAGAATTTCGATCCCAACAAGATTCAGACCTCCAAGCTGTTGTCGATCAAGACAGGTGGCTGCGCCGAGGATTGTGCCTATTGTTCGCAATCGGCGCGCAACGGCTCAAAACTGTCGGCCTCGAAACTGATCGAGGTTCAGCGCGTGTTGGCCGAGGCCCGCAAGGCCAAGGATGGTGGTGCTACCCGGTTCTGCATGGGCGCGGCCTGGCGTGAACCGAAAGATCGCGACATGGATGCGCTAGTGGCCATGGTCGAAGGCGTTCGCGAGATGGGTATGGAGACTTGCATGACGCTGGGCATGTTGGACGACAACCAGGTGTTTCGCCTGCGTGACGCCGGCCTGGACTATTACAACCACAACATCGACACGTCCGAGCGGTATTACCCCGAAGTGATCACCACCCGCACCTTTGCCGACCGGATCGATACAATGACCCGCGTGCAAGAAGCCGGGATCAAAGTGTGTTCCGGCGGTATCCTGGGGATGGGTGAAGAGGTCGGCGACCGTGTCGATATGTTGGTCACACTGGCCAATATGGGACCCGCACCTGAATCGGTGCCGATCAACATGCTGATGCCGCAGGAAGACACACCGCTGGCGGACGCCAAGCCGATCGATCCGATCGAGTTCGTGCGTGTGATCGCCACCGCCCGTATCATGATGCCGAAATCCTATGTTCGCTTGTCTGCCGGACGCAGCGACATGACCGATGAGCATCAGGCGATGTGTTTCCTGGCCGGGGCGAACTCGATCTTTGTGGGGGAAACGCTGCTGACGGCAGAGAACCCGGAAGAAGACACGGACGCGATCCTGTTTGCCAAGCTTGGGTTGCAAGCCGAAACCGTGGCCGGGCAAAGCTGTGCGGAAGCTGCTGAATGAAAGCATTGGGTCGCCTGAACTCGATGCTTGAAACATTAGGCGCCCGGCATCGTCGCCGGGTGCTGACCCCGAGGCGTGGGCTGGACTTTGCCTCGAATGATTATCTGGGTCTGTCCGAATCTGCATGGCTGCAAGGTGCCGCGCAAAAGGCGCTGGATCGCGGTGTGCCGCTGGGATCGGGTGGGTCGCGGTTGCTGCGCGGCAATCACCCGGAACATGAGGCGTTGGAGGCTGAGGCCGCCGCGTTTTTCGACGCCGAGGCCGCCTTGTTCATGGGTGGCGGGTTTCAGGCCAATCAGGCGATTTTTTCGACCCTTCCCGCCGGTGGTGATCTGATCCTGTATGACGATCTGGTTCATGCCAGCGCTCATGAAGGCATGCGTATGGGCCGGGCCGACACGCGGGCCTTTGCTCATAACGATGTGGCCGACGCGCGCCGTGTTATTGCCGACTGGCTTTCCGCAGGAGGGTCCGGTCAAATCTGGATTGCCGTGGAGAGCGTCTATTCGATGGAGGGTGATCTCGCGCCCCTGAATGCGCTGTCCGATCTGGCTGTGGAGCAGGACGCGGTGTTGGTCGTGGACGAAGCCCATGCGACCGGTGTTTTCGGCCCACACGGCAAAGGACTGGCGCATGGGTTGAAGGCCGAAGTGCTCACATTGCATACCTGCGGTAAGGGTCTGGGCGTTTCGGGCGGACTGATCTGTGGCCCACGGCTGATGATCGACGCGCTGATCAACAGGGCACGGCCTTTTATTTTTGCGACCGCGCCATCTCCGTTTAACGCGGCCCTGGTGCGGGCTGTACTGGCGCATTTGCAATCAGACACCGGACTGACCGAGGCGGCGAACGCCCGAATACATCACGCCCATGCCGAAGCGCGCCGGAATGGCGTGTCGCCGGGTGTGCTGAACAGTCAGATCATCCCCGTCATTCTTGGGGACGAAGCGCACACGATGCAAACGGCCGCAGCCCTGCAGTCGCAAGGCTTTGACGTGCGCGGCATTCGCCCTCCTACGGTTCCGCGCGGCACATCGCGGCTACGTGTTTCGGTTACGGGCAATGTTTCACAGGCCAATATTACCGCCTTGTTCGAAACCCTAGCGCAGCAACAAAGCGAGGCTGCATGAGCCCTGTCATCGTAGTCGGAACGGATACGGGCATCGGGAAAACTGTCTTTGCAGCGGGCCTGACAGCAGCCCTTGGCGCGCAGTATTGGAAACCTGTGCAGTCGGGGCTGGAAGAGGCCACCGACTCGGAAACCGTCAAGGCCTTGACCGGGGCCGAGGTGCTGCCCGAGGCGTACCGGCTGAACATGCCCGCCTCACCGCATTTGTCGGCCGAAGATATGGGGATTGAGATCGACCCGGCCCTCCTGACGTTGCCACAGGTGTCCGGCCCACTGGTGGTCGAAGGCGCGGGCGGGTTGATGGTGCCGCTTAACCGTCAGGTCTTTTTCCTGGATGTGATTGCGCAGTGGCAGGCCCCGATTGTGCTGGTGGCGCGTACCGCACTGGGTACGATCAATCACACGACCCTATCCCTGATGGCGTTGCGCAATGCAGGATGCAATGTGATTGGCGTGGCCTTTGTCGGTGATGCTGAGCCGGACGTGGAACAGACCATCGCCGAAATGACCAATATCCGCCATTTGGGCAGGCTGCCCTTCGTCGAAAACCTTTCACGCGAAACCCTGTCCGACGCATTCTCTGCCATCGACATTGACGCGATCCGAGGTGCCTTATGACACCGCTGGAGTTTGATGCCCGCCATCTGTGGCACCCTTACACAAACGTGCTGGAACCCGGCCCGATGCACCTGATCACCGGGGCAGATGGGGTTTGGCTGACGGCTGAGGATGGCACGCAGATGATCGACGCCATGTCGTCCTGGTGGTGTGCGGTGCATGGGCATCGTCACCCGGCCATCATCGCAGCCATGCAGTCGCAGTTGGATCAGATGCCGCATGTGATGTTTGGTGGGCTGACACATGAACCCGCGATTGAACTGGGCCGGAAAATGATCGGGCTTTTGCCCGACGGGCTGGATCGCATTTTCTACAGCGACAGCGGGTCGGTCGCCATCGAAGTAGCCCTGAAAATGGCGGTGCAGTACCAAATGGCGCAGGGTCGCAAGGGGCGAACGCAGTTTGCCACCATCCGCGGCGGCTATCACGGCGACACCTGGAAAGCGATGAGCGTGTGCGACCCGGTCAACGGAATGCACGGGTTGTTTGCGGGCGCCCTGTCCGTTCAGCATTTCCTGCCGCGCCCTCAGATCGCCTTTGGTCAGGACTGGTCCGAGGACGGTGACCTGAACGGGCTGAATGCACTGGAACAGTTGCTGGAGGCGAAAGCCGACCAGATCGCGGGGCTGATCCTTGAACCTGTGGTTCAGGGGGCAGGGGGGATGTATTTCTACCACCCGACCTGGCTGCAGCGCGCCCATGAGATGTGCAAGGCACATGACGTGCTAGTAATCTTCGATGAGATCGCCACTGGCTTTGGCCGCACCGGTGAGCTGTTTGCCCTGCACCATGCCGACATTGCGCCAGATATCCTGTGCGTGGGTAAGGCGCTGACAGGTGGGCATATCACGTTGGCGGCCACGGTCACCACCGAAACCGTCGCACGACGGATTGGGGAAAGCGAGGCCGGCGTCATGATGCACGGGCCCACTTATATGGCTAACCCGCTTGCCTGCGCGGCGGCGGTCGCCAGTTTGGAACAACTCTCGGTCCGCGATTGGCGGTCGGAAGTGGCGGGTATCGCTGCGCAGATGACGCAGGAGCTGGCTCTGGCGCGCGACTTGCCCGGTGTGGCAGATGTGCGCGTCTTGGGTGCCATCGGAGTTATCGAAATGGAAGGCTGGGTCGACCCGTCGGTGGCGCATGGGTTGGCGTTGGAAACCGGCGTCTGGCTGCGACCGTTCGCGCGCAACATCTATTGTATGCCGCCCTATATCATCTCATCAGATGAGCTAAGCCGCGTAACCTCGGCCATGGTATCGCTGGTTCGAGGGATGTCATGAAACAGCGCTGGTTGTCCCGGTTAGGCACGGCCGAGGTGCTTTTGGTCTTCGGGGGCTGGGCCCTTGGCCCGGGTCCTTTCGAAAGCCTTGAGGGCAATACGGATGTCTTGTTCGTCGACGACTATATCCGTCTAGATAACCCGCTGAGCGAGCTGTCAAACTATGACAGGGTCACCCTGATCGCGTTCTCGTTTGGCGTGGCCTCGGCCGCGCATTGGTTGGCACAAACGGGGGTGCGGCCAGATCGGCTGATCGCGGTCAGCGGCACTTTGCATCCCGCCGATGTCGAACGCGGCATCGCGCCGGACATGATCCGGGCCACGGCCGATCAACTTAGCACCGCCAGCTTTGCCAAGTTCTGCCGCCGAGCTGGGCTGGAAGGTCCGGCGCCCGAAATAGATATCGACACGGCAAAAGCAGAGCTGCACGCGGTGATCGAACGTGGCCCGGCACCCGATCCCGGGTTCGACCGGATTTGGATGCCGCTGAGGGACCGGATCATTTCTACATCCGCCCAAAAGGCAGCGTGGGTTGATCAACAAGAAGCAGTCCGAACTGTTCCAACCGCGCATATACCCTTTGCCAACGGTCAGAACTGGCAGGAGTGGATCGCATGAATGCCCAGATGACCAGCCGCGTCCAGCGTAGTTTTAGCCGCAGTTTCCGCTCGTACCACGAGGCTGCCAACCAACAGGCGCGGATAGCTGAGCGATTGGCGCAGGATTTGCAACGTGACGGTGCTCCGACGCATTTTGCGTCCGGATTGGAGTTTGGCTGTGGCACCGGTCATTTGACCCAAAGGCTTTGCGCGCAGTTCGCGTTTGATGGTTTGACCGTCAACGATCTGTCCTCCGAGGCATATGAGACCGCCGCGTCCTTTGGTGCAGGATTTCTGTGTGGTGATGCGGAAACGGTCGCATGGCCTGCGAAACCGGATCTGATTGCCTCGGCGTCAATGATCCAGTGGTTGCCAGATCCCGCCGCGTTCCTGCACCGTGCCGCGCGGGCGCTGGCCCCCGGAGGCTGGCTGGCGGTTTCCGGTTTTGGCCCGCTGCAATATCAGGAACTGGTGCAGGTTGGATCGGCGGCGAAGGCGCCCGGCCTTTGTGGACCGGAGGTTTTGACCGCTGCTGTCGAAGGTATTCTGAACGTCGTCAGTGCCGGAGAATCCAAACAGCAGATGCAGTTTTCCTCTCCTCGCGACGTGCTGGACCATCTGCGCAGAACCGGAGTGAACGGGCGCGCGCAGAAGCCGTGGACAAAGTCGAGCCTGCTTTCCTTCAATAATGACTATGTTCGGCAGTTTGGCGGCAAGGACGGGGTTCCGTTGACCTATCACCCGACCTGGATCATCGCCCGGAAACCCGATTGATCCCGCCTAGGGCAGGCGGGTCAGGTGGCGCTGCATAACTGAATGCGCCTTGGCCGCATCGCGATCCTTAATGGCAGCCAGAATTGCAGCGTGATCCGGATCGGCGCGCGGTCGCCATTTGGCGGTGTACAGGTTGTTGAAATGCCACGTGTACAGCACTTGCAGGTTCCTGATCTCGTCAATCATGCGCGGCATGTTGCAGGCCGCGATGACGGCCATATGAAAACGCTGATTGGCGTCTTCCCAATCTTCAGCAGTTTGGGCGCTGTCGCAGTCTTCGTGTACCTGTTCGATCTGGGCTATCTGCTGGGCCGTCAGGTTTGGAACGGAATGTAGCAAGGCCACCGGTTCAAGCGCGCGTCGCATCACGCGCAGCTCTTGAATGGCGTTCTGGTCCATTGGCGCCACGCACATACCTCGGCGTGGTACAGCGACGGCCAGTCCTTTTGATGCCAGGTTCAGCAGCGCCTCGCGTACAGTGACCTGGCTGACTCCGAACTCACGCGCGATCAGGTCCTGCCGCAGCTTTTCGCCGGGTTTCAATGCGCCACGGACAATCCTGGTCAACAGTTTCTGCGCAATGTCATCCGATTTTTTGATCTGCTGCTCAGACACCTGAACTCCGTCGCTTTGGTCATATGATCAGACGATTATCGCTCTGCAAGGTGATGGGCAACAGGTGATGGTTGTCGTCGCAACAGCTTGGTCGTTAACTCTGCCACGCTTGACGATACAAAACCCGGCAAGTCCTGTCGCAACTCAAATGACCTTGCGGCAAAAACCGTTGGAAACCAACTGGCAGCTTTCACAAATGCGGTGGGTGCGGATAGGGTATCCGCAGAGGCAACGTAGTGTTGCAACGTTCTGAAAAGGGACCGTCATGGACTTTGCCCCATCGCCACGCGCTGCGGAAATCCGCGAGCAGCTGAAACGCTTTATGCAGGCGCATATCTACCCTCGCATCCGTGCTCATAAGGAAGAGATTGAAGCAGGCAAATTCCCGGTCTCATTCATGGAAGACCTCAAGGCGCTGGCCCGGGCCGAAGGGCTGTGGAACCTGTTCCTGCCTTCCTTGCGCGACGATGAACCCGGCACCCGGCTGAGTAATCTGGAATACGCCCCGCTGGCCGAGTTGATGGGGCAGGTCAGCTGGTCCTCTGAGGTGTTCAACTGCAATGCGCCGGACACCGGCAATATGGAGCTGTTGCACATGTTCGCCACGCCCGAGCAGCGCCAAGAATGGCTGGTGCCGCTGCTGAACGGCGAAATCCGTTCGGCTTTTGCGATGACAGAACCGGATGTGGCCAGTTCGGACGCGACAAACATCACCACCTCGATCCGGCGCGAGGGGGATGAATATGTCATAAACGGGCGCAAGTGGTTCATCACCAATGCCTGCCATCCGAACACCAGAATGTTCATTGTCATGGGCAAGACCGATCCCAATGCCGACAGGCATAAACAGCAAAGCATGGTGATCGTGCCCAAAAACACATCCGGCCTGGAGATTGTCCGAAACCCCACGATCCTGAACATGCATGACCCCGAAGGCCATGCCGAGCTGCTGTTCAAGGATGTACGCGTGCCGGTCGGCAATCTTCTGGGCGAAGAAGGAGGCGGGTTTGCTCTGGCGCAGGCGCGGCTGGGGCCGGGACGTATCCATCACTGTATGCGCTCAATCGGGGCCGCAGAGATGGCGTTGTCGCTGATGGTTGAACGCGCGCAAGAACGGAAAACCTTTGGCAAGCAACTATCAGACCAAGGCGTGATCCGGGAATGGATCGCGAAATCGCGGCTTGAGATCGAACAGGCACGTTTGCTGACCCTGCAGGCTGCGTGGAAGATTGACCAGGTGGGCGCCAAGACGGCGCGGCGTGAGATTTCCCTAATCAAGGTGGTGGCACCCAACGTGCATGCCGCCGTGACCGACCGCGCAATGCAGGTCTTTGGTGCCATGGGGATGACGCCGGATACGCCGCTGGCCGACAGCTATACATGGGCGCGGGCATTGCGATATGCGGACGGCCCGGACGAGGTGCATCTGCAAGCCATCGCGAAGCAGGAGATCAAAGAGTCAAACTTCGGGATGTCAGCGCAATGGCTGACTCCGCCGCCGCGCTGAACGCTTACTTTCCTTTCCAGACCGGGTCGCGTTTTTCCGCAAAGGCGCGCGCGCCTTCCAACTGATCTTCGCTGGCATACAGCACATCTACCGTGCGCAACTGGCGCTTGGTGATGCGGTTCATGGCATCCTGGAACTTGCTGTCCTCGGCGTCGCGCACGACCTCTTTGATCGCAGCGTAAACCAGAGGAGGGCCCGAGGCCAGCAGCCGGGCCAACTCCCACGCGCGATCCATCAACTGATTGGCGGGGATGATTTCGTTCACCAGCCCCCAGCGGTTGGCTTCTTCGGCGTCGAACCAGCGCCCGGTCAGCAGCAGCTCCATCGCGATATGATAGGGGATACGCTTGGGCAGTTTCACGCTGGCCGCATCCGCAACAGTGCCCGAGCGGATTTCGGGCAGGGCGAATGTGGCATGCTCGGCCGCCAGGATCATGTCGGCTGACAGAGCCAGTTCCAAACCGCCGCCACAGGCGATCCCATTTACCGCTGCGATCACCGGCTTGTTCAGATCGCGCAGTTCCTGAAGGCCGCCGAACCCGCCAACGCCGTAATCGCCGTCAACTGCATCGCCATCGGCAGCGGCTTTCAGATCCCAGCCGGGGCAGAAGAACTTTTCGCCCGCGCCTGTCAGAATGGCGACGCGCAATTCGGGGTCATCGCGAAATTCGGCAAAGACCTCACCCATTCTGCGGCTGGTGATCAGGTCGATAGCATTGGCCTTGGGCCGGTCCAGCGTCACCTCAAGGATCGCTCCGTCGCGTCGGGTTTTGATCGGGTCCATGTCTCAGGCCTTTCTAATCAGGGCATCCACTGCAACCGCCGTGTGGGGCGTGCAGAGAAGCGGGTTAATTTCGACCTCGCCAAGCGTGTCGGCATTTTGCATGACATAGGCCTGAACGGCCTGAATTGCGGTGATGATCGCATCCATATCAGCGGCAGGTTGGCCGCGATAGCCCGCAAGTAACGGGGCTATTTTCAACTTGGCCAGTGCGGCGCGGATATCGTCGGATGTGCTGGGTACCAACAGCGACGTGGTATCGCGTAGCACTTCGGTCAGCACACCGCCTGCGCCCAGCGTCAGGACGAACCCATGCGCCGGATCGCGGACGACGCCGATTAAAAGCTCGACTACGGTACCGGTGATCATCTCTTCGATCAGCACCTCATCCGTCCCGATATCGGCGGCCACATCGGCTACGTCGTCAACCTGGACGCCAAGGCATACTGCGCCGTGTTCGGATTTATGGGCCAACCCGATGCCTTTGATAGCAAAGGGCGCGGTCATATCCGACGCCGCAGCGCGTGCTTCGTCAGCGCCCCGAACTGTGCGGTTCTGAGGGACGCGTAAGCCACACACTTCCAACGCTGATTTTGCCTCGGCCTCGGTCAATGTACGCGTTGCCTCGATCGTGCCGGGCAGGCAAACTACGGCCTCGGCGGGTGCTTTGACCTGACCCGCTGCACGGGTGGCGCTAAGCGCTTCTTGCAGACCCATAAGAGGGGCGACGCCACCGGCCATAAGGTCTTGCGCGATGTCCTGGGGCAGAAGTTCAGGCAGAGTCGCCGCGATAGCGAAACGAGCTCCGGTCTCGGCGCGCACTTTCAGCGCCGCTCGCGATGCGCAGGCCCAATCTGTCGGATCAGTGGTCGGGTAATCGACGATCGAGAAGGTCAGGTCGATATCGTCGCCTGTCATTCCCGACCACGCCCGCGTCATCGCACCCTCATCGCGCCAGATATAAGTGTGGTAGTCCAGCGGGTTATTCAAAGCGACCATCGGACCAAGCGCATCACGCAAGTGGGTTTTCTTGTCGTCAGTCAACTGAGGGAAACTCAGACCAGTGCCAATGGCCATATCGGCGATCAAGCTGGCCTCGCCCCCCGAGCAGCTGATCGAGGCGATGTTGCCACCCGGCAATGGCCCGTAGCAGTGCAACAGTTTCAGCGTTTCCAGGAAATCGGGTAGGGCAGACAGGCGCGGTATGCCTAATCGCTCCAGCAGCGCCTGCGCCCCGGCGTCGCTGCCTGCCAGAGACGCGGTGTGAGACACGGTTGCCGCCTGCGCCTGTTCCGACGCGCCGACCTTTAGCGCTATCAGGGGGATGCCCTTTGCATGCGCCTTGGCGGCTAGCGCCTCCCACTGTCGGATATCCTTGAACCCTTCGATATGTAGGCCAACGGCGGTCACGCGCGGGTCGTCGATCAGGGCCGAGGCAATCTCGGCCTGACTGGTTTGCGCCATGTTTCCGCAAGTCACCATATAGGCAATCGGCAGCGCGCGTTTTTGCATCGTCAAGTTGATCGAGATGTTCGAGCTTTGCGTCAAGATCGCAACGCCCTTGTCCACCGGCGTTGCACCATGCTGATCCGGCCATAGCAGCGCCCCGTCCAGCGCGTTGATGAAGCCGTAACAATTCGGTCCCAGAATGGGCATGTCTCCTGCGGCGGCTAGCAGCTGCTCCTGCAGGTCCGCGCCGGTGTCATCTTCGGCCACTGCTTCGGAAAAGCCCGAGGCGAAGCATACCGCCCCACCGGCACCCATGGCGGACAGGGTCTGTACCACCTCAATCGTGGCGTGTCGGTTGATGCCGATGAAAACGGCGTCCGGGGCCTGTGGCAGGTCTTCCAGACGGGCGAAAACCGTGTGCCCTGCGATATCACTTGCCTTGGGATGGACCGGCCAGACCTGGCCGGCATAGCCCATGCGTTCCGATTGCAGGATGACCTGCTGACACCACGCCCCACCGCCGATAACGGCAATGGATTTCGGGCGTAGCAGCCGGTTCAGATCTTTGCTCATCTTCAGGCGCCCAAGGGACGCAGCAGATCGCGGCTGATGATGTGGCGCTGAATCTCGCTGGTGCCGTCCCAGATACGTTCAACTCTTGCATCGCGCCAGAACCGTTCGATCGGGAAGTCATCCATCAGACCCATGCCGCCGAAGATTTGCAGTGTGGTATCGGTCACCCGTGCCAGCGTCTCGGAGGCATAGAGCTTGGCCGAGGCGATCTCACGGTTCGATGGCAAGTTCTGGTCCAGTCGCCACGCGGCGGCGAGGGTCAGCCAGTCTGCAGCGTCAATCTCGGTGATCATGTCGGCGATTTGGAAACCGACGCCCTGAAACTTGCCGATGGGTTGGCCGAACTGCTTGCGTTCGGCCGCATAATTCAGCGCATAGTCAAAGCACCGGCGCGCGCGCCCGACTGAAAAGGCCGCGACCGTCAGCCGGGTAGCATATAGCCATTCGTTCATCACCGCAAAGCCACCATCGACTTCGCCGAGGACCTGCGCATCGGGTAGGCGGCAATTGTCGAAATAAAGGATGTAGTTCTTGTAACCTTTATGGCTGACCGAGTTATAGCCCTCGCGAACCTCGAACCCCGGCGTGCCGCGATCCACGAGAAAGGTGGTGATCCGCTTCTTTGGACCTTTCGGGGTCTCATCGACCCCGGTTGCGATGAAGACAATGAAGAAATCCGCGTGTTCCGCGCCCGAGATGAAGTGTTTCGAACCATTGACGACCCAGTCCCCGCCATCGCGCACGGCCTGGCATTTCATGCCCCGCACGTCCGACCCGGCATCCGGTTCGGTCATCGCCAGCGCGTCCATTCTTTCACCACGCACGGCGGGCTGCAGATAGCGCTCGCGCTGATCATCGTTGCAGGCCATCAGGATGTTTTGCGGACGGCCAAAGAAGTGGGTCAGCGCCATGGAACCGCGGCCCAATTCACGTTCGACCAATGTGAAATCCAGATGCGACAAACCAGCGCCGCCGACTTCTTCGGGGAAGTTGCAGGCGTAAAAGCCAAGGTCGATACACTTCTGTTTGATCTCTTCGCCCAGCTCTGACGGCACGGTTCCGCTGCGCTCCACCGCGTCTTCGTGGGGGTAGATCTCTTTCTCGACAAAGCTGCGGACCGTTGAAACGATCATTTCCTGTTCTTCTGACAGACCGAATTGCATGGCGCGTGTTCCCTGGCTGGTGGTTGACGAATGAAACGCCACAGGTCACGGTCACGACATGCAAAGTTAGCCGCTTAGTATGCAGAGTTAGAAAAAATTGTCCCAACGCTATAACACTCTGTTGTTTGATGGGTTTTCGAACCACTGCCTCGCCAACATGGTCGAACCGCTACGGGCGGCCAACTCGTTGTCGCGGCAGACGCTGTATCTCTGGCGATTCTGTTCGTTGGATGGCAAGCCCGTGCAAAGTTCCAGCGGGCTGGTCGTCACACCGCATGGGGCCTTGCACGATCACAGCGGCGATGTATTGGTCGTGATGCCATCTTACGGCTATTTGTCGCTCGATACCCGTGCCACCACGCGCGCCCTGCTGGCGGCGGCGCGGACCCATCCGCAAGTGGCCGGGCTGGATACCGGCAGTTGGCTACTGGCGCGCGCTGGCTTGCTGGACGATCACCGCGCGACGATTCACTGGGATGAGCTGTCGCGGTTTGAAGAAGCCTTTCCAGCAGTTGACGTTGTGCAGGAACGCTATGTCATAGACGGCAATCGGTTGACTTGTTCGGGGGCGATGGCGGCCTTTGATCTGGCCTCGGCTCTGATCCGTCGGGATCATGGCCCGCTACTGTCGATGGAGGTAGCCCACCTGCTGATGAGCCGCAGCGCGACCGATCCCTATGTCTTGCCTTTGAAATCCGAGGATACGCTGGTCAATCGCACGTTGACGGTGATGCAGGGGAACATAGAAACGCCGCTGACGATCCGGGACGTTGCCCGCAAACTTGGCTGTTCGCAAAAGAAGATTGAGATGCGGGTTCAGGCCGAATTACGCACCACGCCACAGGCACTGTATCGGCGCCTGCGGCTGACTATGGCCCGGAAACTGGTCGAGGAGACCGAACAAACCATCGCGGAAATTGCCGGTCGCTGCGGGTATGAAAACGCCAGCGCCATGACCCGTGCGTTCAAGGCCGAATTCGGGCGAACCCCGACTGCATTCCGCAGCGGGGCGCCGAATTGATGCAAAGTTTGGCGAATTCAGACTGTCGCACCCTTGATGCGGATGACCGAACCCAACGTACCTGCGCACAGGCCGATGACGACGGCGATTAACAGTTCGACCATACTGACATTGGCAAAGTTCCAATGGGCGAAGATCACCGTTTCCAGCACGCCGACCACGGCCCCCATCAAGCCGCCCAGCCACAGGCGGCGGGTCATCATGCCAAGCGCAAGGCCCAGAATGCCCGGAAGGCTGATAACGTTGGCCCCGATTGTTCCCAGAAGTTCCAGCATATCTTGCCCCTCTTTAATCCGCGCTCTTGTTTAGGAATGACCGGATCTCTTCGCTGCCATCTGCTACCTGATGCGACTGTCCGTCCGAGGTTTCACCAGCCAACTCATCTGTGACCTTCTGGTATTCCTCAAGGTAATCGGATGGCAGGCTGTGCGCGATGCCCTGGTGGCAGTCGATGCAGGTCATGTTGTTGTCGATGGCGCGCTGGTGTTCGGATGCGGCGCGGGTTTCCTGGATGGTGAAATCCATATAGTCGAAGTTGTGGCAATTGCGGCATTCGCGGCTGTCCGACGCCTTCATCTTTTTCCAGACGGCCGAAGCCATGCTCAGACGGTGCGCTTCGTATTTTTCGGGCGTGCTGATGGTTCCGGCCAGTTCGTGATAGACGTCTTTGACGGCCATGATCTTGGCCTTGATTTTGTGGTTCCACTCATGCGGCACGTGGCAGTCGGAACAAATCGCGCGCACACCGGAATGGTTGTTGTAGTGGATCGTTTCGCGATATTCGCCCAGATTGACCTCCATCGTGTGGCACGAGGTACAAAATTCCTCGGTGTTGGTCAGTTCCAGTGTCCAGTGGAACCCACCCCAGAACAGGATGCCGGCCAGAAAGCCCGCTAGGATCAGAAAGCCCGAGCTGAACGCCACGGCCGGTGTCCAGATCCAGTTCCAGAGGCGGCCAATCCAACCGCGTTTTTCGGGGGAGTCTGCCATCTTGGTGCTCCTTTCAGACATGCGTTGGATTAGTTGCCGGACGAGGGTTCAAACACGTTGTCGACCAATGCAGGCGCGTCTGCCTGAGGCACATGACATTGGTTGCAGAAATAGCGGGTGCCCGCAATGTGATCCAGTTCGTTGCCGTCGCGATCCAGATAGTGGGTCATCGACAGGGTCGGAGCGTTGCGTTCACCTGCTTTGGTCCAGTCGTGGCAGGACAGACACTGATTGGTGCGCACGTCGATCTGGTATTGTTCGATCGAATGGGGAACCAGCGGCGGTTGCTGGCGATAGTTGCGCTGCATGCGTCCTTCGACATTTTTGTGGATCTGATCGAGTGGAATAAGCTCATCCACATCCGCCCCACGCAGGGTTTCCACCTGGGCCGACTGGGCAAGGGCGAACCCGCTCAGGAGCAAAACGGGGATCAGGGCCATTCCGCCTGTCACGATTGATTTTTTCATCTTGGCACTCCCTTAAATAGGTCTGGCTGCGCGCCGGTCGGGCGCGGGAACTGGATCGGAAGGCGCGGCGACATGGTCGTCGAACCGGTGAGTAAAGGTGAAGACATCGACCGCGCATACGTCGATACAGCGGCCGCAATTGGTGCAGTCCGGGGAAAGGATCAGTGGCGTTGTCCCGGGCTTGCCCTTCAACGCGGGGGATATGATTTGATTTTCTGGACAGACGGCATAGCAATCCATGCAATCGTCACAGGCCGCCCGGTTTGCGGCGCTGACCCGCAGCAAGCTTTTGCTGCCGATCAGACCATAGAAAGCGCCGACCGGACAGATATGGCCGCACCATCCGTGGCGCGCGACGAACAGGTCAAAGATAAAGATCGCAGCAACCATGGCCCAGACAAAACCCGCGCCAAAAATCAGCCCGCGATGCAGCATGGTGATGGGGTTGATCAGCTCCCAAGCGATCACGCCGGTCAGGCCCGACACGACCAGAACCATTGCCAGCACCCACAGGCGGATGGCGCGTTTCGGCTGCCAGCCTTTCGGCAGGTCCAGCCGCCGGTGCAGCCAGTTGGCGGCGTCGGTCACTGGATTGATCGGGCAGACCCATGAACAATAGACGCGCCCGCCGATCAGCGCATAGGCGACCAGAACGATTAACCCGCCGATCAGAGCAGTCAACTCAGGCCAATGCCCGGCAATGATGCTTTGCAATACGATAAACGGATCGGTCAGAGGCAACACGCCTAGGGTCAGAGACCCGGCCAGTGTGCCTTGCACGATCCAGATGCCGAACCAGGGGCCCAGCAAGAACAGGACCAGAAAGAACAACTGGCTGGTGCGACGCAGCAGCAAATAGCGATGCGCTCCGATCCAGCCTTTGGCTTCGATCGCTTCGTGACCGACAGGAATATGCGTTCGCGCGCTCATTGGCCTACCCCCGGCAGGTCATATGACGGTGCAAAGCCGCCCGGTGTGGTCAGGTTGTCTGTGCCCGGTCCCGGCAAGCGGTCGGGCAGATCGATCAAGCCGTCCACCAAAGGCCCGCCATGGGCCTCTTTTTCTTCCCAGCCCTTGCGATAGTGATCGGCCGCGCTGCCCCGCGCCAGTCGTTCCGGCAGAACCTTGATGGCAGCTTCCGGTAGGACACAGCTTTTTTCGCACATGCCGCAACCGGTGCAGCGCTCGGCATGCACGGTGGGGATGAACATCGCATGGTGGCCCGATCGGGCGTCATGGGCCGCTTCCAGCGTGATCGCGTCATCAATGACGGGGCAGACGCGATAGCAGACGTCGCAGCGCAGGCCCTGAAAGTTCAGACAGTTCTCCTGATCGACCAGAACGGCAACACCCATTTTCGCGTCGTCGATATTGTCCAGCCCCGGGTCCAGCGCACCTGTGGGGCAAGCGGCAACGCAGGGAATGTCGTCGCACATCTCACACGGCACATTGCGCGCCGTGAAATAGGGGGTGCCGGTGGCCACGGCATCCACCCCAAGTTCGGCCAGTTTCAACGTATCGTAAGGGCAGTCCCGCACGCACAGCCCACAGCGGATGCAGGCCGACAAGAACGCCTCCTCAGGCAGTGCGCCGGGTGGACGCAGTGCCTCGGCCGGTAACGCACGGGCATCACGGGCCAGCCAGGCCAGCAAAGACCCTGCGACCACGCAGCCGCCTGCCGCACGCGCCGAATCCTGCAGGAAACGGCGCCGTTGCGGCGAGAGGGGTGTACCAGCCAGAGACATGGGGGCTACCTTTGCGATCCGGGCCGGTTACGCGCGCTCGACCTTGCAGGCGCACTTTTTATAGTCGGTTTCTTTCGACAGTGGGCAGGTCGCGTCCAGCGTCAGTTTGTTGGTCAGCTGGTGTTCGTCGAACCACGGCATGAAGACCAAACCGCGCGGCACCTTGTTGCGTCCGCGGGTTTCGACCCGGCTGGTAACCTCGCCGCGGCGGGTGGACAGAACGATCTCCTGTCCGCGGCGCAGGCCCCGATCCTTGGCGTCCTGCGGATGCATGTAGACGACGGCGGATGGGAAGGCGCGGTGCAATTCCGGCACCCGGCGGGTCATCGAGCCCGAGTGCCAATGTTCAAGCACACGTCCCGTGGACAACCACAGATCAAATTCTTCATCCGGCTCTTCAGCCGCGGGTTCGTAGGGCGCAAAGATGATCTTGGCCTTGCCATCCTTGTGGCCGTAGAATTTTACGTCAGCACCTTCGGGAACATACGGGTCAAAGCCTTCGCGGAAGCGGTACAGCGTTTCTTTGCCGTCCACGACCGGCCAGCGCATACCGCGTGCCTGGTGGTACATTTCGAACGGTGCAAGGTCGTGTGCATGTCCGCGCCCGAATTCAGCGTATTCTTCGAATAGGCCTTTCTGAACGTAGAACCCAAAGTGCTCGGCGTCGTCATTGTGGAACCCTTCCGCTGTCTCGGACAGCGGGAACTGATCCACCTTACCGTTGGCATAAAGCACGTCGAACATGGTTTTGCCGCGATGCTCGGGCATCTTGGCCAGCAGTTCTTCGCCCCAGACCTCTTCGACGGTGAAGCGTTTGGAGAATTCCATAAGCTGCCACAGGTCGGACTTGGCCTCACCCGGGGCCTGCACCTGTTGCCGCCAGAACTGGGTGCGGCGTTCGGCGTTGCCATAAGCGCCTTCCTTCTCGACCCACATGGCGGTGGGCAGGATCAGGTCGGCAGAAACGGCGGTGACGGTGGGATAAGGGTCAGAGACGGTGATGAAGTTTTCGGGGTTGCGATAACCGGGATAGCCTTCTTCGTTGATGTTGGGCGCGGCCTGCATGTTGTTGTTGCACTGCACCCAATAGGCGTTCAGCTCACCATCTTTCAGCTTGCGGTGTTGCAACACAGCGTGGAAGCCTGGTTTGGGCGGAATGGTACCTTCGGGGATGTTCCACGCAGTTTCGCAAATCTCGCGGTGTTCATCATTCGCCACCACCATGTCGGCGGGCAGGCGGTGGGCAAAGGTGCCGACTTCGCGTGCAGTCCCGCAAGCTGACGGCTGACCTGTCAGCGAGAAGGGCGAGTTGCCCGGTTCGGAAATCTTACCCACCAGCAGATGCACATTATACATCAGCGAGTTCACCCAAGACCCGCGGGTGTGCTGGTTGAAGCCCATGGTCCAAAGGCTCATGACCTTACGGGTTGGGTCCGCATATTGCTGCGCGAGTTTCTCCAGCTTGTCTGCTGGAACGCCCGACAGTTCCGAGGTGTATTCCAGCGTATAGGGCGCAACTGCTTCGGCGTATTCTTCAAAGCTGATGCTCTCAAGCGCGCCAGAGTTCGGGTTTTCTGCCTCTTGTTGCAGCGCGTTGGTTTCTCGCAGGCCATAGCCGATATCGGTGGCAGTTTTCGTGATGTTGACGTGATTTCTGACGAAATACTCGTTCACCGCGTTGTTCTGGATGATGTAGTTCGCGATGTAATTCAGGATCGCCAGATCGGTCTGTGGTTCAAACACGATGCCATTGTCTGCCAGTTCGAACGAACGGTGTTCGAAGGTCGACAGCACGTGGACTTCACATCCCGGCTTGGTCAGGCGCGTATCGGTCAGGCGCGACCACAGGATCGGGTGCATCTCGGCCATGTTCGAGCCCCACAGCACAAAAGTGTCCGCGTGTTCGAAATCGTCATAACAGCCCATCGGCTCATCAATGCCGAATGTGCGCATGAACCCGACAACGGCGGATGCCATACAGTGCCGCGCGTTGGGGTCGATATTGTTAGACCGGAATCCGGCTTTCATCAATTTGGAGGCGGCATAGCCTTCCCAGATTGTCCACTGACCCGAACCGAACATTCCAACACTGGTTGGACCCTTCTTGGCCAGGGCCTCTTTCCACTTGGCGGCCATGACGTCGAAGGCTTCGTCCCAGCTGACCGGCTCGAATTCACCGTTCTTGTCGTATTCGCCGTTGGTCTTGCGTAGTAGCGGCGTAGTCAGACGGTCCTTGCCGTACATGATCTTGGACAGGAAATAGCCCTTGATGCAGTTCAGGCCACGGTTGACCGGCGCGTCCGGGTCGCCTTGCGTGGCCACCACACGGCCGTCCTTGGTGCCGACCAGCACCGAACATCCGGTACCGCAGAACCGGCAGGCCGCCTTGTCCCAGCGGATATCGGGGGCCCCGGCCTGCGCGTTGGCCTGACCGGTGGCCAGAGGAATGCCAGCGGCTGATGCAGTGGCAGCGGCCGCTGAGGCCTTGAGAAAAGTCCGGCGAGATTCTGATGTAGTCATAGCGTGAGCCTCCGGCTGGTGGTTTGGCTTTGGGCATCGGGATGCGGGGTAGCCTCCGCAAGATCCTCGAAATGGTGATAGGTCAGCGTCAGTGAGACCACTCCGGGGATCTGATGCAGATCCATGATGATCTCGGACGCCAGGTGATCGGATGTGTCTTCGACGACGACGACGAAACGGCCGTCTTCGGCCTGGGCATGCACCTCGACGCCTGGTGTGTCGCGCATCGTTTGCGCCGCGGCCTCAGCTTGGTCAGGGACGATATGTACAAGGCAACCGCAAATATTCATTGTATCGCTTCCGTTTTAGATGTGGGCTGACGGTCAAGCGCGATGGCATTGACAGGGCAGGAGGGCACGCAGGTACCGCACCCAATGCAGGTGTCGGCATCCAGCGAAGGCTCGGCCCGACCGCCCAGTTGTAACCTAAAGCGGATGGCATTCTGTTCGCAATTGTCCTGACAGACGCGACAGCTGACCCCGTTCACGGACAGGCAAGAGGATGTCTCGATCGCCGCGCGCCAGGGCCAGTCCGGCAGGCGTTCGACTTGCAACGCGTCTGTCGGGCAGACCGTGGCGCAATCGCCGCAAAAGGTGCACGGGTTTTCACTGGGCTTAAACACCGGGAAACCGTCCTGACCGAAGACAATCACCGTTTCCTGACAGGCGTCGACGCAGTCGCCACATTTGGTGCAGTGATCCAGGAAACCCGGCACATGTGATCCCGGAGGACGGACAATGCTGCTGTCCTCCCGACATACTTTGGCGCTTAGAAACGCCCGACGACTGGTCATCTGGCTCATTTGGCTGGACTGTACGCGCTTGATTCCCTTACTAGGTTATCCCAATAGCGATTTCGAATGTGATGAATCTTGATCCAGATCATTATTGAAACATTTATTTTTCGCCTTTTCGCCTTTTCGCCAGTCACCTGACAGTTGAAGTTGTCCAATGCCGCTCAGGCGGTGGCTGCACCAACGGTTAGAACCAAGACGGCGCGGCGCAGAGTTGGGTTTGAGTATCATTTCGAAACAAACTATGCTGCGTCGCAGAAATCGACTCGGCCACTGGCAGAATTTTACGGCGCGGCGCATGTGTTTTCGATGGTTAGAGGACAGGCTCATGGTGACCAATGTGCAGAAGACCTCGTTGAACCTTCGGTCCGAGACGGCTGAAAATGCGGCTGCGATTCAGGACCGAACGGTTGATATCGTAACCCGCGCTTTGGATCGGTCCGGCGTACAATGGACCCTGTTGTCCCAATCCGCCCGGCTGCAATCGACGCGAATTATCGAAACACATTCAGAGCGGACCCGAGATCTGATGCAGGGCTTCGCCGAGGTTTCGCAGCGCATTGCGCGTTCGCAATCGATTGTCGACGATTGGACAGCTTATCTGAAAGACGCCACCCAGCGCGTGGTGCTGACCATGGACGCGCTGCGTGAACGTGGAGATGTTTTTCTGGAGCATGAAGCCGCGGGTTGCCCGCCGGTGCTGATCTATGACTATGAGGTCATCGTCGACGGGGCGACCCTGAAACGCCCCTGCAATTACCAACTGCTGCGCATCCTGCCGCCCAAAGGTGTAACCATTGACGACACCCGGCGTCCCTACATCATCATCGATCCGCGTGCCGGTCACGGCGGCGGCATCGGTGGATTCAAACCAGACAGTCAGGTTGGCGTTGCCCTGTCAAAAGGGCATCCGGTTTATTTCGTCAGTTTCGGGCGAGACCCTGTGCCGGGGCAGACCCTTGCCGACGTCATGCATGCCGAGGCCGGGTTCGTGCGCACTGTCCGCGCGCGCCATCCCGACAGCCCGCAGCCGGTCGTGACCGGCAATTGCCAGGGTGGGTGGGCCACTTTGCTGATGGCCGCCTGCAACCCGGATCTGACCGGACCGCTGATCCTGAATGGCGCCCCCATTGCACCATGGTCGGGCGAGGTAGGGGAAAATCCGATGCGGTATAACGCCGGTGTTCTGGGCGGCACCTGGCAACCGATGTTCTGGTCGGACGTCGGCGCGGGCATGTTCGATGGCGCCAATCTGGTGATGAATTTTGAACAGCTGAACCCCAGCCGGAATTATTTCGGCAAGTATTTCGACCTCTACCGCGACCCTGACGGCGGTCGGAAACGCTTCATTGATTTTGAGCGCTGGTGGGGTGGTTACTTCCTATTGAACGAGGCCGAGATTCACTGGATCGTCGAGCAGCTGTTCGTTGGCAATCGGCTGATCAAGAACACCGCGCAGTTGGAACCGGGCGTGCCGATCGACATCAAGGCGGTGAAAGGCCCGATATTTGTCTTTGCCAGCCAAGGTGACAACATCACCCCGCCCCAGCAGGCACTCAACTGGATTGCCGCCACATACGCAGATGAAGAGGAAATCCGTCTGCGCGGTCAGCGGATCATCTACATGTTGCATGATGAAGTTGGCCATCTGGGCATCTTTGTCTCGTCCAAAGTGGCGCGTAAGGAACATACGCAGATGGCTTCGACCCTGGAAACGGTCGAAGCAATGGCACCAGGCCTCTACGAGATGGTGATCGAAAACACCCAAGGCGAAGGCCAGGATAAACAGTTCGAGGTTCGGTTCTATGACCGCACACTCGGGGATGTAGCCGCGTTGGACGACGGCCAGCAGGATGAGGCCAGCTTTGCCGCGGTGGCCCATATGTCCGAGGTGCAGGCGAATGCATATGAAACCTTTGGGCGTCCTTTTGTGCGATCTGTTTCCACACCGATGGGCGCAAAGGCTTTGCGTGATCTGCACCCTCTGCGCGTTCAACGCACGGCGATGTCTTCGGACAATCCGATGATGAAGGGGGTTGCGCAATTAGCCGGGATGACGCGCGAACTGCGCGCCCCGGCGACAGCTGATAACCCGTTTCTTGAGATGGAAAAGCTGACCGGCGACTGGGTCGAACAGGCCATGGATCTGAGTCGAGACCTGCGCGATGCCTGGTATGAAGGGATGTTCTATGCGCTTTGGGGTGGTCCGCTGGCCGCGTGGTTCGGCAAGAAGAACGCTGCCCACCGTACCTTGCCTGATCCTGAAACTCTGAAAGCCCTGCCCGAGGTTGAGGCAGCATTGGCGCATATGAAACAGGGCGGGCTGCCCGAGGCCGTGATCCGGTTGTTGCTGTTGCTGGCCTCAAGTAACCAAAGCTTTCGGGCTGAAATTCTGCATCGCTGGGCGCATGTGTTCCAACATGAGGCCCCGTTCAGGGATCTCACCGTCGAAGACCGCCAACGCATGTTGCGCGAACAGACAGTGATCGTCACTTTTGACGAACAGGGTGCGATCGATACATTGCCGGACTTGCTTCCGCGGGTTGCTGACAGAAAGCAGGCGGTAGATCTGCTCAAGCGAATTTTGGGCGAAATTCCAGACCCGTCGCCTGAGCTTGTTGAGATGGCACAAGCACTGTACGACACGCTTGATCTTGCTGAGATCAAACAGAAAACGGAAACTCGGAGCAAATCTCAAGGGCGCAGTTCGGCTGCTGCGAACAAGGCCAAACAGAAATGAAAATAACGGAAAACCGCACCTACGCGCAGATCAAGGTCGGGGACGTGGCGCAGGTGACGCGCTTATGTACGATCGATGATCTTTATGCCTTTGCCTCGGCCTCGGGCGATCATAATCCATTGCATCTGGCGGGATATGATGGCGATGGCGATGGCCACCCCGAGGCAGTGGCACCAGCCCTGTGGCCTGCCGGTTTGATTGCGGCAATTTTGGGCAATATCCTGCCCGGCGCGGGCACCCAGGCGCGGTCGGCGAACCTGTCTTTTCATGCGCCTGTTCTGGCTGATGACGAGGTGACCGCCACGCTGACCGTGACCGAAAAGCGGGACGACGGTGATTTGCTTTGTGCGACCGAAGTGCGCCGCGTGGGCGACAACGCTCTGATCCTCAGTGGTGAGGTGCAAGTGACGCCGCCAGCCAAACACCTGACCTTTGACTCGGTTGACGTGCCCGGCCTGATCGTTCAGCGCCATCGCCATTTCGATGCACTGATCGCAAAGGCAAAGCCTCTGGATCCGATGCCCACAGCCGTGATCGCCCCGGAAGAGCCGAACTCGCTGGGCGGCGCGTTGCTAGGGCATTCCAAGGGTATTATTGCGCCGATCCTTCTGGGTGATCCTGACAAAATCGCTGCTGCAGCCGCCGAGTTGAAGGCCGATTTGTCGAGTCTCGAGATCATTGAAGCCCGCAGTCATGAAAACGCTGCCCACCGCGCCGTGGATTTGGTGGTTGAAGGTAAGGCGCAAACCCTGATGAAGGGGCATTTGCACACCGATGTTTTGCTGCGAGCGGTTCTGCGTCGGGACAAAGGTCTGCGGACAGGCCGTCGCCTGTCGCATGTGTTTGTGATGGACGTGCCGGGCTTTTCACGGCCCATCATGGTGACGGATGCGGCCGTGAACATCGCCCCGGACCTCGAGACCAAGGCAGACATTGTGCAGAATGCCATCCATCTGGCACACTCGATCGGGATAGAAACACCAAAGGTTGGCGTCTTGTCGGCGGTTGAGACGATCAACCCGCATATGCCCTCGTCTGTGGATGCGGCGCTGTTGTCGAAAATGGCCGAGCGGGGTCAGATCACCGGTGGACTGGTCGATGGCCCACTGGCGATGGACAACGCGGTTGATCTGAAGGCGGCGCGAACAAAGGGCATCAAGTCCGCCGTCGCCGGGGCGGCGGATATCCTCGTGGCCCCGAATATCGAAGCTGGCAATATGGTGGCCAAACAGCTGACTTACATTTCCCATGCCGAGGCAGCGGGAATTGTGGTAGGTGCCGCCGCCCCGATCATTCTGACGTCCCGAGCGGATGATGATGCCTCGCGGTTGGCTTCCTGTGCGGTGGCGGCGCTGCATGCGCAGGCAAATAAGGACAAAATTCATGGCTGACCATGTGCTGGCGCTGAACGCCGGGTCGTCTTCGTTGAAATTCGGGCTGTATGAACTGGTCGAAGGCAATCGCCCCAGCATGCGTTGGCACGGCCAGATCGAACGCTTGGGGGATGCGCCGCGCTTGTTGGCGGAATCTGCCGGGGGCCGCTCGATCAACCAGGCGCTGACGGATACCCAAAGCCATGACGAGGCAATCCAGGCCTTTCTGGACATGACACGCGAATATCTGCCGGACATCCAAATCCGCGCCATAGGTCACCGGGTTGTGCATGGGGGGACGGTGTATTCCGAACCCGTGCGGATCGACGACAAGGTTCTGGATACTCTGGCCGGGTTCATTCCCTATGCGCCGCTGCACCAGCCGTTTAGTCTGGCCGGTATCCGTGCAGCCAGCGCCGCCTTTCCAGACACGGTTCAGGTGGCCTGTTTCGACACCGCCTTTCACCGCACCCATCCATGGGTCAACGATACCTTCGCCCTGCCGCAGAGCTATTATGACAAGGGCGTGCGCCGGTACGGCTTTCACGGCCTGAGCTATGACTACATCACGCAAAAGCTGAAAGAGACCGCGCCCAGCCTGTATGATGGCCGCGTTGTCATCGCGCATCTGGGCAATGGCGCGTCGATGTGTGCTGTGTCAGGCGGGCGGGCTGTGGCGTCGACCATGGGTTTTTCCGCATTGGACGGCCTGCCGATGGGCACCCGCAGCGGTCAGCTGGACCCGGGTGTCGTGCTGTACATGATGCAGCAGGAAGGGATGAGCGCGGATGAAATCGCCGACATGCTCTATCGTAATTCCGGCCTGCTGGGTCTGTCGGGAATGTCATCGGACATGCGCACCCTGCTGGCCGCCGAAACGCCCGAGGCCCGCAAGGCGATCGATTATTATGTCTTTCGCATTCGCCGAGAGCTTGGCGCCATGTCTGCTGCGCTGGAAGGGTTGGACGCGCTGGTGTTCACGGGCGGCATTGGTGAGAATGCAGTACAGATCCGTCAGCGGGTTTGTGACGGGATGCGCTGGATCGGGATTGAAATGGATCCCAACAGGAACGCCGACAATGGCACGGTTCTGTCGACCGATTTCAGCCGCGTGCGCATTCTGGCAATTCCAACGAACGAAGAGATGGTGATCGCCCGCGCCGCCGCCCGGATGGTGCAATAGTCGCTATTGCTCGGGTTTGTCTTTGCGACGCTTGGCGTATTTAATCAGGGTACTCAGAATGGCGCTGATAACATCAGGTGTCAGGGCACCCAGCGGGTCGCGCCGGATGCCTGTCACGGTGTTACGTGCGTCGGACAGAGTGTCTTTGATCTCGGTCTCGATATCTAACAGTGCCATATCGCGCAATTCGACCGCGGCTGTCGTATCTGCCTGCGCGTTCTGCGTGTTGGCCATCAGAACCAGGATCACACCCAGCAACAGGTTGGTCCCAGCCATGATCAGCGCGGCCAGCGGTTTGGACATGGTTGCGGACAACCAGAAAAAACCGGCCACGTTCAGCATGATGACAGCCAGCCCCACGGCCAGCCCCGCCGCAGCGTAAAAGCCGGTACGCCGTGCGGCCACGGCAACATGGCGTTGGGCAATCAACCGTTCGGCGCGCAGAATGATCGAGATATTGCGGGAAATGCGGCTCATGTTCAGGCTCCTACCGGGATCGGCCTAGCAGATAGCCAAGCGTAAAAATGCCAAGCGCAAACAGGATCGGTCTTTTGTGCGGCAGATCCTCCAACTCGGTCAGGGCTTCTTCAAGCTGTCCGGTCCAGTTGTCGATGTTCTCGGCAATCCTGTCGGCCACAGTATCGTGTGGTTCCGGCCTTTGTGCCTGTTCACGGGTCGCAGTTTGCTCGGCCAGTTGGCGGCGCAGATCGGCAACTTGCGCTTCAAGCTCGGCTTTCGTGACCATTGGACCGGCCCCCTAACAGTTGTTGCGCTAACAGGTCAGGGTTGGAACCCCCACCCACGGTTTCGCAGCCCATTTTAATGCGTTTTTCCGGTTTAAGAAAAGCGACTTATCATTTTGCGGGTCAGGTCAGCCTGAAAACTGCGTATCAAGCGTAGTAATCCGCGACCAACAGGAAATCCGGCGCGACGTCTTCTTCGATGGTTGCAAAGCGCGGGATCGGGTCTTCGAACACGTTGTCGGTTCGGTCGTCATTGACGGTCGAGACCTCGCCAATCAGGCAATCGCCTTTTTCGGCCCAGAAGGCGTGCCATATGCCGGGCATCAGAGTGACGCTTTCGCCGGGTTTCAAGCGAAGCAACTCACCGGGCCGAATTGTGACGGGGCAACCGTCGCTGGGCACAACAACAGGATTTTCACGGTCGATATCGCCTTGCGGGTCCGAGGCATAGATCTCCATCACCAGATCACCACCGCCGCGGTTTATGATGTCTTCGGCTTTCACAATGTGGCGGTGCATTGGCGACAGCTGTTTGTCCCGCGATACCAGCAACTTTTCGGCATAAAGCATGCCCCGACCACTGTTCAGATCACCCACATCGCCGTTGCGTAAGGTGAACAGGAACAGGCCCAACTCATCAAAGCGTCCCTGCCCGTAATCGGTGATGTCCCAACCCAGCCCGCGTTCGCGAATGCCTGCGGCTTTGTCACTGCGCATTTGGTCAGGCGACCAATTGGCAAAGGGGGGCAGGACCGCACCGAAGGAACGGATAAAGGCATCGGCCTCGGTTTTGATGGCGTTGATGTCAGAACGTTTCATTTAGATCTCTTTGGGGTTCAAAGCTCGTGCGCCCAGGGAGGGTTGGCCCCGGCGCGGGAAACGGTGATGGCTGCAACCTCTGCGCCTTTGGCCAAAGCGGCGCGCAGGTTTTCGGTATTCAGGGTGCGCAGCGCGGTTTTGGTCAGGAGCCCACCGCGTTCCAGTTCGGCCAGCACACCGGCGTTGAACGTGTCACCCGCGCCGACGGTATCGACAACCTGAACCGGTCGAACAGGGACTGAGGTTTCGGACCCGTCCGCCAGATAGCCTGACGCGCCGTCACCGCCACGCGTTACAATGACCACGGCAGGCCCGGCTTGCAGCAACAGCGGCACTTTCTCAGTGATGCTTTCCGGGCCGGGAATGATCCAATCCAGATCCTCGTCCGAGACCTTTACGATATCCGCCTGTGCGATCATCCGGTTCAGACGGGTGCGATACCGGGTTTGATCCTTGATGAAATCGGGCCGGATATTGGGATCAATCATCACCGCCCGATCCGCCCCTTGCCGGTCCAACAATGCGGCATAAGCGTCTGCGCAGGGTTCGCACGCCAGGCTGATTCCGCCGAAATACAGCGCCGAAATAGCGGGGAGCTGATCCGGCATATCCTCGGGCATCAGCATGCGACCCGCCGAGTTTTCGTCGATAAAGCTGTAAGAGGCGTGCCCGTCCTTCAACTGCACAAAGGCCAGCGTCGTGGGGCGATCTGATCGGATCACATGGCTTGCATCCACATGACTGGTCTTCAGGGCTTCGGCCAATTGCTCTCCGAACATATCTGAAGACAGGCCAGTCAGCAGCCCAACCGGCGACCCCAGCCGCCCCAAGGCAATGGCAGTGTTAAAGACCGCGCCACCGGAATGGGGCACAAATCCATCACCGCCCGAAATGGTCGGGGTGGCGATCATGTCGATCAGGGCTTCACCGCAGCACAGGATCATGCCGGGTCCTTTCTGTCTTTTGGGATCAGGCGGCTATATTAACGCGCGAGCGCACTTTTACAGAAATTGTTAGCGCCAACAATGCCAAATTCGTCCTGTTCCGAAACATACAGGCTCATTGACCTTCGCAAATCGGTAAACCGGCCGCCCGCGTTGAACGCATCGCGGAAGGCTTCCTTGAAGAGCCAGCGGTTTTTCTCGGCCACACCGCCCACAAGGAACACACCGCCCACAGGCATCAGCACGACGGCAAGATCACCCATCACTGCGCCCAGATGGGTGGTGAACATATGCGCCGTTTTTTCGGCGATCGGATCTGTCTGCGCGCGAGCGTCTTGAAGAATGTCCTTGGCGCTGCGCTTTGGCGTGTTGGTCTGTCCTGCGGCCATGCTTGCAGCTTGATAGAGGACCGGCAGACCTGTGCCGCTAAGGAACATTTCCGCCTCAAGCACCAAAGTTTCATCAAAGAAACAATCCGGAGCGATGTGCCGGGCGGCTTTGAAAATCTCGACCTCATCCACATGGCGCGGTGACAGGCCGATATGGCCGCCTTCACCAGATGCGGTGTGATATCGGCCCTCAGAATAAAGCAACGCCCCAACTCCAAGACCTGTGCCGGGACCGACAACCAACCGGGTGCCAGGGGGTGGGGTCGTGGCGCCTTGCAACACCTCGACATCATTGCCTGTGATTTCGGCCACCGACCAAGCAGCGGCGGTAAAGTCGTTGATGACAAAGGTATGCTGCGCGCCCGTGGCCTTGCCGATATCACCCTCGGACAGGTCGAGCTTTGCATTCGTCAGGCGGATCGTCCCGTTCTTCACAGGCCCGGCCCCGGCGGCCACCACGGCGCGTGGATCGGTGCCGATCTCATCGCGCAGGGTGTGAAAGGCGTTAAGCAATTCTGGCAGGGTGCCGGTTGGGTATTTGCGCAGATCGGTCAGCTTTCCGTCAGCGATCACGCCCAAGCGCGTATTGGTTCCGCCGATATCCGCGACCAAGTTCCAATGCGCGCGCATGGCACCAGGTGGTTGAGCCAGAGGCAATGACACCGCGCCACCAGACAGGACGGGTTTAAGGATGTTATACGACACCTTCGGTTTGCTTTCTGGCGCACTAGAGACTGTGTCGACCACGTCTTTCGGTTCAGCGTCGTAAGGGGCCCAATTGCCCCGGTCCAGCACAGACCGGATAAACACCCCCTTCACCGGAACACCCTGTTTCAGCGCGTCCTGCACTGCCGATAGGTGTTGGGTAAGATCGTTACCCCACCCATCCCCGTGCGAAGTTTCGCGGCCAGCCATACCGGTGACAAGGATCGGCCTGTCTTGGGTGTAGTCGTGCTGAAAACGGCTCAGGTCCACAGCAGATGGCCAATGCGTGTCAAAGGTCAGACCGCACCAATCAACGCCAGTTCCAATGGTTTCCATGTCGCCCTGCCAGCTTGACGGCAGATGACGCTCCAGCGATTCAAGCGCCATTGTAGGGTAGGTCTTGTTGAAAACACCAGCCGGACAGAACCGATTGAGGATGTCACCAAGCAAATCGGTGGCGGGGTCCTTGGACGGTTCCGCGCGTGTTTGATCGAACACAACCCCAAGATTGGTCATGCCCAACCCTCGCATCGCCTCGATGGCACACCCATGGGCCAACAGCATGTGGTGCATTGCCCGCGCGGTGGCGCGGGTATTTCCGGTGTCGAGTATCTGGTTAGCGAAATTGTGTAATCTGCCGATGCCAGCCGGGATGCTGATCGGTGCAACGCTGTACATACGGTCGCCGACACGCCCCATGATGATTTCGGTGAAATCCGCAAACCAATCGGCGATGGCGCGGTTTCGCCATCCGCCCAGATCCGCCAGCGCTGCAGGCAATTCGCCGTGATTCAGTGTTGCGCACGGTCGAAGGCCACGCGCCAACAGCGCGTCCGTCAGACGATCGTAAAAGTCCAGCCCGGTCTCGTTCATCGCCCCGCGCCCTTCGGGCAGAACGCGGGCCCAATTGATTGAAAATTGATAACAGTCAAACCCGGCTTCGTGTACCAGATCGAATTCCTGTTCGATCTGGTGCGCTGAGGTTGCCACGCCAAAGAGGAAATCCTTTGGGAAATCGGAGCGGGTGTAATTCATGGTCAAAACCTGTTTGCGCCGGTTGGGCCGCCACCTAACAGTTCGGCCCGATGCATTCTATATGTTAGCGGTATCATCAATGGATTAGAGTGTTTTGTCAGCACTTCTGGCGAAATACCAGCCCCTTTGGGCCGAATCTTGACAAAAGGGGTGTTGCTGCTTCAACGTTATTGAAACGTTTCAATCGAGAGTCATTCAGTAAGCAGATGCGTATAGCGGCACAGCTTTATACCGTCAGGCAGCTCGGGGATCTGGCTGCGCAGTTGGATCTGATCCACGCCTGCGGTTTTGCGGATGTTGAAACGGTTGGATTTCACGATCTGTCCCCTAAACACATGGCGTTGCAAGTTGCGCAGTCGGGCCTGACCGTCCGGTCGGCGCATTTCGATTGGGAAGAATTCGAAACCCGGTTTGACGATATTCTGACCCTGCTTGATCTTTTGAACTGCCCGGTTGCCGTGATGCCATGGCTGGCGCCTCAGGCCCGCCCTGACACGGTCGCGGGATGGCAGGATGTAGCAGACCAACTCTCTGCCTGGGCGGCGCGATTGGCGGGCCAGGGGGTTCGACTGGCTTATCACAACCATGATTTTGACCTGGTTGGCCCTGTTGGAGAAACGCCTTTGGACCTGATCTTGGCGCATGACACGCTGCATTGGCAGCCCGATATCGGATGGTTGGCCGTCTCGGTGCCGGAACCGGCCGCGGTGTTGCAGCGGTACGCGGGACGGATCGTATCAGTACACGCCAAGGATGCAGAACCGGCTTCGGGGCAGGGTGATGATCGCTGGCGCAATCTGGGGCAGGGTGTGGTCGATTGGCCCCGGCTGTTGCGCATTCTGAATGACAGCCCCTGCAGCGATCTGTTTGTCGAACACGATGAAACGCCCGACCACGCCGAGACCTTGCGGACGGGGCGAAAGTTTCTGATGGGACAGATGTCTTCGGAGGTCGGATAATGGCGCGCGCAACGATCAAGTCGATCGCCAAGGAGACGGGCTATTCCGTTGGCACCGTCTCGAACGCGCTGCGGGGGGCTGCGTCAGTTCGGGAAGAAACACGCCAAGAGATTCAGGCTGTAGCCACGCGTCTCGGGTACCGTGTCAATATGGACGGTTTGAAGCTGCGCACCAACAAATCCTACCGTATCGCGGTGCTGGTCAGCGTGTCACCTGACGCAGCAGAGGAATGGGAAGGGGTAGAATTCACCCGCATTCTGGCCGGTATCTCGGCGTCCTTGCAGGGTTCGCGATACGAGATGTCTGTGTTCAACGTGGCCGATCTGCCGGATGCCATGGCCGTTCTGGCGCGGATTGTTCAGGACGGTTTGGCCGATGGAGTCATCTTTTCGGGCACATTGCAGGGCGACCCGCGCATCGCTTTTCTACAGCAACATAGCTTTCCCTTCGTCACTATGGGTATGAGCGACAGCGAGTCACCTCATGCCTATGTCGATTTCGACAGTCAGGCGGCTGCGTTTGACGCAACCGCGCGGTTGGTGGGGTTGGGGCATCGGCGTATTGCACTGGTGAACCCCCCGACCAAACTGATCTATGCAGCACAACGTCAAACCGGATACGAACAGGCGTTGGCCAATAGTGGCCTTGCGCCTGACCCAGCGCTGATTTTCAATGGCCCCACAACCGCTCGTACTGGGCAGTTGTGTTTTGAGGCTCTGATGCAGCTAAGCAACCGACCCACGGCCTGTATCTGCGCGAATGAGGCAATGACACTAGGCGTTTTGTCCGCAGCCCATGCTGCGGGTGTGCAGATTGGCCGGGATATGGTGGTGATTTCCACCGATGATCTGCAACTCAGTCGATACTTCGTACCCCCGCCCAGCACCTATTATGTGCCCATCGAAGAAACCAGCTGTCTTCTGGGCGAATACATGTTGAGAGCTTTGGACGGGACCGACCCGTCCGAGATCCAGAAAAAGATCAGGGCCACGCTGATCGAGCGCCAACCTGACACCCCCGCGTCGCAAAAGGCGCCCACCACGTAAATCAACTCAGGAGGACTTAAAGATGTTAAAAAATCTACTGGCCGCAGCGGTCGTGACCGCGATAGCAGCCCCCGCAGTTTTTGCTGCCGACCTTGACGGGCGCGTTCTGAAAATCGGAACCGACGCCACCTATCCGCCGATGGAAACTGTCGATGAGACGACCGGTCAGATCGTGGGTTTCGATGTGGATGTGATGAATGCGATCTGCGAACGGGTCAATTGCGTCCCGAATTTCGTCAACACCGCATGGGACGGCATCTTTGCCGCGCTTCAGCAGGGTGAGTTCGATCTGGTGATCTCTGGCGTCTCAATCACGCCGGAACGCGAAGAGACGATGGATTTTTCAGAACCCTACATTGTGGTCAGTCAGGCCATTCTGCTCCAGGTCGACAATGCGGACATGACGCTTGAGGCTTTCAAAGCCGGTGGTCAGAAGCTGGCGGCGCAGACCGGTACCACCAACGCGCAATTGGCCGAGGATCTAGTAGGGCGCGAAAATGTCAGCCTGTATGACAACTTCTCTGCCGCGATCCTGGCACTGCAAAATGCGGATGTGCAGGGTGTGATCATCGACGGCACCTCGGCCGCCGCATACGAGCAGGAGTTCGCGGGTGAGCTGACCGTGGGCATCACCGGCCTGCAATCCGACCCGCTGGGTATCGTGTTTCAGGAAGGCGACGCAACGGTCGACGCCATCAACGAAGGGCTGGCAGCGATCAAGGCCGACGGCACGCTGGACAAGTTGGTCGGCAAATACTGGGGCACCGAATAAACCTGTCCGATCCGAAACGGCCCGGTGCCGATGGCAACCGGGCCGCCTGTTTGCAGTGAGGTCCCATGAAGCGTCTAAGCTCGATCCGCCCGAGCAATCTTGTTCTGCTCGCCGCGGCCCCGTTCATTATCTACCTGTTCGCTACCTCTTCAAAATATCTGCGCTCTTTGATCGCAATTCTCGGGATCGGGAATAATGCCGGCCCGATTTTTGTCGGGTTCCTGCTGGTTCTTGCGGTGGCCATTCTGGGATATCTCTGCGCCCGAAACGCGCGGTTTCAGACGGCGCCAGGTTGGGTGCGTATCTCGGCATGGGCGGCCTTGCCCGCAGCGTTGGCGCTGGCGGTCTTGGTTTTCGTCGCGCCGCAGGTGCTGATGCCATTTGCCGAGTCCGTCTTCTTTCATGCGCTCAGCGAAAATACTTCGACCTTGATCGACCGCTCCGCGCAGACTTGGGTACTTTTTCCAGACGTTGTTGATCAGGTTCAGACAGGTCTTCAGGTGTTACTGCTAATCTATGCGCTTGTGGTTGCTGGTATTTTGCTGTCGGGCCGGTTGCCCGTCAGGGCGCGGGGACTTGCTCAGCTTGGGTTTGAAATCCTGACCGGGGCCGCGCTGTTCTATCTGATGTTTATGGCCCATTGGCAATTTGCAACCGGAGTGGCGATCACGTTTCGCGCCGCCATTTTTGCTTATATCTTCGCCGCCATTCTGGGGCTGATCTGGGTCGGGCTGCAATCGTTCAAACCCAAGGCGCGCACGACGGTTGTCTATGGCTGCATCAGCTTGACTTTGCTGGGTGTATCGGCGTTTTTCTTCATGCAGCCACAGGTCAAATACGAACTGATCGGCACGCTGGATGCGCGTATCGCCATTGTGCGCGGCACCCCGCAGGCGCAGGCCGACATCATCCGGTTTGGCGAATTCGACGGGGGCGAAGACCAGCAATACCGCATCCGTAGCGCCCCAAACACTGCCAGCGCGGTGGAACAGATCGAAACCGTCGACAGCGTGTCGGGCGCCTTTGTCCCGGTCGGTGCCAACACCAAGGGCTATCCGGTGATCTGGCAGACGCAATTCCTGCCGGATCAGTACCGCAACCCAGCGCTGGCTTTTGCCGTGTTTGGTTTTCTATTGCTGACGCTGACGGTGGGCGGTGCGCAGCACAAGCTGCATCCGCTGGCCGTAGGGGCCGAGTTCTTCGTGGACACGATCCGTGGCATTCCGATGCTAGTGATCATCCTCTATATCGGTCTGCCTTTGGCTGGGGCGGTCAAAGATGCCACGGGTGGCGGTATCGATATGACCAATATGACTCGCGGGATCATCGCGATCTCGGTCGGCTATTCCGCTTATATGGCCGAGATTTTCCGATCCGGGATCGAGGCCATCCCACGGGGTCAGATCGAGGCTGGTGGCTCGCTGGGTCTTTCGCGCTGGCAAACTGCGCGGCTGATCATCCTGCCGCAGGCGCTGCGCATCGTCACGCCGCCCTTGGGCAATGAGTTCATTGCGATGATCAAGGATACCTCACTGCTGTCGATCCTGTCAGTCCGCGATATGACCCAGCGGATGCGCGAATTTCAGGCCGCCAGTTTTCTGCCCTTTGCGCCGTTTAATACAGCCGCAATCCTCTATGTGGTGATCACGTTGGGCTGCGCCAGCTTCCTCAAATGGATCGAACGCCGCACGGCAAGGGAAGATCGATGAGCAGGTTGGAACTTGGGGTTTGCTATTACCCCGAACAATGGGACGGGTCGCTCTGGCGTGAAGACGCGCAGCGAATGGTCGAGATGGGACTGGATTGGGTGCGCATCGCCGAATTCACTTGGGGCCTGATTGAACCGGAGCGCGGCGTTTTCCACTGGGATTGGCTGGATGAGGTGATCGACATTCTGGGCGAGGCAGGCCTGCGCGTGATGATGTCCACGCCCACCGCCGCCCCGCCGAAATGGCTGATCGACGAACATCCGGAAATTCTGCCAGTTGGCCCGGACGGGCGCGTGCGAGGGTTTGGATCGCGGCGGCATTATTGCTTTTCCAGCGATGTCTATCTGGCCGAAGCCCGCCGGATCGCCACCGTATTTGCCCGTCGATACGGCCAGAACCCCTATGTTCATGCCTGGCAGATCGACAATGAGTATAACGATCACGACACGGTGCTTAGCTATTCGGATGCGGCGCGGGTCGGGTTCCAGCGATGGCTAGCGGATCGGTACGGGTCGATCGCAATACTGAACGAAACCTGGGGGACAGTGTTCTGGGGATCTGCCTATTCCAGCTTTGACCAGATCGAATTGCCAAACGGGCTGGTGGCCAGCCCCAACCCAACCCACGCGCTTGATTTTGCGCGATACTCCTCGGACCGGGTGCGGCTGTTCAACCGCGCGCAGGTGGATGTGTTGCGTCAGTACGCGCCGGACCGGGACATCACCCATAATTTCATGGCGGGCAGTTTTGAGTTCGATCACCATGCCGTTGCCGCCGATCTGGATATTGTTGGCTTCGACAGTTACCCTTTAGGCAATCTGTTGGGCTCGACCCTGTCTGACGACGAAAAGCACCGCTATTTGCGGACCGGCGCGCCGGACTATCAGGGGTTTCACTGCGATCTGTATCGCTCTCAAGGCAAGGGGCGCATGTGGGTGTTGGAGCAGCAACCCGGCCCGGTGGACTGGGCCGAGAAAAACCCCTCACCCGCGGACGGGATGGTGCGACTGTGGACCTGGGCAGCCTATGCGCATGGCGCGCAGGCGGTGATGTTTTTTCGCTGGCGACAGGCTAAATTTGCGCAGGAACAGTATCACACAGCATTGTTGCGTTCGGACGGCAGCCCGGATCAGGCCGCCGTGGAATTGGCGCAGGTCGCGGCAGAGCGCGACTTGTTGCCCGCCGTGGTACGTGAGCGGGCGCAGGTGGCCATAATCCTGGATTACGAATCCATCTGGGCGGCGGATATCCTGCCGCATGACGATGCCTTCCCAAATGCTCAGATCATCCGCGAATGGTATGCCGGGCTGTGCGCGCTTGGGGTCGATCTGGATTTTGTGGGGCCACAAGATGAGCTGAACGGGTATGCCTTGATTGTTGTCCCGCAAAGCATGATCGTTCCATACGATCTGGCCATTAAACTGCGGGACAGTGGGGCGAAACTGCTGATCGGCGCGCGCGCGGGCAGCAAGACACCCGACATGCACACACCGCACAACCTTGCGCCCGGAGCGTTGGCTGAGCTTACCGGTGTGACGGTCTTGCGGATGGAATCGCTGCCAGAACTGGCGCAGGAATCGGTGCGCTTGCAGGACGGAACGACGTATGACTTCACCGGTTGGCGGGAAATCATCGACACCAGCGGAACGGTAACGGCAGAGTTTAGCAGCGCATACCGGGATGGCAGCCCGGCGATTGTACGCTCGGACCGAGCAATCTATCTGGCAATGATCCCACGCGGCCAATTGCTGCATGCCATACTTACGGACGCGTTAAGCTGGGCGGGCCTTCCCGTCACGGAGTGCGGACCGGACCTGCGGATCACACGTCGCGGAGGATTGAAATTTGCCTTCAATTTCGGGGCAGATGGGTTGTCATTACCGACTGACGAACCACATGCCTATTTGGTTGGGGGCACTGAAATCCCACCCTATGGGGTTTCAATCTGGCGGGACACGTGATCTTGCCAGTCCACATTCCTGTTGGCAGCAAGTAGAAGGCTGCAAAACAACTCAATAGCAGGAGAATCAAAATGGCTGAACGGAAAACCCTTTCCAGACGCTCGATGCTGAAAGGCGCGGGCGCGGCTGTTTTGGCGGCTCCGCTTTACAGCAAAAGCGCGCTGGCCTCTTCGGGTGAGATCAACGTGGTGATGTGGTCGGATTACCTGCCGCCTGAGTTCCTGAAAGGGTTCGAAGCGGAAACGGGGATCAGGGTCAATCATATCGGGATCGGATCGAACGAAGAAATCTTAAGTATGATGATGGAGTCGAACGGTCAGGGATTTGATATTGTCACGCCAACGAATATGCGGTCTCTGCAATGGGCACCGCTGGACTTGTTGCAACCGTTCGACCTGAACAGGGTTAACGTG
Source organism: Ruegeria sp. BI7 (assembly GCF_056537925.1). Classification (NCBI taxonomy): domain Bacteria; kingdom Pseudomonadati; phylum Pseudomonadota; class Alphaproteobacteria; order Rhodobacterales; family Roseobacteraceae; genus Ruegeria; species Ruegeria sp. BI7. The sequence goes on from NZ_JBQFSK010000002.1 coordinate 271,728, forward strand.
GATGCGGTTAATCCGTCCATGATCAGGATTGGCACCGACGCTTGGGATTTCAACAAGAGTGGAACCCACTGGCTGCCGCATATCTGGGGTACCGAAGGCATCGCCTATCGCACCGATCTGTGGTCGCCCGAAGGCAGCACCCCATCCTATGGGGATGTTTGGGTGGAAGATAACGCCGGTATGACCATGGGTCGTGCGCATTCTATGATGCTGTGTGCGGGTCTGTATTTGGAACGCTTGGGTGAGATGGAGCCCGAGTCCGTCTGGGATGCCTATGACGACGAAGACACCATGCGCAGGGTCTGGGACCAGATCACGGACTGGTGCATTAAACGCAGGGATCGGATCAAGCTGATTTGGAACGATGCTGAAACTCAGAAATACGGCTTGCTGAATGGCGGCGTAGTTGTGGGGCAAACATGGGACGGGCCGCCGCTGGCTTTGAAATCAGCAGGGGAACCGGTGAATTATCAGGCTCCGATCGAAGGAGCGATGGCGTGGGTGGATGGTCTTGCAATGCCGGTCGGTGCGGAAAACATCGAACAGGTCTATGCGTTCATCAACTATTTGTACCGACCTGAGCCAGCCGGAGCTGCCGCTGCAGTGAACGGATATAACACAGCCGTACTGGGCGCCGAGGATTTCGCGGGCGATGAGTTCAGAAAGAACTTTGCCGAGGCCTATCCGGGCGACGCGTTGGCCAACCTCAACCCGTGGCTGGCTGAAGCTCCGTGGTATGCTAAAGCACGGGCCGAGTTTGTCGAAAAATTTTTAAACGCCTGAGCATTACCCCTGTGCGGCTGGACCCTTTGGTAGGATGACAACGTCACACGCAGCGATTTCGTGCCCGTTCCAAAGGGCGAGTGCGGCGGTGTAGTTGATTAGAAATATATGCTGCTCGGTTTCCCGTCGGCGCAGGCCCTCGGGCATTGCATGCAAGGTCAGGTCGACCGTTTTGGCGGCCATCGAGATGACCCTGTCCCAAAGAGCCTCATCCGGGAAACCCGCAAGGTACCAAAGACCGTTTTCGCCTTTTAGGGCAGATGTGCCATCAACAAAGGTCAAAAGGTCTGGGGCATCTCCGGAGAGGCGATCAACCCAGTGTTGCGCCGCGCCACCTCCGTTAACATCACGCTGCACGTTAGGGGGCAGGGTTTCCACAAGATCAACTTCACAATCCAGCCCGGACAGGCCCGGGCGACCTGAGGTTGGGATTTGGAAATCGCGAGTGATCGCGCCTGTACGGGGGCCAAGGATGGCCAGATCACAACCCTCTGTCAGGCGGGTTTCCAGATCGTCATCCAGCGTGGCCAGACCGGGGGCGAGGATCAGTTTGTAGTCAGTCTTGGGCGTTTCCGAGGCCGCAATGAAGTCCACCGAAAGCCCGGCCCGCCGCAACGCGCGATAGGCTGAAAAAACCAGCCGGAAATAGTTGAACCCGGCCCCTTGCGGTTGTGTCGCCCAGGCCCATTCCGAGGCATAATCGAACACAATCGCCACGTCCGCCTGCGTTTGCGTCAGCGCGCCAAGCTCGGCCAGATCAACTGCGGTTTGACGAGCCTCGGCCAGTGCCGGGGCGGGTGTGTTGTTCGGTGTCAAAAGGCCAGCGTGCATTTGTTCCTGCGCGAACGGCGCCTGCCGCCAGCGGAAATAGCTTACCACTTCGGCCCCATGCGCCACCGCCTCAAGCGACCACAGGCGCACCATGCCGGGCAGGGGGGCAGGGTTATAAGGAGCCCAGTTCACCGGGCCCGGTTGTTGTTCCATCACCCACCAGCGCCCGCGCCCAACGGCGCGATAAAGGTCGTGATGAAAGGCCTGCATATCCGGATTGCCCTGTTGCAGGAACGCGGCTTTATGGGCCTCGTCCGCCTCAAGCCGGTCTGAGAGAAACCCAATCGGATAGCTGTCCCATGTGGCGATATCCAGATCCGCACCGACTTTGAAATGATCGAAATCCAGAACCCGGCCCATATAATTATGCAGCAGCGGCGCGTCGGTCAGTGGCCGCAACGCATCAACCTGCGCTTTGTTGAACATCACCACCTGATCCGAGCTGAACCGGCGGAAGGCCAGAACATGTACGGGGTTGGGTTCGGTCACGGTCAGATTGGGCAGGTCGATCTGATCGAAACCTGCGTATTCCATCGACCAGAACACATTGCCCCAGGCGGCGTTCAGAGCGTCGACCGAGCCATATTGATCGGCCAGCCACCGCTGAAACTCTCGCAAGGCAGGCTGGCTGTAGCTGACGGTCGTGTCATGACAGCCATATTCGTTGTCGATCTGCCAGGCGGCGACATGCGGGTTGCTCCCGTACCGCTCGCCCATAAGCCGGACAATGCGGGCGCATTCGGTGATATATCCTTGATGACTAAAACAATAATGCCTGCGAGAACCGAATTTGCGCGGCTGCCCCTGAGCATCCACCGCCAGCATGTCAGGGTGTTTCTCAAGCATCCATCGGGGCGGCGTTGCTGTCGGCGTGCCCAGAACAACCTTAAGGCCCACAGCCCCCAGCACCTCAATCGCTCGGTCCAGCCAGTCGAATTGCAGATCACCCGGAGTGGGCTCCATCCGGCTCCAGGCAAACTCACCGATCCGCACCCAACTCAGGCCGGCTTCGACCATCTGCGCGGCGTCCGTGGCCCAAATTTCTTCGGGCCAGTGTTCGGGATAGTAGCAAACACCAAGTTCGGGCTTCATAGAATGACTCTGTGTTCGGCCTGCCCAGTGCCTGCGCCGGGGGCGGCAAAGGTCATACCGTTGGTAGGGTGTGCAGCAAGCGTGTCCATGTCCAGCCCCTCGCGGGCAGTAGTGCAGTAGAGTGTGGTCAAGTCGTTGCCGCCAAATGCGGGGCATGACACATGGGTGGCTTCGAATGGGATGGCTGTCAGGAACTGTCCTGACGGTGTATAGGCTGCAACGCGGCTTGCACCCCATTGCGCGATCCAGAGGTTGCCTTTCGCATCAACCACGGCGCCGTCGGGGTTCAAACCGTCGACGCGTAGGTCCAGGAATACAGTGCTGTCGCCCTTGGGCCAGCCGGTTTCGGAATTCAGCGGCCATTGCATGACCTGCTTGGTGGCTGTGTCCGTGTAATAGGCGCATGACCGGTCCGGGGCGAAGCAGATCGCGTTCGAGATCGTGACATCGTCCACCAGTTGCCGAAGTTCCCCCCGCCAATACCGATAAATCGCGCCTGCACCGGGTTCGGCGGTTTTACCCATCGTCCCGATCCAGAACCCACCCCAAGGATCCGCGCGCCCGTCATTTGAGCGCGTGACCGGATTGTCCGCCTCAAGTGGAGCGATCAGGTCTTTCTGGTCATTTTGCAGGTTGAACCGCCACAGGCCCGTTTCAGAGGCTATCAACAGCCTATCCCGGTCTACCCAGCCCGCGGCCGAGACATGTTCGTCGAACTGCCAATTGCGCTGCGCTTTGCCGTCCCGCGTCATCAGGCGTTTGCCCAGGATGTCAAACCAGAACAGCTGTTGCCGTTCCGGGTGCCACAACGGCCCTTCGCCCAGTTCACAGGCGCGGTGGTCGTAGACGATGTTCATCCAGCGGCCTTGTCGTAGGCGGTGACGATTTGGGCCGCCCGCTCTGCGACTTCCAAGGCGGTCATGCCGGGTTTGAACAGCGCCGATCCGATGCCGAACCCATCAGCGCTGGCCTTGATCCACAGGTCGAAATTCTCGGGGCCTGCCCCGCCGACGGCATAAACCTTTGTGCCTTCTGGCAGCACCGCACGTAAGGCCGCCAACCCTGTTGGTCCTGCCAGCGCTCCGGGGAACAGTTTCAACCCTGATGCCCCAGCTTGGAGCGCGGCGAAAGCTTCGGTCGGGGTAAAAATACCCGGCCAGCTTTCCAGTCCCAGCCGATGTGTGTGCGAGATCACCTCGGGGTCGCAATTCGGTGACACGATCAGACGACCGCCGACCTCTGATACCATGTCGACCTGCTGGGACGTCAAAACCGTGCCTGCCCCGATCAAAGCACGATCACTGAACTCATTGGCCAGAACGGCGATCGAGGCCAGCGGATCGGGCGAATTCAGCGGCACTTCGATCTTGTCGATGCCAGCGTCGATCAGCGCCCGTCCAACGTCCGTTGCGTCCGAGGGGGCTAGTCCGCGCAAAATGGCGATGATGGGTCGGCTCATGCGGTTTGCCTCGTGAGGTTGCGGGCCTGTTGCAGACCGGCCAGGGTACATTTCGTGCTATTGGCGGTTTCTACAAACGCGCCCTGTTGTTGCAGGGCCTTGGCATAAACTTCCGACAGGCTCTCGGCCCCGATGATTGCCAATTGCTGACCCAACCAATAGGGGCGGGTGGCCGCCAATTCCGCGCCGATCAGATAACCTGACAGCCGTGCCCGGATAATGCCGCCATCCTGCCCTTGCAGCAGATCAGCGGCTCGCAAACCAAAAAGGCGCGCCGCCAGTTGTTCAGGTTTCGACAACGCATCGGCCGTGGCCTCGGCAAAGGCGGCATCCTCCCAGCCCTCGCCGATCGAGTGTTTTAGCACCGATTGCCCGCCCAGCAGATCGAACATCTCGCCCGTCATGAAGGTGCGAAAGCTGACAACCTCTCCGGCGCTGACCTGCACCCATTTCGTATGGGTTCCGGGCAGGCAAATCACCCCGTCCCAGTTCTGACGCGAGGCCAGAAACCCGGCGATCTGGGTTTCTTCGCCGCGCATGACATCGGGTGGTGCCGTTTGTTTCAGACCGGGCACCACGAAGGCGCGAATGCGTGGGTCGGTGCCGGGAACACGAAACGGCGCAACCGGCGTTGGCTCACACGGAACGGCGGAATAGGGGGCTTCGACCCAGCCCTGCCGCGCGCCCACCATTCCGCAGGCGATCACGTCAAGTGGCGCCGTGCCCAGCCAGCCTTCGATCAGTTCGAACAGCGCGGCTTGAAACCCGCCTTTGTCCACCCGTGCCATGCCTTTGTCCGACTGCGCCTGATCCAGCACCGCATCACCCTGCATTGCCCAAGCCCGCAGATGCGAGGTTCCCCAGTCGACTGCAATCCATTCCGTACTCATGGCTTTACCCCGTTACGACAACGCCGCCATCGACGGCCACGCATTGCCCGGTCATCGCGCGGCTGGCGTCCGAGGCCAGAAACAAGGTCGGTGCGACCATATCCTCGGGCGTCAGGTGTTCTTTCAGGCATTGACGGTCCAAATGCGCGGCCAGATCTTCGGGCGTGGCCCACATGTCCAGCTGTTTCTGCGTCAGAACCCAGCCCGGAGCCAGCGCGTTCACGCGGATGTTCTGCGGCCCCAATTCGCGCGCCAAGGATCGCGTCATCCCGGTGATCCCGGCATTTGAGGTGGTGTAGATCGGGTAGCCTGCATTGCCCATCATATAGCTAATAGAACTGAAATTGATGATCGCCCCACCCTTGCCCTGCATCTGGCGCGCGGCCTCCTGACAGGCAAAGAAATAAGCCTTGAGATTCACCTCGATCATCCAGTCCCAGAATTCGGTGGTGGTTTCGTCCAGCGAATGGCGTTTGTCATTGGCGGCATTGTTGATCAGCACGTTCAGTGGGCCATGCGCCTCGGCGGCTTTTTGCATGGTGACGTGAAGCAGCTCGGTGTCGGTCATGTCGCCTTGCATGAACAGGGGCGCGCGGCCGTGTTTGTCGCGCATTTCCTCGACAAACCCACTGGCGTCGGACCGGCCGATGAAGGCGACATTGGCGCCCTGCGCAAGAAACCCATCGGTCAGCGCCGCGCCAACCCCCGAGCCACCGCCGGTGATATAGACCGAAGCCCCGTTGAGATCGTGGAAAGTGGCTGGTTGATCCATCAGTGGCTCTCTCTGGTCACAAGGCGGGTGTCTTTGCCGACAAGAAAATCAAGGTCCGCGCCCTGATCGGCCTGCAGCACGTGGTCGATATAGAGTTTCGCATAACCGCGTGTGTAATGCGGGTCATCCGGTTGCCACGTGGCGCGACGGGCGTCCAGTTCCTTTTGATCGACCAACAGTTCCAGCTCACCCTTGCTGGCGGAAACCCGGATGCGGTCACCGGTTTTGACCAGTGCCAATGTGCCGCCTGCCTGCGCTTCGGGGCTGACATGCAGGATGACGGTGCCATAGGCGGTGCCGGACATGCGCGCGTCCGAGATACGGATCATGTCGCGCACACCTTCCTTCACCAGCTTGGCCGGGATCGGCATGTTGCCGACCTCGGGCATCCCCGGATAGCCCTTGGGGCCGCAGCCCTTGAGCACCAGAATGGTCTCGGGTGTCACCGGCAGATCGTCGCGGTCGATATTGGCCTTGAGATCTTCGATGTTCTCAAAGACATAGACTTCGGCCTCGGTCTCCAACAGCGCGTCCGTCGCGGCCGAGGGTTTCACGATGGCGCCGTTCGGGGCCAGATTGCCGCGCAGCACGCGCAGGCCCGCGGCGGGTTTCACCGGATCGTCAAAGGGGCGGATGACGTCGCGGTTAAAACATTCAGCCCCTTCATAATGGGCCGAGATATCCTTGTTCAAAACCGTTTTCGCGGGCCGCAGGAAGGGTTTCAGCTCGGACAGAACGACGGGAACGCCGCCTGCGTAACAGAAATCCTCCATCAGGTATTTGCCCGAGGGCATGCAGTTCACCAAAAGGGGAATGTCTGAACCGATTTCAAAATCTTTTAGGGTCAGATCGACTCCGACGCGGCCTGCCAATGCCAGCAAATGAACCACCGCATTTGTCGATCCACCCACGGCGGCGTTGGCCAGGATGGCGTTTTCAAAGGCTTCCTTGGTCAGGATGTCCGAGGGTTTGAGATCTTCGTCCACCATCTCGACAATCCGTTTGCCGGTCAGATGTGCCAGCGCCATGCGACGGGCGTCGACAGCGGGCAGGGCGGCGTTGGTGGGCAGGCTCATGCCCATCGCTTCGACCAGCGACGCCATTGTGCTGGCCGTGCCCATCGTCATGCAAACGCCCGCACTGCGCGACATTCCGGATTCCGCACTCATGAAATCCTGCAGGGTCATTTCACCCGCGCGTACGGCTTCAGAGAACTTCCAGACGTCTGTGCCTGACCCGATATCCTGGCCGCGGTATTTACCATTCAGCATCGGGCCGGAACTAACCACAATAGACGGCAGATCAACCGAGGCCGCACCCATCAATTGACCCGGTGTGGTTTTGTCGCAACCTCCCAACAGGACAACGCCGTCGATACCATAGGCGCGGATCGATTCCTCAACATCCATCGCCAACAGATTGCGGAACAGCATGGCGGTGGGTTTCATTTGCGTCTCGCCCAGCGACATGACCGGAAATTCGACCGGAAAACCTCCGGCCTCCCACACGCCGCGTTTGACCCCTTCGGCCAGATCGCGCAGGCCCGAGTTGCAGGGCGTTAGTTCCGACCATGTGTTGCAGATACCGATGATGGGGCGCCCGTCAAACGCGTGGTCTGGAAAGCCCTGGTTCTTCATCCACGAGCGGTGGATGAACCCATCTTTGTCCAGCTTGCCATACCAGTGCTGTGATCGGCGTTTCTTAGTCATTTGGTCTGCCTTCTATTCTTGGGGTCAGGCGGCTTTTGCGGGTTTGCACCAGTCCGGCAGCCAATCGGCATGGGCGATGAGAAGATCATCAACCATGTTGCGGATTTGGCGCAGGTCCAGTTCGGCAGCAGTGTGCGGGTCCATCATGGCGGCGTGATATATGTATTCGGGGTTCCGGTCGACCAGCGCACGCACCGTTAGCTCCTGCACGTTGATCTGACTGCGCATCAGCGCGATTAACTGCGGTGGGATGTCCGCGACCACCGAGGGCTGCACGCCGTTGCTGTCCACCAAGCACGGGGTTTCAACCGCAGCCCCCAAGGGCAATTGCGGGATTTGGCCTGTGTTGGGCAGGTTGCCATAGGCAACGTAGGGCGTGTCGGTGACGATGGCGTTCATCAGATCGGCGGCGAATTCATGGCTGCGGGTGACATTAATATTGCGCCCGTCGGTCAGGGTCTTGGCCTGTTCTTTCCAACTGGCCACCTGTTCGACGCAGCGGGTGGGGTATTCGTCCAGCGGGATCGAAAACTGCTCGATCAGGTCCGGCCGCCCATCCTTGATGAACCACGGCACGTATTCCGCCAGATGCTCGGAACTTTCGGTGCAGAAATAGCCCAGATGGTCCATCACCTCATACCGGACCTTGTTGGGGCAGCGTGGCATCAACAGCGGGGCCTTGGGTATTTGACCGCTTGCGTATCCCTGCCGCAATGCGGGGTAGAGATCGCGCCCCTGGTGTTCCAACCGTAGAAAGAAGGCGACGTGATTTACGCCAGCGACCTTATAGCGAAACTCGTCCTTAGGCAGGTCCAGATCATGGGCCAGCTCTTCGACCGTGTTCTGGACCGAGTGGCAGAGGCCAACATGCTTCACCGCTGGAAATTGCTCGGCCAGCGCCCAAGTGTTGATCGCCATTGGGTTGACGTATTGCAACAGGGTTGCATTCGGGCACAGCTGCATCATGTCCCGCGCCACATCCCACAGGACTGGAACCGTGCGCAGGCCGCGCATGATGCCGCCAATGCCCAGCGTATCAGCTATGGTTTGTCGCAGACCGTACTGCTTGGGAATTTCAAAATCGGTGATTGTGCACGGTTCATAGCCGCCAATCTGGAAGGCGGTGATCACGAAATCTGCCCCGTCCAGCGCCGCGCGGCGGTCATTATGGGTGGATACGGTCGCACCCGATCCGACCGAGCGGATCATCGCACGGGCGACCGCCTCGCTTTCAGCCAGGCGCTCGGCGTCGATATCCATCAATGCAAAGTGGCTGTCGGCCAGCGCAGGGGTCAGCAGGGCATCGCCCACGATGTTCTGCATGAAAATCGTGGAACCCGCACCAATAAAGGTGATCTTGGTCATAAGGCGAACTCCGGTTCGAAGCTATTTGACGGCACCGAGGGTCAGGCCCGCGATGAAGTGTTTCTGCATCAGGAAGAACATGGCCACCGGCGGCAAGGCTGCGACGATGGAGCCGGCGCTCATCAACTGATAGGCGGCGCGGAATTGCGCGTTAAAGCTGGTGATGCCTGCGGTAACAGGTTGGCTTTCGGCCCCTTGGGTCAGGACAACGGCCCAGAAATAATCGTTCCAGATGAAGGTGAAGATCAGCACGCTGAGCGCGGCGATCGCAGGCTTCATCAGTGGCAGGACCACATACCAGAAGATACGCCATTCGCTGATACCTTCGACCCGGGCAGCTTCGATCAGCTCAAACGGAAGGGCACGGATGAAGTTGCGCATGAACAGGGTGCAGAACCCAGTCTGGAAGGCGATGTGGAACAGCACGAGCCCGGTTTTGGTGTTGTAGAGACCTAGCTGCAGCGTCAGGTCGCGGACCGGAACCATCAGAATTTGAAACGGCACGAAATTGCCTGCCACGAACATGAAGAATATCCAGATGTTCGATTTGAACTTGTAGATCCCCAGCGCGAACCCGGTCATCGTGCTGAGCGCGACACACCCGACCACAGTCGGGATGGTGATCAGGAACGAGTTCAGCAGATACCGTGGCATGTCCGAGTTAAAGAACACCTGCCCGTAGTTGAACGCACCTTCAAAGCTGGACGGCATGCCCCAATAGTTCGCGTTGGTGAAGTCCGCAGCCGGTTTGACCGAGAACAGGGCGACCGCCAGCAACGGACCCAACCACAACAGCAAGGCTAGTGGCAGCATGGCCTGATAGCTGATCTGCGCCGCGCGGGATTGTTTTTCAATGGGTTTGGGAAACATCTCAGTGCCCCTTTTCTTCACGGTACATCGACCACAGGAAGTAGGCGATAAAGCAGAGCATGATCAGGAACAGGATCACAGCGATGGCGGCACCATATCCCATACGGAAGCCGTATTCGGACAGCGCGACCTCGAACATGTAATAGGCCAGCACGCGGGATGATCCGAACGGGCCGCCCTGGGTCATGATTGAAATCAGATCGAAGCTGCGCAGCGCGCCGATGATGGTCACGACAAAGGCGATGAATGTGGCGGGGCGCAGTTGCGGCAGGATGATGTGCCATAACATCCGCAGGCCCTTGGCGCCGTCCAGACGCCCGGCCTCGATCTGTTCGGGGTCCACGGCGTTCAGGCCGGTCAGGTACAGGATCATGCAATAGGCCGTTTGCGGCCACAGACCGGCAAAGATGATGCCATAGGTGACAAAGCGTTCATCCCCTAGCACGTTCAGCGGCTCGATGCCGAACAGACCGAGGAATTCATTGAGCAGGCCGAAGGTCGGGTCATAGAACCACGTAAAAACGAGGCCGACGACGACCTGAGAAATAACGAAGGGGAAGAAAAACAGTGATTTGTACAGGCGGATGCCCCAGACCGTCTGGTTCAAGAACAGCGCGATGAACAGGCCCGCCGGGATCGCGGCCAGATAGAGGACCAGCCAGATCAGGTTGTTTTTCAACGAGGTATAGAATGCATCCCGGTCAACCCATTCCCAATAGAGGTCTTCATAGTTGCGAAAGCCCACATATTCAGCCGCCCCAAGTCCATCCCATTCATAGAGGGACAGGTTGAAGGACTGGAACACCGGGATGATCACATAAACCATGAAGAACAGCAGGCCCGGGGCCAGAAACAGCCAGGGCGCAATGCGTTGTTGGTTTCTATGGAACCAGCTTTCCTGTTCTGGGACGTCGACGGCTGACATGAGCAAACTCGGGTTTTAGGTAGGTTGAGTAAGACGGGTTACTACCCGTCTTACGCAGGATGAGGTGCAGGCCGGGCTTTCGCCCGACCCGACCGGTTCAGTTGTCGTAGATGCGCTGACGTGCGCGTTCCAGTTTGGCCAGGATGCGGTCGGCATTGTCCGGCTTGACCATGAATTCCTGAAACCCTTCCATTGACACTTTGGCCATTTCGGCAGGTGCGTCACGATCCCAGAACTGCGCCACGCCACCGGGGCTGTTCGACGACAGCATCTCGAAACCCTGTAGCAGGAACTTGTCGTCATCCACGGTTGATTGCGCGTTCACTGGCAGTTGGCCGAGATTGGCGCCGTTGTTGATCTGGGACTGTTCATCCGCGGATACAACGAAGCGCAGGAACTCACGTGCGGCTTCCTTGTTCGATGCGTTGGCCGGGATGTGGAACGTGTCGGTCGGCGCGTCCTCGGCCAGTTCAACGTCAGGGTTGATGGCGACGAACTGGTAGAAATCCAGTTGATCATCGGTCAGCCCGGCCTCGCGCAGCGGAGCGACGGCGAAATTGCCCATCAGATACGCCGCGGCCTCGCCGTTGACCATGAAGGGTAGGGCCTCTTGCCAGCTATAGGTCTGGTGGTTGTCGATGAACGCACCCATGTCGATCAGCTGTTTCCAGTTGGCGAAGGTTTGCTTGACCCGGTCGTCTTCCCAGCTGATTTCGCCATTGGCAAGTTGGTTGTGGAAGTCGAAGCCGTTTGTGCGCATGTTCAGGTAGTCGAACCAGCCACCGGCAGTCCAAAGGAACTTGGTGCCGATGGTGTAACAGGCGCGACCGGAGTCGACGATCTTCTGACAGTTGACCAGCTCTTCTTCCCAGGTGGTCGGCTCGGTCAGGCCCAGCTCATCAAAGATGTCTTTGCGGTAGTAAACGCCCCATTGATAGTAGGTATAGGGCACGCCCCATTGTTTACCATCAAGGGTCATCGCGCCTTTGGTCGAGGCGAGATTGTCTGCGATCTCGGGTTCGGCCCAAAGATCGGACACGTCTTCGAACAGGCCGGCCTCAACATAGGGCTTCATCCGGTTGGCTGCATACCATGTCGCAACGTCCGGTGTGTCCGCCGTAAGGAAGTTGCGGATCTGAGTCTTATACGCCTCGCGGTCGATCACGGTGGTTTCAATCTCGAGCCCCGGATGCTGTTGCGCGAACCGATCGATCATCGCTTCCATCGTCGCGCGGGGCGCCGGGTTCGATGTGTCGAGGAAGATTCGCAGCTCGCCGGACAGTTCGGCTGCTACGGGCGCGGCAAGTGCCGCACTGGCCGCCAGCGCCACCGCAGTACGCTTGAACATGGAATGCATGGTTTCCTCCCTTAGCTTCCATTTTTAGTTTCAAATAATGAAACCGTGTTTTATATATTGAAAACTACACATCGACTCGGTTAGTCTTGTCAAGACCCTCGTGAAGATGGCGATGGGTCAATAGGAGGAGAACAGACGCCCGTGGCAGGTGACGGAACAATAGGAAAAGCATGTGAGGTGCTGGATCAGGTGGCGGCTTTTGCGCGCCCGGTCCGATTTGCGGAACTATTGGAGAGCAGCGATTTCCCCAAGGCTACGCTCTATCGGTTTCTGCAAACGCTGACCAATCAGGGCATGTTGTCATATGACCCTGATCGGCAAACCTATACGCCTGGTTTGCGGCTGGTGCGGCTTGCGCATTCGGCCTGGACACAAAGCTCATTGGCGCCGATAGCGCGGCCGTTTCTGGATGCTTTGAGCGCAGAGACTGGGGAAACGGTGCATCTGGCGCAGCTGGATGCCAGTCAGGTTCTGTACGTCGACAAGCGCAACGCCGCGCAACCGATCGAGATGTATTCGCAGGCGGGCAAGGTCGGCCCGGCCTATTGTACCGGCGTCGGTAAGGCGATGATGGCGTATTTGGATGAGGTCGCGCTGGAGCGCGCCGTTTCTCAGCAGAGCTATCACCGATTCACGGATAAAACCCTGACCTCTGAGGCGGCGCTGCGCGCTGACCTCGACCTGATCCGCAGTCGCGGCTATGCCATCGACGATGAAGAACACGAGCCGGGCATTATTTGCATCGCTTGTCCGATTCTGACGTCGGGCGGGCGGATGTTGGGGGCAATTTCGGTCACCGGATCGACCGAGCGGATGAATTTCGAACAATTGGAAACCTGGGTTCCCCGTGTTCGCCGAGTGGCCGAACAGATCGGAGCCGAAGCACAGGCCTGGCGGTTCCCTGAGACCCGCCAAAGCGCCGACAACAACAGGATGCAAGCGACATGACCGGAGTGACTCTGAACCAGGCGATCAAGCGATATGGCGAGACGCAGGTAATCCACGGTATTGATCTGGACATCGAAGATGGTGAGTTCTGTGTTTTCGTTGGCCCCTCTGGCTGCGGCAAATCCACTTTGCTGCGCATGATCGCGGGGCTTGAAGAGACGACCGAGGGTCAGATTAATATTGGTGCGCGTGACGTAACCCATATGGATCCGGCCAAGCGCGGCGTGGCGATGGTGTTTCAGACTTACGCTCTGTATCCGCATATGACTGTGTCCGAGAACATGGGCTTCGGTCTGCGTATGAACGGGGTCGCCAAATCCGAGATCGACCAAAAGGTTCAGCAGGCGTCGAATATCCTGAAGCTGGATCAGTACCTCAAGCGTAAGCCCAAGGCCCTGTCTGGCGGTCAGCGTCAGCGGGTTGCCATTGGCCGCGCCATCGTGCGGGGACCCGAGGTGTTTTTGTTCGACGAACCTCTGTCTAACCTCGACGCTGAATTGCGTGTCGAGATGCGGGTCGAAATCGCGCGGCTGCACAATGAGATCGGCGCAACGATGATCTATGTGACTCATGATCAGGTCGAGGCGATGACCATGGCCGACAAGATCGTGGTATTGCGGGACGGCCGGATTGAGCAGGTCGGCGCGCCGATGGATCTGTATCGCGACCCGGACAACCGCTTTGTTGCGGGGTTCATCGGCTCGCCCGCGATGAATTTTCTGGAGTGTGATTTTGCGGACGGTAAAGTCTCGCATCCCGCCCTTAGCGCACCGTTGGAGGTGACGGCCAATGTACCTGCGGGTCTGAACAAGGTGACCCTGGGCATCCGCCCCGAACATATCGAAGTTGATCGTGCAGCCGAAACCTGCGCCGTTGATCTGACCGAAGCGCTTGGTGGGGTAAGCTATACCTATCTGTTGACCCCCAATGGCGACAAGCTGATCATTGAAGAGCGCGAAGACCAGCGCAGCAAGCAAGGGGAGCGTATCGGTATCACCGTGCGGTCAGATCGTGCAATGCTATTCGATTCTGAAACCGGACAACGGTTCCGGTAATCGCAAAATCCTGAGTGAAGCAAAACGCACCGGTCTCTGTGATCTGGTGCGTTTTTTGTCAGTCGTAAATTTTCTGGATTTTGTATCCAATATCCGTTATGGCGAGTAAAAAGGGTGAATTCAGCCCGCCTCTACGTTGCCTTTTGGAAGGAAAACTTCGATGACGACCAATGTTTTCACCGGCACCATGCCTGCTCTTATGACGCCCTGTAAGGCTGATCGCACGCCTGATTTCGACGCGCTGGTGCGTAAGGGAAAGCAGATGATCGACGCGGGAATGTCAGCGGTGGTCTATTGCGGCTCGATGGGGGATTGGCCGTTGTTGACAGACGCACAGCGGATGGAGGGTGTTGAACGGTTGATCGATGCAGGGTTGCCCGTGGTGGTCGGGACCGGGGCCATCAATACAAAGTCTGCTGTGGCCCATGCGGCCCATGCGCAGAAGGTTGGGGCGGTTGGCCTGATGGTGATCCCGCGCGTGTTGTCGCGTGGCAGCTCTCCGGCAGCGCAAAAGAACCATTTCCAGGCGATCCTGACCGCCGCGCCGGATGTGCCCGCGATCATATACAACAGCCCGTATTACGGATTCGCTACGCGGGCAGACCTGTTTTTTGCCCTGCGCGCCGAGCATCCAAACCTAATCGGATTCAAGGAATTCGGCGGCAAGGACGATCTGCGTTATGCGGCCGAGAACATCACCAGTCAGGATGATCAGGTCACCCTGATGGTTGGCGTGGATACCGAGGTTTATCATGGCTTTGTGAATTGCGGCGCGACGGGCTCGATCACCGGGATAGGCACCGCCTTGCCGCGTGAGGCATTGTTGCTGGCCGGGTTGTCCAAAAAGGCGGCCCAAGGCCATGCCGAGGCCCGCCAGCGCGCGCGAGAGCTGACCGAGGCGATCCATGTGCTGTCCAGCTTTGACGAAGGCCCGGACCTGGTGCTGTATTACAAGCATCTTCTGGTGCTGAACGGGGAACAGGAATACCGTCTGCACTTCAATGAAACGGACGAGTTGACAGATGCGCAGCGCAACTATTGCGAACAGCAATATGACCTATTCCGCACATGGTTCGCCGACTGGTCCAAACAGGGCGGAGTAATCGCTGAATGCATGTGATCGACAGCCACACCGGGGGCGAACCCACACGGGTTATCCTAAGTGGCGCACCCGATTTGGGTTCCGGCCCGTTGGCCGAACGCGCCCACCGGTTGGCGACAGACCATGAGGAGTTCTATCGCTCGATCATGTTAGAACCGCGCGGCCAGCCTGCCATGGTTGGCGCGTTGCTGGTCGAGCCGGTTGATCCGACCTGTGTGACTGGCGTGATCTATTTTGACGTGGATGCCGTGCTGGGCATGTGCGGTCACGGAACCATCGGGCTAACCGTCACGTTGGCCCATCTGGGGCGGATCGGTGTTGGACAACATCGCATTGAAACGCCTGCTGGGATCGTAACGGTCGACCTGCACGACGCCAACACTGTCACCGTCACGAATATCGAAAGCCGCCGGGTGCATCGCGGGGTGACGCTGGATGTGCCGGGTTATGGCGCGGTGACCGGCGATGTGGCTTATGGCGGCAACTGGTTCTTTATCGTTGATCCCAGCCCTATACCGGTGGAAACTGAAAATATCCCTCAGCTGACCGATATGACCGTTGCGATCCGAGAGGCCTCGATTGCGCAAAGGATTGGCGGAGAACAGGGTGAACCGATTGACCATGTGATCTTTCAGGACGCTTCGGATAATCCGACGGTCCATGGTCGCAACTTTGTGCTGTGCCCGGACGACAATTATGACCGGTCCCCTTGTGGCACCGGTAGTTCCGCGCGTCTGGCCTGTCTGGCCGCTGATGGGGTGCTGAAACCCGGCGAAGAGATTGTGCAACACAGCGTCATCGGCAGCGCCTATCACCTGTCCTATCAGCCCGGCACGAATGGTGGTGTCATCCCGTCGATAACCGGGCGGGCCCATATTATGGCCGAGGCGACGCTAATCTTTGGGGACAATGACCCCTTCAAGGCGGGCATTAACCTATGACCTCGCGGGTCGTCGTGATCGGCGCTGGCGTGATCGGCATCACAACCGCGCTTGAGTTGCAGCGCCGGGGCCATCGCGTTCTGGTTCTGGATCGTGAGGGTATTGCAGCACAGGCCTCGGCCGGGAACGCAGGCGCGTTTGCCTTTTCCGAGGTCGAACCTCTGGCAAAGCCAGGGATTATGCACAAGGCACCTAAATGGCTTCTGGACCCGCTGGGGCCGCTGTCCGTACCACCTGCTTATGCACTCAAAATCGCGCCGTGGATGTACCGGTTTTGGCGGGCCAGCCGACCGGGACGGTATCAAGACCACCTGCGCGCGCAGGCGCGTTTGATGGACTTGTCCCGCGCGGCTTTGGACCGTTTGGTCACTTCGGTGAACGGCGAAGCGATGATGCAGCGTGACGGACAAATGCAGCTGTACGAAAGCGAGGCCGAATTCCGCGCCAGCCTGCCCGAGTGGGAGCTGCGGCGCCAACATGGGATTGATTTCGAACTGCTGGACAGTCGCGAGGCACTTGCCGAAAAACAACCCGGCCTGAGCCCCCGTTTTACCCATGCAGGGTTCACGCCGAACTGGATGAACACTGTCGATCCAAAGAAATGGGTTGCGCATCTGGCCCAGACCTTTCGCGATCGCGGAGGGCAGATTGAAATTCATGACACGCGCGGGCTGACTGCTGATGAAGGCGGCGTTCGGATCGCTCTGTCAGACGGTGAGAAAAAGGCAGCCAAGGTGGTTCTGTGTGCCGGCGCATGGTCGCATCACCTTGCGCGGACACTGGGCGACGCGATTCCGCTTGAGACTGAACGTGGCTACAATACTACCCTTCCTGCCGGTGCGTTTGACCTGCGCATGCATCTGACATTTGCGGGTCACGGATTCGTCGCCACACGAATCAATGGCGGCGTTCGGATCGGCGGAGCGGTTGAATTGGGTGGGCTGACCCTTCCGCCGAATTACAAACGAGCGGACGCGTTGCTGAAAAAAGCGGTGCAATTCCTGCCCGGATTGAACACCGATGGGGGATCGCAGTGGATGGGGTTCCGCCCATCCCTGCCAGACAGTCTGCCGGTGATCGGAGCCTCGCCGAACGCGCCGGACGTCATTTATGCCTTTGGCCACGGTCATCTGGGTCTGACGCAATCGGCAGGAACGGCTGAATTAGTCGGAGCTTTGATTGACGGGCAACCTTCTCAGATTTCCCTAACCCCTTTTTCCGCCACCCGGTTCTAAGGACAAGACATGCGCAGCATCAAAACCATCCACGTGATTTCGGCCCATGCAGAAGGTGAGGTGGGGGATGTCATCGTCGGCGGGGTCCAGCCACCGCCCGGAGAAACCCTGTGGGATCAGCGCTCGTTCATCGCCCAGGATCAGACTCTGCGCAATTTCGTATTGAACGAACCCCGCGGCGGCGTGTTTCGCCATGTCAATCTGTTAGTGCCACCCAAACACCCCGAGGCGGACGCCGCCTTTATCATCATGGAGCCCGAAGACACGCCGCCCATGTCGGGATCGAACTCGATCTGCGTGTCGACGGTGCTGCTGGATGGCGGGATCATCCCGATGCAGGAACCCGAAACCTATATGACGCTTGAGGCGCCGGGCGGATTGGTCCGGGTCCGCGCAGAATGCCGGGACGGCAAGGCCCAGCGTATTAACGTGCAGAACTTGCCAAGTTTCGCCGACAAGATCGCAGTACCGTTGGAGGTTCCCGGCGTTGGTACGTTGACCGTGGACACGGCCTATGGCGGCGACAGCTTTGTGGTGGTCGACGCCGCCGCGCTTGGGATCGAGATTGTTGAAAATGAGGCCCGCGATATTGCGCGCATGGGTGTGGCGATCACGAATGCCGCCAACGAACAGCTTGGCTTTGCCCATCCCGAGAACCCGGATTGGAACCACATCTCATTCTGCGCCTTTTGTGGCCCGCTTGAGACCACCGAAACCGGCCTGACCGGCAAGTCCGCAGTGGCCATCCAGCCGGGCAAGGTCGACCGATCACCCACCGGTACGGCGGTCTCGGCGCGTATGGCGTTGATGGCTGCAAAGGGGCAGATGACGGCCGGGCAGACGTTCGATGCAGTTTCGATCATCGGTTCTCACTTTACCGGTCGGATTGTCGCCGAAACCCGCGTCGGCGACCGCCCGGCCATCACCCCTGAGATCAGCGGCCGTGGTTGGATCACCGGCATCCACCAGCACATGCTGGACCCAGACGACCCCTGGCCCCAGGGATACCGGTTGAGTGACACGTGGGGCGTGTGATCAATCACCGCGGTTGCGCGTGTGGTTTTTATGGCTCACTTACAGCAGGTTGACGGTAAAGGCATCTTGAGAATGGGCCGGGGATAACCACCTAAAGGTGAGTATCTCTGACCCAAAGGAGCCTAGATGCATATACGCCTTGCTGCCCTGATCATTGTGATTGCTGCTTTCGTTTAATTCACCTTCCAGATTGGAAGCGAAATACACGCAGCTGACCGCAACATGTCTAGGCAACAATGGCAGTATGGCTACGGTTGTTTCGGCATGTACGGCATTGATAGAGGTCAATGGGCTCACTCCGGATCAGAGAAATGAACTGATGAAGGCGCGGGGGTGGGCCTATTACTGCGGTCGGCGTTACGCTGAGGCCATTTCCAACTATGATGCGGCTTTGGCCCTGCGCCCGAACGATGCGACCTCGCATCTAAGACGCGGCATGGGGTTGGACGCACAGGGAAATTTCGATGCGGCTGAAACAGAGTATGCCAAAACGCTGCAAATTGATCCGAACAACATCAATGCGTTGCTTGAAAAGTCGAAAATTGACGAAAAACAGGGACGCCTTGAAGATGCTGTTCTGGGTTACAAACGGGTGCTCGGGTTACAGCCAGACAATAGAAAAAGCGGTTATGCGGTTGTGTACCTAGTAAATCGAATTGAAGGGAAGGATGGGGTCAAGGCACTTTTAGATCAGGCGTCAGAGCGTTGGCCAGAGCAGGTTTGGGCCCACGAGTTGCTTGTGGAATATCATCTTAGCTACACCGGTGATTACGTTAGCGCGTTGGCAGCAGTGTCAGAAATCGATCGTTTGACGTCGGATATCACGACGGTGCTGCCGTTAAAGGCTCGCGTGCACCTTGAAATTGGTGATGAAAAAAAGGGGATAAACTATGTTCAGAAGCTCGCCGCATACCAGAATGAAAATGATGACACAAAAAAAGGCATTTTCATAAAGCGTTGGTTCTACAATGCAATTGGTTGGTATCTGTGGAGAAACAAGGAAGAAATGATGCTCCGCGGCCATCTCCACGCAGTTATGGGGCGACCGGACCTGGCGGTGCCAGAGCTTGAAAGTGCTTTGTCTGCATTTGGACCCAAAGGCCGAAAAGAAACATTGGATTCCTTCGGCAAGCAAGGAGTGTCAGTTTCACGTCAAGCCTATGAGGGATCAACTGAGCATCTCAATAGGGCGGTTGCAGACTACGTTCTACATGCTGGCACATTGCTGGAGCCCCTAAGGTTTCGCCCAGCAGGTGCAACGCCGCAGGATTTGGAAGAGATTTAGTTAGGCAGAGCTAAACGGCTGAATGTTTAAGCAAACTCGGGATTTCTCAACCCCGTGTCAATTTGCGCCCCCACTAGACGATTGATCCCAAGGCAAACCTGATTTAAGGGAGACCCTGTCAAATCAGAGTCACCATTGGGGCGCTTGGATTCCCGCGCCTCAGTACCAGCCACACAGATGTGGCGCTACTCTTGGATCGCACGCCCCGAAAGGCTGAAAAAAGGTAAAAGAATATGGCAGAAAAATCGAACTTCGATATATTGTATACCATTGTAGACGAAGCGCCCGAGCTGGCCAGCGCGTCCTTCCTGCCCATCATTCGCAAATTCGCCGGCGCCGCGGGTGTCAGTGTTGGAACCAAGGATATTTCGCTGGCAGGACGTATTCTTTCGACCTTCCCCGAAAACCTGACCGACGAACAGCGCATCACCGATGATCTGGCCGCGTTGGGTGAACTGGTGAAAACGCCCGAGGCTAACGTGATCAAGCTGCCGAACATCTCGGCCTCGGTCCCGCAATTGGTTGCGGCCATCGAAGAACTGCAATCGCAGGGCTATGATATCCCGAACTACCCCGAAGAGCCTTCGACCGAAGAGGAAAAGGCGATCCGCGCGCGGTATGACGCCATCAAGGGTTCGGCCGTGAACCCGGTTCTGCGCGAAGGCAACAGCGATCGTCGCGCCGCGAAGGCCGTCAAGAATTATGCCCAGAAAAACCCGCATTCGATGGGAGAATGGGCCGCTGACAGCAAGACCAAAGTGTCGTCGATGTCCGGCAATGACTTCTATGCCAACGAAAAATCGGCCACCATCACCGCGGCGCAAGCAGGCGATGCAAAGATCGAATTCGTCGGCAAAGATGGCAGCGTGACTGTCCTGAAAGACGGCTGGCCGCTGGACGAAGGCACCGTGGCGGATGCCACCTTTATGTCGGTCAAGGCCCTGTCTACCTTCCTGACCGAAGCCATTGAGGACACCAAGAAAGACGGCACCATGTTCTCGCTTCATATGAAGGCGACTATGATGAAAGTGTCGGACCCGATCATCTTTGGCTATGCCGTCAAAGCCTGGTTGGCGCCGGTGTTCGAAAAATATGGCGCTGAGCTGGATGCGTTGGGTGTGAACCCGAACTCGGGCCTGGGTGATCTGCTGGACCGCGTCAAAGGCGACGCCGAGATCGTGGCCGCCATTGACGCCCTGAAAGCTGACCGTCCGTCCATGTATATGGTCGACAGCGACAAGGGCATTACCAACCTGCACGTACCGTCGGATGTGATCATCGACGCCTCGATGCCCGCAGTGATCCGCGCGGGCGGCAAGGGTTGGGATGAGGCTGGCGCCAAGGGCGACACCAACTGTGTGATCCCTGACCGCTGTTATGCCGGTGTTTATGATGAGGCGATTAACTTCTTCAAAGCCAATGGCGCGCTGAACCCGGCCACAGCCGGTGCTGTCGCCAACGTTGGCCTAATGGCGCAGAAAGCCGAAGAATACGGCTCGCATCCGACCACGTTCGAAGCGCCTGCTGATGGCGTGATCCGCATCGCGCTGGCTAACGGTGACGTCCTGCTGTCACATGAGGTGGAGGCTGGCGATATCTGGCGCGCTTGCACCGTCAAGAAAGCTCCGATCGAAAACTGGATTCAGCTGGCATTGGACCGCCAGCGTCTGACAGGTTCCGAGGCGATCTTCTGGCTGGACGCAAACCGCGCCCACGATGCAGAGCTGATCAAATACGTGAAACCGGCGCTTGAGGCCGCTGGCGTGGCGGATAAGTTCCTGATCATGGCGCCGCGCGAAGCGACCCAGCAAAGCTTGCAAACGATCACCGCTGGCAAGGATTCGATCGCCATCACCGGCAATGTGTTGCGGGATTACCTGACGGACTTGTTCCCGATCCTGGAACTGGGCACCTCGGCCAAGATGCTGTCCATCGTCAAGCTGATGAATGGCGGTGGCCTGTTTGAAACCGGTGCTGGTGGCTCGGCTCCGAAACACGTGCAGCAGCTGGTTGAGGAAAACCACCTGCGTTGGGACTCGATGGGTGAGTTCTGCGCGTTGGGTGAATCGCTGAACTTCCTGGCCGATAGCAAAGGCAACGCCAAGGCAGGTGTTCTGGGTGCCGCAGCCGAGGCGGCGACGCAGGGTATTCTGGACAACAACAAATCGCCCAGCCGTAAGGTTGGCCAGCCGGACAACCGCGACAGCCATTATTGGTTTGCGCGCTATTGGGCCGAGGCACTGGCGGCACAGTCCGACGATGCAGACCTTGCGGCCGAATTTGCGCCAATCGCCAAAGAGCTGACCGAAAAGGAAGGTCAGATCCTGGGTGAACTGGCCGCCGCGCAAGGCGCGCCTGCCGATCTTGGTGGCTACTATCACACCGACCCGGCCAAGGCCGCCGCTGTGATGCGCCCCAGCTCAACATTGAATGCGATCATCGGCTGATCGCCGAAAGTCACGCCTTTAGGCGTGGCTTTTTCGATGAAAAATAGAGATCAAAATAGAAAAAAGGGCCGACCCCCAAAAGTCGGCCCTTTTTTGAGTGAGTGGGGAGGCTGCGCCTCTCCGGTATAGTTGATTTCAGAATATCACTCTGAGCTATTCCGGGTATTAGGGGATTCCCGTAGGCTCCGCATTTGAACCCCAAGAATTTGACCGAATAGCGGTACCAGAAACCAAAAAAGGCCGGTCCTAAGACCGGCCCCAAGGGTTTCAGGTGAACTAAAAGATCAGTTCGACGCTGCGTTCAGCTTTTCGTTCTGCTCACGCAGGGTATCCGAGATGATCGCGTACCACTCGCCGGACTCACGCATCTCAATCAGGCCTTTGTTCATCATCGCAATGTATTCGCGTGCGAACGGGTTGGTGCGGTGCGCGAGGAAGCTCATCGAGGACAAGGTGGATACATACGGGTTTTCAACGATGTCAGCCGAGGTCAAGCCCATGTCATTCATTGTCGATGCGAACAGATCCACTTCGAATGCCGCCACATCTGCGGTGCCGGTCAATACGGCATCCAGACACTCACGGGCTGTATTGGGCTGGACCACGGTTGTGTTGTTGTGGTTCAAGCCTTGCTCTTCAAGCACCACCATGCTCCAGCCTGCCATGCGGCAGATGGTCGAGCCTTCAAGGTCCTTGAAAGAAGTCGCACTTGCATAGTCGCTTTCCGGCAACGTGAAGAAGCCACCCACGATGTCATAGACAGGAACTGATGCGACAAACTGCGTGCAGCGGGCTTCGGTAGCCTCAGACCACTCATACGAGCGGTTAGTGCAGTCCGGGACGGTCCATGCGATCGAGATGTCAAACGCCCCAAGCGGCAACAGGGTGTCCAGGTGCGAGCTCCAGTCATCAACAAAGCTGACCGAGTATTCGCGCTGGTTGCCCGCACGCTGAAGGCTGGTTGTTGCCAGACGGGTCATAATACCGCCACCGTTCAGGGTTTCAGTTGTAAATGGCTCCCATCCGTTGCCCGCGACCATCTTGATCGGCGGCGCATAGACATTCGAACGCTTGACGCTTGCCGCACGCTGTTCCTCGGCCGCAATAACTTCCTGAGCGGATTGACCGTTCGGCAGGCTGCCGTCTTCACAAGGCAGCGCAAGAACCAGGCCAGGGGCCAGATCGTTCGGGTTAGTGATCAGGTTGCGGTTCGCGTTAAAGATCGGCTGATAGTTCGACGTGCCATAGGCCGCGATGGCGATGGTGGCCATCGTGTCGCCATCCGCGACGGTATAGTTGGTGCAGGCTTCTTGTGCGGCGGCGGCTCCGGCGCTCAGGGCGGTGACGGCTGTTGCCGACAGCACGACTTTCTTCAGGTTGAATTCAAACATGTCCACTTCCTCCAGACTTTTTAGTTGTCAGGCCGGTTGAGGCCTTAGCCATTTTCCATTTGATGACGCAGAGCGGTCGAAACGATGTCACGCCATTCGCCAGATTGCTGCATGATTGCCAGACCCTGGTTGAGCGTCTCAAGGATCGCTTCCCCATCCGGATTATCTTTGTGGGTCATGACGTTAAGCGACTTGATTGCCGCCAGGTTGGGGTTTTCGAGAATGCGATGCTCATAGCCCAGGCGGCTGATTGCACCGACGGCCAAGTGAGCTTCGATCGCGACGATGTCGGCGGTGCCTTCCATAACCGCGTGAAAGCAATCATCCGGTGACACCGGGCGCATCAGCGTGATCGCCGGTTCATAAAGACCCACTGCATCCATATGCGACAGTGACCAACCCTCGGGGCGGCAGATCGTGGTGCCTGCAAAATCGGCATAGGTCAGCGTCTGTTCATAGCCCGAGCCTTCGCGGGCAAAGAAGGTGTCCACAACCTCATAGAACGGGTTCGAGAAATTGTAAGTCTCGCACCGCGCGCGGTCATTTTCCGACAGGGCCTCGGCCGTTTCGCAATTGGGGCGCGACCAGGGGAAGGTGCCGTCAAAGGCCAGTGTCGGCATCAGCAGGTCCAGATGCGAGGACCAGTCGTTGACGAACTGGATCTTGTAGGCCTGCTCGGGTGCGGCCCGAAGCATCGCGGTTTCCACCAGATTTGTATAAAGGCCGCGATTGGGCAGGGCCTCATCTGTGAACGGCGCATAGTTGCCGCCGGTGATCAGCAGCAGCTGGCGATCCCGAATATCGGGGCGGATCCCGCCATCCGCGTCGCGGATCAGTGCGGCACCCTCGGCGCGGGCGGCTTCGATTTCTTCGTGGGCCGCGGCTTTGGCTGCAACCACCGCGTCCTCGCTGGTCTTTTTGGCCTCGGCCTCGGCTTCTGCTACGCGGGCTTCGGCCTCGGCTATAGCTTTAGCTGCCCGCTTTTCGGCTGCTGCGACCAGTTCGGCCGCCATCTCAGCTGCCATGGCTTCTGCTTCCGTTTGCGGAACTTCCCGCGCACGCCCGATATCTTCCAGACAGGGCAGGGTCAGTACGTCGCCCACGCGGATGATGTTCGGGTTGTTGCCGATCACGTCGCGGTTGGCGTCAAAGATGATGCGAAAATCCTCAGTCGAATAAACATTGATCGTCAATTCGCGCAGGCTGTCGCCTGATTGGATTTCGTAGGTTGAGCACGCCTCTTGCGCCGAGGCGGCTCCGGCCGCGGCAGCAAGTGCCAGGCTGGATATGAACAGATGGGTTTTCATGGGTCCTGTATCTTTGCCTTGGTTAGTTTCTTGTTAATTTCACAACACCGATCGAGGCATTGTCCTGATCGGGGTCAAACTTGGCGTGAAGCGCCTGCAACAACGCTTCGGCGATGTCCTGCGCCCATGCATGCGCGCTGGCCTGCACAATGGTCTGAATTTCCGCGTCGCTGAGGAACTGCAGCCCGTCACTGCCCAGGATCAACACGTCTGCTGCAGTCAGGTTCAGCGGCTCTTCCGGGCAATCGACCTTGGGGATTTCGGCCCCCATGACCACTGATGTCAGTTGGTTGCGATCCGGGTGAACCTGCGCTTCAGCCTCTGTCAGAGTGCCTTGGGCCACCTGCGCGTCAATGACCGGAGCCATGGAGTGATCTTCGTTGATCTGGCGCAGCACCCCGTCGCGGAACAGGTACAACGGGCTGTCGCCGATCGAAATCCAGAACACGCGCTGTTCCAGCAACAGCACCCCCAAAAGGGTAGACCCCATGTTGAGGCCCTCGCCGTTTTCCTCGCAGCGCGCGGCAATTGCGGCATTGGCTTGCATGGCAGCCAAGGGCAACGCGTCGATTATTGCGCTTTCGGTCGGGGTATTGCTTTCAAGCTCAGCGTCCAGGGCCTCGCGCCAGGCGGCAATCACAAGTTCCGAGGCGACTTCGCCTGCCGCATGACCACCCATGCCGTCGGCGACGACAACATAGCTGGCATTGGCCGCATCGAACATGCGCGCCGCGATCGCGTCTTCCTGCGAGTCGCGCTGACCCTGTTCCAGGATCAGAGCAATGTCATATGCCGGTTGCGCCAGCATCTATTAAGCATCCCGCCAGTCAAAGCCGTCATCGCAAAAGGCGGCAAATCGAACTGAGGTTTCGCTGATCCGGATCAGGTCGCCACTGGACAGCGCAACGGTACTCAGCACCGGTTTGCCGTTCAGACGGACCAGGTTGGCTTTGCCTCCGTGACCCAGATAGCATTTGCGGTCTTCGGGATCATAGGCGATCACCGCATGATTGCTGCGTGAAATACCGGTGTCGCCAAAGTCCAGTTGAATAGCCTGGTCGTCGTTGCGACCAATCTGCATCAGCCCCTCAGTCAGGGTGATGCAGGATCCACGACCCGGTCCGGCGGTTACGACCAGCCAACCCACAGGGAAGGTTTCCTGCGCAGTCTCGGTCTTGGCTACCGGTTCTGCGCTTTCGATCATCTCCTGAACGTGCGTGTCGGCGCGTTCAAAACCAAGGAACGTGGTTTTGACGCGGCCACGGCGGTCCTCGGAGGCGGGCGCTTGAACCGGCTGAGGCGGTTCCGGTGCAATTTCTGGTTCAGGCGCGATTTCAGCGACTGGTTCGGGTTGCGCAGGTTCAACCGGCTCGGGCTGAGCGGTCTCAAGTGTTTCAACAACAACCTCAAGAATGGCCTCTTCCTGCGGCTCCTCGGCCTGTGCGGTTTCTTCCGCCTCGATCTCTTCGTCGATGGCGATGTGCAGGGTTACAACCGGCTCTTCTGGTTCGGGCTGGGTTTCGGGTGTTTCGAAGATGTTATCCTCGGCCTCTTCGACCACTTCGGTCACCACGACGTCATCCGAGGCATCTTCTTCCGGCTCGTCGGAAAACTCGGGCATGTCCTTTTCGGGGATCAGTTCGTCAGCTTCTTCGTAGGATTCCGACGACATGTTGCCACCGGCCAGCGCGTTACGCAGTGCGTTGAAATCCGCAATCGGCTGGGGCTTTTCCGCCTCGGGCTCGGCGGCTTCTTCCGCGACCACTTCTACTTCGGTTTCTGCTTCTTTAGGTTTGCCGGCACCTTCGAGAAGCCGGCTGAGAGGGCTTTTATATTTGAACATGGTGTCGACACCTTTGCTTTTTGACACAGGGTTTTCGTCCTGCGGGGCTGCTACTCGCCTCTGCGCGCATCGGCACAACGGCACTTACAATTTGGAAATCAAACCAACTTTTTTCTGCCGCGACGGGCCGGTCCCCGTCAGGGTGGCGGATTTCCAGGCACCACCCTTCGTTTTCACTTTGCGGCAGATCACTTTCGAACCGGTCAGATTACTCCTGCGCTAGCTGCATCACGGCCTCAGCTTCGGCCCCGTTGCGCAGCACGGTCAGTCGAGCCTGCGTGAGATTGTCCGAAACCAGAGCTTCCAGCAGGGCATCCAGGCTTTCTTCTTCGTTCAGGATGGTCCCGGTTTGCGCTTCCGAGATTAGAACGTCGCCAGTCCGAAGGCTTCCCGCCGTGTCGGTGGGGGCAGTCGTTACAGTCGCCTTCCAGCCCTGACCATCTTCATTGCGGACGGTAAAGCCAATGCCGTTTTCCAAACCGATCACACGGATGGCAGGCAGAGCCAGCAAGCCGTTCTGTGCCAAGGTCTTGCCCAGCGGACGATAACGCGCGGTCACACGGATATACCCGTCAGGATCAACGGACAGATCATCCAGAACATGCGCGGCGAAGCTTGCGTTCTCGCGAATGGGTTTGCCATTCAGCGTATAGATCGCAGCGCCGCGCGTGACCCAATCGCCGATCACCGACATGTCTTGTGCCGGGTCAACACCGGTAACGGCGATGATGCTGCCGGTGGATACACGACGTCGTGAGAACTGGAACGGAATCTCGACATCCCAATGCGAGAAGGCAACTTGCGTTTCCGCAGGGGTTCCCGACGAAACCGCTGCGGGTGAAGGTTCGGCTGTCTGGGCTTGGGCCTCTTGTGTGTCAGCCGAGGGGGCCTGTGTCTGCTCGACAGGCTCTGGCGTCGGTTCTGCCGTAACGGGTGCCGGTTCAATTGGTTCCGGCGTAGGTTCGGTGTTGGCCACCTGCTCGACAGGGGCTTCGGTATCAGCAGTCTGCTCGACAGGTGCTGCCGATTCAGTTTCGACCTGGGTTGTTGCTGGGGTGGTGGTCTCGGTCGTTGCGGGTTCGGCCACAACCGCAATGTCCTGTGCGGGTTCCGGTTTTTCGCTGGTCATCAGGAAGTATCCGCCCGCCGCCAGACCGGCCACAACAACGGCAATGCCTGCAACCAGTTTTCCGCTGCCGCCTGATCCACTTTTGACCACAGTGTCAACGGCGACGGCCGTGTCTTCCTTGGACGTGAACTTGGCCAGTTCATCGTCGTTTTTATCTTCGTTGCCCAGAGCCAGATCTGCGTTGCCAGCCAGTAGTGCGGTGACCACCGCCTCGGCGTTTTCGCTTTCGGCTTTGATCCGGGCTTTTTCAACCTCATCATCCTTGCGGTCCATCGCAACGATGACGGAAACCGGACGATAGTCGAACGTATCGAACATCACGCCCGGACCGCGGAACATGCGCAACCAATCCAACGCGCTTTGCAGGCGGTCAGTGACGTGAACCTCCATCGCCTTGTCGATCGCTTCAAGGAACCCATCCGGGTAGCCTTTGAACTGTCCAGCCAACGGAGAGTATGGGTCGTCCTGGTCATTGTTGAATGCGTTCAGGCGGGTCTGACCATCAATTGGGCGTTCTCCGCTGATGGCGTGATACAGCGTGGCGGCCAGCACATAGAGATCACTGCTGGGGCCTTGATCGGCGCCACGCACATAGAATTCGTGGGGGGAATAACCGTCCTTGATAACCCGCAGGGTCAACAGAGCCGCGGATTGCTGTGCCGCTTGCTCGCGCGCGGCGCCAAAGTCAATCAGCACCGGATCGCCGTTCTCGTTGATCAGGATATTGTCGGGTGAGATATCCCGATGCAGCATGCCGCTTTGGTGGATGAAGGACACCGCAGACAACATCCTTTCGGTCACCTGTACGATGAAATCCGGCCCGGCCTTGTTGTCGGAGTTCTCAACGTAATCCAACAGATCGCATCCCTTGATGAAATCCATCGCGATATAGGCGGTGTTGTTGTCTTCAAAGACCTGGTGGACGTCTACGATATTGGGATGCACCAGACGCGCGTGGTTGCGTGCCTCTTGAATGAACAAATCAATGATGGCGCGCAGATCGTCCTTGTGGTCAGGATCGGCGGGTTCGACCATGTCGCCATTGCGGCGGCACAAGGCACCCGGAAAGCACTCTTTGATAACCACGTCACGCTCTAGGCTGTCGCGGGCCAAATAAGTGATCCCAAAGCCGCCATTGCTTAGGAAACGCAGGATTTCATACTGACCGCGCAGTAGTTTTGCGCCGCGTTGAAGTCCTTCAATTTTCGGTTCGTCGTGCGATGCACCGACCGCCTGGTTGTGGCTCATTTCTTTCCGCCCGTTCTGATCGTTTTGCGGTTTATTTAACTGGGCTAAATCGCCCTCGAACTCACAACCAAACACAACCGCAGGACACTTAAGACGGTTAGACGTTTCAAATTTGACTTTATTGGGGCCGCCTCATGGCTTCACTATGGACCGTTTTCGGATCAATACTACATATTGTATTTAGATGAGGTGGTGTCTCTAAATGTTGAAAATCAGCCTGCACAAAATGCAAGCTGATCGACTGTTTGTCTCCGCTTGGTCAACGGAGTCAGAAAGTTTTAGGTGCGATTCTGGGGCATTCGAATCGCTGTATCGCGACTCAATTTTAACGAGAAGTTATCAGGTTCCGGTTTTTGGCTGCGCCGAATCCACTCGGCTGCCTGCCCAGGCAAGGTTATCGCTGAGCTGTGCCAGAATGCTGATCGCGTCCTTCAAGGGGGCGTCACCGCTTTCAAATTGCAACAACAACAACAGGTCGGTGGCCTTTTCGAACTCGCCCGGGATCCAGTCGGCCGTGGGGTCGATTTCTCCCCCTTGCTCTAACCGTTCGGCGAAATCTTCGACGATTTCCTGGCACGAATGCAAAAAGGCCGACGGTTCGATATCCGACGATTCACGCAGGTCTTCGTAGATGCTGGCAATTGCGGCCAGCCAGTCCTCGAGGATCGGGTTTTCAAGCGGCGGCAGTGCGGATTCCAGCGTGGCATGCATCGAGGTAGTGTCGGCCGGCTGCGGCTCGGCCTCGGGCAGGTCCAGCGTTTCCAGAAAGGGCAGAAAGTCCTGTTTCAGGTCTGCCTGTGCGGCTTCAAGGTCAGCCAGACGGCGGGCGGATGCGATCTCTAAAACCTGTTCGGCCAGATTTTGGCCACCACAAGTTTCCCACAGGGTAAAATCGGGCTCGGGCTCCTGCGCCATGGCGCGGACGGCAACCGGCGTGCCAATAGGCACGACTGAGCGGAACAAATCGCCCTTTTCCTTGTTGAGCCGCGACAGAACCCGATCCAGTGCTTCGCTGACATGGGGCAGATCGGTGTGGGTGACGGCCAGCAGACTATTGGCGCGCAGCTCTTGCGGGACTTGTACCCACAGATGCCGTTCGGTTTCACGCCAGGCATTGGTCCCGTTGGTACACCAGATCGCACAATCGACGAATTTCAGCAGATCGAGCGTCTCTTTGTAATTGTCGTCCAGCGCACCGGTTCCCGGCAGATCGAACAAAGAGATTTCCTGCAGGGCAGGGGTGTTCAGCCCAACCGAAATGAAATCGGGTTCATCCGCGGCTGCTTTTTCCAGAGCGATGCCGGAATAAATCTTGGGTTCACGATCCCACCAGCCCACGGTGGTTTCCGGAGTTTCGGAATAGGCGACGATAACCAGTGGCAATTTCAGGTGTTGTGGCCCGGTGGGCAGGATATCGGCCCCGGCCAACATGTTGGCAAGGCTGGACTTGCCAGCCCCGAATTCCCCGGCAAAACCGATGTTGACCGCGTTGGACAGCCGTTCGGCATGGGCCAGCGCTCTATCGCGCATATCGCCCAGTGACTCATCGGCTGTCAGGTTTTCGGTCACGGTCAGAAAGCGTTCAAGTTGTCTTACTTCCTGTTCGGTTCCGGGAAATTCGATCATTCCGCCGCCTCTGCTAGTAATTTGTCTACGTCATCCGCGCCGAATACTGCGCTTAGTTCTGCCACGATGCGCTGTGCCTGATCAAAGGCCATTTGGGCCTCGGTGCGCTCATTGGTTTCGCCGCTTCCAATGCGATGTTCAAGATGCCCGGCCAGCAAGGCCAGATAATGGTCCAGAACGGTGTTCAGGCGTTCCAACAAATCGCTGCGGGCGGTGTCTACCAGATCATCGCCGATCATCTCGAATTCCTGAACGATCATGCGTTCGGCGCGGGCGACAACGCTTTTGCGTGAAATCAGACGTGACAACCAGCTGACCCGCAGTTCAACCGTAATGCCGCGGGTCAGAGCTGTGGTATCCGGGCGAAACCAGCGCACGGCACTGGTATTCATGCGGTTGTCGCTTGGGTCTTGCCAGCCGGGCAGGGCGCGCAAGGCGGCATTGCTTTGCATGTCAATCGAGTACAATTCGCTCAGCATCCGCTGCCGCACCACTTGCGTGGCCCCTTGAACCAACTCGCGCATTCGGTCGCGCAGCGGAGTGAAGTTTAGTTCGGTATCCCCACCCTTAGCAAGCAGGGGTGAGTCGCCATTCGGTCCCCGAACCACAGCCGAGACAGACTCGGCCACGGTATCGTCCATGACCCCGCGCAGATTGGCCAGAACATCGTCCATGTCATTGACGATTTCCGAGGTTTTTTGCGTTACCAGTGTGCGCAGATCGGCGAGCGTCTTACTATTCTCGTCACCGCTGTCGGGGGCAGGGCTGATTTCCTCTTCGATGACGCGCAGATGGGCCTTGCTGCGCTCAAGCTCGCCTTGGGCAAAACTGTTGAGGTGCTGCCAAGCCATCCGCAGCTGTTCATTGCGCGGTCCCTCGGTCAGCGCACTGGTCACGTGACGGCGCAGGTCTGGCAAACCCGAAGCGATCATGGCGGCAAACCGCAAGACGCCTTCGCGGCTGATCGGGCCCGAGCCGCGTTTGATTTCTTCGACCCCGTCCAGATATTGCTTCATTTGTTCCGGATGCGCGCGCAGCCAGGCCAGGACCTCATCATGGTTGATACCTGTTTCGTCCCCGGTCAGCGCATAGTGCGCCCACTGGGCGCTGCCCATCAGCACATCGATATCCGAATTGCCAAGTGCTTTTTCGAGACCGTCCATCACATCGGCCCGGACCTTGCCCGCATCTTCGGCTCCACCGCCCAATTCGTCGACGCGGTTGATGAAGACTACGATCTGACCCAGTTCCAGCGCCTGCATCAGGCGGAACAGTTTCAGATCGGCGCGCGACAGGGCCTGATGCGCAGACAGAACCACAACAAAGAAGTCGGATTCCTTGAGGTACTGGCGCGAAATCTCCTCGCGGATCAAAAGCGGGTCGTTGACGCCCGGCGTGTCCGTCACTGTCAGCGGGAACGGGAAGTGGCCGATGTCGAAATAGACCTCGGCCTTGCGGGTGATGTCGCTGTAAAGACCACGATCTGATCCAGGGTCGTGCTCACCCTCTTCGGTCGGATCATCCCCGGCACAGACATAGCGCGCCAGATCGTCCGAATTCAGGTCATCCAGATCGTGATGCTGACCCAGCAGGTGTTTATAGCTTTCACCCAGACGCAGCTTGGCGCGGGTTTTCATCGCCTCGACCTGCTCTTCAATCATTTCGCGCTTATAGCTGTCCTCGTCATCGGGGAACATGTTGCGCAGCTCTTCGCCTTCGGCGATCAGCGCTTGCCACTGGCGGTTGTCGAAAAAGTGGAATTCGGCCCCTGCGGTGCGTCCCGATGGGTGGCCGAAATGCATATCGGTAATCACCGTCGTCCACGGGTTCACATCCGACGGCAGGTATTCGGCCTGCCCGGTGAAGCCGTTGATCAAACGGGATTTGCCGGCCTTGATCTGCCCGACAAAGGCAATCGAAGGTTTCAGATTCGTCAGGTCGCTGACAATTCGCGAAATGAACTGGCGGGTCTCTTCATTAGAGGTGCCGTTCATGTCATCGGCAATACGGATTAACTCGCGACGGTTGTTTTCACTCATAAACTTTACCCTGGTAACTTGTAATCACGGATAGAATTAGTCGAAAAATTGAATGTTTTGGCCGAAATCATCCGTCCGGCCTCTTTATGTTGGTCCACAGATTGACGACGGCACCCAGCTTGCGCGCCTCGTGTACGGCCATTGCCAGTTTTTTACCATCGTTCAGGATTGCCAGCCCGGCGTCTTTGCCACCCGAAGGGCGCATGACAATCAATTGCGGATGGTCCATCACGGCGGCGCTGTCGCCATTCCAACCAGCAAGATCGCGGGCAAAGCGGGCCAGCAGGCCGGAATCGGGGTGTAATGATCCATTTTCTTGGCAATCACCTGCCTTTTGCAGTGCTGCTCCGTCGGCCCCGGCTGCCAGAACACGCCCCTGTGCAAACCGCTCGGACCCGTCATAGAAACGCTGCGCTAGAGTGTCGTTTTCTTCGCTTTCCAGAGCTTCATCGGCGGATGCTATTTCGTCCGGGTCGGCATCCGCAACAATGGAAATAACCGGCTCTGTCGGCACTTCTATGTTTTCACAGGCGGTTTCGATCTCGCTGTAGGTTATGCCAACGTCATCCGCCTCAAGCGCCGTGTCTGGTTGCAGGGAAACAAGCTCAAGCGGAGCAGGAGCGCAGGCGATGTCCGTGACCAGCTGCGCCAGTTTGACGGCCAGATCCTCACGCGATTCTGTTTCGAAATCCGGGGCAATACCGGATTGCACGCGAAACACATCCGTCACCCGAGAGCTGTTGACCTCAATCGCCAGGCAATCGCCGTTGGCGGCGGTGAATTCCAACCGACGGGGCAGGATGGTGCCGCGAATGGTACGCAAAACCTTTTCGCGCCGCGCCTGGGCTGTTTCGCCTGGTACGGTCACCGCCGGATTCAGGCGGGCGACAGATGCGCGACCGATATTGTCGAGCAGATCAAGTATGTCCGTGTCCATCATGCCGTGACCCCCCTCTGGTCCGGTCTAAACTGCAGCCGCTACCGGCCCCAGGCTGAGATGCGATTTGGTCAACGCCAACCCGACATTGGCGCTGTTGTGACAGATGTAGCAGACCACGTGATCGGGATATTCCCGGGTCCGCAGAAAGATGTGCAGCCGATCGTTCGAAAACACCGCGATTTCCCCAAATCCTGGACTATCCGACTCTTCTGCTGTGGCCGAGCGCAACAATTCCTCAAAGGCTTTGACTCCGCGACCCTGAAACAGGTTAGCCACGGCAATGGCCAAAGTGTCCAGAACGTCCGCGCTGTCTGTGTCCAAGGTGTTGGTCGCCAGCAACATCCCCGTTTCCATATCGACATACCCGGCTGCAATGCAGTCGGGTATGGTGTCCATCGCGGTGTTCAATGCGGCTTCGATTGTCATCGCTTGCTACCTGCGCTTCGGGTCACAACACATGGAATTCCGCCCCGCCGTTTTTCGAAGCGTTCGGAACCGTATGCATCGAATCCTTGGCCTGACGTGCGTAATGTTCGGCTGCGATCTGGTCGAATTCCTTGAGGAACGCGTCGAACACATTTTTCATGCCTTCAGCGTCGTCCGGCAAATCCTCATCCGCAGTGATGTCGCGCCACATGGACGCCGCGCTCAGCGGTTTTCCTGCCGGTACGTTCAGCAAGTCTTCCAGTTTTTCGCCGTTTTTTGCGGCCGGGGTTGCCTCGTCAGGGGCAGCACCGTTGGACAGCGGCACAACTTGCATGTCCACAAGACCACTGGATTCGGGCTCGGGCTCATACTCATCATCTGCGCCTTTCGCCTGTTCCGCCAGCAAAGCCGTAATTGATGACACCGAGACATCGGCGCGACGGTCTTCCGGTGCCTGTTCGGCGCTCTCACTCTGCTCGGACGTGTCTGCCAACTCGCTTTCTGGCGAGGAAAGGATCGGGTCCGAAGCGGCCAGTTCTTCGGCAGGGCTGTCCACTTCGGGGTCAGACAACAGGTTGATATCGTCATCTTCGTCCAATTCGTCATCATCCAGCAGATCGAACGAGTCTTCCTCGTCGAAACCCCGCACGTGTTCGGACAGGTTCAGGCCGGTGTCCGGTGTGTCGCGGAAAAAGGCGCGCAGCTCGTCCTCTTGGGCGTCCTGGACGGGTTCAGCATCCTGCTTTTCCGCCACCATTTCGGCGCGCAGGCGCTCGGCCTCGGCCGCATCGATGCGTTCTTCCCGGTCGGTATCCTCGGCGCGGCGCTCGACACGCGTTGGACGAATTGGGAAGTTGGTGACCACTTCGTCTGCGCCACCCGCCTCGGATTCGGATACGGGGTCGACCAATTTCAACGGCGCCGGTTCGTCGGCCTGTTCTTCCTTTCGCTTGGGGCGATTTGGCTGAACACGAAGGCCGCCTGACAGGCTGTTGTCGATCTGGTAGCGCGCCAGCATATCGGCGCGGTTGTCCATGATCTGTTCGGTAATTTCGAGGAAGCTGTCGACCATCTTGCCGCCACCGCTGCGGGCCCACAGCTCGGCGTCACCGCTTTTGTCCCGCGCCGTGATCGCGTCACGAGCCGAAAACAGGATCGATCTGTTAAACAGATGACCGGCTTCGCGGTTCACGCGGCGCAGCACTTTTTGGCGATCTTTCTGGCCCAACACATCTGCTCGGGTCACCAGCAGCAGCGAGTTATGCTGCAAACGTTCGGGCAAAGACACCCATGTCGCGCGCTCGGTCTCGCGCCAGGCTTGGGTGGCATGAGTACACCACAGCACGCCATTGGCTTGCCCGACCGCGCGACGCCAGACATCGCTGGAAATTTTCGGGTCGGAAATGCCGGGGGTGTCGATCAGGTCCACCGCTTCCAGAATGTCGGATTCAAGGAAAATGCGAACGAACTGAACGTCGTTGACCCCTACGGTATCAAGCTGGTCCAGCGTAATGTTCTCGCGGCTACCATCGTGGCGCTGCACATAGGCCGAACCTTTTCCCCAACTGAACCAGACGGGGGGCAGTTGCGTGGCCGTGACCTGCGTTGGCAGCGCGTGCGAGCGCAGCAAAAAGTTCATCAGCGTCGATTTTCCGGCACTGAACTCTCCCATCAGCGCAAAGATCGGTTTGCGTCGGGACCACTGCTCGATGCGTTCCCATGCCTTAGGAGAGACGAAGCGGGTTTGTGTGTCTTTTGCCATATCGCTACTTATGCTGCCTCGTTACTAAGATCTTTCAGGATGTCACCCAGGATATCGTCGCGCGATTTCTTGGGTGCTATACCGGCCATAAGCGCGGCCTGGCTTGGGTCTTGCTCGGCTGAGGCCGAGATGTTCAACAGGGTCTCGGCCTGCTCGCGCAGGAAGTCAGACAACCCGGCCCGGACATTTTCCAGAACCGCAGCGATCTGATTTTCCTCAAGGTCCTTGGTGATCGAGTTCGCCTCGGATGCGATCAGGCGCGTATAATCGGCAGCGTATGCTTCGAACCCTTTGCGGCGTTGCCACCAGCGGCGCCACCATGTGCTTTGCAGGTCCAGCGCAATGGTGCGCCCGATGCCCAGTGGCGGAGGTACGCGAGGGACGATTGGGGCTTCGATGCTGAATTCACCCAGATGGTTGCCCAAAAGCTTCTGGTACAGCGCTTCGACATCCGCCGCGGCGGTACTGTAAAGCGCGCCTGCCTCTTTGCGCATCGCGCGGGCAAAGCTGAAATAGGCCGCTTTCTGCAATGTGCGCAGACCCGCCGGGTCATATTGCCAAGTGCCTTCCTCGCCATTCTGTTCGAGATGCGAAATCAAAGAGTCCGTTGCGCGTTTGACAAAGTTCGCCTCGGCCGATTTCAGACGTTCCAGCACTTTGTCGCGCAAGGCGGTCGTCAGTTCCGCAGCCTTCTTATCGTATTCCTCAGCAACCTTGGCGATTGCCTCTTCCGGGGTCACACCATCCAGATCCCGCACGATCCCTTGGCCGTCGGACAGGTTCTTGGCCACAGCCGTCGCCCGAATCTGGCTGGCGATATTGCGGGCGCGATGCCGGACGCGATCCAACAGGCGAGTGCCCGCTCCGTCAGCGATCCGTTCATTCATCGCCAGCAGCAGATCGGGAAGACCCGACAATGCCCAGATTTTATCCAGCGACGGGGCCTGATCACCAAACCCTGCTGCCAAATAGAAGGTATTCAGGGCTTGCCGCGACTCTTCTGTCAAAATGTCGGGATTGCCGGTCAGGGCGGCTTCGGCCCAAAGGGCACTGCCGAACACAACGCTTGTGCTCGTGTCGATATTATTCTGTTTCAGCGTGTCCTGAATGCGGTCGCGGATTTCCGGCACTTGATTGACCGGATCTGACAGTTCGTCGATGCGGTTCACAAACAGGATGATCTGGCGGTTTTCAAACTGTGCGATGATCCGCATCAGCGCCATATCCATGGTGGTCAGCGCCTGGCTGGCGGCCAGAACAACAACGCAAACCTCGGACCCGCGCAGGCTGCGCAGCGTAATCTGTTCGCGCACCATAAACGTATCGTTCACGCCGGGTGTATCGCAGAGTTTCAGCGAAATCGGATATTGCGGAATGTCCATGAACAGTTCCGCAGATTTGGTGACGTCGGCAAAACGCCCGGTCTTGGGGTTGATATCCGGGTCTTCGTCATCGCCCAGACAGACATAGCGCTGGATCAGTTCGTCGTCGAAATAGTCATACTGGTGGCTTTGTCCCAGGATCAGGTCAAAATGCTGGCCCAGGCGGGATTCGGATTTGGCCTTCATCTCGCCGATCTGGCGGCGAATATCTTCCATCTCATCATCGGCCCCGGCGCGATTGGCCAGTTCTCCCAATCGGCCACCGCCGACCATCAGGTTGTCCCACTCTTCTTGTTCGAAAAAGGTGAACTTGGCTTTTTTGTCGCCTTCTGTGCGGGTGTTGATGTTCAGCGTGGTTACCACCGAGGTCCACGGGTTCACATCCGACGGCAGCAGGGCGGGGCGCCCGGCCAGAATGTTCACGATCGAGGATTTGCCAGCCTTGACCTGCCCAACCAGTGTCACACTGGCCGTAAAATTCTCCATCTTCGTCTTGAGCGTTGCTAACCGCGCCGAGGATCGCGCATCTGCTACCTCTGTCAATTGGTCGATCTGCGTAGACAGGGCAGTCATGGCCGAAGTCATCGGCGTCAGCGCCTCATTTCCAACGGACAGAAGATGGTCGTTTCGGGCCATGGTCAGCCTCCGGTTCCAGTGGCAGCGATGGGATTGTGGTCCTGACCGTCAGGAGAGCTGGTCATGATGTCGATACGCGCGATCAGATTCAGCGCAGTGCCCAGAATGTCGGCTTCGTCACCGGGTGAGATCGTTTCATAAGCTTGAGAATCTGCAAGCACTTCGATCTCGCTGAACTGTTCACTGTTTTCCAGCAGGGCCAGGCGACGCCCAGTCGGAAAACATTTTGATTTCGTTCGGGGCAGCGGCATACGCGAGTTGGCCAACAGGTAGTGACCCCCCGAATGCGTACGCAATGACACGCCGAAGCCTGTGTTCGGATGATTCCGGTTCAAGGACTTCAGTTCACCAAGAAAACTTTCACGGGCAAGACCAATGGCGTCTTGCTCGGCAGAAGCAGCGTTCATCATATTGGTCACGGCTAAGACCCTCGTGTTCGAGTTGAGCAAAAAAGAAACTCGTACTTGCCCGAAGGCAAAAAGACTCATTAATTCCCGCTCTCCATAATTGTTGGCAAGGCGGTGTTATTTTGACGCGAATAAGATTTTTTGGCGTTTGAATTGTGGCGCAAATATGGTCGCGACCCCTAGGATCGCTCAACTCATGGCCGAGTAGGGGGAATTTCGGCACTGAAGGATCAAGACGCCAGAGCAGAGCAAGGCGTTGTTCATAGGATGAATTAACTTGAGAGATTGGTTGGTAATATATTGTTTTATAACAATATAAATTCGATAAGAGATTTTATCTACGAGCCGGTTTTCCGACCCTCCCGGTGCGATGATCGAAGCAACCGTGTTAGGTGCGCCCGTCTTTCAACCAGATAACTCAACGTAAGCGAGTGTAATTTTTCGGCCATCTTTAATGTGCATGAATCGTCAACAATTGGTAGGACGACCAATTGAGGTATCAAATGCTGTCGTACTGATTTTCGCCAGGGATCTAAGTTCCAAACATTCAATAAATTGGGACTATTGGCCCGATTCAGTCTACTCACGCACCCTCAGAGGCGTGGATTCTGCGCGCCGGGTATGACGATCAGCCTCGCCAAGATTGTCGCCAATAAGGGGGCAATAATCTTTGCCAAAAGCCAATTTCCCTCTCGCACTCGGTCGCAGCCTTTGTTATTGAGCACGTCAATCCGGCGCTCAAGGCCGGTCGTGCGGGTGTGGCGAAATTGGTAGACGCACCAGATTTAGGTTCTGGCGCCGCAAGGCGTGGGGGTTCAAGTCCCTCCACCCGCACCACTTGAATTCATTGAACATTTTGGATTCTCCTTCTTTTTCGTGTTCTAGGCTGTGCGAGAGTTTCGCAGGGTGTTTCGCACTTTCGCTAATTGTCGCTATTTTTTGTTCTCGCCTCTGCTGCGCGCGCTTGGATGATGCATTTTTTTTAATACAGTAGCTGTCCTCCAAAATTCCCAGGTCGCTTACGTTTGGCAACTCAGCACCGGGTTGAACGATTGACATGCATTCGCAGTTGGTATGCTATCCACACCACAAGGTCACAGAAATTTGCGACATAGTATCGTGAATTCAATGCAGCTAAACGACTGCAATATGGGAGAAAATAATGAATAAACAAATGCTCGCGCTTGCGCTATTGATGACGACGACGTCGTTGGCCAACGCAGAAACCCTACGTTGGGCGCGCTCGGGGGATGCGCTGACACTTGACCCGCATTCACAAAACGAAGGCCCCACGCATACTGTGCGCCACCAGATGTATGAACCTCTGATTATCCGAGACACGTCCGGCGCCTTCGAACCCGCACTAGCCACGGATTGGGCTCCCAGCGAGAGTGATCCGAATGTCTGGGTGTTCAATCTGCGTCAGGGTGTGAAATTCCATGACGGCGCCGATTTCACTGCAGAAGACGTGGTTTTCAGCATCAATCGCGCTAAACAGCCGAACTCGGATATGAAAGAGCTGATCAATTCGATCGTCGAAGTGCGCGCAGTCGACGACCATACGGTCGAGATCGTAACCGATGGTCCGAACCCGATCCTACCGGCGAACCTGACGGATCTGTTCATCATGGACAAAGGTTGGACCGAGGCGAACAACGCAGTTGACGTTCAGGATTTTGAAGGTGGCGAGATCACCTTTGCAACCACCAATGTGAACGGCACCGGCCCCTACAAACTGGTGAGCCGTGAGCCTGACGTGAAAACCGTAATGGAGCGGAACGAGGATTATTGGGGTCGAGATGAATTCCCGATGGCGATCAGCGAGATCATCTATACACCGATCCAGAACGATGCCACCCGCGTTGCTGCGATGCTGTCGGGCGAGGTGAACTTCCTGCAGGATATGCCGGTGCAGGATCTGGATCGAGTGAATGCGGTGGATGGGCTAGTCGTCAAACAAGCGCCGCAGAACCGGGTGATCTTCTTTGGCATGAACCAGGGTGGGGACGATATCGAAGCGGATAACGTCGATGGCAAGAACCCTCTTGCAGATGTGCGTGTGCGTCAGGCTATGTCCAAGGCGATCAACCGCGATGCCATCAAGCAGGTAGTCATGCGCGGTCAGTCGCAACCTGCCGGGATGATTGCACCGCCCTTCGTTAACGGCTGGACCGCCGACATGGACGCCGAAAGCAGCACGGATATCGAAGGTGCGAAAGCCCTGTTGACAGAGGCAGGCTATCCCGACGGTTTCTCAATCCGGCTGGATTGCCCCAATGACCGCTACATCAACGATGAAGGTATCTGTCAGGCCGCTGTCGGGATGCTGGGTCAAATCGGTATTACCGTAAATCTTGATGCCAAGCCGAAAGCGCAGCACTTCCCGCTGATCACTGACGGAAAGACCGATTTCTACATGCTGGGTTGGGGCGTTCCGACTTATGACTCGGAGTACATCTTCAACTTCCTAGTTCATGGCCGCGAAAGCGATATTGGCACGTGGAACGGCACTGGTTTTGACAA
Organism: Ruegeria sp. BI7; assembly: GCF_056537925.1. Lineage (NCBI taxonomy): Bacteria > Pseudomonadati > Pseudomonadota > Alphaproteobacteria > Rhodobacterales > Roseobacteraceae > Ruegeria > Ruegeria sp. BI7. The sequence goes on from NZ_JBQFSK010000002.1 coordinate 312,488, forward strand.
CGATGAGTTAGACGCCAAGATTAAGTCGTTGGCCTCGAACACTAATCTTGTCGAGCGCAATGAGGATATCGCTGAGATCTGGCGTGTGGTGCAGGACGAACAGCTATATATCCCGATCCACCACCAGGTGCTGAACTGGGGCATGGCAGAAAACCTGGATATCAACGTAGATCCCGAAGATCAGCCAATGGTCAAACATTTCGGCCTGAATTAAGAAACGTGGTCGGGCCTCGGCATGCGAGGCCCGCCACCAAAAAGTGGGAGCAATCATGAAACGTCTGACCACTGCCGCGCTCTTGGGAGCGCTTGCCTTACCTGTCGCAGCTAATGAGTTCACATTTGCCGTCAAAACAGACCCGCAAACGATGGATCCTCATGCGGTCAACTCTGCACCTGTGCTGGGGTTTCTGAATAATGTCTACGAGGGGCTTGTTCGGCGGGGTAAGGATATGACCATCGAACCGGCGCTAGCAACCAGTTGGGAAACTATCGGGGACGGCGCAGGTTGGCGGTTCAAGCTGCGCGAGGGCGTTACATTTCATGATGGGGCCGAGTTCAATGCGGATGACGTGATGTTCTCATATCAACGCGCCTCGGACGAGAATTCGGACACCCGCAGCTGGTTCGCACCGGTCAGCGAGGTGGTGAAGGTTGACGACTTTACCGTCGACGTCATGACGACTGCGCCCAACCCGATCTTCCCGGACAGCATCGCTAACTGGATGATCATGGATAGCAGTTGGGCCGAGACAAATGACGCAGCACTCCCCGACAAAGAGGCCGGCAACTACGCGACCCTGAACGCCAATGGCACCGGTGCCTTCCGCGTCGCCGCGCGAGAGCCGGGCTTGCGCACTGTTCTGGAACCCTTTGAGAGCTGGTGGGGCGAAGCAGAACACAACCTGACTCGCGCCGAACTGGTTCCGATCCAGAACCCTGCGACAGCTCTGGCGGCGCTCATGGCCGGTGATGTGGATTTCATCAATCCGGTGCCCATTCAAGATGTCGCCCGATTGCAAGGCAATCCAGACGTTAAGGTCATTCAGGGCATCGAAGCGCGTGTTATCATGTTGGGTTTTGACCAGCAGGAAGGCGCAAGCGAGGCCGGGCAAGGTGGCTCGGACCTGTTCCTCGATCCGCGTGTTCGCGAAGCGGTTGCGAAGGCGGTGAATGCACCTGCCATCCTGCAAACCATCATGCGTGGCAACGCCGAAGTGGCCAGCCAATTGGTCAGCCCAGCAATGCGGGGGTATTCTGCTGCGAACGCAGACCCTTATGCTTATGATCCTGAAGGTGCGAAAGCGCTACTGGCCGAGGCCGGGGCGGATGGATCCGAGGTCAGCTTTAAGTGCTCTAACAATCGGTATCTGAACGACGAATCCGTTTGTCAGGCGATCACCGCCATGCTGTCACAAGTTGGATTGAATGTGACGCTCGACGCGATGCCGGTGCAGAACTACTGGCCGGAACTGCGGGCCGACAATTTTGACATGTACCTTTTAGGTTGGTCGCCAGGTACATTTGATGCCGAACATCCCGTGCGCTTTCTGGCCTCTACTCCGAACGAGGAAAAGAAGTTGGGCTCGTGGAACTTCGGCGGCTACTCCAACGCGCGCGTGGACGAGTTACTGCCGATGATCCAATCTGAGATTGATGAGCCTAAACGTCAGGCAATGCTGGATGAAGTCGCGGGTATCCTTCAAGACGACGTGGCCTATGTACCACTCTATGTCCAGCCACTGGTCTGGGGCGTGCGCAGCAATATCGAGCTGACACAACGGCCGGACAACTTCTTCCTTCTACGCTGGGTCACGGTTAACTAAATGCTGTCATATATAATCAAGCGTGTAGCCCAGTCGGCGCTGGTTCTGTTCGTCGTGGGCCTTGTCGCGTTTTCCATGTTCCGTTTTGTTGGCGACCCGATCGACAATATGCTGGGGCAGGAACGGACTATGGAAGATGTAGAACGTCTGCGCGCTCAGCTGGGCCTCGATCGGCCGTTTCCGGTGCAATATGTGAAATTCTTGCAGGAAGCGGCGCAAGGGAATTTCGGCGTCAGCTTCCGTCAAGGCCGCCCGGTTGCGGAAATCCTGGCCGAGCGCGCTCCGGCAACGTTGGAATTGGCATTGGTCTCTGCCGTACTTGCTATTGTTTTGGGCATTGCTCTGGGTGTGTTCACCGCAATCCGACGAGATGGGTTTGCCGCGAATTTCATCATGTCGGCATCACTGATCGGTGTGTCCTTGCCAACCTTCCTGATCGGTATCTTGCTAATATACATCTTCTCGGTTGAGCTTGGTTGGCTACCCAGCTTCGGGCGCGGAGAGGTCGTGGATCTGGGCTGGTGGAGCACCGGGTTGCTGACCAGCAGCGGGCTTAAAGCGCTGATCCTTCCCGCAATTACGCTGGGCCTTTACCAGATGACCCTGATCATGCGGCTGGTTCGGTCCGAGATGCTGGAAGTTCTTCGGCAAGACTACATCCGCTTTGCTCGCGCCCGGGGCCTGAGCGATCATACCATAAACTTTCGGCACGCTTTGAAAAACACGATGGTTCCTGTCATCACGATCATTGGTCTTCAATTGGGGGCCATCATTGCCTTCGCCATCATTACCGAGACGGTATTCCAATGGCCGGGCCTCGGGCTTCTGTTCATCAACGCGATCCAGTTCGTGGATATCCCTGTTATGGCAGCTTACCTCATGATGATCTCGGTCATCTTCGTCACCATCAACCTTGCGGTCGATATTCTCTATGCCTTCATTGATCCGCGTCTGAGGGTCAGCGCATGAGCCGTTTGCAAGCTATTTTGGACAGCGACCAGTTCTATGCCTTTCGCCGTTCGCCCGTGGCCATGGTGTCTGCGGCAGTGGCCCTGCTGCTTGTCCTCGCAACGATCTTCGCGCCTCTGATCGCGCCGACGAACCCTTTTGATCCTTCAAGCCTCAACCTGATGAACGGCTTCACCCCGCCCATGGAGCCGAATGCCTTCACCGGTGATAGTTTCCTGATGGGGACCGACGATCAGGGGCGGGATGTGTTTTCCACAATCCTATACGGAATGCGGATCTCGCTCTTTGTCGGAGTGGCTGCCGTCATGTTTGCCATGATCTTAGGGATCATTCTGGGCCTGTTGTCCGGGTACTTCGGCGGTTGGACCGAAACGATCATCATGCGCACTGCGGATGTGCAACTGACCTTCCCTTCAATCCTTCTGGCAATGCTGATCTTTGGCATCGCCAAGGGCATCACGCCCATTGAATACCGTGATCAGATGGCGATCTGGGTGCTGATATTGGCGATTGGTCTGTCCGACTGGGTGCAGTTTGCTCGGGTCGTCCGGGGCGCGACGCTGGTCGAGAAGAACAAGGATTATGTCGCCGCCGCGCGCATCATCGGGCAAAGACCGCTGACCATCATGCTACGCCACATCCTGCCCAACGTGCTTTCACCGGTGCTGGTGATCGCAACCATCTCGCTTGCGCTGGCTATCATTGCCGAGGCGACACTCAGTTTCCTTGGTGTTGGTGCGCCGCCCACGCAGCCGTCGCTGGGCACGCTGATCCGTATCGGGCAGGGCTTCCTGTTCTCGGGCGAGTGGTGGATCCTGTTCTTCCCGGCATGCACCCTATTGGCACTGGCATTGAGTGTGAATCTGTTGGGCGACTGGCTGCGTGATGTTCTGAACCCGAGGCTGAAATGACTGATCCCGTTCTTTCGATCCGCAACCTTACAGTGGAAATCCCCACCCGCCACGGTGTCTTCAAGCCGGTAGAGCATGTGACCTACGACCTCCACCCCGGTGAAATTCGTGGCGTTGTTGGCGAGAGCGGCGCAGGCAAGTCCATGACCGGCAATGCTGTGATCGGCCTGCTGGACCCCCCGGCCCATGTCTCCGAGGGCGAGGTCTGGCTGAACGGTCGCCGCATCGACGAACTGGACGCCGAAGACAAGCGCCGGATCAGGGGCAAAGAGATCGGGATGATCTTTCAGGATCCGCTGACCTCGCTGAACCCGCTGTTCACGGTGGGCGAGCAATTGGTCGAGACGATCCAGCTGCACCTCGACCTGTCCGCGTCCGAGGCCAAAAAGCGCGCCATTGCCCTGCTGGATCGCGTGTCCATCCCGGACCCGGCGGATCGGTTCAACCAGTACCCGCACCAGTTTTCCGGCGGGATGCGTCAGCGGGTGGTGATCGCGCTTGCGCTCTGTACCGAACCCAGCGTTCTGATCGCGGATGAACCCACCACAGCTCTGGACGTGTCGGTGCAGGCGCAAGTGCTGGATCTGATCAAGGAACTGGCCAAGGAACGCCAAGTTGGCGTGATCCTTGTGACCCACGATATGGGCGTTATTGCTGACACCACCGATACGGTCACCGTCATGTATTCCGGCCATGTGGTCGAAAGCGGCACCACCGACCAAATCCTCGGCGCACCAACACATGAATACACCAAATCCCTGATTGCCGCCGTGCCACGACCTCATGCCAAAGTAGAACGCTTTCCGATGGTCAGCTATGGTGAGCGGGAAAGAACCTTCAAGATAGACGATCTGGCGGCGCATTGGGACAAGACCGATTTGTCAAAATCGGGCAAACTGCTTGAGGTCGAGTCCATCACCAAGACGTTCCTGCAAAAGGGCGGCCTGTTGCCATCACAGCGGCAATACTTAACCGCTGTCGATCAGGTCAGTTTCGACATTCGGGACGGTGAGGTTTTTGGCCTTGTCGGCGAAAGCGGCTCTGGCAAGTCCACTGTCGCGCGGATGATAGGCACACTATATCCCGTGGACGGTGGACGAATAATCTTTGACGGACAAGATGTGACTGCCATGGGAGCAGAAGCCCTACAAGCGTATCGCCGCCAAATTCAAATGATCTTTCAGGATCCTTTTTCCAGCCTCAATCCGCGTATGAGGGTCGGGGACCTCGTGGCCGAACCGATCCATCATCATAAAATTCTGCCCAAGCCCGCTGTCGAACCGCGTGTGCGCGAATTGCTTGACTGGGTTGGGCTGGCCAAGGACGCGTGGCGTAAGTATCCACATGAATTTTCTGGTGGGCAGCGTCAACGCATTTGTATTGCTCGCGCCCTTGCAACTCAGCCCCGTTTTCTAATCTGCGACGAGCCGACTAGCGCCTTAGATGTATCCATTCAGGCGCAAATCCTAAACATCCTTAAAGACCTGCAGGACCACCTCGGCTTGACTATGCTATTTATCAGCCACGATCTCCCGGTTGTACGTCAGATGTGTGACCGGGTGGGCGTGATGCGTCATGGGAAGCTGCTTGAGGTTCAGGAGACGGACTCATTGTTCGCGGTTCCAGAGCACCCGTACACACGGGAACTCTTGGAGTTGATGCCCCGGCTAAAGCAACTAGCGTAATCTTACCGACTTAGTCTTGCATCGTTTTTACAGAAGAAATTGAATTGAGAGGTGCAGACGCCAGCAATCTACAGTGTATTAACACGGAGACCGTCTTGATACGGTTCCGCCCCAAAGTAACAGGTCGAACCTGTAAACCTAAGATCGCCCCAGGTTCAGATTTCAAACTCGGAGTATTGGCGAAGCTGACGGATTCTGCGCGTGCAGTTGACCTTCTGGGTTCATGTTCGCAACGTCAATTCCACCCGGCATGGCCACTTCTGAAGCAAAGGCTTTCGCACGCAACCCACCGAACCCAAACTTAGCAACCCTTGATCGTGCTGTCTCAGCGAATGACCACTATGGACGGCCAAAGCCTACGTTCGCCGCAACCCCATTAACGGCAACTTTGGGCTCACTGCCGCCACCGGTAGCAGTGCTGCGTGTTATGATAGACTTCCTTGGTCAACGTCGGGTTATCGTTTGGGAGGGCATGGCGGATCGAAGGATCAGTCATGGAAACACCGAACTTACCCGCCATTCGGGCACTTCGCCCTGCTTGGAACAAGGGCCGGATCGTTGGCCAGAAGCGACCACTGAAACCAAAGCACGACTGGGCAATCCGGGTGCGATTTGAACTGGCCGAAAACCATCGCGACCTCGCAATGTTCAATATGGCGATCGACAGCAAGCTTCGCGGCTGCGATCTCGTGAAAATGAAAGTCGTCGACGTGATGGCATCCGGCCAGATCAAGGAACGAGCATCAGTACGTCAGAGCAAGACTCAGAAACCTGTGCGCTTCGAGATTTCCGAAGGAACGCGGGCTTCGGTCGAGAAGTGGATGGAAGATGAACTCATGGTCGGATCCGAGTATCTTTGGCCGGGCCGCTTTCATGAGCGCCTGCACATCTCAACACGCCAATATGCACGGATCGTCAGGGATTGGGTCACGTCGATCGGTCTAGAGGCAAGCGCCTACGGTACACATTCGATGCGTAGAACCAAGGTTACTCAGATCTAAAAGAAGACCGGAAACCTTCGTGCTGTTCAACTCCTTCTGGGCCACACCAAGATGGACAATACTGTCAGATACCTCGGCGTCGAACTCGAGGATGCCCTAGCTATCGCCGAAGCCATTGAAATATAGTGCAGTTGGGTCGCCTTCACGGGCGACCCAAAGCGGTCATTCATCTTGCCAGACTGTGCCGCGGTGTAGCTTCACCTATGTCGCCATTCGCTGCAAAGGTAAAAGGCGCAGAAGCAAAATTGAGATCGTCGAGTCCAATCGTGGTTCAGGATCTAAGCACGAGTCACTCTGCTAGATGCCAATGGTCGCGCCCTGGTTGTTTCCAACGCTGGTGTCGGCCTGAACCCTTCTTATGGATTTGGCACCAAGGTTGCTGAACGCGACGTCAATTTCGTTACCCCGGCGGACTACATGACGCACGTTGCCGAGGTTCGCTTTGAAATCGCTCACGTCAATACGGTGAATGACGCTGCGTCTATCCAGAACCTGCTCGAAACCGCAGTTGAAGTTTTCGGGGTTCTTAACGACGGCGGAACTGCCTTCTTTGGGATCGGAAGCGGGCTGAAGTTGCGGAAGACCCTGATCTTAATTTAAACGGCAACCAGCCTGAAAGCAGATCGGGCCTGGGAGAAATCCTGGGCCCATTTTTTCTGAGTCAATGGGGCTATCAACTTGTCTAAGGTATTCCGATACTCAGTAGGCCCGTCACTACTGCTTTAGACGTAGACTATGCAGCACCAGACTCACTTAGCATACAGGTGGAGAAAAGTTAGAAACCTGCAAGTATCGGTTTTGATTGCCATTTGACAGATGTGTTTTAAATGGCGGCCGTGAATAATCTTGCACTTTACTTCCTGAAGAAACTCGCGCGCCAAGAGCTGTCTTCTGATAGCGATAGATTGAGCGCAGATCAAACTCGCTATGCTCTCAATATGGGATGCGCGTTCGATTGATAAATTGGCGCAAAGCGAACCGTGAACGCACCACACGTAATCCCGGTAGGCGCATTAGTTTCGTCTGTAGGAACGTCTCAAACTCTTCAAGGCTTTCAACGGCAACTTCCAACAGGAAATCCTGCGCGCCGGTCATCAACGTTCCAGTCACCACTTCGTCAAACAGCGCAACCTGGCGCTGGAAGTCGGCCACTTTTTCGGCGTCCTGTCTCTCCAATTCAACCGAGATGAAAGCTGTGATCGGAAAGCCTGCCGTTTTACGGTCTATGCGAACGCTGTAGCCCGAAATCAGCCCAGATTCCTCAAGGCGCGCCAACCGGCGTTTGCAAGGCGTGGCGGACAGGCCAATGCGTTCCGAAAGTTGGACCAATGACATGCGTCCATCCTCTTGTAACGCTCGAAGAATCTCTCGATCCACTTGATCAGTAGAATAAGGCACTATTGTTCCTTTAATATGTAGTGAAAAACACTCACTTTGTTTCAGAATACCTTGGAAAAGCGGTTTTTCAACCCGGCACAGGGCCATAGGCTGGAAGTGATGATCCCGATGGATCGAATTGACGACACTCCTACCATACAAACGAATGGTGAAATCATGCCCCTGATCATCAGCGAAGAAACTCCGCCGCCCGGATATGAACGTCTGATCTTTGCCGAGGACACCAGCAACGGACTGCAGGCTTACATCTGTCTGCATTCGACGGTTTGCGGCCCAGCGGCGGGCGGCTGCCGAATGTGGGCTTACGACAGCCGGGAAGCTGCGCGTGAGGACGTGTTGCGACTGGCACGCGGCATGACGGCCAAGAACGTCATGGCTGGCCTCGGGTTGGGCGGTGGCAAATCAGTGATCATCGGCAATGCCCGCGAAGACAAAACTCCGGCAATGCTGCGTGCATTTGGCCGCGCGATTGATACGCTGGAGGGGCGGTATTATACGGCCGAAGATGTGGGATTCTCGCCCGAAGACATTCGGATTGTGGCTGAGGAAACGGAATTTGCGGTTGGTCTTGAAGGGGGTGAGCACGGCAGCGGCGACCCGTCACCCTTTACCGCCGAAGGGGTTTTCCAATGCTTAAAGGTTGGTGCCAGCGACGCGTTCGGAAGTGACGACCTAACCGGTCGCCGCGTGCTGGTGCAGGGTCTGGGCCACGTGGGCATGAGCCTGGCGGATAAACTGCATGCAGCGGGGGCGTCGTTGATCGTGTCAGACATCAATCAGGCCGAGTTGGGCCAGGCCCGCGACCGGCTGCGTGCGGATATCTGCCCCGTTGATCAGGTCTTTGACACGCAGATGGACATTTTCGCGCCCTGCGCTCTGGGTGGTATTCTGACCCATGAAACCGCGCAGAAACTGTCTGCGCGGCTGGTCTGTGGCGCGGCCAACAACCAATTAGCCGAAGACTCTGTCGCTGAGGTCCTTAGCGCTCGTGGAATACGCTATCTGCCTGATTATGTGGTCAATGCAGGCGGCATCATCAGCGTGGCCAGTGAAATTCACAAGGCTGGTGAGGCATATCGCCAGGCCAGGCTTGAGGAGATCGCGATTCGAATTGCTGAGATCCTCGAAACCTCGAAACGCACCGGCCAATCGTCCACACGGGTCGCCGATCAGATTGTCGGTGACATTCTGGATCGTGCATGTGATCACCGACAGGAGGGGGCGGCATGAGCGATACAACCAAACCGCTTTCGCTGAACGTCCCTGAACCGGGCTGCCGCCCAGGCGATACACCGGATTTCTCGGATTTCGAAATCCCCCGGGCTGGTGAGGTCCTCCGGCCGCCGGTCGACGTGGCCGCGGATGACATTCGCGACATGGCTTTTTCGATTGTTCGGGTTTTAAACAAAGAGGGACAGGCCATCGGTGATTGGGCAGATGCGTTGACGCCTGATGAACTGCGAACCGGCTTACGCCATATGCTGACCCTGCGCGCCTTCGACAAACGCATGCTGATGGCACAGCGTCAGGGCAAGACAAGTTTCTATATGCAGCACCTAGGTGAGGAGGCAATCAGCTGTGCTTTCTCTCGTGCGTTGCAACCCGGAGACATGAACTTTCCGACATATCGTCAGGCCGGTCTGCTGGTTGCAGTGGATTACCCGATGCTGACGATGATGAACCAAATCTACTCCAATGCCGATGACCCGCTACACGGTCGGCAGTTGCCAATCATGTACACTTCGAAAGAGCACGGATTCTTTTCGATCTCGGGCAATCTGGGCACGCAATTCGTGCAATCGGTTGGCTGGGCCATGGCCTCGGCTATTTCAGGGGATACCAAGATTGCCGCCGGCTGGATCGGTGACGGTTCAACCGCAGAAAGCGATTTTCATGCGGCTATGGTATTTGCTTCCACCTATAAGGCCCCGGTGGTTCTGAACATCGTCAACAACCAATGGGCTATCTCGACCTTTCAGGGGATCGCCCGAGGCGGCGTAGGCACATTTGCCGCGCGCGGACATGGGTTTGGAATCCCCTCACTTCGCGTTGATGGTAACGATTACCTGGCCGTTCATTCTGTCGCCAAATGGGCTGCCGAACGTGCGCGCAGTGGGCTGGGTCCGACCTTGATTGAGTACGTGACTTATCGTGCTGGCGGGCATTCGTCGTCGGACGACCCCTCAGCCTATCGCTCGGGCGAAGAAGCCAGCGCCTGGCCGTTGGGCGATCCAATAACGCGGCTGAAACAGCATCTGATTGCGATCGGCGAGTGGTCTGACGAACGCCATACACAGGCCGAGGCCGAAATCATGGATGAAGTCATTGCGACGCAAAAACAGGCCGAGAGTGTCGGCACTCTGGGCGACGGCAAGGCACCGTCGCCACGTGACATGTTCGAGGGTGTCTATGAAACGATGCCGTCGCATCTGATCCGTCAGCGCCAGCAAGCGGGGTATTGAGAGATGGCTCAAATGACAATGATCGAAGCCATTCGCGATGCCCATGACGTGGCCATGGGTGCCGACGACCGAGTGGTGGTGTTTGGTGAGGACGTGGGCTTTTTCGGTGGTGTCTTCCGCTGCACCGCCGGTTTGCAGGAAAAATACGGCAAGAGCCGCTGTTTCGATGCGCCGATCAACGAAAGCGGTATCGTTGGCACCGCAATCGGCATGGCCGCATACGGTTTGAAACCGGTGATCGAGATTCAGTTCGCCGATTATGTTTACCCCGCCTATGACCAGATCGTGAGTGAAGCCGCGCGTTTGCGACACCGTTCGAACGCCGATTTCACCTGTCCGCTTGTCATCCGCATGCCCACTGGCGGCGGTATTTTCGGCGGTCAGACCCACAGCCAGAGCCCTGAGGCACTGTTTACCCATGTGTCGGGCCTCAAGGTGGTGATGCCGTCCAACCCTGCGGACGCAAAGGGGCTATTGCTTGCGTCGATCGCCGACCCCGATCCGGTGATCTTTTTGGAACCCAAGCGGCTTTACAACGGGCCGTTTGACGGGCACCACGACAAGCCGCTGACAACCTGGAAAAAGCACGTCCAAGGTGACGTCCCAGAAGGCGAAGAGATCGTGCCTCTTGGCCTGGCCAAGGTCACCCGCGAGGGTGCGGATGTGACCGTCTTGACCTACGGGACCATGGTTTACGTCGCCGAAGCCGCCGCAATAGAAACTGGCATTGACGCCGAGGTGATCGACCTGCGGACACTCATGCCGTTGGATCTGGATACGATCACCACCTCGGTGAAGAAAACCGGCCGCTGCGTGATCGTGCATGAAGCCACGCGCACCTGCGGCTTTGGTGCCGAGTTGCTGAGCCTTGTGCAAGAGGAGTGCTTCTATCACCTCGAAGCGCCAATTATCCGCGTCACCGGGTGGGATACACCTTATCCGCACGCGCAGGAATGGCAGTATTTCCCGGGTCCCGCGCGGGTGGGTGAAGCCTTCAATACCGTCATGGAGGACTGAGCCATGGGCGTACATATCATCCGCCTGCCGGACATTGGCGAAGGGATCGCCGAAGCCGAGTTGACCGAATGGCTGGTCAAACCCGGCGATATTGTCAGGGAAGACGATACTCTGGCTGTGGTGATGACCGACAAGGCTGCGGTCGAAGTGCCTTCGTCCGTAGATGGCAAGGTTCTTGAACTGGGTGGAGAGATCGGCGAGTTGATGGCCGTTGGTGCCACATTGATCCGTATCGAGGTCGACGGCGAAGGCAACGAAGGCGACGGGCCTGCTGTGGCCGAGGCGACCGACGTTGAGCCGGAAACTGATCCAGAGCCAAAGGCCGAGCCCAAGCCTGAACCCGAAAAGGCACCCGAGCGGGCCGCTCCTGCGGTTGCACGCGCCAAAGGCACCAAGCCGCTGGCCTCACCCTCCGTACGCGCTCGTGCCCGTGAAGAAGGGATCGACTTGCGCCAGGTGCCGGGGTCCGGTCCGGCCTCGCGGATCAGCCACAGCGACCTGGACCAATGGATAGCCTCGGGTGGAATTCAGCAGGGTCAGATCACCCGTGGCGCCAATACCGGCATCGAAGAGGTGCGCGTCATCGGCATGCGCCGCAAGATCGCCGAAAAGATGCAGCTTTCGAAACGCCAGATTCCGCATATCACCATCGTTGAAGAGGTCGAAATCGAGGCGCTCGACGCCCTGCGGGTGGCGCTGAACGACAAGCACAAGGGCGACAGGCCAAAACTCACCATTCTGCCGTTCCTGATGCGCGCGATGGTTGAAGCGGTGCGCGAACAGCCCGGACTGAACGCGCGTTTTGATGACGAGGCCGGCATCATCCATCGCCATGGCGGGGTGCATGTGGGCATCGCCACCCAGACACCAAACGGGCTGAACGTGCCGGTAATCCGCCATGCCGAAGCCGGCAGCCTGTGGGACAATGCCGCTGAGCTGACGCGCTTGGCCGAAGCCGCCCGCGAGGGCACGATCAAGCGCGAGGAGTTGCAGGGCGGCACCATCACCATCACCTCGCTCGGGCCCTTGGGTGCGCTGGCTACCACGCCGATCATCAATCACCCCGAAGTAGCCATTGTGGGCGTCAACAAAATGCAGATTCGTCCGGTCTGGGACGGTCAGCAGTTCCAGCCGCGCAAGATGATGAACATCTCATGTAGCTTTGATCACCGGGTGGTCGACGGCTGGGATGCAGCGGTCTTCGTGCAAAAACTGAAATCCCTGCTGGAAACCCCGGCCATGCTTTTTGTGGAGGGCTGAATGTCGGACCTGAAATGCAAGTTGCTGATCATCGGCGCTGGACCCGGCGGCTATGTCTGCGCCATTCGTGCGGGTCAGTTGGGCATCGACACGATCGTGGTGGACGAGGCCAAGCCCGGCGGCACCTGCCTGAATGTGGGTTGTATCCCCTCTAAGGCGCTTATCCACGCAGCCGATGAGTTTCACCGGATTACGGCGGTGAATGACGGCCCGCTGGGCATCACCACTGCTGCCCCGAATATCGACCTCGCCAAGACCGTTGCCTGGAAAGACGGTATCGTCAAACGGCTGAATACCGGTGTTTCGGGTCTGATGAAAAAGGCCAGAGTCAGGTTCGTTTCGGGCCGCGCCCGGTTTTTGGATGGCAAGACCGTGTCGGTCAGCGATACAGATGGCGAGAGCCGTGAAATCACTGCTGAATACATCGTCATCGCATCGGGTTCAGCCCCGGTCGAACTCCCTTTCCTGCCATTTGGCGGCGATATCCTGTCTTCGACCGAAGTTCTGGCGCTGGGTGACGTGCCTGAAAGCCTCGCCGTTGTTGGCGGCGGTTATATAGGGCTGGAATTGGGCACGGCCTTTGCCAAACTGGGTACCAAGGTCACGGTGGTCGAGGCCGAATCCCGCATCCTGCCCACCTATGACAAAGCGCTGACTGGACCGGTCGCTAAACGTCTGTCGGCTCTGAATGTCACGGTTATGACCGGCGCCAGGGCGCAGAGCTTTTCCGATGGTGTTTTGGCCACGGATCAGGGCGAAATTACAGCCGCCAAAGTATTGGTAACGGTTGGTCGCCGCCCACGCACGCAGGGCATCGGGGTTGAAGAGCTGTCGCTAACTATGGACGGTCCGTTCATCCAGATCGACGAGACCTGTCAGAGCTCAATGCGCGGCATTTATGCAATCGGAGACGTTACAGGTGAACCCATGCTCGCGCATCGTGCCATGGCGCAGGGCGAAATGGTTGCCGAACATATCGCGGGTCACACCGTCGAGTGGGACAAATGCGCGATCCCAGCAGTCTGTTTTACCGACCCCGAGATCGTCACCTGTGGCGCTCTGCCTGACGAGATTGAAGGCACAAAGGCCACAGATTTTCCGTTGGCAGCCAACAGTCGGGCCATGACATGCGAACGTGAAGATGGGTTTGTCCGTGTGGTCTGGCGCGAAAGCGATCACGCGGTGGTAGGCATTCAGGCTGTCGGTGCTCAGATGTCGGAACTTTCGGCCGCCTTTTCGATCGCCATCGAAATGGGTGCCTGCCTTGAGGACATCGGCGCAAGCATCCACGCTCATCCGACCCAATCTGAAGGCTTGCAAGAAGCTTGTCTGAAGGCTTTGGGTCAAGCCCTGCATATCTGAGGTCAGATTAACAATCGGTCAGCCCTGTATTGGTTGGGCTGGTCTTTTCTATGGAAACCGGACCGGGTGCTCTTTAACGAGATAGCCCTGCAATGCATCCTAGATTTACTCGGGTCTTGTGGACGGCGATGGGCCTGAAGAACCCTTTGTGAGAAGGCGCTCCTACTCGTCTTCATATTTGCGAGCAGTCCTGCCCATCCAAATTCGTACTACCACAGCGAAACTTCTTCGGTTAATCGCATGTAAACTTCAGGTCGTAAAAGCCATCTCCTACGGGAGTTGCGCTTTCGAATGTGGCAGGCCCACTGCACTGAACTTCGGCGTTGGTTTGTTCGGCATCGGTCGGTGTAGAAGTATTAAGCCCTTTGATAGTTGCTGTTTCACCGCCCGAATCTATGGCGGTGCCTTCAATATCAGTTGGGGTATCGCATGCTGCTAAAGCAGCAATAAATGGAATTACGACGAAACGTTTCATCTATCTCTCCAAGCAATTAATGCCAAATCAGTAAAGCAATTAAACGCTTTAAGCCAAAGAAAATGCTGCGAAGCAGTTGCGCTCAACTTGCTCCAGGTTGTTTCTTTGCTATTGCTTTTCGCTTCAATAGAGCCCTCCGTCCAAATACAAGCACCAGCACCAAAGCCACAGTAACCAGGACGGCACCCATCAGTAAAACATGATGCAGGGCATCGGGTAGTAGCGAGACGCGATGTCCGAACTGGTATGCAATAGTTGTCCAGAAGAGTGCCCAAAGCAAAGAGCCCGCAACATTTGCCAAAAAGAACTTTACCCACGGCATGTTAGCTGAGCCAGCAACCAAGCCGTTTAACTGCCGCAGCAATACAATAAAGCGCGCGCAAACCACTACATAGGCACCATATTTGTTTGTCGCGCGTTCTGCGGCCTCGTACTTCGTCTCGGTAATGCCGAAACGAGATCCATACGCTAAGATGATTGCGCGGCCATATCTACGCCCAATCAGGTATGCAACATTGTCGCCAGCTATGGCCGCAAGACTGGCAACCGCTGCAACCGCGAAAATGTTCAGAGTTCCTTTTGCTGCAAGCACCGATGCGGCCACCAAAGCGCTTTCTCCAGGGAGAGGCAGGCCAAAGGTCTCAAAAAAAATCGTCGGGAAAAGTATGAGTAGTCCGTAGTTCTCAACAAGATTTTCGAAGTGGTTTGCAAAGTGATGCATCTTAAAACCCGGCCCTACCGAAACGATCCCGAAGCGGATTGTTCGATGTACTTTTCTTAATGATTTGGAAGAGATCTACCAACTTGTAGGTGCCAGTTAAAAGCCATGGATACACTGCAAACCGCGAGAGGAACTAAAATGACTTTTACAGACAAAGAAATTTGCAGAAACTTTTGGGGCGCCCTGTTCGCTTCACCAGAAACAAGGCGTACGAGACGTAAAAGAAAAAAACTGGCGCGAAAGAAGCAAAGGGAGACCGATGCTCAAGTCGCAAAAGACCTTCGAGAAACTGGCCATTACACTGACTACATGCAGGACCCCTTTTTCTATCGCCACTACTACTTTTGACAAATTGGTCTGGTTCGGACGCTCTCTACTCCGTAACACGCACATAAGGTCATGTGGGGCGCTCAATCCGCAGTAGTTGTTGTTTCCGTTTCTGCAGCTGGGGCGGCTTCTTCACTTTCTGCGTCCTCTTCAACTGACCTCATCATTGTGAGGCCAAAGAGTAAAACAACCAGCACTGCGGCGATAACTAGGTAGTTTCTGTTCATATCCATTCTCCCGATACGCTGAGTGCCACCCACGGTGAGACACAGTCGCGGAATCAAGCAATGGCCCGCACGTCAGGTGTCACTTTGGAAATTCGTTCGTAATGATCCACAGCAGCCAAATATTCTTTGAGCCTTTTGCCCTCTTCCGTATCCGGCTCGGATCCCCACAGATACTCGATCTCTCGGAGCGCAGCATGGTACTCGGTCGGAGTGCGGACAATGGTCATGGCAATACCTCAAAGAAAAAATCGATATGAGACTTCATACCCGAGATCACGCGATTCTGGTAGCTGGTTCCGATCGGGCATGTCCAAAGCTTCTCGATCTTGAGGTGTTCTGTCAGGTATAGCCCATGCCCGAATTCCGCCCTTTCTCCCGAGATACCCTACGGCCACTGGCTGGACTAAAGGTGCGCGACGGTCAGGCCACGTTCGTTGCATCAAACTTAATGACCATGGCGCAGTCCGTCTTTGAACCAGGGTCGGAAATCTACGGTGTTTGGGAGCAATCTACTCCGGTCGGACTGCTGGCAGTTGTTGATATGTCCCACCCTGAAGCGGATCTTGACGAAGGCGATGACCCAGACGGGATTTACATCTGGCGTTTAATGGTCGACCAGGCCCATCAGAGTCGTGGGCATGGTAGAGCGGCTTTGGAATTCGCAAAGTCGTTAGCGTGCGAAAGGGGGCGTTCAAACCTGATCGTCAGCGTTGTTGATGAACCAGGTGGCGCTATGCCGCTCTATACCAAGTTTGGCTTTCGCCCAACGGGTAGAATTGTTGATGGGGAAGTGGAACTGGTCATGCGGTTGGCTTGAAGCACTGAGTGTTGACGAGACACTCTACCTCCCTTTTTTACTCACATATCCGATATCAGCGCACTTGCAGCTTCCGCAAACCCGGCCACAGCCACTGCGCCCGCCAGAAGTATGCAACAGATTTCCAATGCACTGAGCTTCATTTTGACCCCCATCAAAACGTTCTGCTCGACGTAGAGTAATTTTCACCTCGCATAGTGAGAGCGACTTTGCTTTGCAGAAATGCGGACTCGTCAAGGCAATCATCGAAAGCCTAAGAACTCCCGTCAGATCAGCTCCGTAGCCCAATTGCTTCAAACGCCTCTTCGAAATGCAGCCTGTTCGTAGTTCGTCCAAACATTATTGGCCGTTTTGTTAACCCTGAGAGACTCGGATGTTTTTCGCGCAATTCCTCCAACCTGCTTGCGATATTGACCCCTTCTCCATACAGGTTGTCCCCGTCGATCATCACGTCACCCAGATTGATGCCGACACGGAACCACATACGTTGCTGCTTCAAAGAGTCACGATTGCGGGCCGCAATCTTGTTCTGGAAATCGACTGCGCACTTCACCGCCGAAGACGGGCTGGAAAATTCGGCAATCAGTGAATCACCGGCGCCTCCAAACACGCGGCCATAGTGTTCGCGAATGCAGTCTACAATTTGTCCAAGACAGTTTTTCAGGGCATGCAGCGCACCGGGCTCGTCCCGACTCATCATGTTGGTGAATGCGACAACGTCGGTGGCGAGAATGGTGGTTAGTTTGCGATCGACCTCTGACATCCGTCGTTCAGCCCAATGCTCGCGAGTGTGGAGTGTACAAGCATAAGAAAAACGCAAAAACTTGCACCTATCTTGTTGTTCCTTCAACACCAGCTTAGCTGAGCTTCGTTTCGAGAAACGTTGGCTCGTGCTGGTGTATGATCCAGAAGGAAAAGGGGACCGCATATTGCAGAAAGAGGTTGCTGGCACGTTCTGCATGGCTTCGCTGTGTTTAACTCCGAGCCCTCCTTCGACAAACTCAGTAAATCGGTGGAGTCAGACGAATGTGAACTTGGGGTTCAATTGCTGACAATCATTCAGTGCGGATTGTGAAGTATCGCATCAAGACTGCGTTCGCTGGCCACCCAGGATCGGCCCAGAGCCGACATGCGTCACTATCCCCTGCGCTGCGATGCGGCCCCGCAAAACCAGACATTCAACTTGCTAAATTGAATGTCTGGTTTTTACTTTGAGTTAAGGATGGAATGTGGCGTCTTCCGTGCTGTGATGTGTTCCCCAAAATGCGAGTACATGAACAGTTTGATCGCAATTGTTTTGCCGCTATGCGGTCTCGACTTAGTCTGCCGCCAGTTCAAGTGCAATTAGTGCTTCCGGGGCTGCCAGGAGTTCAGGATACGGCGTCTGCTTACCGGCCGGGGAAAACCCAAATCGAGGATAGAACGTCGGCGCGACCAAGCCGGCAAAAAAGGTCGCGTAGAGGTAGGTATTGCAGGCTTCAAAGAATACTAGTTTCAACGGAGCAACGAACGGGAAACAAATTGTGATTAGAAATTAGACAATTACGGACCAGTTTTGTGGTAGACTAGGATGAACTTAGCGCGCTGGGACGAAGGAGTACGAAACCTAGAGGAATTTTTGAAAATGGAGATTTTCGAGCAGTTTGCAGAAGAGTATGGGCGGACAAAGCTCATCGAAATGACATTGCAGGACTATTTGCTGGAATGTCGTGAAGACCCAACTATGCGGGCTACCGCAGCCGAGCGGATGATCGCCGCGATTGGCGAGCCCGAGCTTATTGATACCAGTCAGGATGCTCGGCTCAGTCGCATATTTCTTAATCGAACAATCAAGCGATACAAGCCCTTCCAGGACATATATGGCGTCGAAGAAACCATCGAGCGCATCGTTGGCTTTTTCCGCCATGCCAGCCAGGGTCTCGAGGAACGCAAGCAAATCCTCTATCTGTTGGGCCCAGTCGGTGGGGGCAAGTCAACGCTTGCCGAGATCCTTAAGAACCTGATGGAGCGGCAGCCGATTTATGTACTGAAGGCGGATGACCAGATCAGCCCAATCTTTGAGTCGCCGCTTGGCCTTTTCGACAGTGCGCAAATGGGGGATCTGCTAGATAACAAATACAATATCCCCAAACGGTTGTTGAACGGATTGATTTCGCCCTGGGCTGTCAAACGCCTGCAGGAATTTGACGGCGATATTTCCAGATTTTCGGTTGTCAAACTCTACCCGTCGAAACTGCGCCAGATTTGCGTTGCGAAGACTGAACCGGGCGATGAAAACAACCAGGACATCTCTTCGCTTGTCGGAAAACTCGATATTCGCAAGCTGGAGGAATTCAGCCAGAACGACCCAGACGCCTATTCCTATTCCGGTGCTCTGAACCGCACCACGCAGGGGTTGATGGAATTCGTTGAGATGTTCAAGGCGCCGATCAAGGTCTTGCATCCGTTGCTGACCGCCACGCAAGAGGGGTCATATGCTGGTACGGAGAATATCGGTGCTTTCCCCTTCCAGGGTGTGATAGTTGCGCATTCGAATGAAGCGGAATGGCAGCAGTTCAAAAACAACAAGAACAACGAGGCCTTTCTGGATCGGATCAGTTTGGTCAAGGTTCCCTATTGCCTACGTGCCTCGGATGAATCCCAGATTTACGAGAAGTTGCTTGAGGAAAGCAGCCTAGGTGAATCTCCCTGCGCACCCGAGACGCTGACTATCCTGAGCCAGTTCAGTGTTTTGACTCGGCTAAAAGAGCATGAAAATTCGCCAACATTTTCTAAGCTCCGCGTCTATGATGGTGAAACACTGAAGGATACCGATCCCAAAGCGCGGTCAGTGCAGGAATATCGGGATGCGGCCGGGGTGGACGAGGGGATGACGGGCACATCGACCCGCTTTGCCTTCAAAGTGCTGTCCGAGACCTTCAATCACGACACCGAGGAAGTGGGCGCCGACCCGGTTCATCTGCTTTATGTTCTTGAACAGGCGGTGAAACGCGAGCAATTCCCCGACGAGATTGAAAGCCGGTATCTATCTTTCATGAAAGACGATCTGTCGCCCCGATACGCGGAATTTATCGGCAACGAGATCCAAAAAGCCTATCTGGAATCCTATTCTGACTTTGGTCAGAACCTTTTTGACAGATACATCTCTTTTGCAGATGCATGGATCGAAGATCAGGACTTCAAGGATCCGGATACCGGCCAGATTCTCAATCGCGGCGTTCTGGAACAGGAGCTTGAAAAGATCGAAAAACCGGCCGGAATCTCCAATCCCAAGGATTTCCGAAACGAAGTGGTCAAATTCGTGCTGCGCGCGCGGGCCAACAATAGCGGTCGAAACCCTGACTGGCGCAAATATGAAAAGCTGAGAAGGGTTATCGAAAAGCGCATGTTCGGCCAAATTCAGGATCTTCTGCCTGTCATCAGCTTTGGCGCTAAGCGGGACAAGGAAACCGAAGCCAAGCATAACGAGTTTATTGATCGCATGATCGGCCGCGGCTATACGCGCCGTCAGGTCAGGCGCCTGGTTGAATGGTACATGCGGGTCAACAAGGCAGGATGAGGAGTCTATGCTCAAATGGCCCATTTCATCGATCGAAGGCTAAACCCCAAGGATAAGAACCTTGGGAACCGCAGGCGGTTTCTGCGTCGGGTTCGATCAGCCGTCAAAGAGGCGGTTGACGAAAGTGTCCGGCGTCGGAAAATCGCTGATGTCGACCAGCAGGAAAATATCTCGGTATCGTCAGAAGGGATCGGGGAGCCGCATTTTCAACATGACAGCAAAGGTGGTTCCAGACACCGGGTTCTAACCGGAAACAAGACGTTCAAGGCAGGTGACCGGCTTAAGAAACCCCCGTCGGGTCAGGATGGGCAAGGCGGACGTGAAGGGGCACCCGATGGAGAGGGCGAAGACGAGTTCATGTTCGTCCTGTCGCGGGACGAGTTTCTTTCCATATTCTTCGAGGATCTCGAACTGCCTGACATGGTAAAACGCAGTCTGAAAGAGGTTGCCGTCTCCAAACCGCACCGCATGGGATATACTGCCGCTGGGACGCCCGCCAACCTCAGTGTTTCGCGAACAATGCGCAATGCGTTCGGGCGACGTCTCGCAATGCGGCGCCCGACAAACACCGAGATACAGGCTCTTACGCAACAGGTTGAAGAACTAGAGGCGTTGGGAAAACCAGATGCGGCGCGAAAGGCGGAAAGGCAGTTGCTGCGCGAGCAGCTCGACAAGATGCTACGGCGACGCAAGATCATTCCCTACATTGATCCGCTGGACGTACGTTACAAGTATTTCGAGATGCGCCCCGAACCGGCAGCTAATGCGGTGATGTTCTGCCTGATGGACGTTTCGGCCTCGATGGGAGAGCGGGAGAAGAGCCTTGCTAAGCAGTTCTTCGTCCTCCTGCATCTTTTTCTCAAGCAACGCTACGACAAGATCGAACTAGTATTTATCCGCCACACGCAGATTGCCGCGGAAGTCGATGAAGATACCTTCTTTCACTCCCGCCAAACCGGTGGGACGGTCGTGAGCAGCGCGCTTAACGAGATGAAAAAGATTATCGAAGCCCGCTATCCGTCCGCACTGTGGAATATCTATGCCGCGCAGGCATCGGATGGTGAAAATTTCAGCGGAGATTCGCAACTGTGCGCCGACCTGCTGAACAGTGAACTGATGAAGTGGTGCCAATATTTCGCCTATACGGAGATCGTCGACGAGACCGAAGCCAATCTGATGAACAGCGCAGACAATGGTATGGAGCTGTGGCGCTCGTACCGACAGGTCGCAGAGGCTTGGCCAAACTTCGCCATGAAACGGATCGCGCGCGCCAGTGACATCTACCCTGTTCTGCACGAGTTGTTTGCGCGCAAGACGAACGGAGTTTCCAATGGCTGATCGGACCGAAGTTAGGGTGCCGCTGTTTGACGGAGCGGAATGGGATTTCGAGACCATCCAGCGCAGCTTTGCCGCGATCGAATGTGTGGCGATTGATGATCTAGAACTTGACGTCTATCCCAACCAGATAGAAATCATCTCGTATCAGCAAATGCTGGATGCCTATTCGTCGACCGGGATGCCGCTCATGTATAGGCACTGGTCCTTCGGGAAGCGTTTCGTTCACGAAGAAAAAGCCTACAGCAAGGGCGCAAACGGTCTTGCCTATGAGATCGTCATCAATTCCGATCCCTGTATTTCGTACTGCCTCGAAGACAACACTATGGCGCTTCAGGTCCTTGTGATTGCCCACGCGGCCTTTGGGCACAATCATTTCTTCAAGAACAATCACCTGTTTCGCCAGTGGAGTGATGCACAGGGTATTCTCGACTACCTCGACTACGCGCGCGGCTTTATTGCCCAATGCGAAGAACAGCACGGGGAACGCGAGGTTGAGCAATTGCTGGACGCCGCCCACGCGCTCATGCCGTCCAGCGTTTTCCGGCATAGGCGCCCGCCCCACTCATCGCTCGCGGATGAGAGAACCAGACAGCGTGAGCGGCGTATCGAAGAGGAACGGGCGGTACACTATTTGTGGGACGCCTTCGATCATCCCACACAGTCATCGAAAACCGATGAAGAGGCGCGGAAACGCAAGCGTGAAATGGGGTTGCCAGAAGAAAACCTGCTTTATTTCGTTGAACGCCACAGCCCGATTCTGGAGTCTTGGCAACGTGAAGTTTTGCGTATCGTTCGCAACATAGCACAGTATTTCTATCCGCAGCGCCAAACCAAAGTGATGAATGAAGGATGCGCCTGCTTCGTTCACTATTACATTACCAACGAGCTGCACCGCGCCGGTCTGCTGACCGATGGCGCCATGCTGGAAATATTGCACAGTCATACCAATGTGTTGACGCAGCCCGGCTTTGACGCTCCGAACGCGATGGGGATCAACCCTTATGCGCTGGGTTTCGCGATGATGCAGGATATCCAGCGCATCTGCACCGACCCGACCGAGGAGGACCGGGAATGGTTTCCGGACATAGCAGGAAGCGGCGCGTGGCGCGATGTATTAAAGGATGCATGGGCCAACTATCGGGACGAGAGCTTCGTGCAACAGTTCCTCAGCCCTAATGTCATGCGCCGATTCCGCATGTTTTCACTGACCGATGACGAGGGGAAACCTTTCTACACAGTCGACGCAATTCATGACGAGCGCGGTTATCACCAAGTGCGCGACACCTTGGCGCACGGTTTCGACGTTTCGGAACACGATCCCGATATTCAGATCGTTGACGTAGACTTGATGGGCGATCGTCACCTCAGGTTAAATCACTCCGTGCGCAATGGTGTGCCGTTGAACAAAAAGGCGTCCGAAGCGACTTTAGGCTATCTGCAGCAAATCTGGGGTTTTGATGTGGCGTTTGAAAACTAGGTTCGGGATCCATTGATATCCGCTTTGCGGCGTGATTCATCGTTCGAAGAATGAGCGGTGACATATCTGATCTTCTCTGGCTGAGCCATGCGCAGATGGTGCGTCTGCAGTCCTGTTTTCCAAAGGCTGCTTTGTCCCGCAATGCGTGAGTTCGACCAATTGGAATTCCGCGGCACCGTCCCGGGTGCCGCGGAGATTTTATTATTTAGAACGACCAGCGAAGTCCCGCCCGAAGGAAGGGGCCCTGGGCGTCGCTGCCGATTTCCTGTTCGGCATTCAGTTCAAGCTGAATGTCCTCAACAATATCTTGCTCGTAGCCAACCGCGACACGAGCGCCGGTGAAGTCGGTAGATGCAAATATCAGCGACTGAGTCGATGAGAATACGGTCACATCAGCATCTGTTGTTCCCAGATCGCGCCGCAGAACACCGCTGAGCTGCCCGCTTAGGATACCGCCATTACCGAACTGCTTTTCAGCCTCTACACCCAGTTGGGCTTCGATGACTTCGGTGGTGACATCTCCGACCGTGGCGTTGGCGCTTGAGCGTGTTTCGGTGTAGCCATCGTCCTTTTGGTTGGTATAGCGCGCGTTCGCAAATCCGAGCAGCCCGAAATCACCACTGACGTCGAACCCGCGTTCGACCGCGATATGCGCTGTCAACAGCCTGCTGTCATAATCGGCATGAGCATCATCGCTGCCATTGATTTGACGGGTGCGGTCTGTCGAGAGCCAGCCATAGCCAAACCCAGCTTCAAGCGTATAGGCACCAATCTGTCGACCCACGGCGGCGTCAAGAAAAAAGCCGGTCGTGTCAAAGTCCGCGGACTCGTTATCTCCGTCCGCCGAGAACACGCCCATGCCAACAGCCAACGCAATGCCGTTGTCCATTTGACCGGTAATCCCGGCGCTGCCGCTGAAAAGCGATACGTCCAGATCGCTGCCGGTTTCAGGGTCGAACTCTCGATACTGTGCATCGATCATCGCAAATGGCCTGAAGCCCGCAAAGGTGAACCCCTGCGCAACCTGCTCTGACGGTGCATAGTTCAGCGCGTTGCCACTGCTGCCTACGACGCTGCCGTAAAAGGCGACGACGTCGCCTGAAACCGCAAAATCATCAGCATCTACAGCGGCATATACTGGTGCTGCTCCGCCCTCATCCTGCACGAACCAGGCAGAGCCCTCTTCGGACACGGTGGTCGTGAAAACACCCGCTCCGGGCGTGGCGTCTTCAAAGTTGAACACAGCGCTGCCGCCCTGCGCGTCGAGATTTACGTTGTGCGCGTCGACCCGTATGACGCCGTCGACATCATCATTGGTGTCAGCGTTAAGCGTGCCCGAACCCGTCCCGAGATAAACGGCATAAACCTCGTCATTGCCGGAAACCCGGATGGTTCCCAGGCCGTCGATCGTGCCGTCAAAGTTGTCGAATTGGATACCGGCAGCACGTGTCCCGGCAGAACCGGTCCCATGAACAGTGATCTGTCCGGTGTTCGAGAACGATCCCTGCATGTCATTGGCGTAGATACCGATTGCCGTTGACTGGTCCGGCGATAGTCCACCGCCATCCATCCCACCCTGGGCGGTGACCGTGATATTGCCCGAGTTCGAGATGTCTCCGGTTGCGGTTTCGTCGACGTATACGCCGTAGGCTTCGGCCTCGGTATCCCGCGAGATGGCGGTGGCCGTGATATTGCCCGAGTTTGTGATGGTACCGCTCAGATTGTCTGTCAGATAAAATCCTGCGGCAGTTGCCGAGTCTTCGGCAGCCTCGGCGCGCAAGGTCATGGTCCCCGAGTTGGTGACCGTTCCCGAAACGTCATCGCCAATATACATGCCCGAAGCTGTCGCCTCGTCACCGGTATTAAGAGAAAGCGCAGTTCCGGTGATCGTGCCCGAGTTGATAACGGTGCCTTCAACCAGATCTTCGAGGTAAAAGCCGCCTGCATAGGCCTCATCATCGGTATCGGCACTTGCGAATGCAGTGATCGTGCCGCTGTTGATGATGGTTGCGCCTTCCAGCATATCATCATCGACGAAGATACCATATGCCGAAGCGTCGGATTCAACCGCCAAGGCAGTTACTTTGATCGTACCGCTGTTTTCAATCCGGCCGGACAGATCGCTATCGACAGCAATGCCATAGGCGATCGCCTCATAGGTCGTTGGAGCAGATGCGAAAATGTCCAGAGTGCCCGTGTTCAAGATCACACCGGACGCATCGCCATCAACGAAAATCCCGAATGCAGATGCAGTACTGTCAACGGTGGTGATGGCAATCGATTTTATGGTGCCCGAGTTCACAATCTCACCGGTCTCTAGCAGGTCATCCTCGACATAGATGCCCCAGGCATAGGCGTAATCGTCGGCGAAGGATCTGGCGCGTACATCGATTGTGCCCGTGTTTCGGATGGAGCCGCCAACGTCGCCATCAACGGCGATACCGTAGATTGACGCGGTGCTTCCTGCAGAGGTGTTGATAAGTCCATCGACCCTTATCGTGCCGGTGTTCAAGATTTCGCCGGTCTCTGTAAGGTTTCCATCGACATAGATACCCCAGGCTTCGATGTCCCCATCAGTCGATTGCACATCGACCTCTATGGTGCCGTTGTTCACGATCGAACCGGCGACATCACCATTGACCTGGACTGCATAAATATCCTGAGGGTCAGAGCCCGTAATATCCAGCGATATGGAGCCGTTGTTCACCAGTTCGCCGCCCTCAAGCAGGCCGCCATCCAGGCGCAGGCCCGTCGCCGTATCCGTGTCGGTGGCAGTGACCGAAATCGACCCGTTATTGGTAAACGTGCTTGAGTAATCCGTAGTGATCGTCAGGGCGGCGGCCGTCGAAGATGTAATCTCAATCGCGCCGCTTGCCGTCACTTCGTGATCCGCATCGGTTGCGAAAACCTGAGGCGTCGTCACCACATTCGAGATCGTATCCGCACGTACGTCCCCGGCAGTCAGTGCAACCATCGATACCTGTGCCAACAACGCAGCAGGAGCCGCACTGACAATTTGGCCTTTCCACTTGAAAAGACGCCCCCCACGGAGCTTGGGGGCGTTCACCCCCGACCCATTTTTAGACATTTACTATCCCGTTAGATTTTTTTGTCTTTTTTTGTCGAAGCTTGCCGCGTATTCGCGATCGGCTCCGCTTATGAACTGTTAAAAAGTCGTTAACATATATGCAATCCACCAATTATGCATTGCATAAGATGGTCTATTGCTGTTGGAAATTCGTAGGAAAACTGCAACACAATGTGGCAATTTGACGGCGCTTGGTATCAGGTTGCTATCATGCGCCAGCCCGGAGCTACTTGAATGCCAAAAAACCAGACTTTGTCCATCGGAGAGGCCTATAACCAAGGTGTTCAGGCATTTGAAACAGGGCAATTGAACAAAGCTGTCAAGGTTCTGAACCAAGTCCTCAAGGCTGCGCCCGAATATGCCCCTGCGCATCAACTGCTTGGCGTAGTTGCGTTTCAAACCGGTCAGACCGGGCCTGCCGAAAATGCCATGCGCGAAGCGATCCGATTGCAGCCAGACAATGCCGGGTTCCTGTCAAATTTTACCGAGGTATTGCGCACGAACGGAAAACCCGAAGAAGCACTCAGGGTCGGCAAACGTGCGGTTCAGCTTGCTCCGGGGGTTGCAAACGCGCATTCAAACCTTGGGTTGGCCTATTATGATATGGGTGAACTGTCCGAAGCCGAAGCCTGTCAGAAAAGAGCGTTGGCCCTAAACCCCGATCTGATTGCGGCGTTGAATAATCTGGGATCGATCGCGCGCGACAACGAGGACAGAGAAGGGGCAATTTCATTCTACCGCCGGGTGCTGGACCTGCGCCCGGGCTATCTGGAGAGTGTCAACAACCTCATTTCCGTATTGATCGAAGCTGAACAGTCGGAAGAGGCCACAGAGTTGGCAGATGATTACCTTGGCAAGGGACATGTTTCCGCAGAGCTGCATCGCAATCGGGGGCGGTTACACGTTTTGCAGTGCGAATGGGACGAAGCCGAACGCTGTTTTCGGAATGCAATTTCGCTGGATGAAAAGAAGCCCGAATCCTATGTCGGGCTTGCACAGGTTCTGACCGAGAAAAACCTGCATGAACTTGCCCTTGTCGAGGCTGAAAAAGCGCAGCGTTTAGACCCCAGCCACGCACCTGCGTATCACTATATCGCCGTCTGCAAATCGCACCTTGGCGACCTTGAGGCCGGTTTTGCCAATTACGAAAAGACCCTTGAACTAAAACCAGATTTTTCGGCCACGATGATCGCATTGGGGCATCTGGAGATGGAGCGGGGCAACTTTGACGCCGCTCGCAGTTGGTTCAACAAGGCGGCTGAAAGGGACAAGGCCCGTCTGAATGCGCAGATCGCGTTGGTCAGGTTGGACAAGGTTGCCGAAGACAACCCTGATTTTCAGGCTCTTGTGGCCGCGTTGCCCGGGGTCGACAAGTTGCCGCCCGAACAATCGGTTTCGTATCACTACGCCTTGGGGAAATGCTATGAGGACCTCAAGCGCTACGACAGCGCTTTTGAGCATTTTGCAAAAGGGGCCGCGCTAAAGCGCAGCATTATCGATTTTGACGCGGACCAGATCGAGGAAACCGCCGACGATCTGATTTCAATGTTTACGCCAGAGCTGGTCCAAAAGCTCCGCCAAAATTCTGTGGATAGCAGCCAGCCGATCTTTGTTGTTGGTATGCCCCGATCTGGAACCACGCTGACCGAGTCGATCCTCGCCAGCCACCCCTACGTTTTTGGGGCCGGAGAGTTGAGCTATATGCACAAGCTGTTTACCGATCAGCTGCGCGGTGGAAACAAGAAAACGGGCAGTCTGATCGCCGCTCTGCCGGATCACGAGATTTCGAAACGCGCCCAACAATATATCCAGCAGCTTGACGCGCACGCGCCTGGTAAACCGTTTATCGTCGATAAGATGCCGGCGAATTTTCTGATGGTTGGTCTAATACATGCGATCATGCCCAACGCACGGATCGTGCATGTCGCGCGCAATCCAATGGATACGTGCCTGTCCTGTTTCACACGGGTTTTTCAGCGCAGCCAGTATCACAGCTATGACCAGGTCGAGCTTGGCCGGTACTTCAACGCCTATGTTCGCGTCATGCAACACTGGAATGATATCCTTCCGTCGGGCAGTTTTCACACCGTTCACTATGAAAACCTGGTCGAGAACATTGAGTTTGAAGCGCGTCGCCTGATCGCCTTTTGTGGTCTTGAATGGGATGATCGCTGCCTTGAATTTCACAAAGATGCGCGGCGAGTTCGTACCGCCAGCGTTCAGCAAGTGCGCCAGCCGCTGTACAAGTCCTCAAAGGAAAAATGGCTAAACTACAAATCTCATCTAACCCCGCTTATTGAAACTATCGGAGGAGCAAGGATTTCTTTCTGAAAGATTTTCGCTGAAACCTAAAATTGAAGGTTGCCGGTGTGAAGTAGGGCGCTGTTTTCGATGGTTCTGTCGCAAACTTTTAGATGGCAGAGCATCAGTGGAATTGGTGAGCGGTTTACTCTGCCAGTTGGGCGAATTGTTGAAAGGGACGGAGTCCGGGCGTGAATTGACCTTTGCGGATAATGTTGACCAGTTCTATGCCTGCCAGGACAGATGCGGCTGAGGCGAAAGATTTGAATCCCAGCATCGGTCTGATCCGTCGTTTGATGAAACGATGGTCTTGTTCAATGATGTTATTGAGGTATTTCCGCCTCACTATCTCGATCGGGATCGGGCAACCAAAGCCTTTCAGCATCTTGTTGATCGCCTTAATGCCAGCTGTGTTGGCACCACTTTTGTCGATAACGATCTTGCGCGGCAATCCGTTCACCTCGAGACCGCGGGCGAAGAACCTCGTCGCAGCGGCCTTGTTCCGGCGCTCGGACAACATGAAATCTAAGGTCTTCCCGTGTTTGTCGATCGCTCGGTAAAGGTAAACCCATTCGCCTTTCACTTTCACATAGGTTTCATCCATGCGCCACGAACGGTCTGCGGGACGCTTTCTATACCGCGCTGTTTCAGCAATGAGGCCGGCATATCGACTGACCCACCGGTTCAGCGTTGCGTGATCCAGATCAACGCCGCGTTCCGCCATGATTTCTTCCAAATCCCGATAGGAAACACCGTAGCGCAGGTAGAAGAAAACCGCGTGCAATATCACGTCCTTCGGAAAATGCGCGCCTTTAAATAAGATCGTCACGGTCTGCTCCTGTCATTTAGAGCACGCGCTACCAGAAATGCAGTCGAACTGACAGGTAGGGGCGAAGTTTGCGACAAAACCGCCCATCTAACCACGACGCTGACGCCAATAATAATGAGGCGTGGCAACGTCCGGTTTCGTCCACCGGAAAGCAAAGTGTAATTTGGGCTGATCTGTGACGGTTAGCCCTGGTGTCCTTTTAAAGGATCAACGGATTTTCTTCGATATCTACGGTGGCCAGCGCGTTCCATTTCAATTGGCTCGGTCGGTACTTTGGTCCGAAGGCAGATGCGACGCAAAAGAACCCCGCAGTGCCTGCGCCAACAAGGGTATAGTCATGCGGTGCATTTACGCCCGATCTGGCTTTGCCGGAGCCACGTAAGGTAGACGCGCCCGCGCCTTGGTGTCTGCCGCCCCTGCATTGCGGATGTAGCGTTCACCATCATCGTGGCGAACTGTATGAACATATGTCGGATCCCCACCTGTCACGTTGTGAATTGCAAGCCTGCGAACCTGGCTGGCGCGAATGGTTGTTTTTAATTCCTCCGGATTCCAACCATCGAACAAGATAGCCTCAAGCTCGGCCCGGATCTCGGTGCAGTCACGATCGTTCGCGCGGTTTCTCACCTCGGTGGGATCTTCGTCGATATTATAGAGCAATGTGTCTTCACCTTCGAGCCACATGAGCTTCCACGGCCCTTTTTTAACCATTCGGCTGGGCCCGGTTGAACCATCGGCCGCAAACTCCGAGATCGCGACATCCGACAGTGTAGATGTGTCTCCGTTCAGGGCAGGGACCAGGGATTGGCCATCTATGGGCGACGCAAAATCCTGGAACGCGCCGTCAGCGGCAAGGTCTGTGAGTGTTGGTAGAAGATCGATCAGTGAGATGTTTTTTTTCACCCGCGCTGGTTTGAACCGATTTGGCGCGTAGACGATGAAAGGTACACTGGCGGCCCATTCAAAAAAGTGTTGTTTGAACCACATGCCACGCTCGCCCATCATCTCACCATGATCGGCGGTCAGGATAATGATGGTGTTTTCCATCTGACCCGTCTTTTCTAGAACTTCCACAAGGTGGCCGACTTTATCATCGATATACGAGATCATGCCGTAATACCCATGGCGCGCCATTCGACGATCTTCGGGGGTGACGGTAAATTCGTGGCGCGACTGGCAATAATGTAAGTTGCGGCTGAGGTGATCCATCTCGTTTAGCTCAAGTGGTGGCACTGCTGGATACTCGATCTCATCATGGTCGTAGAGATCCCAGTATTCCTGTCCGATCACGAACGGAGAGTGGGGTGAGGTAAAGGAAACGGTCAACATAAAGGGCCGGTCATCGCCCGTGCGCGCCAGGTCATACAGCGCCTGAATGCCGTGATATTCGACCTCGTCATCGTAATCCATCTGCATGGTGCGCACTGCCGGGCCGCTTTCCAGAATGGGTGCCATGGTCAGGTTCGTGGGCTTGTATTCGCGCCCTTTGGACCAATCCACGGTCCAGGCAAAGTTCGCCGGGTAGATTTCTGTCGTATGGCGTTTGTCATATCCATGCAGCTGATCGGGGCCGACAAAGTGCATCTTGCCCGACATTTCAACCCGGTAATCCATGCTGCGCAAGTAATGGGCAAATGTTGGAATATCGGCGTGGAATTCGCTGGCATTGTCATACATGCCAATGGAGAAGGGCAGCTTTCCGGCATGCATCGACGCGCGGGACGGACCACACATGGGCAAGTTACAATAACAGTTTTCAAACACTACACCTGCTTGCGCAAGGCGGTCGATGTTTGGCGCTTTCACCGTCTTGTTTCCGTATGTTTTCAACGCATTTGCTGCAAGCTGGTCGGCCTGAATAAAAAGGATGTTTGGACGTGCCATTGTGGGTTCCCAAATGTGAAAGAAAATTGTCCCGGGCGGCCAAGGGGAGGAGCGGCCGCCCGGGACGCCGAGCTGCTTATTGAATTACCATTCCCAGCTTTTCGGCGGTGTCACTGAAGGTTTTGACCTGACCCTCGACAAACGATTTTGTTTCGTCTGGCGACAGAACAATAGGGACCGAGCCCAGCTTTTCAGTCGTATCAACCCAGCTTGCATCGGCGGAAATCGCGTCCAGCACTTCGACCCATTTTGCGACAACGTCCTCCGGCAGATCTTTTGGGCCCCATACGCCTGTCCAACCGACGACATTTTCCAGATTTGGATGACCAAGCTCCTGCGCGGTCGGGGTGTCCGGTATGGCTGAGAACCGTTCCGGCGTGGTGGTCAGCAATGGGCGAATTTGATCGCTCTCAATTGCGCCGGACAGACCTGAAAGGTTGTGAAAGATCAAATCGGCGTGCCCGCCAACAACGGCAGCGGTCGCCTTTCCGCCCCCTTTGAAGGGCACATGGATCAGGGCTTCGGAATCTACCCCAAGATCATCCAGCATGATCAGCATTGCCATATGCAACAAAGTGCCAACTCCAGCAGACGCATAAGAAAGGCGCTCGCCCCCCTCGATTGCTGCTTTCAGTTCGTCAAAGTTTTGGTACGGCGAGTCTGCACTTACGCCCAAGACAAACGGGTTCTTTTCAATCAGGCCGAGAAAGGTAAAGTCGTCCCACTTGTACGGTATTGTGCGGTTGATCGCAGGAACCGTGGCCTGAGAGCCCACGCGCGCCATAAGCAAAGTGTAGCCGTCCGGGCGTGATTTTGCGACCTGAGTCGAGCCAACGACTCCGCCAGCGCCGGTTTTGTTGACGACCAGAATGTTCTCACCCAGATACTCGGGGGCTTCTGTACTCATAGTACGGGCGGCCAGATCAGCGGCACCGCCGGGGCCGTACGGAACGACCAAAGTTACTGGCTTGCTTGGATATTCCTGCGCAGATGCCACAGTTGGGATTGCGAGCAGGGCAAGGCAGCTCAGCGTAGCGACTACTGTATTTTTCAGTTTCATTTTATAGCGTCTCCCTGAATCGAATGAGTTCACCTTAATAAATTACTTGCAGTAAGTAAATAATTAAGTCAATATGAAATGGGAGGCTCAAAATGGCAGGTTCATCACTGGAAGAAATCGGGCGCGGAAACCGGCAAAGGGTTCTGAGTGAGATATTGGGGTCTGGTACAATTTCCCGGTCGCAAATTGCCGACAAGCTGGAATTGAACGCGGCAAGCGTGTCCCGGATCACGCGCGAACTTATCGAGGCACGCTTGGTGCAGGAAGTCGGCGACGCCAAATCCGAGGGGCGGCGGGGCCCGCGCACCAAGAGACTGTCTGTCGACCGCACTGGCGGATACGTTATCGGAATAGGTATCAACGCCTATCAGCAGGTCGTTACACTGGCCGATCTTTCAAACAACAGAATTGCGTCCTGGGATGCTGGTGGTGAAGGCCTGTCCGAAGGCGAAGGCTTTCTGAAAACATGCTGTGATCAGGCCCGACAGCTCATTGAACAACATGTTCCTGACAGAGACAGGTTGTTTGGTGTTGGGCTTACGATTGCAGGAAATCTGGACAAGGCGCGTGGCACCGTCATTTCGGCCCCGACACTTGGGTGGGATGACGAAGTGGGTGTTCGGGATCTGGTCCAGAAAGAGCTTGGAGTTCCGGTTGCGCTGGAAACACCGAGCGCTGCAATCTGTCAATCCGAGGCTGCATTTGGGGCCGCACGCAACATTGAAAACGTGGTAGTGATCTACTGCGCGCTTGGCTTTGGTATCGGACTTCAGATCAATGGGCAGCCCTATAGTGGGATCAGTCGGGTTGGTGGTGTTCTGACCGAAGCTAAGACCACCGACGGCTTGGGGTCCAATCTGCCCGTGACGTTGTCAGATTTGTGCGGCGGGAAAGCGCTGTTGCAGAAATTGCTTTCTTCGGATGTTTTCAATGCGCTTTCCGATCGGGATAGGGCGCGAAAAATCTGGGAGGTCGTCTCGGGCGCGGATGAAACGGATGGTGACTACAAATCGGTTTTGGAAGAATTTGGCGCGCGGGCAGCAAACTGCTTTTCGCTAAGTTTGACGGTTTTGCAGCCAGAACTGGTGTTGCTGGCAGGGCCGTTGGCCCAATCGCCCATCTACCTTGAAGCGTTTCGAAAGCAGATCGACACCCTCAAGTCGGATCTGCAGCAACCAATCAAGATCAAATCCAGCGAGATGACGCATATGGGCGCGGCTCGGCTGTTATCGCTCAGCGAAAACATCGCAAACGCTGAGTTGGATTTGAATTTGTTGAAGGGAGGAAACTGACCGTGGAGCCATCAAAACGGAGAGATTTTTTCGCGGGGGCACTGTTCCTGGTCCTTGGGATTCTGACAATCGTTATACTCATACCGTCAGGGGTGGATTCTCCGGGCAATGTCGAGATCTCGGCGTTGTCACCTGAGTTCTGGCCTCGCGTCATTGCTTTCGCCGTTGTGTTTGTCGCGCTGAGTTTGGTGGCGGAATCATACTTCCTCAAAACACCCGAGGTGGATGCGGATGAGGACGCGGAAGCAGATGCAATCTACAAGTTGGAGACGCTGCCGGGAACGCTACGAACGGTAATTCTGATCTTTGCACTTTTCCTGTTTTACTTTGCGCTTACGACGCTGGGCGTGGTTGCCAGCTCGATTGTTTTGATGCTTGCCATGATGCTCTTTTTTGGTGAGCGAAAATGGTACTACATCGTTCCAATCAGCATCCTTCTTCCTATTCTTCTTTATCTGTTCTTTTTGCACGTCGCGGGTGTGCCAATGCCCCTTGGCATATTCGAAACGTTTAGCTGAGTAGGAGCTGAGCATGATCGAGAATATTTCCACTGCCTTTCAGCTTTTCCTGAGCTTCGAAAACATTCTGGTGATCGGCATCGGGGTTCTGATTGGAACCATCATCGGTGCGATACCGGGGATGACGACACCTATGGGTGTGGCTCTGGCGCTGCCGTTTACGTTTACGATGCAGCCTGTGACCGGCATCCTGCTGCTGCTTGGAGTGTATAAGGGCGGTCTTTATGGCGGGTCTTTGACGGCAATTCTCATAAAGACACCCGGTACCCCAGCGGCGTCCTGTACCATTTTAGATGGGTATCCGCTGGCGCAGAAGGGGCAAGCACGAAAGGCGTTGGACATAGCGCTTTATGCATCTTGTGTGGCTGATCTGATCTCGAACATAGCGCTGATCATGTTCGCCGGTTTTCTGGCGACATTCGCATTGCGTTTTGGTCCACCGGAGTTTTTCACGCTGATCGTTTTTTCTTTGACAATCATCGCAGGTGTTGCAGGACCCAGCTTGACCAAAGGTATCTTGTCTGCGTGCCTGGGTTTGATGTTGGCCACTGTCGGGCTTGATCTGATCTACGGCACGAACCGGTTCATCTTTGGAAACTACGAGCTGATGTCCGGTCTGAACTTTATTCCTGTTCTGATCGGCCTGTTCGCCATCCCCGAAATCTTGGATCGCGCGACGCGGCGCGCAAGGCCACCCGGGGCACAGCGTCAGGAATTGGGGAGTGGTGCAAGCTTTGCCGATTTCCGCAAGACGCTGAAATCGGTGGTCCGTGGGAGTTTCATCGGTGTGATATTGGGGGCAATTCCTGGCATCGGCGGTGCCCCGGCCGCCTTTCTGAGCTATAGCGAAGCACGCAGAAACTCGAAAAACCCCGAAAACTTCGGCAAGGGTGAGCCTGAAGGCGTCGCTGCGGCCG
This sequence comes from Ruegeria sp. BI7, assembly GCF_056537925.1. NCBI lineage: Bacteria > Pseudomonadati > Pseudomonadota > Alphaproteobacteria > Rhodobacterales > Roseobacteraceae > Ruegeria > Ruegeria sp. BI7. The sequence goes on from NZ_JBQFSK010000002.1 coordinate 347,206, forward strand.
AGGCTGGGAACAATGGTGTAGCCGGGGCGACAATGATCCCGCTGCTGGCTTTGGGCGTACCAGGTGACGTGATCACGGCGGTAATTCTGGGCGCATTCATGATCCATGGGTTGCGTCCGGGCCCCATTCTTTTCGCGGAAAACCTGCCAATGATCTATGCGCTGTTCATGGGTATCCTGCTTAGCTCGGCCTATTTGTTCATCGTGGGCAAGGTCGCGATCAAGACCTTCAGCCGCGTCGCGCTGATCCCGAACCGCATTCTGTACCCGATCGTGTTTACACTGTGTGTTTATGGTGCCTATGCGGTGAACAACAACCTGTTCGATATCTTGGTAATGCTGTGCATGGGTCTTGTTGGATTCGCCATGATGCGGCTTGATATCCCGGTCGCGCCGTTTTTGATCGCTTTCGTTCTAGGACCGCTTCTTGAGGACAACTTCCGTCAATCACTGTTGTTGTCTGATGGGAGTCTTTCAATTTTTGTCAGAAACGCGATTTGCTGGCTGTTCTGGCTGCTGACAGCGTTGTCGATCTTTGTACTGATCCGATCCCGCATTCGTGCCTCACGCACAGGGCAGGCATCGGTTCTGACCACTGGCGGATAATCCCGAGATACAAGGAAGACATCATGGTTAATACGGGAAAGGCCGGTCTGGGCCGCTTTGTCTACAGCTTTGCGGTGATCTCGGACACCCATGTCAATCCAGACGAAGATCGCTGCAACTCGCCCTTTCCCGTGAACGCCCGCGCCAATCGCCGGTTTCGCTTTGTAGTCGCAGATATCAACCGCAGAGAGGTGGACTTTGTTGTCCACCTCGGTGATCTGCTTCACCCCGTGCCTGAGACTGGAGAGCTGTTTGCGCAGGCCGCCGAAGCTTACCGCGCAATTGTGTCGGACCTGACGATGCCAATCCATGTGCTGCCGGGAAACCACGATATCGGCGACACGCCAATCAGTGGCGGGCCAGCGAGCCCCACCACGCCCAAAATGATCGAAGCGTGGGAAAAGGAGTTTGGCGCCCAATACCACAGCTTCGAAAAGGGTGGGGTGCGTTTTCTTCTGCTGAACGCGCAATTGATCAATTCCGAGCTGCAGGATGAAGCGGATCAAAGATGTTGGGTTGAAAACGAGCTAGCCGCGGCGCAAGGGCAACGGGTCATGCTCATGCTGCACCACCCGGCCTACTTGTGTTATCCCGACGAACTTGACCACTATGACAATACCGATCAGCCGGGTAGGGGATGGCTGTTGGGGCTGCTCGAAAAGCATGGGATCGAGGCCATGTTTTCAGGTCACGCCCACAACTTCTGGTACGATCGTTACGGCGAGACGGATTTTTACCTGGCGCCTGCGACTAGCTTTGTCAGGCAGGACTATTCAGAAATGCTGAGGGCAATTCCACCGGAAGGCAGTGAATTCGGTCGCAATGACGCTGCGAAACTGGGCTATTTTTTGGTGAGTGTTTATGAAAACGGCCACGTCACGAAGTTTGTGCGTACCAACGGAGCAGAGCTGGCACCCGGAGAAAAACCAACCGGCGATCTGCAGCCTTTGGCCCCTGACCCAAGGGAAAACACCTGGCCACTGATAGGCTTTGACCTTCGTAAGAATTGGGCAGAGATATCAGAGGTGCCTCCCAGCGGTGGATTGGACGAATTCGATCGCAAACCGGTTCGCAATGACTATCATCTTCTGGCGCTGCAAGAGATGGGCATCCGGGACGTGCGTCTCCCTCTGCATGATCTTCTGGACCCTGTGCGCCGCGCCCGGATTGGCCTTCTGAAACATCTTGGATTTCGCATCACGTTGTTTGGTTACAGTATTCCTGAAAACCACCTGAATTTGATCGCGTCCGTCGCTGACAACTTGTTTGATTGGGAAATCACGTTGAATTGGCGCGACATGGAGGGATCGGTTGATGCGCTGTCTAAGGCATACGAAAAAACCGGCTTGCCGATCTACATTTCCCGGATGCGTACGAAAGAGGATATCAAAGCTGATCGTACGTATTTTCATGTGATAAACCACGGGTTCGATACACAGGACAGGCACCAGATAGAAATTCTCGCGACCCTTCCGAATTCCTGCGGACTTGCGGGTGCTGTGTTCCGGCTGGGCAACACCGAGCCGGTTGCGGATAGATTAGAAGCCGCAGATCGGGTGGTTACGCCCCACGGCTTGAAAGCATCGGTGCATCTGCGCGTCGCCGGAGACAACCCTGCCATTCCCCATAGGGATGATGACGCGACCAACGCCCGGGTCCTTGAGGCAATGGGAACCAGCGCAATGCTTAAAAACACGCGGGTGTTTTGCGATACCCTTGCCGATGTCGATCGTGGTTACTTTGTGCGCAACGGTGCAATTGATCGATACAATAACCCGCGCCCCCTTTTGGAAACTGTCCGCACGCGTCATGTCGGCAATAAATGAACGCGTATACGGTTGGCGAAGCAACTGTACTTATTCAAACCTAACTACCCTACGGGTCAAACAATAGGGCGCGTCAGTTGGACTGGCACTGAACCAATTCGAGCGTGGATTTTCAATTCAACCAACGCCCTCTGACCTGAAAGGGAGATACCTTGCAGTGAATGGAGCCAGAACCGGGATATACAGGGCCGTCACTTATCCTGAGGCAACCGGATAATTGCCATTTTATCCTGTGTCATGTCGTGCATCGTGTATCTGATCCCGCCGGTGTTGTAACCGGATTGGCGGCGGCCTGCGAAGGGCATCCAGTCAACCCGAAAGGCCGTATGGTCATTGACCATGACCGCCGTGGCATCCAGCGTGCGTACCGCCGTCAGCGCGCGATCCAGTGACTGGGTGAAAACCGCAGACTGGAAGGCGAAAGGCAATGCGTTCGCGGCCTCAACTGCGCCATCGAAAGTGTCATAGCCATAAACACAGATAACGGGTCCGAAAATTTCCAGCGTCGAGACTTTGGCATCCGCCGGAGGGTTCAGCAATACGGTGGGCGCGTAGGTTGTCGGCCCCAACCGTTTACCGCCGGTCAGAACGCGTGCGCCGCCAGCGATTGCCTCGTCTACCCATTCTGCAACCCTGTCAACTTCGCCCGGACGGATCAGTGGACCGCAATCAACCGTTTCATCAGTGGCGTTTCCAACCTTTAGCTGAGATGCAGCCTCGGCCAGTCGCGTGGCGACCTCTTCGGCCATATCCATTGGCGCAAAGACCCGCTGTGTCGAAACGCAGACCTGCCCGGAATGGTAAAACCCGCCCTTCGACAAAACCGGGATCATTGCGTCCAGATCGGCATCGGTGTCCACAATCACCGGTGCGGCACCGCCATGTTCCAATGCGCAGCGTGTACCCGGTGCCAGTTTGGATCGCAGCATCCACCCCACACGGGCTGATCCGATGAAGGTAAAGAAAGCCGTGCGCGGGTCGGTGATCAACTGTTCCGCCACTGCATTGTCGCAGGCTACGAAATGACAGAATTCCTGCGGCAGGCCAGCCTCGTGCAGCATGTCGACAAAGACCTTGCAGGACAGAGGCGTGTCGAGGGCTGGCTTCACCAGCACCGGGCACCCGGTTGCCACAGCAGGGGCGACCTGATGCACAATCAGGTTCAGCGGGTGATTGAACGCGCTGGCGGCCACAACCACCCCGATGGGTTCGCGGGTCGTAAATGCCAAGCGCCCGGCTCCGGCGGTGGTCAGGTCCATCGGGATTTCGCGCCCGGACATCTGCCCGATCTCGTGGATGCACAAACCCACCCCATCTATGGCGCGCGTCACCTCGACCCGCGCATCAATCAAGGGTTTGCCACCTTCATCGGCGATCAGATGCGCCAATTCGTCGAACCGGGCCCGCATCAGAGCAGCGGTTTTTTCCAGAATTTCAATCCGATGATAAGCGGGCAACCACGCGGACCTGTCCCGGAACAGAGAGTGAGCACGATCCAGCATCGGCTCGACCTCGTCCCATGTTCGCAGGTTAATCGCGCCTATTTTCTCTAGGCTGAATGGGTTCACGACATCCAGGCTGGTACTCATATCAGGCATACCTTGGCTTCCAGTTCTTCGATCAGGACGCGCTGGTTTTCGCTGTAATCGACAGGTACGTCGATCAGATGCACGCCACCCGATGCAAAGGCGGCCTCGAATGTCGGAACCAAGTCTTCGGTGCGTTCGACGCGGTGGCCGGTTGCGCCATAGCTGTTGGCGTATTGCACAAAATCGGGATTGTTGAATTCCAATCCCCAATCGTCAAACCCTGCATGAGCCTGTTTCCAGCGGATCATTCCGTAAGAGCTGTCATTCAGCACGGTCACCACCAGATTCAACCCCAGCCGCACGGCGGTTTCCAGTTCCTGACTGTTCATCATGAATCCACCATCGCCACAGATCGCCATGACCCGGCGGTCAGGATACTGCATCGCCGCCATCATCGCCGAGGGCAACCCCGCCCCCATCGTCGCCAGCGCGTTGTCCAGCAGCACGGTGTTGGGCTCATACGCTTTATAGTTTCGGGCATACCAGATCTTGTAGATGCCGTTGTCCAGCGCGATTATATCGCTGTCACCCATCACCTTGCGGGTGTCGGCAACGATACGCTGCGGGATGATCGGAAAGCGCGGATCATCGGCCCCTTCGGATGTGTGTTTTTCCGTCTCCTCGCGCACAAGCCGGAAATAGCTGTCATCAAACTCCAGCGGTCCGTCGAGGATTTCGGCAAGGCGCGTGATTGATTTGGCCAGATCGCCGACAACCTCGATCTGCGGGAAATAGACCTGATCGACCTGCGCCGCCTTGTAGTTCACATGAATGACCTTGGTGCCGCCCTCTTCCATGAAGAAAGGAGGCTTTTCCACGACATCATGGCCGACATTGATGATCAGGTCGGCCCGGTCGATGGCGCAGTGCAGATAGTCGCCGTCGCTTAACGCAGCCGTTCCCATGAACAGCTCAGACCGTTCATCAATGACACCTTTGCCCATTTGTGTGTCAAAGAATGGGATCTGAGTGTCTGCCACAAACCGGCTGAGCGCTTTGCGCGCGTCCTTGCGATTGGCCCCGGCCCCCAGCAAAAGCAGGGGCATCTTTGCCGATCGGATCAGTTCAGCGGCTTCCTGCAAAACCGTATGATCCGCCACAGCATAGTGGCGCGGATGAGGCTGCAGAACTGGTGCATCGGTGGCTTCTGCCGCAATATCTTCTGGCAGTTCCAGCAATACCGCGCCGGGGCGCTCTTCCTCGGCCACGCGGAACGCCTCGCGGATCAGGGCAGGGATCGTGTTGCCATGCACGATCTGCTTAGACATCTTGCAGATCGGGTCAAACAGGCCCACTACATCAATGATCTGGAATTGCCCCTGTTTGGATTTCTTGATCGGTTTTTGCCCGGTGATCATAATCAGGGGCATCCCCCCCAAATGGGCATATGCAGCCGGAGTTGCGAAGTTTGTCGCCCCCGGTCCCAGCGTCGCCATGCAGACACCTGCCTTGCCGGTCAAACGGCCATAGGTGGCCGCCATAAAGGCAGCGCCCTGTTCGTGGCGCGTCAACACCAATTCGATGGATGACGTGCGCAAGGATTCAAGAACATCAAGGTTTTCTTCGCCAGGCACAGCAAAAACTCGGGTGACCCCTTCGGCTTCGAGGGCGGCAACAAGCAGGTCAGAGGCTTTGGTCGGAGTAGATTTGGCAGACATGGAAACACTCACCTAAATGGGGTTTGAAGGGAACTATAGACAGCAATTGCGAGTTATTCAGCCGCCGCCACATGTTGCGGTTCGGGATAAAGCTCGCTCATCGGTAAAGAGCGGCCGTTTTCCAATACCAACCGCGCGTGGTGTCGCCTGAGAAGTCGGGGTTCAGCCACACCGCAGCTATGGGCGATAATGCCGATCTCTTTCTTCATGTTCATTGCATAGCTGGCCACGCGTTCTGATTTATTGGCCGGATCCAAACCGAATTGCAGATTGCGATTGTGAGTGGTGATCCCGGTTGGGCAAGTGTTTTTGTTGCACTGCAATGCCTGAATGCAGCCCAGGGCAAACATGAACCCGCGGGCCGAGTTGACAAAATCGGCCCCCGCGCAATAGGCCCAGGCCACTTCGGAGGGGTTGATCATCTTGCCGCTGGCGCAGACCTTGACCCGGTCGCGCAGACCATGCGCCTTCAGCACATCAATGACCAGAGGCAAGCTTTCGCGTATCGGCATCCCCATATTGTCGATCAGGCTCATGGGGGCTGCGCCTGTGCCACCATCGGCGCTGTCGATGGTCACGAAATCCGGGGCGCTTTCAACACCGCGCCGCAGAATTGCAGCACAGAGGTCTTCAAAGAATCCTTGCGCGCCGATCACCGCCTTGAAGCCCACCGGCTTGCCAGTAACTTCCCGCACAAAGGCGATCATGTCCAGCAGATCGTTAACGCTGTCGATATCAGGATGCCGGTTCGGGCTGATCGCGTCCTGCCCAGGTTCGATCCCCCGGATTTCGGCAATCTCTTCGGTGACTTTGACGCCGGGCAGAATACCGCCTTTGCCGGGTTTTGCCCCCTGACTTAATTTGATCTCGAACATCTTGACGGCATCATGCGCCGCAACCTCGCGCAGCTTGTCCTCGTCAAACCCGCCTTCGGGTTTACGAACGCCGAATTTGCCGGTTCCGATCTGAAAGACGATGTCGGCGCCGCCTTCCAGATGATATGGCGACAGCCCGCCTTCGCCCGTGTTCATCCAAATCCCCGCTTTTTTTGCACCCAAAGACAGGGCACGCACCGCCGGGATTGAGATGGCTCCATAACTCATGCCCGAGATGTTGAAAATCGAACTGGTCTTATAGGGATGACGCGCAAAAGGTCCGATTTCGACCTCGGCGGGTTCCTCGGCGTCTTTCTCCAGCGTTGGAAATGGACAGTTGGCGAAGAACACGGTTCCCGACGGCTTCAAATCCCGGCTTGATCCGAAGGCGACAGTGGATTCCACATCCTTGGCCGCCCGGTAAACCCAGGATCGTTCCGCCCGGTTGAACGGCATCTCCTCTCGGTCCAGTGCAAAGAAATACTGCCGCAGAAACTCACCGACATGTTCGAACCCGTAACGGAACCGCGCAATGACCGGGTAGTTGCGGCGCAGCGTGCTTTCGGTTTGCGTCCGGTCGCGAACATATAAAACCACAACCCAAAGCGCCGCCAGGCCGACACAAAGGACAAAAGAGTACGTAAGTATTTCAAGCAATTGAAAGGCTGCTCCTGAAAACTCTGCCATATCCATGTCGAAGCGGGCTCCTGTAGTTGTTTCACTGACCTGCTTTGCCGCAAGGTAACCTCACGCGGCGTTCACAACACTTAAAGGCGCCGATCCGAGTGAACTAGTAAGCCTGCGCGCGATTTGGATCACACCCGCTGACAAGCGCGAGACAGAATTTTCCGTATCTGTGAGGTCATTGAAACAAATTGGATTGTTGGTGGAATAATGCGCATCCCTCAGCAGGCCGGGCAAAAGCTTTAGTCTTGCCCGGGTTGGGTGGTCGGCGGCCTTAGAAAGCTACCTCTGGCTTCTTGCCGTTCTGAATAGAAGCAGAAACACGAAAACGGAACCAATCGAGGTGGTAACGATCCCGACGGGCAGTTCTTGCGGAAGTTTCACATGGAAAGCTTCCCGCCGAAGGTTTTGCCAAGTATCAGGGATCTCCGGGTGGAATGTTCTTGGCTGGTGCAAAAGCAGTCAATGCAGACGGTCACGACTTGCAACCCGGCGAAATTGGCCGGGTCAAGGCCGTTGGCTACGACCGGACCCTGGGCAATTTCAAGAATTTGCAGGCAGGTGAGCCGGTTTTTGATCCACTCAAGGATCCCATTCTTCTTGATAATTGGGTGACCATTCTGCCTGACGGGAGTTTAGATGTATTGGGAAGAGTGGACGATGTGGTTAACATCTGGGGGCGTAGACTGTCGCTGACTGCCGTTACCGAAATCGCAGAAAACGTAGCAGGGATCGAGCGGGCCTTTGTCACCGTCGCGCAAATTCGCGAGGCAGATGCGGTTGCCATTGCCATTGAAACCAAACGCAAGGATGTCGACATTCTGGAAAAGGAATTGCGGCAGGCCATTACCGAAAATTTCTTTCCCGCCGCCGCGCCATTGAGATTTGTACACACAGAGGAACTGCCGCGTCTTCCCAGTGGGAAATTGGATCGTAAAAGGCTTCGATCAATATTGGAAAATGGGGGGGCAGACACATCTGGTTTGCCAGCGCGGCAACCGAAGGCTGCTACTGTGTCTGAGTCACCTCTTTCCCCAATGCTTGAGGTGTTGCGAAACTTCGCAGATCACGAGGGGTTGGTCTCGCGCGCAGGTTTTGATCCCGACAACACACACCCGTTTCTCGATTCCATCCTTAGCCTGATACTCATGCTGAGCATTGAAGAGAAGTTTGGAAATATCCCACCCGCAAACGCCTTTGATCGTCAGGAATCAGCAACCTGGCGCGAGCTTGCAGAAGCTCTTGGACCGAAAGCCTGTGTTAACTCGCGTTCTGAAAAACTGATGTTCCTAGGGTCGGACTTTATTGACGCAGCGCCTGAGACAGTTTGAGGGTCAATAGCCTGCCAGGAATGTTGGAAGGTTCCGGCCCAGAGGAGTGTTTTGGAGGCGCTTGCCAAAAACACGCCCCGTCGGTGTTGTGGCACAGAACTGTGGGCACGGCAGTACTAGCGCCTTTTCCGCTACATTCTGCAAAGTTTTCAATGTCCGCTCGACAGAGGTACTGGACGTCAACAGCAAAGCTGCCCCGGGAGAACGGTTCCCCGATCAGAACACTCCGGCATAGCTGAGTTAGAAAACACCACTGAACTTTGACCAGGTCGACGATGAACAACTGAAAACCTGTGCAGTTTGAAACAGGTCTTTAGATCACGCGCTGCTCCACCATCTTCTTTTGGTTCTTGCTGGGGCAATGCGATCTCTCGAAAACTGACTATCGAAACTCAACGATCAGATTTGGTTACGCCACTCGTTTTGAGTGACCGGGCCATGTCGCTCAAGATTCGGTAAACCTCCCCAGCATCAGGGTGCCAGTCCGCAACATCTTCACCCTGCGAGGTGACAACTTCATCGTCTCCTCTGGCTGCTGGACCGGTCAACGCGCGTTGGGGGCCCAAGGCAATGACGTTCTGAGCAGTGCTTTCCATCAGTTTGGCGTTCAGTGGCGCGATAACATCTTCCGAAACGCCGGCCACCGTCCATGCTTCTTGCGCAATTGCTTGTAAAACCACGGCAAAATTGTTCGAAATCACAGCCCCGGCGTGATAAAGACTTTTGGCGTCGGAACGGATCGAAAAACATTCAGCGCCAAGATTGCCTAACAAGGGCCGAAGGAATTCAAGGGCGTCGGCGTCTCCTTCCAGCCCACATAGCGCACCCTTGAACTGATCCTTTGCCTTGTCGGGATCTGCAAAGGACAGAACCGGATGGACACTTGCCAGACGCCAGTTCAATCCGCGCAGCCGAGCCATTTCATCGGCCGCAAAATACCCGCTGCAGTGAAAGGCGATGGGTGGTTTTGGTGTGCCATCTGTCGCGGAAAGCTTTGTTGCCAGATCAGAGGCAACCGCTGCTATCTGAGTATCAGGGACAGCGATGACCCAAAGATCGGCGGGGCGTAAATCGGAAATGCTTTGCACGGCATGACCGGCGTTTGCCCTCTCAACGGCTTCCTGAGCGGAAGCGAAACGCGCGCTCAGGACGTCTTGAATTTGGCAATATGGTAATGAGTTCAACAGGCTCAGGAAGGTCTGGCCGACCCGGCCCGCGCCGATCAGGTTTGCTTTGATCTGGTCCATATCCACTCGGTCCAATGCGAAAATTCGATAGGTGCAATATGCCACGTGGCTTCCCGGTCCGCCTCAAAGATTTTGGGACCGCGCAGTTTTACATTCAGGGCTTGCAGCTTCAGATGGTGGTTGCCGCAATCGATCATCCGTCAGGAAGGATCAGACATGTCACAGATGATTTTTGCGATTGTAAAAATTTGCAAAACCCTGCTCGACATCCATCAATTGCGAGATATGGGAACAGCTATGAAAATACTTGGCTTCTACTTGAACAGTGCGAATGTCGCCGGTGGCTAGATGCGACTAGCCCCAAGTAGAAAAGCGCGCAGGGCTATCTTTATACAACGGTCGACAAATTCGCTGATCCACTAGACTTTGTTATCGCGCAGTTTTGCTCCGGCCTGAGCCAGATGTTCGGCAATCCACGGGATCGATTGTTGCGACCCACCAACAACCAGCAGCGGAATATTTGGCTGCGCTGCCCTGGGCAACAGATCGCATTGTCCTTAGGCAAAGATGTGTGGCCCATCCTCATGATCTGAAAGCGCTACGAAGGTTTTTGATCCGACAGCAGACGGCGTTTTTCAGCCATTGCTTCCCTGCGGCTGCGTTCGATCCCCAACCTAAAGGACTCCTCGACGAAATCAATGTGGTCGGTTGCGGCCTTTTCTGCACGTTCCTCGTCGCCGTCGATTACGGCCCGGCCAAGCTCCATATGTTGATCCAGCAGCTTCTTGCCGGTGCCATCGATCGTCTTAAGAAAGTCGCGATTGTAGAATACACCCTTGCGCGTAAGTTCGTAGATTGAAGCCATGATATGGATCAGCGTTGCGTTCTGGCTGGCGTCGACGATTGCAGAGTGCAGCGCAAAATCTGCCTCTTGAGAGGCTTTGGTGTCGTTTTCACGCCAGGCGCGTTCATTTTCGACCAAAATCTCGGCAATCCTCTCTTGATCTGCTTTTGTCGCGCGGCGCGCTGCAAGGCGGGCGGCAAAGCCTTCCTGTTCGCGCCGATATTCCAGGTAATCGAAAAAGGCGGGCTCATGTCTCTCATAAAGTGCGAGTAGTGCCGGCATCATGGCCTGACCTGTCAGAGCCGCGACAAAGGTTCCTTCACCATGTTGCGTCGTGACCAAGCCGCGCTCTTCCAGAACGGACAGAGCCTCGCGCAGTTTCGGGCGCGAGACGCGCAGCATCTCCGCGAGGTCTCGTTCCGAAGGTAGTTTGCGACCCTGTTTCAGGATGCCCGAGGCGATCAAATCTTCGATCTGAGACACAACAGCCTCGGCCAGTGATTCGTGTCCAACCGGTTCAAATATCGCTGTGGGGCTCATGGTGCTGTGCCTCTGTTCGATGTCTTAAGTAAAGATCACTGGTAAATAAATATAACCATAATCTGTTTAGATTCAAGCAGTGAGATCCGGAAGATCACCGTATTACAGATGACTGTTTTTGAACGTAATTTGATCGATTTTCTTTTCTTCTTTGCGAGTGACGTATGTAGCTGAGGTGACTGCGTTGTTACGTCGGCTTAATTCCAATGGTAAATAAAGTTATTGACTGGTTTTTATTGGTAAAGTTAGTTTACCACCGGAATGGTGTGGGAGGGACCTGCGCCGCTGATCGGGACAATGTTCCGACCTACCCTGGAGGAGAATTCATGAAGAAGACCCTGACGAGCCTCGCCGTAGCTGCCAGCCTGCTGGCCGCACCTGCAGTTGCCGCAGACAAACTGTTGCTGAAAACCCCGATTGCCTTTTCGACCGAGCTGCCGGGCCTGGGTTCACCGATCCCGCGCGTTGCCGAACAGCTTGAGTTGATGTCGGGCGGTACGTTGAAGATGAAAGTCTACGAGCCGGGCAAACTGGTTCCGCCGTTTGAAATTCTTGACGCTGTATCTACCGGCAAGATCAATTCTGGCTACACTACGGCCGGATATTGGGCGGGTAAAATCCCTGCCGCGCCGCTGTTCTCGGCTGTTCCTTTTGGCCCCGAGGCGGGCGAATACATGGCTTGGCTGTATTACGGCAACGGCCTGACTCTTTACCAAGAGATGTATGATCAGGCGGGCTTCAACGTCAAAGTTCTGCCCTGCGCGATCATTGCGCCTGAAACTTCGGGCTGGTTCGCATCCGAGATCAATTCACCCGAAGACCTGAACGGCCTGAAGATGCGTTTCTTTGGTCTGGGCGGCAAAGTGATGCAGAAACTGGGCGTGGCGACCTCGCTGCTGCCAGGTGGTGAGATCTTCCCTGCGCTGGAAAAAGGCGCGATTGACGCGACCGAATTTTCGATGCCTGCCATTGACGCGCGTCTGGGGTTCCACAAGCTGGTCAAATACAACTACTTCCCCGGCTGGCATCAGCAGGCAACTGTGTTCGAACTGCTGATCAACAAGGACGTCTGGAACGAAACCAGCGACCAGCACAAAGCGATCATTGAAAGCGCCTGTAAAGCTTCGATGGCGGACAGCTTTGCCGAAGGCGAAGCCATTCAGCACGCTGCGCTGATCGACAATATTGAAAACAACGGTGTCACCATCAAACAGTGGTCGCCTGAGATGCTGGATACCTTCCGCACAACTTGGGATGAGGTTGCAGCAGAAGAAGCCGCTAACGACGCCTTCTTCGCTCAGGTTTTGGCCGACATGAACGAGTTTCGCGACGGCTACGACCTCTGGAAAACGAATGCGTTCCTCCCTCGTCAGTAACCTCCCTTGCTGACGCAACCGGGGCGGCGGGATCCGTCGCTCCGGTACCTATTTCCTGATCTTCGGAAATTCTAACCTTTCACTGCCCGCGCGCCGGGCTGTCGAGCGAGGTATGACCATGACCACACAAAACAATCTTACCGATCCGGTCGAAGCCTATGAAGGCATCCTGGAACATCCCGAAACCGATCGTCAGAAGATCGCGGTCGCGATAGACGCAAGCGTCAAGGCTGTCGGCCATGTGGTCATGTGGGCAAATGTCCTGCTGATGGGGGCAATTTTCACCCAGGTCGCTCTGCGTTATTTGCTCAGCCAGAACTACCCCAAGTTGGACGAGATCCAGTGGCATTTCTACGGCATCGTGACGATGATCGGCATCTCTTATGCTTTGATCACCGACAGTCACGTGCGCGTCGATGTTCTGCACATGCAGCTGTCACGCCGGGCGCAGCGGATCATCGAGGTGATCGGTATTCTTACCCTGTTGACCCCGTTCATCTATCTGATGATCGATCAGGGGTACGACTATTTCTACGAAAGCTTCCGGGTCAATGAACGCTCAGACAGCCCAACCGGTCTGCCTGCCCGCTGGGCTTTCAAGGCGGTAATCCCGATCAGCTTTGTTCTTCTAGCACTGGCGGCGCTTGCGCGACTGATCCACGATGGGCACGCGCTTTTGTATGGACCGGCCTCAGAGCGCGAAGGTGCATCTTTGCGTCGTATCCTGCTGGTTCTGGCCGTGTTTGCCGCTGTTTGCGTCGGCTTGACCTTCCTCGTGGAAACTACCGAGGAAAAGCTTGTCATCGCCATGTTCCTGACCTTCATTGCGCTGTTGTTTACCGGGTACCCGGTGGCCTGGGTTCTGGCGGGTGTCGGCGTTGCCTATTGTGGTCTGGCCTATCTGTTCGACAACGATCTGATGCTGTGGACCGGGTTGGAGAGCACCTTTACAGGGCTCGACTATCTGACCCTTGGTGCGGTTGTGAACCGTGTTTATGCGACGATGTCCAATGCGGTTCTGGTTGCGTTGCCGATGTTTATTTTCATGGGTCTGATGCTGGACGAATCCGGTGTTGCGGAACGTCTGATGTCCTCGATGCAGCGCCTGTTTGGTACAGTGCGTGGAGGATTGGCCATCACCGTTACCCTGATCGGTATCATTCTGGCGGCCTCGACCGGTATCATCGGTGCATCAGTGGTGTTGCTGGGCGTGCTGTCCCTGCCGTCAATGATGCAACAGAAATACCAGCCGACGCTTGCGGCGGGCGTGGTCTCGGCATCCGGTACGCTGGGTATTCTGATCCCGCCCTCAATCATGCTGGTGATCATGGCCGACCAGATGGCGCTGTCGGTGGGCGACCTGTTCATGGCCGCGGTCTTCCCGGGTGTGATCATTGGTGGCCTTTACCTGACATACATCTTCATACTCGCACTGGTGAAACGTGACGCGGCCCCCGTGCCTGAAGGCGCGAAGGCCCCCGACTGGGCTGCGGTCAAAGACGTAATGATCGCCGTCATCCCGACGCTAATGCTGATCCTTGCAGTGCTGGGTTCAATCTTCGCGGGCCTGACTACACCGACCGAGGCGTCAGGTATCGGCGCCTTGGGGGCGACGCTGTTGGCACTGAGCTATCGCAAGCTTACCTTCCACAAGTTGTGGAACGTGCTGGTGTCGACCTTCAATACCACCGCCTACATCTTTGCCATCTTCCTTGGTGCAACCGTGTTTTCGTATGTCCTGCGGGAACTGGGCGGCGACGAGTTGATTGAACATGTGGTGCAATCCACCGGATTCAGTGCAAACGGTACCATCCTCTTTATCCTGTTCATCGTCTTCCTGCTGGGGTTTGTGTTGGACTGGATCGAAATCACGCTGATCGTGCTGCCCCTGATGCGCCCCATCGTGAACGGCCTTGGTATCGACATCCCGGGCTTTGGCGTTTTGGACGAACCCGCGCTGGTGTGGTTCGTGATCCTCGTCGCGGTGACGCTGCAAACCAGCTTCCTGACACCGCCCGTGGGTTTCGCGCTGTTCTATCTAAAAGGCGTTTGCCCGCCCGAGATCAAGCTGATGCACATCTACAAGGGGATCATTCCCTTTGTGCTGCTGCAGCTTACCGGTCTGGCCCTGGTCTTCTTATGGCCGACCCTTGCCACCTGGTTGCCTTCGGTCGCCTATTAAGGAGTTCGCGTGATGCGTCTGAGCCAATGCCACAACTTTCATGACTTTCGGCGGCTGGCCAAAAAGCGGCTGCCGGGGCCCATCTTCAACTATATCGATGGCGGTGCGGATGACGAGGTGACGTATCGCGAGAATACAAACGCGTTTGACCGCTGCGATCTGTTGCCCTCGGTTCTGCGCGGGGTATCGGATGTTGATATGTCCGTCACAGTGATGGGTCAAAAGCTGGACATGCCCGTCTATTGTTCGCCCACAGCACTGCAGCGCCTGTTCCACCATCAGGGCGAACGCGCGGTGGCCGCAGCGGCCGAGAAATACGGCACCATGTTTGGCGTATCGTCACTGGGCACCGTATCGCTTGAAGAGCTGCGGCAAAAGCACAAGAACCCGCAAGTCTATCAATTCTATTTCCACAAGGACCGCGGCCTGAACGCCGCCATGATGCAGCGCGCCAAAGAGGCCGGTGTCGAAGTCATGATGCTGACCGTCGACAGCATCACCGGCGGCAATCGCGAGCGTGACCTGCGCACCGGCTTTTCGATCCCGTTCCGGCTGACGTTGGGGGGTATGATCCAGTTCGCAATCAAGCCGATGTGGGGGATCAACTATGTGACCCACGAGAAATTCCGCCTGCCGCAGTTAGAGGAACATGTAGACATGGGTGGAGGTGCGAGTTCGATCGGCGGGTATTTCACCGACATGCTGGATCCGTCGATGACCTGGGACGACGTCGCTCAGATGGTGCGGGATTGGGACGGTCAATTTTGCCTGAAAGGGATCATGACCGTTGAAGACGCGCGTCGCGCGGCCGAGATCGGATGCACCGGGATTATCCTGTCAAACCATGGCGGTCGTCAGTTGGACGGCTCGCGCACGCCGTTCGACCAACTGGCCGAGATCGTCGATGCGGTCGGAGACAAGCTGGACGTGATGATGGACAGCGGTATCCAGCGCGGAACCCATGTGTTGAAGGCGCTGTCACTGGGGGCAAAGGCCGTTGGGGTAGGGCGTCACTATTTGTATCCGCTTGCCGCTGCGGGGCAGGCAGGTGTCGAACGCGCGTTGGGATTGATGCAGGCCGAGATTGAACGCGATATGAAACTGATGGGTGTGACACGTATCGACCAGTTGAACCGCAATAATGTCCGGTTCAGGGACACTGCGCCCACTTTGAATGTGCAAAGGGACGCAGCATGACCAATGAGGACCTGATCGGGACGTTCCGCGCCATCGTCGGCTCTCGCCATGTCCTGACCGACAAACGCGCGACTGAACGGTTTTGCCGCGGCTTTCGCTCGGGTGAGGGCGAGGCATTGTGTGTCATCCGACCGGGTACGCTGTTGGAACAGTGGAGGGTGCTGCAAGCCTGCGTCGCGGCGGATAAAATCGTCATCATGCAAGCGGCCAACACCGGCTTGACCGAGGGCTCGACCCCGTCCGGTCACTATGACCGAGATGTGGTCCTGATAAACACTCGCCGGATGGACACCTTGGTCCCATTGAATGACGGCGCGCAGATTGTCAGCTTTCCGGGTGCCACACTTTTCGCACTGGAAAAACTACTGGCTCCGCTGGGACGCGAGCCGCATTCGGTAATTGGGTCGTCCTGTATCGGGGCGTCGATTGTTGGTGGAGTCTGCAACAACTCGGGAGGTTCCCTGGTCGAACGCGGTCCAGTTTACACTGAACTTTCGGTCTATGCCCGGATCACCGAACAGGGTGATCTAGAGTTGGTCAATCATCTGGGTATTGATCTGGGCGAGACGCCCGAAGAAATTCTGACCAATCTGGACGCCGGAACCTTCAACCGGACACCAGAATCCTCTAATAAACGCGCCTCGGCCAGTGACTATGCGCTGATCGTGCGCGATGTGGATGCTCAAACGCCTGCGCGGTTCAACGCCGACAAGGGAAAACTGTTCGAATCCGCCGGGTCTGCTGGAAAGTTGGCCGTATTCGCCGTGCGCCTTGATACCTTTCCCCAGAACGATGCTGAGAAGGTGTTTTACATCGGTGCCAACGATCCCGGTGATCTGGCCGCCCTACGCCGCCACATTCTGTCCGAGTTTAAAGTCTTGCCAGTGTCCGCAGAATACATGCACCGCGACGTGTTCGATATTACTGCGCGCTATGGCAAGGACACGGTCGTGATGATTGATAAGCTAGGCACTGACCGCCTACCGATGTTTTTTGCCATGAAAGGGGCTGTGGATGCGCGATTGCGACGGGTTCCGTTCCTGCGCAATTTTACCGACCGCTTCATGCAAATGGCGGTGGCGCTGTGGCCACGAGTTCTGCCCAAAAGAATGCTGGGTTTCCGCGACCGGTTTGAACATCACCTGATCCTTAAAATGAAGGATGCCGGGATAGATGAAGCGGCCAATTGGTTGCCCGGCTTTCTGGAAGATCGCGACGCCGATTTCCTTGAATGCACAGCGCGTGAGGCCAAGATTGCGGGGCTGCACCGTTTCGCCGCTGCGGGGGCCGCCGTGCGCTATATGGCCATTCACGCAGATGAGGTTGAGGACATCATCGCCTTGGACGTTGCCCTGCGACGCAATGATCAGGATTGGCTGGAAAACCTACCACCCGAGATAAGTAATCAGCTTGTCCACAAGCTCTATTATGGACATTTCATGTGCCACGTGATGCATCAGGACTATGTGGTTCGAAAAGGGGCGGACCCTAAGGCATTGAAGGCGGCGATGCTCAAATTGTTTGATGCGCGCGGCGCGGAATATCCGGCCGAACACAATGTGGGCCACCTGTATGCCGCGAAACCCGATCTGGCGGCACATTACAAATGTTGTGATCCCACCAATTCGTTCAACCCCGGAATTGGAAAGATGTCCAAAGCACGGAACTATGCCGGGGTTGCACCCGAATAGCCAACAGTGTCGGGAACGTCGTCAGCAGCAGACCCAGCAGCGATGGGCAGCCTTCTGGTGATACGGGTGTAGGGGATTTTTTTCAGGTCGCAGAGAAAGGTACCTGGTGAAGAAACCGCAAAAACCTCTTCTGCAATAGGTTCGAAATCTGCTCGGAAATGGGCTGTACTCTTCACGCAAATCACCGAATAACTCGTTGGATTTAAACCAATATGCGTGAAATGCGCGCGATCCAGGCATTGGTTGCGTATACTTGTGACGACAAGATCAATCTCAGCCTTGTGCCCAACCAACCGAAGGGCCGCCGTCTTGCCGAGCGTTGCAAAGCCACCACCATACATTTCACCCGTATAGCGACATGTGCCATCACCCAATGCCAGAACTTCAAACTCTGCTTTGACCGGAACGTGACCCGCCAAGTTGGATTTTGCACCAACTGCCAGATTGACCAATGCACCTTCACCCGCCGCATGGGCTTGCTCTGCACTTTCGGGATCATTAAATAGGCCCATCAAAACGCTTGTGACTCCACCCTCTATCAGGGCTGCCAGCAATCCAGTGGTGTCAGACGTCCCACCCGCACCGGCGTTGTCCTGAACATCAGCCAATACAACCGGCTTTTCCCGTCTTTGGCGGCCTGTCAAAATAGCCTCTTCCAGAGACAGCATGGAACAATCAAGGCGGGTTTCCTGGGCCAAAAACAAGTTGACGATATCTTCAACGGCAGTGGCCGCTTTATTCGCTGTGGTTGCGTAGGCAACGCAGGACGGGCCGGTTTCGGGAAAATCCGCCGCCGTAAAGCCAAGCGCGATTTCTGTCAGTACATCCTGCTGCTCGAATCTTGCTGGCAATTGATAGATTTCGTCGAATGGCGCAGAGCCGGTATATTGTGCATGCAGCGGAATAAGATATGGCACCGCTTGAAACGCTTTGCTCAGTGTTTCACCTGCAAGCAAGCGCTGTAGTACAGGAACGCACCTTGCGCCTGTTTCCGCCATATCCAGATGAGGGTAGGTGCGAAAGATCGACAGGTAATCTGAGTGTTCAACCATCTGAGCCGAGATGTTGGCATGCAGGTCCAAACTTGCCACCACTGGAATTTCTGGGCCCACGAGATTGCGGACGCGACGCAAAACCTCTCCCTCACCATCAGCTAGGCTTTCGGTGACCATCGCGCCGTGCAGATCAAGATACACGCCGTCAATCTGACCCGCAGCGCGGATTCCATCCAATAACATCCCGCAAATCGTTTCGAATGCGTGATCGGTTACATGAGCAGATGGCTCTGCCGAACACCACAGTATCGGCACGACTTCAAACCCTACTGCGGTAGCCGCTGCAGCAAAACCTGCGGCGGGCAGGTTCATGCCAGCCGTTTCCGAAATAACCTGCGCGCCTAGCAGCATACTAGGCCAGGAATCCGCCATCTCAAACTCGGCCAGACCAGCCTTTGTCACACCATAGCAATTGGTTTCATGCTGAAACCCCGCGATCGCGATGCGCTTGGCCGTCATTAGGTGTGCTCGACTTCTTGTTCGGTGGGCAGTGCTGAAAATACAATTTGACCGTTGCGAATTGTTTCAAGCACCCGTGTGTCTGTCAGGTGATCCGGGGCGTGCAAGGGGTTACGCGAAAGAATGGTGAAATCAGCGACCTTACCCGGCTCGATAGACCCGCGCTGATCCTCTTTGAAGACTTGCCAGGCCGCGTCGATAGTTTGTGCGCGCAAGGCCGACAGAACGCTGATCTTTTGATCCTCGCCAAGCATACGGCCCGAAGCGGTTTTGCGATTTACCGCGCAATGGGCCAAGTGGATCGGACGTGTCGGCGTGACCGAGGCGTCGTTGTGGATCGTGTATCGCACGCCGAACTTTTCCGCTGACGCCGCAGGGGAAATTCGCGCAGACCGCTCTGGCCCCAGGAAGGTGTCAAAGTGGCGATCCCCCCAAAAATACACATGAGCGGGAAAGAAGCTGACGGTCAGGCCAAGTTGGGCCATACGCCTTAGCTGATCATCCCGCAGGGCCTGACCGTGGATAATGGTATGGCGATGATCTGCGCGGGTGTGCGCCTGCAGGGCTTTTTCAACCGCATCAATGAACATCTCGGCGCCGGCATCGCCATTGCAGTGGCAATGAATTTGCAGACCTTTTTCATGAAGCTTGCGAACGTCAGCATCCAGCTGCTGTTGCGAGGTGTAGACCATTCCGCATGGATGATCCGAATCTATCGGTCGATAATAGGGGGCCGACAGATAGGCGGTCTGCAACTGAAACGCCCCATCCGTGAACAGCTTGCGCGGACCCAGTGTAAAATGTGGGTTGCCGGGCCAATTCGCGCCGATCCAATGCGTGCTTAGTTCGGGCTCCAGTCTTGCGATGGGCAAAAGCTCAATGTCTATTCCCGGGTCCTGATCTGCGGGCAAACTGGCAAAGTGATCCAGCATGGCTTGCGACGTCCAGGCATTCTGCGCATAGGTTACACCGTGGGCCAGGTATTCGTCACGACAGGCATCAAAGCCCTGCCAGAATCTTTCCCGGTTGATAAGGAAATCTGTGTCGCCCATCTCACCCATGGCCGATAGCCCTTCGATCAACCCCGTTAAGGCGCCGGTATCGGGATCGCGACCAAAGCGGCCACCTTCCGGGTCAGGGGTTTGACGGTTTATCCCGCGCCTCTTGAGTGCAACAGAATTTGCGGCCCCGTTGTGACCCGACGCATGGATAACCCAGATGGGATGGCGTAATGATATGTCGTCCAACTCGGCCCGTGTGGGCATTCGGTGTTCTAGAATGGACGTATTGTCAAACGACACCCCCATGACCCATTCACCCTCGGGCGTCGCGTCGGCTTTTTCTCGAAGTCTGTCCAGCGCCTGGGCCATTTGTGTGCAATCCCCCAATGGGGGCGGGGACAGGTCAACACGGAACAGTCGGATAAACCCCGGATCCGGGAAGTGCCCGTGTGGGTCGATAAACGCAGGAATCAGAGTGCGCCCCTGCAGGTTATGCTCTTGGACATCAGAAGGCATGCGCGCGCGCAGGTCAGCTTCGGACCCTACCGCCTGGATTCTGTCACCTGCAGTCAAAACTGCCTCAGGCGAAGAGTTCTGTGCATCCATCGTCAGGATTGTGCCATTGAAATAGAGTGTGCTTGGCATTGGACTACCTATTAGGACAGCGGGGCCAGACAACGCAGGCCGTGGCCTTCGCCCACTTCCCATTCTGGTGTCTGGGTGCAGATATCCTTGGCAAAAGGACAGCGCTCGCGGAATTCGCACCCAGAAGGGCGCTTGAGCAGGCTGGGGGGTTCACCTTTAAGGGCGATCCGTTCCAATCGCGCATCCGGGTCGGGTTCTGGATTGGCACTCAGAAGACAGCGCGTATAAGGATGGCGCGGGTCGTTGAAAATCGTCTCGGTTGTGCCTTCTTCGACCAATCGGCCCAGATACATGATGCCCATCCTGTCGGCCACGTGGCGCACGACGCTGAGGTTATGTGTGATGATAACCATCGCCAAACCCAGCCTTTCACGCAGATCGTTGAGCAGGTTCAGCAATTCGCCCTGCACCGACACATCAAGGCCAGCGGTTGGTTCATCCGCCAGGATCAGCTTGGGCTCCAGCGCCAACGCACGGGCTACGCCCACACGCCGTGCCTGACCACCAGACAGCTGGTAAGGATAACGATCCGCAAAATGCGTGGGCAGGTTGACCATTTCCAGCAGGCGCTTGGCCTCGGCATCCAGATCGCGGTCCTTCATACCCTGAATGCGATAGGGTTCTGTGATCAGGCTGCGGATCGTCAAGCGTGGCGACAGGCTTCCGACCGGGTCCTGAAACATCATTGCCATGTCCTTGCGAAGCGGACGCATGACCTTTTCCGGCGCGCCTCGAATTTCCTGGCCTTCGAAAGTGACCGAACCATCCTGCGCCGGGGCAAGTCCCGCAATGGCGCGAATAACCGTCGTTTTGCCAGAGCCACTTTCACCAACTAGCGCATAGGTCTCGCCGGGTTCTACGGTAAAGCTGACGCCCGCCAGAACATTGACCGGTCCATAGCTGGTTTTAAGGTCCACGACGTTCAGCAAGCTCATGTTGTGGCCTCCTCATGGTTCAGCCAGCACGCAGCATGATGGCCTTCTTTTAGTTGATCCAAAGGGGGCACCTCGCTCGCGCAGCGTGCCATCGCTTGATCGCAACGATCTCTAAAAATGCAGCCACCTGGCAGGTTGGCCAGATCGGGCACTTCACCGGGGATGGTCGGCAAAATACGGGCACGTTCCTTGATGTGACCGGGGTCGCATTCAATCAGACGGCGCGTGTAGGGGTGTTTGGGATTGTGGAAAATCTCACGCACGTCGCCGCTTTCGACAACTGCACCAGCATACATCACAACCACCCGGTCGCAGAGTTCCGCAATCACGCCCAGGTGGTGAGAGATAAACAGGATGGCACAGTGAAACTCGCGCTGCAGTTCTTGCAGACGCTCAATGATCTGCACCTCAAGCGTCGCATCCAGCGCCGTAGTCGGCTCATCTGCGATCAAAAGATCAGGTTCGGACATCAACGCCATCGCAATGGCGATCCGCTGGCGCATCCCGCCCGAGAATTCATGGGGATACTGTTTCAAACGGGCTTCGGGATCGGGAATGCCAACGGCGCCTAGCATCTTGGCCGCGTGGGCCAGTTTGTCCGCTTTGGATTGCTTGGATCGGTGCTGAATGTCCAGCATCTGCTGCCCAATGGTCAGAACCGGATTATGCGTTTGCATCGGATCCTGAAACACAATGGATATATCCGCCCCACGCAGGTCACGCATCTGACGCTCAGAGGCTTGCAGCAAATCCTGCCCCTTGAACCTAACCTCTCCTTCGCGGAACCGCGTATTGGGCGCGGTCAAACGCAGGATGGATGAAATCAAGGTGGATTTACCACAACCGGATTCCCCAACAATGCCGACAATTTCACCCTTGTTGATGTTGAAAGTGATATCCCGCAGGGCCTTCAGGTCGCCGCGTCCTGTTTCGTAGTCGACGCTGAGGTGGTCGATTTCCAGAAGTATATCGGTCATCTCTGTTTCCTCAGTTTCGGGTCAACCACGTCGCGCAGGCTTTCACCCAGAAAAGTGAACCCAAGAGTTGCCAGGATGATCGGCAGGCCGCCGCCCACTACCAGCCAAGGCGTCTGGCGGATCAGGGAATAACCGTCCTTCAATAACGCTCCCCAGCTGGGGGTTGGGGGTTTGACACCCAGTCCCAAGAAGGAGAGGCCAGCCTCAAGCGCGATAACTGTGGGGATGTCCATCGCCGCCAGTACCGCCAGAACGCCAATGATGTTAGGCAGCATATGCACACCCAAGATGCGCGCCATGCTGGCCCCCATCGAGCGTTCGGCCAGTATGAACTCGGAGTTGCGCAGCGTCAGCGTCTGGGTTCGCGCCACCCGCCCATAGGTCGGGATCGAGGTCGCCATGACCACAAACACCACGGTCTGAAGGCTCGGCCCGACGAGGGCCACAACAGCAAGCGCGAACATCACGGTCGGAAAGGACCGAATGGTATCGAAAAACAGCATCAAAAGATTGTCGAGCCATTTCGGCCCGTACCCTGCAATCATACCCAGCGTCAGGCCAATCGCCATGGCACCAAACACAGCAGGCAAAGCCACCTTGAGCGCGACTTGGCCTCCGGCAATCACACGCGAAAACGTATCACGACCCAGCTGGTCGGTTCCCAGCAAGTGCGCGGCGGACGGTCCTTGCATGCGGGATTTGATATCCATCGCAATCGGGTCATAGGGCACGATCCAGGCCGCAAATATTGCGCAGAACACGATGATGCCGACAATGATCAAGCCCATTAAGCCAAGCGGGTCACGGGCGACGCCGACTATGATCTGGCCCAGTTCAGAACGAGATTTTTCCATAACTCCCCCTCCTCAATGAGCCGTACGCGCACGTGGATCGAGCAACGCATTGATCAGATCAGCCAATGCGGTCGACACCACGAACAGCGCGGTGGATACGAGGACCGAACCCATGACAATCGGGTAGTTGCGGGTCGTGATGCTATCGATCACCAACTTTCCCAGCCCGGGGCGGGCAAAGACGATTTCTGCAAAAACGGCCGAGCTGAGAAGAAAGCCCATCCCGACCCCAATCACGGTAACCACTGGCAGTATGGCAATACGCAACGCGTAAACCATGACCACGCGACGTTCGGCGATACCAAAGGCCCGGGCCGTGCGCACGTGGCTTTCGCCCATAACTTCCAGCATCGAAGCCCGCACCAGCCGGGCAATATAGCCAACCCAGCTGAGCCCGATTGCAAAGGCGGGCAGGACAAGATGGTCCAGTCGATCCCAGAACCCTTCGCCCGCGCCTATGGCAGGGAACCATTGCAAATGCACGGCGAAAACAAGCAGCGCCAACAGTGCAACAACAAAGGCCGGGGCAGCAACAAAGCTAACGGATACTGCGGCGGTGATCCGATCGATCAAAGTGTTAGGATGCGCAGCCGCATAGGCACCAAGTGCGATGCCCAAGCTTGCAGACCACAGGATCGACGCAAAGATCAGCTCCAGAGTGAAAGGCAATTGCTGAAACACAATCTCGGTCACGGAACGGCCCGAGAAGACGTCAGTGCCAAGGTCACCTTGCAGGAGGTTTCCATAGAAGATCAAAAGTTGTTTCCAGATCGGTTGATCAAGCCCCAGCGCCGCGGTTAGCTGAGCCTGAAGCTCGGGCGTGGCGCGCGGGCCCAGCATGATCTGGACCGGATCGCCTGGCACGGCGCGGATCATCAGGAACATGACGGTCACCGCCACGAAGAGGATAAGCAGCGACAGCCCGAAGCGATGGGTTGCGAAATTCAGCATGGCCAACTGGCTCCTTGCGGCTTGGTGGCTTTGTTTTTGGTACGGCGAGCGTTACGCGCCCGCCGCACCTCGGTCGACCTGGGGAGATCAGGTCGCCTTGCCGAAATAGCGAAGCAGGGACAGGCCATCCGGCCGAAGCGCAGGAATGACACGTGCGCTGTGGATGACCGGTGTCGCCTCGTGGGTGATAAAGCGATAGGCACCGCTATCTTCCATCAAGTCCTGCGCGCGCTGATACATTTCAGCCCGTTTTGCGATATCCGTTTCCGCAGCCGCGGCTTCATGGATTTCGTTGAATTCAGGACTATTGAAACGCTCCCAGTTCCACTTGCCAATCTGTTCAGGCGTAAACCACGACGTCGCATAGTACGGATCAGGGGTCATGGAATAGCGATTCAGTACAAGCTGAAGGTTCTCATTGTCGCCAGACGCCCAGAACGCCCCGGATTCTAGAACATTCACCTCAACCGTGATCCCGATCTGCGCCAGTGTCGCCTGAATGATCTGGGCGGTTGTCGTAAAGGTCGTCTTGTTCAGTGTATCGAGGGTCAGTGTGACATTGGTTTCACCGGATTCCGCCAGCAACTGCGCCGCTTTTTCAAAATTCGCCTCGGGTGGCACAAGCGAAGAAGGTCGATGCCCGGCAAGACCCGGTGCAATGATGCCGGTCGATGGATCAGCGGCACCAAAATAGGCGGCCTCTAGAATGCTGGGTACATCCACCGCGTGCTGGATCGCCTGCCGCAGCTTTTGATTTTGCAGCTTCGGATGCTCGACGTTCATTCCCAACCAGACATAATAAAGCGAGGGTTTTTCAACCAGCGATCCGCCATTCGGAACACCGGCGCGGTACCGCTCGACCGAGCCCAGCGACACACGGGTTACATCCAGCTCACCTGCCTCAAACGCAATCTCGGCGGTGTTTTCATCGTCAATTGGATAAATCTCGACAGTATCCCAGGTCGGCGCATCCCCTTTCCAATCAGGGTTGCGCTTAAGAACCGTCTTTTCCTTGGGTGACCAACTGTCCCGCAGGTACGGCCCGGACTCTGCAACCGGATCAGCCCCGATCCGGCCACCAGCGGCTTCGACTGCCGCTTTTGAGACGATGTTTCCGGTGATATAGGGCAGGGCGATCGACCAGATCGGTGCGAACGGTTTGTTCAGAACAATTGTCCCTTCGCGTTCACCAGTTACTTCAACATGGCTGAATGGCCCCAAGTCGGGCTTGTTCGGACTGTCGGTCGCGTCGTCCACGACCCGTTCCATGCTGAATTTGACATCCTCGGCAGTCATGGCACCAAAACCGTTGGTGAACCCGATATCGTCACGTAGTGCGAATTTGATGTGGGTCGGATCAACCTGCTCAATCATCGTTGCGGCATCCAGCTGCCAGCCCCATTCCTCGCCCGGTTTGTACTGGATCAGCTTGTTGTAGATCGAAGCATGTACTTCCTCTTCAACAACACCAACGGAATGGGCCGGATCCATGTTCTGTGCATCACCATAAGCCCGCACACGCAAAACACCGTCATCTGCAGCAAACGCACGGTCCGCCCACCCCATCGGAAGCGCGGTTGCGGCCCCAAGCGCGGTTGCGCCTTTCAGAAACCCTCGGCGACCGACATTGGCCTTTGTCCATTCGATCTTCATAGTATCCTCCCTTGGATTAATTTACAGAAGCCCGCGCGGAACGGTTTCCGACCATTCCTTTGTCAGAACTTCGATTTCGTCTGCGCCTTCGGTGGCGCGTAGTTTGCGGTAGAGATAGAAATTTTGCGCATCGCAGGTCATGCGGCACTCGGTCGAGATGGCCACCTGCCAATCCGCCCGCTCAAAGGTAAAATTCCAGGCGGTCTCGAAGACGGCGGTGGCGGGATCATCGGGGTGGATACCGTAGTGCATTCGCACATCGCT
Source organism: Ruegeria sp. BI7 (assembly GCF_056537925.1). Lineage (NCBI taxonomy): Bacteria > Pseudomonadati > Pseudomonadota > Alphaproteobacteria > Rhodobacterales > Roseobacteraceae > Ruegeria > Ruegeria sp. BI7. The sequence continues at coordinate 373,585 of NZ_JBQFSK010000002.1, forward strand.
GCCGACAATCAGATCATGATAAGGATCGCGCGTCTTGCCGTAGTCATCGAACGTTTCCAGAACCACTCGACCATCGTCGGTCATCATGCGTTCGGATTGGGCTGAAGGTGGACGCAAAGGTTCAGCTTCCAGAACCGGATATGTCTGTGCCGGTCCCGGTTCCGAGGCATGAATTTCGCGTGTGACCTCGCGCACCGGCAGATGCAGGGCGCAATCTTGCAAGTGCAATGTCACCTCGGCAGAATTCGGCGCCGGCCAGACGATCGGCCAGTAAGATGTAGACAGGGCCAGCCGCAACACATGGCCCCCGCGTAAGTGATGCGCGCATTCATTCAGGGCTATCTCGGCCTCGTAAATCTGACCTGGCTCCAGCGTTTGTGGCGTCTCATGACTGTGGTAGTGACACAGGTTCAAAGACCGATAGTTGATCCGCTGCGATACACCGTCAGGCGAGACGTCGCACAACCGCGCGACCAGTTGTGCCACTGGTTGATCCACTGAAAATTGAAACTTCAGCTTTGCGCGCCCCAGTAACTCTAACGGAGCTTGCAGCGGTGCGCTGTCAAAACAAACCGACAGGGCATCGTCCCTGGCCTGGTCGCCCGCAAGTTCGTTGTCGATCCGCATGCCTGCACAGAAATACCCCCCATCGGCACCAATATGACAGGGCGACGCGATAGCGACCGTGCCAGACGTCGACTCCTGCGAAAAACCGCCCTTTGTCAGATGCCAGACCTGTTCAGAGACATGAGGCGAAGGCCATGTCGCCTCAGCGATCCAACGACCTTGCCGAGGGCTGTTATGCGCTGTTGGGTTGAAGTGTTCCTGCATATAGGTCCGATACGCAGGCAAATCCTCGGCGCCATTTTCTTGCCCTTTCAGCCAGCGATCAAACCAGCCGATGACTTCTGAGTGAAAATCCGCCGGATCAAGTTTCGAGATATGCGCGTAGCGATGTTCCCAAGGTCCAATGACGGCTTTGGTGGGCACGGTTAGGTTCGCGACCAAAGCCGGGGGTGCATTGACATAAGCATCTGCCCAGCCAGTGATTGCTAATACAGGGGTCTGGATCGCGGACCAATCCTCGCAAACTGAGCCGTGCTTCCAGAAAGAGTCCCGTGTCGGATGACGCAACCAATCCGCCGCAGAGAATGGGACGTTTTGCAGTCGGGCAAGCCAATCCTCTCGCCAATCCGCGCGAAGTTCAGGATCAGCAGGGCGGGTCAGGTACGCAAACATCTGACTGCCCCAGTTCATATTGTCACTTAGCAGGCATCCACCCATAAAATGGATGTCATCCGCATAGCGATCCACAGTCGAAGCGACACTGACCACGGCTTTCAACGCAGGTGGTTGTCGAAAGGCCAGTTGCAAACCGTTAAACCCACCCCATGATATTCCGACCATACCAACCTGGCCGTCACACCAATCCTGCGCGGCAATCCAAGCTATGACCTCCTCGCCATCACGCAGTTCCTGCTCGGAATACTCGTCGTCGAACTGCCCTTCGCTGTCCCCGGTGCCAGCAATGTCGACGCGGATGCAGGCATAGCCCGCCTCTGCAAATACGGTGTGTGTCGTTTCATCTCTTGGCGCAGTGCCATCGCGTTTGCGATATGGCAGGTATTCCAGAATGGTCGGGGCTGGCCCCGTGCCGGGCAGCCACAGTCGTGCTGCAAGCCGCCGCCCGTCGGCGAGGGCGATCCATGTGTTTTCGATGGTTTCGATTGGCATCTGAGACTTATCTGTTGTGGACCGATACCGAAGAAGAAACCGATTTGCAGATAAAACAAATTGTGCGATCTTACGCGTACTGACGCTATTTGCAGTGATACAGCGTCAGAACGCGAAAGGTTTTGCCTGTGTCCGAGAATTTTTCTGCCAACCTGCGGTCGTTATGCGCAGAACATGGGAACATTTCGCAGATTTGCCGTGACATCGGCGTCAACAGACAGCAATTCAATCGATACTTGAATGGCTCCAGCTTGCCCTCAGCTTACAACATGCGTCGCATTGCACGTCATTTCGACCTGACAGAAGCCGATTTATTCGCTGAAACCGGCGCCTTCGAACTCATGTTAAAAGGTACCTTTTTACAAGCCGGAACAACGCCAACGGATGCTTTTTTGGAACCTTTTCGGGGTCAACAGAAAAACCTCAGGCGATACGTGGGGTTCTATCATTCCTATTTCTGCACACCTTCATGGGAAGGAAAGATCTTTTGTTCATTGATCCGAATTCAGGAAGTTGATGGGCTGTTCACGATCCGCTCCCGAGAAATTGCTACGTCTCCAGACAAAAGCACGCACCAGATTTCACGCTATGCCGGTTTGGTGACAATGCGCGGAAACAGGATATTCGTGACCGAGCACGAGCTTACGCGCGAAGGTAGCGTTGCCAATACGATTTTGTATTCCGCACATCGTCAACAGCTGAAATATCTGCGAGGCATGACAATGGGCGTCGCATGGCGCCCATACCCGCATCCCTACGCTGCCAAGGCAATCTGGAAACGATTGCACGAGCGTGTAACCGCCCGTGAGGCAATTGCTGCTTGTGGAATCTATCCTGCCCAAAGCAATAGGATTGATCCAACTGTCAGAAAGCACCTTCACGAGGCTTGAGGCGGTCGTTGAACTCAAATAAAATTTAATTTTTAGGTAGTTGCTCGTGTGGACCGCAAATTCCAAGTTTGAATTTGACGTCTCACTCTGCCAGCAATTCAACGTCACCTGCCGTATTGAGAGCGAACCGATGTTAGTTCCAAACCGCATAAACGTTTATTTCACGCAGAAGTTCGAAGCCCTTAAAGTTGGGCTTAGGTCCTATTTTGGCTGGGACGCCACCCACTCTCAAGGGCGTTATGCTACAAGTTTGTCAGTGCCTAAACGGCAACTACGCCGGGCATTGAATCCTGTCGTTGGCGAGCGTCCGTTGAATCCATGACAGAATTTCAGACGGGCGGCTTTTTTCACGATCTGCCTGTGACAACGGCAACAGGCTTTCGCGCATTTCCGCCACGCGGAGGGGGTTGGCAGCAAGCTCATCCAGTGCAGCGGCAAGAGCATCAATATCGTAGGGGTTCACCAATACCACACCTTTGTCTGGAACCTGCCACCTAACGTCGGGAATATCCGAAGTCACTGCAGGAAGCGCGCAAGCAATGGCCTCAGCGATGGCGTTGCAGCAGCCCTCGGCCAGAGTTGGAAGGGCCAGCACATCGGCGGCATTCAGCCATAAAGCAAGGTCCTCGTGGCTGACGCTCCCTGTCTTGATGACACCTGGAAAGTCTGGCACCAGCGGTCCGGAACCTAGAAACGCAGCTTGGACAGGCTTTGTCATTTTGTGCAGTGCTGCGTTAAGCCGGGATGCCCCTTTGCGCTCGTAATAGTGGCCTACGTAGACCGGGATGAACGCATCTTGGCTCAGCCCCAGTTTTTGTCGGCATTCGACCTTATCCATCGGACGAAACCGTGCCCAATTCGGGAAATTCAATATCAGTTCCACGCGCGATGAATCGGCACCCAGCTCAATCGCCTCATCCTGCAATCGCGGTGATACACAGACAATCCCTGCCGCGTCACGCATTACTGTGCGGCGCATCTCAAGCGTATCGGTTGTGCCTTTCAGCAGAGAATGGGACTCGCCCAAAGCCACGAAGTAGGGCAGCCCCTTTTCCCGAGCAACGACACGGGCAAACTGCCCCGACTCGGCAAATTGCGCGTAGATCAGATCGGGTCGCTTACCACCACGCAACCCCGAGAGGATATTGTCGTTGTGGCGGTCTAGCAGCAAGCGGTAGAGCCCTTTGGGTAAATGCTTGGCAAATGGGGTGCCTAACGTCGGCACCAGATCTGTATTGACGCCGGGGATTGATACATTTTCGCGGAGAGATCGTCCTTTGAGGCGCTCCGAAAGGGTAGTCGCGCTAATTACATCGACAGCAACACCTTGGGCACTCCAGCCCTCGGCAAGGTTGGCAACAAAACGACCGGATTCCGGTTTATAGGGGCGGGGATAGACTGGCGAGACAATGCGGATGCGTTTTGGATAGATCATGAGGCGGTTTTCACCAGTGTTTCCGGGTTGAGTACCTCGGGCATCCAAATGTCCTTGGTTTCTGGGTATATTTCTGCGCAAAAATTGTAAGTCGGATCGAAAATGATGCGCAGTTGTTCTTGGGTCGCGTCACCGACGTATTCAGCTTTGGCATGCACATTCACCTGCCGTTCTGCATGCTCGGGGCAGAAGGCGACACCCGCAAACTCGGACAGGCGGGCGATTTCATCTCGCTGAAAGATCGTTTCGTAAAAGCCGAAGAACAACTGATCTTCGGCAAAAACTTGTCGCAACGCAGTTACGGTGCGTTCGTAGTCAGCTCGCAGCCTCGCTTCGGGTGATTGTGCATAAGCCAGTACAGCGGTATCCAAATCGCCATCTAGCTGAACAGCTTCGGTGCGGGTGCTTTTGCGTCGGTTCATCTGTGCTGCAGAAACGCATCGCGTCACCGGATCGCGCATGAGAAACATAGCTTTCATAGGAATGCCGCGATAGGCAAAGCCGTCTCGAATGGTTTCTAGTACTGACGCTGGTAGACCTGCATAAGCTGGAGTGATATCGCCAGTTAAAGCAATCCCAGGACGATTGAGCAAATCCTTGAAGAAATCGAAGTAACCTTCAAGATCATCCTGTAATGCGCCGCGAACCGCAGAGACAGACGGAGACCGGCGGAGCGCGCGGCGCAGTAAGGATTCACCTGCGTTTCGCAGACCTGATCGCCCACGATGATCGTAGTGTGCCATTTCTGGCAAATGGACCGAATCCCAGACGTGGTATTCCTTTATCGGACCAAAATCTGCATTCGAATCCGCAGCGAGATAGGAATGCACCCAGGTCGAACCGGATTTTTGCGCACCCAACCCGAGAAGGAAACAACCCTGATCGCTCATGCACTTGTAACCTTGTCTGCAGACTTAACCTTGTTCCAACGCAGCGCCTGTTTGAATTTCTTGATGGGTTCGGCGGTAACACGAAACGGCCATTCGCCCATTCGGATCATCTCTGACCTGATTGCAGGTCGCGGAAAGGAAAAGAGCCGATCGTATCCCAGCATCTCAAGCAGCGCGCCGCCGTTGTTCGCTTCGAAGATTTCGATCTCACGCTGTGAGAGGGTTGTACGCCAGCTTTCGACGCGATCGGCAGAAGGAGCTTCGCCGACAAGTTGGTGTTGATGGCGAGTGTAGTCGGGCACTTCAAATCCGCTAGAAGCGCTCAGCTCTTCTGGGGTAACGCTGCGTTTCTCGCCTGCGGTCAGAAAAGTTAGCAACGAGCTCCAATCATCCAGATGTCCGCGTGCCAAATCCTCATACCGGACGGTTATGCAGCAATCCGGATGTCTCAGGCTTGCAGCAAGCCCCGGCGCTGTACGTGCGGCCCACCACCATGATGCGTGCATTGGGTTGCGCGGTCCCCATTCCAACCCCCGAACCGAGGAGAAGACTGCCCGCCCATCTCGAACCAAGTTAACGAACCGGGCGTTGGGAAATGCTCGCCGCAAAATGCTAAAATCTTCGAAGTTAATCGGGGTGTGATCTACCCAGATTGGCGCAGTGCCAACAGGGACGCCTGCGGGAAAAACCAAATGGCTCAAAAAGCTAGCGGCATCATTACATTTCAACAGTGTCTCACGCGCCGGGCGATCCCTCCAAAGTCGATAAGACCGCTCATTGTCGAGTACTTTTACTGCGACCTCGGGGCCATTAACCGCCAACGCCCGCAAGGCGGGGCGTTTGAACTGAGATTCGGGCATCACTCGACCGTTCAGCAGTACCCCTACGCGATCCCCCAAAAAGGTCGTTCCACTTCTGGGGCAAGCGCCGATGAAAATGGGGCGTACTGAAGTTGGTTCGGTCATGAAATTCTCGTGCGGGCAATAGAAAGTTGCGTCAAACCATGGCAGGCTGAGTTATGTTAGATGGCTAAACGGAAATTAATTCGTTTTGAATATTACTGTTGTCGAAAAATTCAGGCTGGATTGATCCTCTTAGACACCAAATCGGAAAGAACTTGAATAGTGAACATATGAAAATAGGCGCAGAACTAGACTGTTGCATTTTCGTGATTTGCAATTTCCTCGTCCGAAAACCGTCGTGAAATCTTTCTCGCCGGGTTCCCGCCAACAACGTCGTAGCTTTCGACATTCGAGTTTACCAGTGAACCTGCACCAATGACAGCTCCCCTGCCGACAGTAATTCCGCTCAACAATATCGCGCCAAATCCGATCCAGACATCGTCCTCGATACAGATCGTGCTTTCGGGTGTGTCACTGTCCTGATCGTCGCTGTAAATCCATGATGCTTGGGTAATCGGCACGCCGACTTGCTTCATGTCATGATCCCGCCGCCCCACAATGCCGACATAGCTAGATATCAAAACGTTGCTTCCAATGGTTCCATTGCAAGCCATGTAGAAGTTTCGCCCGATATTGACGTTGTCACCGATTTTCAATTGATCGGGGGCCTGAATGTGCCCTCCTACACCGATAACAAAGCTTTTTCCGACACTCACATTCGCCCGAATTGCAGTGTACCTGTTCATCGCCCGATAAGCGTTTCGCACATATTTCATTTCACGAGCCACGCCCAATGGATGCCACCTGTTTGGCACGTCGTTTTACCCGACCCAGCTGCGAGATGGCCTTTTGCAGTTTTACATCCCGTGAGCTTCTGATCCAATCCAACGCTTTGAAGTCCAGCACAACTTCTGACGGCAATTCAGGTGAAAACGAGGCCAACTCTTGGTTCTTGTGCAAAAAGCGATAAGGGTTCAGAGGGCTTGCATGTGTACCCGCAAACATACCTGCGTTCCGCACTAGGCTAACGGGCGGGGCTAGTGAAACGCCGCCTTGCAAAAAAATCTCTAGGTACCAGTTCACGTACCAGCTGCTTATTAAGCCAAGGTCGTCAAGCTCGAGAATGGATGAGAAATCCCGAAGACCAAGAACGTCAAAATAAGTTCTGAAACTTTTGGACTCGACGACAGCGTGATCCCTCGAGCCAGACGCGAAACGCTCCCAAGATGTTTTCCAGGTTGCCCAGCCCCAAGGATGAGGAAATGGAACAAAAAATGCGTCCCGCCGCTCCTTAAAACTCGCGACGTCGTACATATAGCCAGAAATACTCCAAACCCGGTCATCCGAAGCAAACTTTGCCAGAGCCTGATTGAAGAAATGAAGCGTCTGCGGCGATAGGATAAGATCGTCTTCCAGAATGATGGCGCAATCATTTTCCCTCAACTCGTCAGAAACACCTTTACTGATCGAAGCTTTCAGGCCTAGATTTCTTTCCCTCACGTGAATTGTCTTATTGGGGTGTTCTAGGTTTTGAGCAACTTCGCGTACGCGTTCCACCATTTTGGTATCTTTGGCGGTTCTCGGCCCGTCAATGAACACTTTCAGAGGTGACTCCAAAAACTCAGGACATCGCTTTAGTGATTGCAAGGTTTGAGATAATCTATCCGGCCTGTTGTAAGCAAAGATCAAAATAGGTGCGTAACTGTTATTCATCTTTTTGTCTTGCGATTTGGAAATTTCGAACATGTATCAACTCAGATGACCTTTATTTTCAACCAATGCCATTCTAAATTTTTTGCTGCCAACAAAACGTGCTTTACCCTGGATGGCCCTCTACCCACGCCTACGGCCCAGTTGCCACGGACCGGGACCGGAAATTGGATCGCGCATTACTTGCATCAGGCTTAAAGTGTTAGACAGATTGATCGTCGCGGTGGACAATGACACTCCCAATACTGCCGCAACAGGCTCATTTAAAGCCCAAGCCAAAAGCAGACAGAAGCTTGCGATGCCAAAGCCCAGAATATTTGCGGTGAGGTTGCGTTTTTCATTGCCGCTTTGAGCAAGAATAGCCCCTACTGGACCAACACAGAGGTTCACCGCCGCACCGGCCATGATGATAACGGTATAGAGCAGGAACGGTGGGTCTGTGGAAAATGGCAGCTGGACAAAGAAATAGAGGCCGGCAAGCGACAAGACACCGATCACGAACAGCCCAGCGTTCAATCCCAACATTGAGCGATAGAGGCGCCAGATATTGCCCCTGGAACTGCCGGCAACGCGCGGAAGTACATACATGCGAGCTGGCTCGTTGAGGTAGCTCAGCAGATTGCCAAAGCGCAATGCAAGAGCAAAGAACCCGGCCGTTTCAGGACCAAACAACGCCATGACAGCCAACGTGGTCCCGTGAACCCGGGCAAGGCCAATACTTTGATAAGCTAGAAAGTGCCACTGCTCAGAACCCAGCAACAATCGCATGCGCCCAGGAGCCGCTCGGTGTTGCGCACGACATTCTGCCCAGAAATCACGCAGAAGAACCGCCAAAACCGCGGCAGCCAAAAAATATCCTAAAGCCAAGAACGCTACTGCCTGAATGTGTCTGGGCACTGAAAGGTAGTTGTCCAACGGTAAGGAGAAAAATCCCAGACTTACCAACAATGGTAGTACGCCTCCGACCAGTGTCACCAGCACCTGACGTTTTTGGGCTACGACGACCTGAATCAGGATTTGCATGATGTTAAAACTCAGCAACAACATTACAAACGCGACGGCGCCGTAACTGGTCAGCTTACCGAACACTGGCTTTGCCAATATCGTAAACCCGATTAGGGCGACGACCACCGAGGCTAAGATCGCCGCGCGGACAAAAGTATGGAAACGCTTCGGAAAGTTCGGATCAGTGCGAAAGTGACGTACCAAAACGTTGTCCGCACCAAAGCGCGCGCCCAACCCTAAAAGAACCTGCGCGCTGATGAAGGCCGAAACCAGGCCGAAACCTGCAACCCCCAACTCAGCCGCCCAAAGTGTAGTCTGCGCCAACGACAAAAGAATGACTGCCAAACGAAGCGTAATCATACGTAACGCAAATACCAAAATATTTTTCACGCGACCTTACCCTTTGAGGAACGTCCGTTGGGTGCTGGCAAACCTGCAACGATCAAATAAAGCATCATGGCTTGAGGGAAATGAAACTCCAACCGCATCAACATAAAAACGATGAATAGCGCGAAGCCCTTTCGTCCAAGTCGCCAGATTGCGATGCCACCAATGGTTGCAACTGCAATGGCACCCACCAGACCGCCTTGAAACAGAAAATAGAAACCAAAGCCCATGGATTTGGAGTAACTACAATGAAAGCACTCTGCGTATCGGTTCCCGAATATTGTAGATAAGAAGTCTCGCGTTTTAACATCTTCGATAAGCTGTGCTTTAATGTAGATACTGATATCGTTCCCGCCACGGTCAACCAGGCGTTCAGTCAGAAATTCCATCGATTGCAAGCCTAAAAGGGGTAGAACTTGCAAAATCAGCACAGGGATCAGGCCAAGTCCCAGTACAAGCAAAAACAGAGATCTCGCCGTCAGTTTGCTGGTCAGAATAATCGACACCACCACAACCACAGCCAATAGCGCCGCCGTGATCGACAGAGTTCCAGCCAATAGAAACACAGCAAACCAATGGAACAGAGTAGGCTTTCGATCGCCCATCAACGACAACACCGTTAACGCCGCGAAATTGACTGCGAAGGACCCTGGCTCCGAATGGTGTCCACCATAGCGGGTCAATCCCCATGTGGTGATTACCCCCTCACGGTCGACGCCGATATAGTTAAACACTGATGGGTCGAATGGTATTCCCAGTTGCCCCCAAAATATTACTTCGCCCATGTACAGCATCGCATTCAGCCAGGCTGCGTAATAAGCATAAGTTGGAAGGTTTTGGAGGAACCCGCCCACCGGCAGCGTTAAGACAATAAGGGTAAAGCCAAGCAGGATGATGACGTATTGCACGGTGGCCGTGGAAAGGGTCGCCAGAAGTACCGGAACGAGTATCAGTAGAAGTCCGAGCCGTGCGGGGCTGCTGGGGGCAAAAGTACCTGCAGAACCCCTCCGGCCGCCGATGATCACAAGCGCCAAGAACAGGATCGGCAAGTATAAGATGACAAACTGGCTGGCGCTGGTGACGTTGCCCTGAGAGAAAGTAACAAACAACAGCAACGTGCCCGCCGCTGTCTTGGTAAATGACGCACTTTGGTTCTGCCTGGGACTCAGTTGCCAGTGGCGTTCGACACCCTGTGCGCTAGGACTGTTAACCATTTTTCAAATTCTCAAGGGTTGTCAGAGCCGGGAATACCAGAAGCAATATAATGTACGGTTTGTTGAACTAATTTTCACGGAACGTGCAAAAGTACGACTTTCAGATTGCAGAAACACCATTACCGATCAGGTAAGATGCCCTGCGTGCAAGAAACTCCGAACCTAGACTGTTTGACCTTCATCGTATGAGTCCACCCATTACCGTAATACCGGCTAGGCGAAAAGCCTTTTGACCGGGATTTTGGTGCTGGAAATACCCAATCCTTCTCATTGCGCCAAGAAGTGTGAAGTGCAACGGCTTTCGTGGGACCAAGATACTTTTTGCCGCCTGAACATACGCCCCGTGGAAACAGGTGGATTGTGAGTTTTCTTGAAGTACCGATGCGTGTTCGCGAGAAGCCGTATTCGGTTAAACAAAAAAGCTTTCAGTGTCTCCCCAAGTCACATTGCTCGTCAGTTGCCTCTATTGCCTCAAAGGCGTTGAACCAATTTGACGGCAACCAACACTTTGACCCGGATTAACCCGCCAACTGCAATTCACGCCATCTGTGGCAGCTTACTGCGTGTCCAGCCTCGCAGGTCTCCAAATGCGGCTCTTCCCGCTTGCACAGGTCAGTGGCAAAAGGACAACGTGTGTGAAACTGACAACCACTGGGGCGATTGGTTGGCGACGGGATCTCACCTTCAAGTTTCTGCGCTTTGCCGCGATCATCCGGGTCCAGAGACGGGATCGCTGAAAACAGTGCTTTGGTGTATGGGTGACGCGGCGATTGGAACAGCTGGCGCGTTGGCGCGCTTTCCATGATCTGCCCCAGATACATCACGGCGACATGATCGCAGGTATGGGCCACCACCGACAGGTCATGACTGATGAACAGATAAGTCAGCCCCATCTCATCCTGAAGCGACTTTAACAGGTTCAGGATGTCGGCCTGAATTGACACATCCAGTGCCGCGACGCTTTCGTCTGCCACCACAAACCGGGGTTTGGACACCAGAGCGCGGGCAATGGAAATCCGCTGACGCTGACCGCCAGAAAAAGCATGTGGAAACCGGCGCAAATGTTCCAGGTTCAGCCGACACAAGCTGGCGATTTCGCGCACACGCTCGTCCACCTCTTCGCGCGAGTCGCACAGACCCATAACTTCCAGAGGTTCGGCAATGATGTCGCGAACGGTCATACGCGGAGACAACGCAGCATACGGGTCTTGAAAGATCAGCTGTGCACGGCGGCGGTATTCCTTCAGGTCGGCCCCGGCCAAATTGCCCAGATCATAGCTGACCTCTCCATCATCATAATGGGCGGTGCCACCGGTGATGGGTGCCGCATTCAGCAGGGCGCGGCCAAAGGTTGTCTTACCTGAACCGCTCTCACCTACCACACCGAAAAAGGACCCGCGGGGGATCGACAGCGAAACTTCGTTGACCGCCATCAGGGTACGCTTGTTGAAAATCTTCCCGCCGACAGGGAATCCAACCGACAGGTCCTGGGTTTCGATCAGATTGTCGTTGCTCATGCGGATTGTCTCTCGTCACAAAGGTGGCAGGCTGTGCGATGGTTTTCACCAGTGTCCGACCAGCCCGGCACAATCGTTTTACAGACATCGCCAACGATTTTGCTGCAACGGGTATGGAAAACGCAGCCTTCAGGCCGTTCCAGCGGCGAAGGGATATCGCCTGGGACCGGCATCAATGGCTTGTCCAGATCGTCCAGCTGTGGCAGCGCGTCGATCAGCCCTTGGGTATATGGGTGATAGGGGTTGCGGATCACCTCGCGGACCGGGCCTTGTTCGATCATCTTGCCCAAATACATCACCGCCACCTTGTCGGCTGTCTGTGCGACCACCCCAAGGTCATGGGTGATAAAGATGATGCCCATCCCGAATTCATCCACCAGATCCTTCATCAGGTCGATAACCTGAGCCTGTATCGTTACGTCCAGCGCCGTGGTGGGCTCGTCCGCGATCAAAAGCTTTGGTTTGGTCGATAACGCCATGGCAATCATCGCCCGCTGACGCATGCCACCCGACATTTCAAATGCGTATTGGCCAAACCGAGTGGACGCATCGGAAATACCGACGCGGTCCAGCATCTCGATCGACAGTTCACGGGCCTGTTTTTTGGACATATCCGTGTGAATCAACAGCTGCTCGACCATCTGGCTGCCGATTGTCATTGCAGGTGCGAAACTGGCCATCGGTTCCTGAAAGATCATGCTAATCGCCCCGCCACGCACAACTTCCATATCTCGCGGGCGCTGCAAGGCAAGGACATCCACCGGTCCGCTGTCCAGATGAAGCGTGATACGGCTTTCCGGTGCGTAGACTGCATTGCCCGGATTAAGCTTCATCAGCGATTTCGCGGTCACGGATTTGCCCGAGCCACTTTCACCCACAAGGCCCATGACCTCGCCCGGTGCCAGCGAAAATGACACGTTGTCGACCGCGGTGATCAGCCCTTCGTCGGTCTTGAATTGCAGCGTCAGATTTTCGACGTCGATCAGACTCATTTACGGGTCTCCGAATAGGGATCGGCGGCATCACGCAACCCGTCGCCCACAAAGACAAAGGCCATGACAAGCGCGATGAAGAAGAGGACCGGGATGAAGTACCAATGATAATTCAACAACACATCCGCTTTGGTCACGTTCTGCAACATAACACCCAATGAGTTCACCGGGTCCTTGAGGCCCAGCCCAATAAAGCTGAGCGCCGTTTCCGACAGGACCACGTAGGGGAACGATATGACCAAGTCGACGATGATATAGCTGGTAAAGCTTGGCAGAAGATGCCGCCTGATGACGTGACCGGCGGGTGCCCCGCACAATTGCGCGGCCAGAACGTATTCCTGATTACGCTCGGTCAGCAGATGGGTCCGTACCCGTCGGGCCAAGGTTGGCCATCCCACCAGCCCGAGGATCAGGGTTATGACGAAAAATCGGGTTTCAGCCGACCATTCGGGTGGAATAAAGGCGGCGATGGCCATGAAAAGGGGGATAGACGGTACTGTCCTGACCGCGTCGGTGATCATCTGGATCACACTGTCTATGGCCCCGCCATAATATCCAGCCACGCCACCAATTATCAAAGCCAACACGAACGAGATCACCACGCCTAACGTGCCCACCTGAAGTGACGTCCAGACCGCGTGCAGTGTGCGTGAAAAGATGTCTTTTCCTGCGCTGTCAGTGCCGAAAAGATGGACATAGCCCTGATCCATGCCAAACAGATGGATGTTGCCCGGAATGAACCCAAACAGTTTGTAGCTGTCGCCTTGGACGAAAAACTGCATGTAGCGGCGTTCATCCTCGTTTATCTTTTCGACCCAGCGAAAGTTAGTGGCAATCGACCGCTCGCGCGTCACCGTGTGCAGAAACGGGCGGATCGAACAGCCGTTCTTGTCGCAGAATTTCGGTATCTGAGGGGCCCCGTTCAGGTAATCCTTGTCCCGTCCTGCGACCGTTGGATCGTATGGCGACAAAAACGGCGCAAAGAGGCCCGACAGGATCAGAACAACCAAAACGGTGGCCGCGATCATCGCCGCGCGCTGCTTTTTGAACCTGGCCCAGATCAGCTGTCTTTGCGACGCCGTGAAATACGCTTCCTTGGCCTTCTGATCGTCGATTTTCGTGGAGGTTTTTGCAGACATGGATCTTACCTCAGAATGCTCTTGCGCACACGCGGATCAATCACGGCCAACAGGATATCCGTGGCGAAATTGAGTGTGACGATGGCGGCTGTTAGCAGGAAGATGATGGCGCCTGCCAGTTGTTGGTCGTTCGACCGTGCCAGAGCCTCCAGCAGCAGCGACCCTGCCTCGGTCAGTGTCAGGATCAGGGCGACAATGGGCAGCTCGTTGAAGATGCGGTTCAGGTCAAATCCCAGCGAGTTGACAATTGGCCCAAGCGCATGACGGGCGGGATAGCGCCACAACAAACGCGGGCCATAAATCCCACGCGCCGCAGCTGCGGTTACGTAAAGCTTGCCGATTTCATCCGACATCAATGCGCGCACGGTCTGCAACGCAAAGGCAGTCGCGGACCAGCCCAGAATGAAAATAGGCAACCAGGCATGTTTCAGCAGGTCCACGAATTTGGCCCATGACCAAGGGGCCTCGCGATATTCTGGGCTGAACAAGCCGGTGAGTGTCTCGCCGAAATAGATGGTGGAAAACAGCATCACCATCAGTGCCAGCAGAAAGTTGGGCATGGCCAGACCCAGATAGCTGATCAGGCGCAGAGAATTGTTGAGGAATGCGTTCTTGGAAGCCGCCGAGATAATGCCCACGGGCAGCGCGATCATATAGGCCAGCGTCAACGAGCCAAGGCAGATCCATAGTGAAATCCAGAACTTATCGCCCAAAAGCTGCGCGATATTCACGCGCAGGATACAGCTTTCACCGAAGTCGCCCCGGAACGCACCGCTCAGCCAACTGGCCCAGCGTGTCAGGAACGGGCGATCAAGCCCTAGTCGTGCCCGTTCGGCCTCGATATCCGCCAGTGTGATGGCTGAGCCTTGGGTATTTTTATAGGCAAGATAGCGTTCGGCACAATCGCCCGGCACAAGCTCCATCAGCGTGAACACGATGAGTGATACCAAAACAAGTGTGACCACAGCCATCACCGCACGCGTGGCGGCAAAGCGAGCGAATTGGAGCATGTCTTTGTTCCTGGCTAGCATTTGGAACGGGGCGCGAACGCCCCATTCCGTCATCTCAGATCAAGGATCGGATTACTCGGACAACCACCACTGAGCAGGGCGATACGGATAGGTCCGATAGAACTCGTACGACTGCGTCTTGAACTCGGTGAAGTTCTGCAGATTGTTCGAGTGGTAGATCGGTGCCGGCGAGTTGACCGTACCAATGAACAGCAGTTCGCTGGTCATTATCTCAACCATTTTCTGAGCAGCAGCAATGGATGCGTCCGATCCAGGTGCGCTGGATTGATAAGTATCCAGAGCGGCTTTCAGATCGGCAACCCAAGCGGGCGGCTCGACACCGTTTTCACCGTTCGAGCTGATGTATTCCGCCCAGAGCATCCCGGTGCGAACATCGAAGTACCCGTCAAACGGGGGAACCCAGATTTCGCCATCGCCCAGAACCGAACCGGCAGGCTGGCTCTTGAGCCACATACCCATATCCAACGTATTGGCCGATTGCGCCGCGCGGAACTCATCAGAAGTAACCTCTTTGATCGCGGTGTTGACGCCCACGTCTTTCCAGTTCTGAGCGATGAGTTCCACCAGTTGAGCAGAGGCTGACTGCGTCGAGAACTGCCAGTCCAGCACAAGCGGGTCACCGTTTGGCAGATCACGGAAACCATCGCCGTTTTGGTCAACAAGGCCGACCTCATCCAGCAGAGCATTGGCGCGGTCCTGATCAAAACCAGCCTCGTACTCTGACCATTTGGCATCAATGAAGTCCGGGCGCGGTGAGAACCCGATATACTGTGTCGGCTCACCCAGTCCAAAAGCGGTAACTTCGTTCAGCTGATTGCGGTCCATCGCAACCGACATGGCCGTTCTGAAACGGATGTCGTTGAAGAGCGCGCGTTTGGCCTCATCCTCGGCGGTCACGTTGAACGTCAGCACCGGATAACCGATCGCGGGCTTCACTTCCAACGTGTAGTTGCCGCTTTCCTGACCCTCCAAAAGAACCGGAGCAGATGTCAGGTTCACACCCTGAGATTTGTAATCCACCTCGCCGTTCAATAGCTTGAGGTTACGCACCTCTTCATCCGGGACATATGTTTCATCCATTTCCGAGATATAGGGCAGCTGGTTACCCTGTGTGTCGACCTGGAAGAAGTAGGGGTTGGCGACATAGTGGCGCCCTTCGGTGCTTTCCTTCACAAGAATATGGCTTTCAAGGGTCGGCATAGCATCCTTGGGCAGATCCGCCAGCTTGTCACCTGCCGTCAGCATTGGTGACGGCGTATCCATCCAGTCCGAATTACCGTAGTAGGCCTTGATCAGCTCATAACCGTTTTCATACCCAAGCGCTTGTGCGTTGGCGTCCGCATTTTCATCCAACGCCGGGTGGAACTTTTCGAAGAAATGTTTGGGCTGGTATGGCTGCACATAGGTGAACGAAAACGTCTCGGTCAGGCCCGGTTTGGGTGCGACCAGGGTGAACTGCACCGTGGTATCATCCAGCGCCTCGACCTTCATGGGTTCACCGCCTGCCAAAGCATAATCCTTGGCTTCGGCGATGACATTGGTGTCCATCATCAGGTTGTCATACCAGAACACGACATCCGCCGCGGTGAACGGCGCCCCATCCGACCACTTGTGACCTTCGCGCAGATGCACGGTCAGTTGAGTGAAATCATCGTTCCATTCCCAGGACTTGGCCACATTGGGCACCAAGGTCTGAAGATCGTCGGAATACCGGAACAGGTTCACGTGACGTACAGACAGGAAGTCTGACGTGCCGCTTTCGGTGGCGTTGGACAGCGCATCCAGAACCCCACCATACTGACCGATCGAGTCATATGGCACGATGACCAAAGGCTCGGCCGGCAGACGATCCGCCACCGCAGGCAGGTCGCCATTGCCGCGGATTTTACCATTTAGATCTGCAATGGCTGGGTTTTCTGCAAAGCTCAGCGTACAGCCCGCGGCCGACTGAAACTCTGCCAGATCAAATTGCTGCGGATAAGCACCATCAGATAGGCCCTGCATATCTGCAACTGTCGCTGCCGGACAGTTCGCCCAGGCAGTTCCCCCCAGAGTGACCAAGGCCACACCTGACATCAGAAGCTGTTTCATGTTTTCTCCCTACGGTAACGTCAGTTTCATTTTTTATTTGTTTGTGAAACCGATTAGTTGACTGCAGCAACGTCGGTTCTCTTCTTCTTTTTCTTTTTTTTGCCACGCAGCGCAGCGACATGGACTGTAACCCCCGCATCCTTCAAAGCCGTGGCGAAAGTTTCAGACGGGGGTATGTCGGTCACCAAATCGGTCACCTGGTCAAATCGGCAGGATACATTGGTCGCTTGTTCCCCGAATTTCGTGTGATCGGTTGCGACAATCATGCGCCGCGTATTTTTAAGCAACGCGCGCGTCAACTCAGCCTCCAGCGGGTTTGAAGCCAACACGCCGCCGGAAAGCGATATGGCATCCGCACCGCAAATCACCGCATCATAACTGTATTGGCAGGCCAGTTCCTCGGCCGCACGACCAAAACTGCCGCGTTCGGACCGAATAACCTCACCACCGGCAAGGATTGCTCGCGTTCCGTTGTGATCAGCCAGTGAGGCGACAACCGATAGCGAGTTGCTGACCACGGTTAGGTTCTTCAGATCGCGCAGCTGCTCGGCAACATGGGTGGTCGTCGAGCCCACCGTAATGAACAGCACCATGCCGTCTTCGATCATTTGGCTGACCTTGTTGGCAATAAGCGTCTTTTCTTCGGCGTTTTGCTCCAACGCCCCGGAAAACATCGGCGTGTCCTGCGCCCGGGAAAGATAGGTTCCCCCATGCACCCTCTCAACCATGTTTTTTTGCGCCAGCGCTTTGACCAGTCGACGAACAGTTTCCTCAGAAACGTCCATAACCTGCGCAATCTGGGTATTGCGCGCCGAGCCCCCCAACCTTGCCAGGACATCTAGAAGTTCACGGCCCCGATGAGGGATATTATCGCTATCGTGATCCATTTTTTAAGCCCAACATAGTTTCACTTAAAAATCCACAAAAATTGTGAATGTTTTGTGACAATATTTGAATTGCGGGGATTTATTTATATTTTCCAATAAATCCGGTCATCAGCTGAAACGCGTCTGGTCTACTAATATATGAACACTTGACTGCTTTTATCCGGTAAGACCTACCGGCTTCACCCTGTGAAACACCACTGGTGATTATAAATTCTGGCCCCGGCAGAGTGTCCGCCGAGGCCCTTGCTTTCACAACGCTGCTTCGAACAGTGTTTTTAGATTTCTTTCAGTCAGCTCAACGGGATTCCCACCGCATGATGGGTCGATGATTGCGCCTTGGACCAGTTCAGGGATTGCGGCCTCGGTCACGCCCAAGTCAGACAGTTTGCGCGGAATACCCAAATCGTCGTTGAAGGTCTGCACAAAGGCGCGGAAGCCGTCAAAGCCGCCGTCGATGCCCAGATAATCGGCTGCCATCTGGAACCGGTCGGCAATGGCAGGGGCGTTAAACTCCAGCACGCCGGGCATGCAGACCGCGTTGGTAGTGCCGTGATGGGTGTTGAACACCGCCCCGATGGGGTGGCTCATGGCGTGGATCGCGCCCAGACCTTTCTGGAATCCGGTGGCACCCATCGAGGCTGCGCTCATCATATGCGCGCGGGCCTCGAGATCGGTGCCATCGGCATAGGCGCGCGGCAGATACTCTTTGACCAACCGCATGCCTTCCAGCGCGATGCCCTGGCTCATCGGATGGTAATGCGGGCTTGAGAATGCCTCGACACAGTGGGCAAAGGCATCCAGACCGGTGCCTGCGGTGATAAATTTGGGCATGCCCACGGTCAGTTCTGGGTCGCAGATCACCACGCTCGGCAGAACCTTGGGGTGGAAGATGATCTTCTTGGCATGCGTCTCAGAGTTGGTGATGACGCTGGCGCGCCCAACCTCAGACCCTGTTCCGGCGGTGGTTGGCACCGCGATGATCGGGGCGATAACATCCGCATCGGCGCGGGTCCACCAATCGTCGATGTCTTCAAAATCCCAGACCGGACGCGTCTGACCGGCCATGAAGGCCACCATCTTGCCCAGATCCAGCCCTGAGCCACCGCCGAACGCAATCACCCCGTCATGACCACCAGCGTTATAGGCGGCAACCCCGGCTTCAAGGTTCTTTTCATTCGGGTTCGGGTCAACGTCGCTGAACAGACCCCGGCCCAGACCGGCGGCCTCCATGATGTCCAACGTCGCCGTGGTGATCGGCAGTTCGGCCAGCCCTTTGTCGGTGACCAGCAAGGGCTTTTTCATCCCCGCTGTGGCACAGGCCTCGGGCAATTCTTTGATGCGCCCAGCACCGAATTTGATCGCGGTCGGGTAAGACCAGTTTCCAACAAGGCTCATGATGTCACCTTCTTCAGATGGTAGGATTTGGGACGGGTCAGGTTGTGATAGCCGATGACAGACAGGCCACCGCCCCGCCCGGTATTCTTGCAGCCGGTCCAGCACAGGCCAGGGTCCAGATAATCGGCCCGGTTCATGAATACGGTGCCGGTCTCGATCTGATCGCCCACACGGGCCGCGCGATCCACATCGCGGGTCCACAGGCTGGCGGTCAGGCCAAATTCGCTGTCATTCATCAGCGCAATCGCTTCTTCGTCGGATGAGACCTTCATGATGCCCACCACGGGGCCAAAGCTTTCATCCCGCATCACGCGCATATCATGGGTCACATTGGTCAGGATCTGCGGGGTCAGATAAGCACCACCGTCATCCTCAGCGAAGGTGTCGATATGGGCCACCGCGCCATCGGCGACCGCCTCGGCGATCTGCGCGCGCACCTCATCAGCAAAGCGCACATTGGCCATCGGGCCAATCGTCATATCGCTGTCCAGCGGATTGCCCAGCTTGTAACCCTTCACGATTTCCACCGCCTTGGCGACAAAGTCGTCATAGAGGGCTTCATGCACGTAAATCCGCTCGATCCCGCAGCAACACTGTCCGGCGTTGAACATCGCCCCGTCGATCAGCGTATCCACGGCGGCATCCAGATCGGCATCCTCCATCACATAGCCGGGGTCCTTGCCGCCCAGTTCGGTGCCCACACCGGTAAAGGTGCCCGCCGCCGCGCGCTCCATCGCCTGACCACCGCCGACCGAGCCGGTGAAGTTCACAAAGTCGAACGCATTGCCCGCGATCAGGTCATTTGTCACGTCATGGCTGAGGAACACGTTCTGGAACACATCTGTCGGCACGCCAGCTGCATGGAAGGCCTGTGCCATCCGCTCACCCACCAGCAGGGTCTGGGTGGCGTGTTTCAGGATCACCGTGTTGCCCGCGATCAGCGCCGGGGCCACCGTATTGATTGCCGTCATGTAAGGGTAGTTCCAGGGCGCCACCACAAACACCACCCCATGCGGGATGCGCTTGATATAGCGTTTGAAGGTCTCATCCTCGCCCACCGCGATATCCGCCAACGACGCCTCGGCGATCCCGGCCATATGGCTGGCGCGCTCCTTAAAGCCACCAAACTCACCGCCATAGCGCACTGGGCGGCCCATCATATGAGCCAGCTCGGGAACGATCTCATCATTCATCGCACCAACAGCCGCCACGCCCGCCATCACACGATCGATACGCTCTTGCAACGGCCGCGCCGCCCAGTTCGCCTGCGCGGCACGTGCGCGCTCAGCCGCCGCAAAGGCGGCGTCCCGCGACAGAACCTCGCGTTCCGCAAAAACCGATCCATCAATCGGTGAGACACATTTCAACATCTGCCCCATAACCACTCCATTTCGAAAGACGGCAGGATCCCCTGCTTCATCTGGCCAAAAATACCTCGGGGGTCTGGGGGCAGAGCCCCCAGCCTGGCCCAAGCTCACGCCCGCTCGAACCCGCGGGCAACTTCCCAATCGGTTACCACGCGCTCGAATTCCTCGATCTCGACCTCTGCCGCGCGGATATAGTGATCGACCACCTCATCCCCCATGGCCGCGCGCAACATGGCCGACCCATGCAGGGCGTTTCGTGCATCCTTCAACGTACCCGGGATCATGCCAGTGTTGCCCTGATAGACATCGCCTTGGGTGGGCGGCTGCAGCTCCAGCCCTTCCTCGATCCCTGCAATTCCGGCGGCCAGCATCCCGGCCATCGCCAGATACGGGTTCATGTCCGAGCCCGGAATGCGGCATTCGACCCGCACCGCCTTGGTGCCATCGCCGCACAGGCGGTACCCGGCGGTGCGGTTATCCACCGACCAGATGATCCGTGTGGGCGCAAAGGTGCCCTTCATGAACCGCTTGTAGCTGTTGATGTAGGGTGCCATGAAATAGGTGTAATCAGCGGCGTATTTCAGCAGACCGGCCATATAGCTTTTCATCAGCGCTGACATGCCCAGTTCATCATCCGCATCAAAAAACGCAGGCTGGCCATCCTTCCACAGCGACTGATGCACATGGGACGAGCTGCCCACCTTGTCATGATGCCATTTCGACAGGAAGGTCGCCGCATGGCCGTGCTGCCAGGCAATTTCTTTCACCGCATTCTTGGCGATCGAGTGATACTCGGCCGTCTCCATTGCCGCCGCATATTTGATGTTCAGCTCTTCCTGCCCGGTCTCGGCCTCACCTTTCGAATTCTCGACCGGAATCCCCGCATTCCACAGATGGTTGCGGATCGGACGCATCACATGCTCTTCCTTGGTGGTCTGCAGGATGTGGTAATCCTCATTGTAGCCCGAGATCGGAGCCAGATCGCGGAAGCCCTCCTTACGGATCTGGTCAAAGCTCTTCTCGAACAGAAAGAACTCAAGTTCGGTCGCGCACATCGCGTCATAGCCCATCGCCTTCAGACGGTTGACCTGCTGTTTCAGGATCGAGCGCGGCGCGTGCGGCACTGCTTCGTGGGTATGGTGATCCAGCACATCGCACATCACCATCACAGTGCCTTCCAGCCACGGAACAGGGCGCAGCGTGCTGAGGTCCGGCTTCATGACGTAATCGCCATAGCCCCGCTCCCAACTGGTCGAGGCATAGCCATCCGGCGTACCCATCTCCAAATCAGTCGCCAGCAGATAGTTGCAGCAATGTGTTTCTTCCCATGCACCCGCAACAAAGTGACCCGCATGAAAGCGTTTGCCCATCAAACGTCCCTGCATGTCAACAAAACATACCAAAACCGTGTCAACATCGCCCGCAGTCACACGCGCCTTCAGTTCGTCGAGGTTGAAAGTTCCGCTCACGATTTATCCTCCTTAATCGCGATGTCGTTCAGTGCCGGTAACAGCAGGGTCAATACCTCTTCTGCTGCGACAGCAATCTCTTCATCGGTACGCAGTAGGTCGTTGCGCACTTCCAGCATTACATTTGGCAAATTTCGGTTGAGCGCATGCAGGCGTAACGAATGGGTGACCCCATCGGTTGGACCATAAGGCTCATTTCGTTCGGTTCGGCGGTTCGGAATACGATCCACATAATTCAGCATCGCATCCACAAGCCGACTGTCTTCATCATGCAACAAACCTAGCTCAACCGCACGCGGTTGGCCGAAATAGACCGGGGTAAATGAATGCACAGTCACGATCACCGTATCAGCCCGGCGCTTGTTCAAAACCTCAGACACAGCAGCGCAGAACGGATCGTAAACCGCAGCCGTACGCGCATCGCGCTGCGCTTGCGTCAGGCCTGTATTCCCCGGGACCATGATCTGTTCAGATTTCTCAGGCATTGCGCTTGCGGCTTCCGGGGGGCGGTTGCAATCATAAACCAAGCGCGACACGGTCGAGGCAACGACCGGCGCATCCAAAGCCTGCGAAAGCTTTAACGCCAGGCTTCGCGCACCCGGGTCCCAGACTGCGTGGCTTAGCCGGTCAGCTTCGGACAGACCCAGATCACTGTAGTCTGATGGAATCCGATGGCTCGCGTGTTCGCACAATAAGACCACTTTGCCCTGGCCTTCTTCGTTCAGTACCTCTACGGGCGCAATCATCCTTTCACCTCTGTATCTGAATCTTTTTGCGTCCGGGGCATTTCTTCGATCAGGCGTGTTTCCAGCAACTGGCCATTCCGATAAAGGATCGGATAGGCCACAGCTGCGATGTGACTGTTGAATTCACGCAGCGCGCGCAACGTCTCAAGATGGATATCGCTGGTCTCAAAACTTTCCGTGCTGCCATGCTGCAGCCGTTTGAGGTGACGCTTGCGGCTGTCACGCTCGGCCCGTTTGATTTCGGTCTTTTCGAGGCTCAGCAGGCGGGCACTTTCCAAATCATCCGAGATCAGCACGTTCGAGGCCAGTTTGAGATTGGCTAAAATACCCTCGTGCATTTCGACCAATTCTGCCCAACCTTCTTTCGAGAATGATGCACCTTTTTTGCGCATGCTGGTAGCCAACACAGTCAGACGTTTGGCGACAACGTCGCCTGCAGTTTCAAGGCGAATGGCGTATTCCATCAAGTCGCGCGCCACTTTCGCATTCTGCTTTCCAAAATCCTCTGCCGGAATGGCTGCCACGAATTTTCGGACGCCAGACAGGCACTCGTTCACCTCGACATCAATGTCCCTGACGGCACGGATCTGTTCCTTGTCTCCACTGCGGTACAGTTCCAGCGATGGGCGGAACATCGATTCAACCAGATCGCTCATCCTGAGCAGTTCCCGTTTGAGGCTCGATAGGGCCTGGCTGGGGCTGCCGATATTGCGCATTTCCAACGCGCTGGTGGGACGACCCGGCTGCAGCGCAGCCTCTGATGTTTTCGGATCTGGCAACAGCCGCTCGAACGGGGCGCTTAGGCGTCCACAGAATGGCAGCGCCAGAACCAGCAAAGAGGCATTAAAGGCCAGATGCGCGTTCACCAGCATTTGCCCGCCTTGCAGATCGCCCAGAACGCCCGCCCTCAGGGCTGTGGTGGCTGCGAAAAGGGTAATAACGGCCCAACTGCCACGTAGGGCCAGATTGGCAAAGGGGATGCGCCGGGCTGATAAATCCATCCCCCGCGTCAACCAAACCGGGATAAAGGCCGAGCCGAAGTTAGCCCCCAACACCAGCGACAACCCGGCGGCAAAAGGAATTGCGCCGATTTGCACAAGCGTCACGCACATCAAGATCGCCGCGACCGAGGAATGCATGACAAAGGCCAGCGCACCACCCACCAAAAACGCGGTGATATAGTCGCGGGCCAGATAGTCGGCGATGGCGGGCAGAAAAGCACTGTCGCGGATTGGGTCCATTGCCTCACGCAAAAAGCGCAATGAGATCAGGATGAATGCGATGCCCATCAGAATGCGGCCCAATTGCCGCGGTTTCTTGGACTCGGTTTTGACAAACAGATACCCGCCAATCGCCAACAGAAGCGGCACCAGCCAATCCAGCTTGAACGACAGAATCTGAATAATCAGCGCAGACCCCAGATCGCCACCCAGTACCATTGCAAGGCCCGCAGGAAATGCCAGCATCCCACCAGCGGCAAAGCCCGAGGTCAACAATGCCACCGCCGCCGAGCTTTGCAGCACAATAGCCATCGAAAGCCCCACCATCGACGCCTGCAAATAACTGCGCTGGCCCGTCATAACGCGCTGGAACGAGGCCCCATAGCTGCGCTCAATCCCCGTGCGCACCATGCGCACGGCAAAAAGCAACAACATTGTCGCTCCGGCCAAGTTGATGAGAAAGCTTACAATCGCCATGAGCCTAACCGTTCACCATATCCAGCATTTCTGCATGCAGTTCAGGCGTAGCGGCCGAGATCACCCGACCATCCGAGTTCAGGTCGAGGGGCTTGCCATTCCAATCGGTCATCACCCCGCCTGCGGCCTCAACAACGGCCAGAACAGGCAAGAAGTCATAAGGCTGCAAGTCATAATCAATCACTGCATCCACATGCCCTGCTGCCAGCAGGGCATGCGGGTAGCAGTCATAGGCGAACCGGCGGGTCTGCCCGGATTGCATCAGTTTCGCGAATAAAGCGGGATGATCGCGATAGATCTTGTCGCCTTCGTTCACAAACAGGATGGATTGATCCAACCGCGTCTTTTTTGACGTTGCGATGGTATTGCCATTCAGAGTCGTGCCCTGACCGGAAACGCCTACAAACACCTCATTCAACGCAGGCATACCGATCACTCCGATATCCGGCTTGCCATTAACCAGATGCCCCAGCAAGAAGCCGAACAGCGGATGCCCCGAAAGGAACGATCTTGTGCCATCAATCGGGTCAATGATCCAAACTTCACGACAATTCTGCCCGTCAAACCCGTGCTCTTCACCAAAGATACCATGATCCGGGAAATGCTGCTCTAGGTAAGTGCGTACCTGGGTTTCAACACCTTTATCGGCCTGTGTAACCGGGCTTTCATCCGACTTGAATTCAACACCCAACCTACCGCGAAAATACCCTCGTGCCGCAGTATTGGCTATGTCGGCAACCGCCATCGCATGCGTTACCAGATCAGCCATTTCGGTATTTTGTGAGCTTGTTGGATTCAACATCCATTTCCGTCCTGTCTAGTGATGGATTGCGGGGCTAGGGCAGCAATAATTGGGAGAGGTCATGCGGGCTCTAGCCGAATTGCAATTAAGTTCGATCGCATTTCTTGAATTTGTATCAACGTCCAACATCTGCGCATAGCCGTGCCCCATGGTGGCGCCCAGCTTCCTTTCGGGCGGTCGAGCTTCACCTTTAGAATCTCGGACATCTCCCGCTTTTCCGACGCTCTGATAGCCCTCGGCACACTGCATCACGTTGTGCAAGTCAACAATCCAATCCTGAAGTTCCAGGCTGTCGTCTTCTTGTAACATCAGATTCCGGCTTTTTGACATCATTCTTCCCTATAGTTCCACAAAAACATACAATTTCAACCCAATAATCCTGAAATTATTTGTTTTATGTGGGTTTTTAAGGGATATTGCACTCACTCTTTTGGCGATCCGGCAAGACTTCGCATGATTATCGGCGTCGCTCTCGTTGGCAATCCCTCGAGATATTGATGGCGGTGGCAGACTGTCTGATGTCGCCAACGCGCCAGACGACCGCCAATCTGCTCGACAATCCTTGGGTTACAGAGGCAAAGCTGGCAGACACCTGAATGACCCCTCACACTCTGATCGCACCCCGCGCGCTTAGAAAAACTACAGGACAGACCCATGATCCAGAACAACCCAGCCCTCATCGATGCGATCCGCGACCGGTTTAACCATGTCGAAAGCTGCCCGTTTCAGGGCGAGCGTATTTTTTTCGAAAACGCAGGCGGTGCGCTGACATTGAAAACAGTCACCGAAACCTCGGCTTTTTATGCTGCGATCCCAGACAACCCCGGGCGCATCAACCCGGCGGGGCAGGGGACACAGAATGTGATCAACAAAGCCAAGGGTGACCTGGCGGTATTCATGAACGCCTCGGGCGGGCAGTTCTTTGCCGGTGAAAGCGGGACAGAGTTGCTGTTCCGGATGATCCGCACCGCCTGTCTGGCCGCCCCCAAGGGGTCCAAGGTGATCGGGTCGTCCATAGAACACCCTGCCACCCGCAGCGCTGCGCACCGCTGGGCTGAGATTGCGGGAATGGACTACGTAATTGTGCCGCATAATGACGAAACCGGGCTGGTCACACCCGAGGATTACACTGCGCTGATGACACCCGATGTGGCGGTGGCAACAATCCTGCATGCCTCACCGGTGACAGGCATGGGAATGGACGTGGCGGCGATTTCCTCCGCGATCCGCGCGGTCGCACCGGATTGCATGATCATCGTCGATGGCATTCAGCACGCCGCCCACGGGCAACTGGATCTGGATGCCTACAATGTTGATGGCTATGCGATCTCGCCCTACAAGGTGTTTTCGCGCCATGGTTATGGCATTGCCTGGATTTCTGAAAAGCTAACCAACACCCCGCATGACATGCTGATCGACGCGCCTGCGACGGGCTGGGAATTCGGCACTCGTGACACTGGGTCTTATGCGACCGTCTCGGACGTGGTGTCCTATTTCGACTGGCTGGGCGGAGAGGTGTCGGACGAGACCGACCCGCGCAAACGGATCGAGGCCGCTGGCCGTGCTATCCATGCCTATGAGACCCACCTGACCAACGCCGCCATTAATGGGACCGGAAATCTGCCTGGCCTGCGCGATATGGATCACGTCACCATTCTGGCCGGGGCTGACAATCCCGCGCGCGAAGGGTTGGTTTCAATCGTGGTCAAAGGTCATGCCTCGGAAGATGTGGTGGAGATATTGAATCAGCAGGGCATCCGCACCCACACCCGTAAGGATGACCACTATTCCGGCAACGTCCTAAAGCCACTGGGCCTGTCGGATTGCATCCGCATCTCGTTCTGCCACTACAACACCGAACAGGAAATCGCTCGTCTACTGGGTGCCATAAAGGTGCTGGGTCAGGACAACTAGCCGAGGGTTCAGTCAACCCTGATCAACAAGACTTCGGTCGCTCCACAGATATCAGAAGCCCTGCATCAGCATGTCTATGGCAACCGTGATCCGGTCGGCTTCCTCATTCAGGTTGGCGGTCTGAGATTTGAGAATTCCCACCGGAACCGCGGCCATGAATTGGGTGACCATGACAACCTGTTCGCCATGGATATCGAACACTGGATTAAGCCGGGTCGCGGGCTTTGGGGCCTTGGCCAATGGTATCAACGGGGCGACCACCCGCGTATTCAGGTCCCCAAGCAGATCGGTTTGCACATCCAGAAGATAGCCATCACCCGATGGATTCGGAAAAACATCGTATTTGGGCATCAGAATTGCCGGAAGCTGTCCAGCGGCAGGCCGTGTTGCTCAACAAACGCGTTTGAGCTTTTGAGGGCTTCCGCGTTTTCTGCTTTCCACTGCTCGGCTTTGGCCTCGGCAACAGCTATACGAACACCTTCTTCGGCTGCGCGGGAAAGGTTGACCTTCAAAGCTTTGGCTTCGGACAACAATGCGCTGTCCAGCGAAAGGTTGGTTGGTCTGCGTGATTGGGCGTTCATCAGATATGCCTCCCTTCACCCTAAGATAGGTCCATTTTAAATGCGCGTCAATTATGCGCATGATTAATGCTGGCAACCTTTGGCGTCCGCTGCTGCCAATCCTATACAATGGCAGATTATTGCTACGCGTCGCCCGGGTGGCGAAAGGGCACAGCAGAATACACCGTTTTCTGCGATAACTGTGGTGGTATCTTCCCTTGATCTCGCACTAAAAAGGCCCGAAATACCAAGTTTTTTACAAGGGCAACATTATGCAGAGCGTTCTCATCACCGGGTCAGCCGGTTTTATTGGCTTTCATCTGAGCAAGCTTCTGCTGGCCCAAGGGTACCACGTAGTGGGGTTGGACTCTCTGAACGATTATTATGATGTGTCGTTGAAAAAGGCCCGCCACGACATGCTGGCGCGCGAACCCAATGGTAAGAATTTTTCGCCCGTCATCGGCAAGGTCGAAACCCCCGGCCTGATGATGGAGCTGTTCGGGGAACATGGTTTTGACTATGTCATTCACCTCGCTGCCCAAGCTGGGGTGCGCTATTCGATCGAGAATCCGCGCTCGTATCTGGAAAGCAATGTGATAGGGACTTTCGAAATTCTGGAAGCGGCGCGGGCGCATCCGCCAAAACACATGCTGTTGGCTTCGACTTCTTCGGCCTTTGGCGCCAATACCGAGATGCCCTATAAGGAAACCCAACGCGCCGATCATCAGATGTCGTTCTACGCGGCCACCAAGAAATCGACCGAAAGCATGGCCCATTCCTATGCGCATCTGTTCGATTTGCCGATCACCATGTTCCGGTTTTTCACCGTCTATGGCCCTTGGGGTCGCCCGGACATGGCGCTGTTCAAATTCACCAAAGCGATCCTCGAGGGCAATGCGATCGATGTCTATAATCACGGTGACATGAAACGCGACTTTACCTATGTCGAAGATTTGGTTGAGGCGATCCGCCTGCTGATGGACGCCGTCCCTGTGCGCCCCGCAGACGGCAATGTTCGAGAAGGGGACAGTTTGTCACCGATCGCCCCCCATCGAGTGGTGAATATCGGCAACAATGATGCGGTACAGCTGACCGCGTTTATTGAAGCCATCGAAACGGCCACTGGCATCAAGGCGAATAAAAACATGATGCCAATGCAGCCCGGTGACGTGCCCGCAACTTGGGCCGATGCATCGCTGCTCAGGGAATTGACCGGTTATCAACCAAGGACTTCGGTCGAAGATGGTGTGGCTGAGTTTGTTAAGTGGTACCGCGACTTTTATCGTCCCAACGCGGCTGGGACCGAAAGGTAAGATGGTTAGCCTTCAGGCCTAAAAGATTGGTGGCCGTCCTCTCAGTTTTGAGGTTCGGCCTCTGAAATTCTCAAGGGTAAAAACGCAAATTGTTCCAGTACCCGGAACGTAGTTCAAAACCTTTCCTACGGTGATTGTTCCTCAGGGCGCTTATGTTGCGCATCTCTCAATCCAACTGAACGGATGCCAATTTGAGCATCCAAAAAAAGCACTTTAACCCGGTTGTCTTTTCGTCCGTTCCAACCTACTGACAACCTCACCTCGGGGTGCGTGGCCTGCCGCGCTGAGATGCTTTTGGCGAACCCGTAGAACCTGAACCGGCTAGAACCGGCGGAGGGAAAGGTAACGGTTTCATCCACCCTTGCCCTCTCGCCGCAATGGAGGATGACATGAAACATCTGATGATTGCTGCGGGACTTCTGAGCGCAACAGCGGCTGTCGCGGCCGACAAACCTCAGCTGACCGTTTACACCTATGACAGCTTTGTCTCGGACTGGGGTCCGGGCCCGAAAGTAGAAGAAGCTTTCGAAGCAGTATGCAACTGTGATCTGAACCTCGTGGGCGTCGAAGACGGCGCGGCACTGTTGTCGCGTCTTCGGCTTGAGGGTGAAAACACGGACGCCGATGTGGTGCTTGGGCTGGACACCGGCCTGATCGCAGCGGCCAAGGAAACTGGCTTGTTTGCTCCCAACTCGGTCAGCGCCGATTATACCCTGCCGATTGAATGGTCGGATGACGTGTTCGCGCCTTATGACTGGGGCTATTTTGCTTTTGTCCATAACGCAGATGCGGCGGCACCTGCCAATTTCCGTGAACTGGCCGAGGGTGAAAGCAAGATCATTATTCAAGACCCGCGTTCGTCCACTCCGGGTCTGGGGCTGCTGTTGTGGGTCAAAGCGTCTTATGGAGACGAAGCCCCCGAAATCTGGGCCGGGCTTGCCGACAATATCGTGACCGTGACCAAAGGTTGGTCCGAGGCGTATGGCCTGTTTCTTGAGGGTGAGGCGGACATGGTGCTCAGCTACACCACATCGCCTGCTTATCACTTGATCGCCGAGGATGACGCCAGCAAAGCAGCGGCTGCCTTTGATGAGGGCCACTATATGCAGGTTGAAGTTGCGGCGAAGCTGGCCGGTACCGATCAGCCCGAACTGGCGGATCAATTTCTGGAATTCATGGTCTCGGACACCTTCCAGCAGATCATCCCGACCACCAACTGGATGTATCCGGCAGTGACCCCTGCGGCTGGCCTGCCCGAAGGGTTTGACACGTTGATCACGCCTGAGAAATCCTTGCTGTATACCCCGGATGAAGCCGCCGCCGTGCGGGATCAGGCGCTTGCGGAATGGCTGGGCGCGCTCAGCCAGTAAGCCCTTGGCCGGGTGTTGGCGCAGCGGCACTGGTTGCTGCGCTGATATTGGGCACATTGGCCGCGGTAGCCCTGCGCGCTGATACAGCGGGTGGGTTGGGTCCGGCCGATTGGGCGGCGCTGCGCTTTACGCTGGTTCAGGCGGTGTTGTCTGCGTTGTTCAGTGCCGGGCTGGCTATTCCGGTCGCCCGGGCACTGGCGCGGCGTCGGTTTCGTGGGCGGTCTGCCCTGATCGCCCTATTGGGCGCCCCCTTTATCCTGCCGGTCATCGTCGCGATCCTTGGGTTGTTGCAGGTTTTCGGACGTGCCGGCTGGATTTCAGATTTTTTAGGTCTGTTTGGTTTGCCGCCGCTGCGCATCTATGGGTTGCACGGGGTGGTTCTAGCCCATGTATTTTTCAACCTACCACTTGCCACGCGGCTGATCCTGCAGGCGTGGCAGGAAATTCCGGCAGAAAGATTTCGGTTGGCCGCGCAATTGGGTTGCGACGGCTTTGCCATGTTCCGTCTGATCGAACTGCCAATGTTAAGGCGCATTCTGCCAAGTGTTCTGGCCGTAATCTTTGCGATTTGCCTGACTAGCTTTGCCGTCGCGTTGACTCTTGGCGGAGGGCCCCGCGCAACGACACTTGAACTCGCGATCTATCAATCCTTTACCTACGATTTCGACCTTGGCCGCGCGGCGTTGCTTTCTGCGGTGCAACTGGCCTTGACCGCTGCTGCCGCGCTAGCTGCTTTGAAGTTTTCGCGTGGTGACGGGTTCGGCGCTGGATTGGATCGCGCGATACAACGATGGGATGGCGGCGCGCCTGCAGTCGATGCGTGCTGGATCGGGCTCGCGGCAGCGTTTCTGCTTCTTCCTTTGGCTGCCGTGGCGATCTCTGGCCTATCTGGGTTGCTCGAAATGCCTGCCTTGGTGTTCCGTGCGGCGGTGATATCGGTTCTGGTTGCCACTGCTAGTACGATTGTTTTGTTGATGCTTGCACTGCCGATGGCCATGGCCGTTGCAACCGGTCGTTACGGGATTGTCGAGCTTAGCGGTATTTTGGGACTGGCGGCTTCACCGTTGGTGATTGGTACCGGGATGTTCATTCTGATCCGCCCCATCGCTAATCCAGTAACACTGGCATTGCCGGTAACCGCGTTGGTGAATGCCGTCATGGCCTTGCCCTTCGCGCTACGCATTCTGGTGCCGGCAGCCCGCGACGTGGTGGCGCGACACGGACGGCTTGCCCTGTCGCTGGACATGGACAAGAAAACATTCTTTGCCCGCGTCCTGTTGCCGCGCATGCGCCCACAGATCCGCTTTGCCACGGGTTTGTCAGCCGCGCTATCGATGGGAGATCTGGGAGTTATTGCCCTGTTCGCCGATCCACAGATCGCGACCTTGCCCTTGCAGATCTATCGGTTGATGGGGGCGTATCAGATGCAAGCAGCGGCCGGGGCAGCTCTGTTGCTGTTGTTACTGTCGATGGGGGCATTCTGGCTTTTGGATCGCGGAGGGCGGTTGCATGCTGAAACTTAAAGGCTGCGTAATCGAGAACGGAAAATTTTCGTTGCGTGCTGATTTTGCCGTCGAGACCGGTGCCAGTGTAGCCATTATTGGGCCGTCTGGCGCGGGAAAGTCGACACTGCTTGAGGCGATTGCCGGGTTTCGTGACCTCAAACAGGGAAAGGTATTCTGGGACGGAGACCTTATATCCAACCGCGCCCCTGGCAAGCGCCCTTTGGCGATGCTGTTTCAGGATGGCAATCTATTCCCACATCTGACGGTCGAACAGAATATCGCTTTGGGCTTGCGCCCGAACGGGCGGTTGACGGTTGATGAGCAATCTCAGGTCCAATCCGCACTAGATCGGGTTGCCCTGCCGGGTCTGGGTGATCGCAAGCCAGCCGAACTGTCTGGAGGTCAGCAAAGCCGGGTCGCATTAGCCCGGGTTCTTGTGCAGCGTCGTCAGATGTTGCTGCTGGACGAACCGTTTGCGGCGCTGGGGCCGGCACTGAAGGATGAAATGCTTGATCTTGTGGCTGGGTTGCTGGCGGAAACCGGAGCGACCCTGCTTATGGTCAGCCACGACCCGCAGGACGCGCGCCGCATTACCAGTCAGACGGTTCTTGTGTCTAACGAACAGGCACATCCTCCTGCGCCGACCCGGGACCTTTTGGACAATCCACCGCCCAGCCTGCGCGACTATTTGGGGTAGGGACATTGGATGGAAACCTGCGAAAGGAAGCTCGCAGCCCGGCGCGTAGTTGAAAGGTTTCTGCACGCCGGACTGACGGGGAGGGACCTTATTGCCGGTTGTGGAAAATGAATCCGAGGAAGTTCAGCAGCAGTTGCGCCGCAAGAATCTGCGTACTTTCGGTCTGGTCATAGGCAGGGGCGACCTCAACCAGATCAATGCCAACCACATTACCGCGTTTACTGAGCCCCTGAACGATTTCCAGGACATCATAGTACTGAAACCCGCCGTGGCTGGGTGTCCCTGTTCCGGGCGCAATCGACGGGCAGAACGCGTCGATATCTATGGTGACGTAATAACGCGCACCTTTGGGGATACGATCCAAAACGCCCTCAGTTCCCAGTTTACGCACCTGTCGTACCGATAGGATATCTGAACCCCGCGCCCGCGCGTCGTCATAACCTTCTTTCGCGGTTGAGGACACGTTGCGGATGCCCAGTTGGGTCATGCCCGAGACATAGTCTTTTTCGATTGCCCGACGCATGGGGTTGCCGTGACCATCGGTGACGCCTTTGCGTTCGTCGACAAAGTCCAGATGCGCATCGATCTGGATCACATGGATTGGTCCGTTCTTTGCGCAATCTTCTTCAAAGGCGCGGATGCACGGAATGTTGATCGAGTGATCTCCACCGATAGTCACCGGCAGAGCGCCCGCATCGAGGATTTTCTTCACACCGAATTCGATGTTGGCGTGGCTTTCCTCGGTCTTGGTATGGATGATGTCGGCATCGCCCAGATCGACGATGCGCACATCGCTGGCCAGATAGGTTGCGTCATCCTCGTGGTCATAGGCACCGGCGTGGCCAAAGCTGAACAGGGTTGACGCTTCGCGCACAGCGCGCGGCCCAAACCGGGCACCGGATCGAAACTGACACCCGAAATCGAAAGGTGCACCAAGGACGGCGACATCAGCGTCGATCTTATCCCAATTCTCGACATAAGGTTTTTTGCCAAAAGTCGCGATGCCGACAAAAGGCAGGTTCAGACGACCAGATTCATAGCCATGACCCGACATGATTTCTCCGTTTCTTATGGGTTATCGGTACGCCAATTCCGGCAGGAACAGCGCGATTTGAGGGAAAGCCATCAACAGCCCGGTGACAACCAAAAGGATGATTAGAAAGGGCGGCACGCCGCGGACCACCTCGACAAAGGGGCGGCGGAATACGGCGATGGCGGTGAACAGGTTGCAGCCAAAGGGTGGTGTGGCGGCTCCGATGGCAACTTGCAGTGTGATCAGAACGCCAACCAGTACCGGGTCCAACCCACTGGCCTTGATCATCGGCGCAAAGATCGGAACTAGGATCAGGATCACCACGATCGAGTCAACGAACATGCAGCCGAGGAAGAAGGCCACGTTGATCGCTAGCAACACCACAAGCGGGCTGGCTTGTTCCAGCCCCAGCGCTGCGATGATAGTCTGCGGCACTTGGGCAAAGCTAAGTGTCCAGCTAAAGGCGGCACCGGCGGCAATCAGGATAAACACGACGGACGTGATGGCCCCTGTGGACAGGGCAATATCGAACAGGTCTCCGACCTTGATCGAACGAAAGATCACAACCTCGAGGATGACAGCATAAAGCACGCAGATTGCCGCCGCTTCGGTGGGTGAGAACACGCCGCCATAGATGCCTCCGACGATGATCGCCGGAAATCCCATCGGCCACAGGGCTTTGCGCAACGCGGTAAAGCGCTGTCCCCACCCCTCGCGAGGCAGAACTGGGATATCGTGACGGTAAGCGTACACCATGCAATAGGCCGAGAATAACACTACGATCAGCAACCCGGGCAAGATGCCCGCGATGAAAAGCTGCGAAATCGATGTCCCCGAGACCACGCCATAGATGATCATGCCGATGGATGGCGGGATCAGATAGGCCAGATCAGCGGCATTTACGATCAACCCGATCGAAAAGCTGTCGCTATAGCCCGATTTCAGCATCCGCGGCCGCATCGCACCGCCAATGGCCACCACCGTCGCCTGGGTCGACCCACACACAGCTCCGAACAAGGCGCAGGCCGAGGTGACGGAAATTGCCAGGCCGCCTTTGATATGGCCCATGAAACTCATCACAAGATCGATAAGCCGGTTGGCGGAATGTCCTCGCGTGATGATATCAGCGGCCAAAATGAACATCGGCACCGCGATCAGCGCAGCCGGCTTCACGCCCCCGATCATCTGCTGGATCAGGATTTGCATGTTCATTTCAGGGAAGTAGACGAGAAACCCCAGCACAGCCGCCGAAATCAAGGGCATTTTCATTGGAAAGCCTGCCAGCAGCAGGACGATCATTACAACCAGCATCAACTCGGTCATTTGTCCGCCTCCGCAGTATCTTGGAATTTCTTGATGGCTGACGCGGTTTCCGGATCTTCATAGCTGTCAATTTCGAGGTACGAGACATAGACGTCCTCGTCAGCGAAGTTCAGGTTACGGATCGCAGTCAGCAGGTATTGGAACGAGGCCAGTGCCAATCCGATCACCACCCAGACATAGGTCAGGTACAGCGGCAGCTGCAGCGCCGGGGTGATCCGCCCGCGCGAGGCGACTTTCTGCACATATTCAAACGCGTACCAGGCCAGCACACCCATCACGATGGCTGTGGTGGTGGCGATCACTACCATCAGGCCTTTGCGCAGTTTGACTGGCAAGGCGTCATAGATGGCTGACATTCGGATGTGGATGCCCTTACGAGTGGCGTAGCCCAGTCCCATGAAGGTGACGATCACAATTAGAAACTCGTTCAGCTCTTCCGAAAAATAGATGGATTGGTTGAACACATATCGCCCAAAGACATTGGCGATGGTGTTCACGGCCATCAGGGTGACCCCCCAGCCCAGGATCCAGATTTCTATCCGTCCGATGACGGCGTCGATCTTTCCCAACAAGCCGAAGGGAGTGGCAGTATTGCTTTGCATGGTTTCCCCCCTTTGAAAGCCCCCACGCGCAAGGCGCGTGAGGTAGTTTTGAGTGAGTGGGTGGGGAGGGATCAGTTGCCCGACAGTTCCGCCTGCAGCGCGTCCAGCAGTTCCTGACCACGGTCGCCTACCGTGTTGACATAGGCGGCAGAGGTGCCCGTGCTGCGCTCACGGAAGGCGTCACGCTCTTCTTCGGTCAGAACGACCAGGCCAATGTCAGGTTTGGCTTCTTTGATGATATCCAGACGTTTCTGATTGAAGTCGGTGACGACGCCATCAATGAACCCGGTCATGTCGGCCATGGTGTCGCGCACAAGTTGCTGGCGGTCTGGGTTGAGGGTTTCAAACCAGTCCGAACCGGCAACGACGGTGGTGACAAGCTCTTGCTCACCGGCCCAGATCAGGTGGCTGGTGACCTCGTAGAACTTCATCTCTTCGATGGTCGGGATCGGATTGACCTGACCGTCAACTGCGCCGAGTTGCAGCGCGCCGAACACTTCGCCAAACGGCAGCGGGGTCGGGCTGGCACCCATGTTTTTATAGGTCTCCAGCAGGATCGGCGACACCATCACCCGCATCTTGAAGTTGTCAAAGTCTTCGGGCGTGCGGATTTCGCGGTTGGTGGTCCAGACCTGCGGCCCTTCGGAATACATGGTCATAACTTCCAGACCACGCTGGCGGAAATCATCGTTCAGCGGACCGTAGATGGTTTCCGAGTTGCTGAGGATGTTCGAAATCGCGGCCGGATCGGATGGTAGCAAGTAGGGGAGCAGGAAAACCTGGCTTTCTGGCACCACGGTGCCAAGATTGCCAATCGATACGTTGGTGAACTGGATGACACCGTCGGCGGCCTGTTCAACCGTTTCGGTCGGCGTGCCCAGCGTGCCCATCGGATAGACGGTCACGGTCACTTCACCATTGGTGGCGGCTTCGATGCGCGATTTGAACTCCTGCGCGTAGGCATCCATGATCGAGCCCGGAATCTCTTCGATTGCGAACTTCCAATCCTCGGCCAAGGCGGCGAGAGGGGTCAGGCCCAGCAATGCTGCTGCGGCAGTTATCTTGAGGGGATGAGAGGTCAAGGTCATGTTGGTTTCTTCCCTGTTGCCTTATTGGGTTTGGTCTTCAGGGATCAGGACAGCATAGAAAATTACACAAAAAAATATCATCTTGTTTATGTTCACATGAGGTATTTTTATGTAAATAACACCACGACTCCCGAAAGGCGGATAAGCGTTGAAACTGCTCAGAAATACTCTGCTTGAAACCTTCGTGACCGTGGTCGAATGCGGTGGGTTTACGGATGCGCAATACGCATTGGGCATTACGCAATCGGCGATTAGCATCCGAATCCGAGATCTGGAAACGGCGCTTGGCTATCGGATTTGCGAACGCGGCCGCGGTGGGTTTCGCCTGACCGAACGGGGCGAAATCGCCTATCGCAAGGCCGGAAACATCTTGCGCAGCGCCCGCGATTTCGACGCTGAATTGCTGGAATTGCGTGGGACCACTACCGGAGATCTGCGGATTGGCACCATTGATGCGGTCAATACACTGGCAGAGCTTAATCTGGCGCAGGTCCTTAAGCGGTTTCTCGACCGTCCCAACGAAGTGCAGCTAGAGGTGGTCGTCGCATCACCAACTGAGTTAACACAGAAACTGATTACCGGTGATTTGCATGTTGCAATCGCTCCCTTCCGCAATCAGGTCCCAGAGCTGACATACACCGAACTGTGCCAGGAAGAGCATCGTTTGTACTGTGGGCAGGATCATCCCTTGTTTGACTTACCCGACGATCAGATTGATCTGGATGTAATCTCGCAGCACCAAATTTGTCAGCGCTCCTACAACATTCTGGTGTCACCGGTGCTTCAGACTGCGCAGCCAAAAGCCACCGTGGCAAATATGGAAGCAATGGCGATGATGATTGAAACCGGTCACTTTTTGGGTCCGCTGCCGGTACACTTTATCAAAAACTGGGCCCACCGCGATCGACTCAGAGAGCTTGCGCCGGACAAGCTGAACTGGAACTCAACCTTTTACCTCGCAACACGGCCATCACTGGCCCATAGGAGGGCGGTTGAAATTCTGGTGCAAGACATCGTTAAATCCTGCAAGCGTGGTCAAGAGTCATAGCCGCTTAGGCATCGTCATCCACAAAGTAGATTTCGGCGAACGCTTTGGCGACGGCCTCAGTCGTCTCTTCTCGGCGGCGTTCGATGTGTTTTCGAATGGTATCAACTGCGATGCCTTCATCGCGGTCTGCAATATTTTGCATGATCATCAGGTGGCTGGGAATTTGGCTATTCGTCGTTTCAGCCCCACCATTCAAATACGCATTCTTTAGGTCGATCAGGCGAACGAACCGGATGCGCGCATTGAGGTTCTCAAGAATACGCACAAGTTCCTGATTTTTGGACCCCTTGGCAATGTCCACATGGAATTGCTCATCCAACTCCAACAACCGCCGGGGGTCTTCGCACTGGTCATATTCCCTCAAAACCCCACGCAATGTTTCCACCAATGCGGCCAGCTGACTATCCGAGGATTTGCGAATAGCCAGCCTCACAGCTTCCGTCTCAACCGCGATCCGGGCCTCATACAAGGAAAGAATCTGAGAGGGGCTAAGCGGACGGCAGAAAAATCCCCGCCTGGCCTGAAAGGTCAGGAACCCTTCGGCCACCAGCCGGTTCAGCGCTTCGCGTACAGGTGTCCGGCTGGTGCCAAAGCTTTTGGCCAGGGCAACCTCATTGATCTGGGATTCTGGCTTGAACTCAAAGTTCTCGGCCATCCTGCGCACAAGATCATAGACGCGACCAACACGATCTTCGGTTTTTGTCATCCGGTTTCCTCAAGTCAAAGATCAAGCTTTGGACTAACAGGTTTTTGCCGGGGTTTGAACTGAGTATTGACTGGTCGGCAAAACTGTATAATCAATTGTCGACAATTAGAATAGGCGACTCACGAAACGGAGGTTCATGTGTTGAAACCGGCAGATCCCATGCGGATGAACGGCGCGCAGGTCATTCTGAAGATGCTGGAGCTTCATGGTGTACGCCATGTGTTTGGCCTGCCCGGTGAAACAACAATCGGCTGGTACAAGGAATGGCGCGAACACAGCGATATCGAGTTTGTTCTGACGCGGGACGAACGCACGGCTTCTTACGCGGCCGAAGCTTATGCCAAGATCACCGGTCGGCCTTGTGTTCTTGAGGCCCCAAGCCCCGGCATCACCCACTGCACACCTGGTATCACCGAGGCGTTTCTCAGCTCGGTTCCAGTGATCTTTTTCAGTTCGGACATCCCGATTAATCAGGACAAGAAACATGGGCTGACGGGTATTGATCAAACCAGGCTTTACGACAGTATCTGCAAGGAAAGCTTTGTTCTGACCAACGTCAAGGACATCCCTTTCCTGCTTCGCCGCGCCTTCCGTGTGGCAACGTCGGGGCGTCCTGCGCCCGTTCATATCCGGGTGCCGATCAACATTTACGGCGAAGAGGCTGAGATCAATGACCTTTACGCCGAGGCCGAGTACAGCCATTACCCGGCGCATCGCCCCGTCGCGGATCACAGCAAAATCCGCGCGGCCATTGATATTCTGATCAATGCGAAAAATCCGGCCATTGTCTGCGGTCAGGGGGGGCTGATCTCCAAAGCGTCGAACGTGGTTCTAGAGCTGGCGGAGTTGCTGCAAATCCCGGTCGGCACCACCACGCCGGGCAAGGGTACCATTCCCGAAGATCACCCTCTGGCTCTACGTGTGATTGGTGGTCGGGGCGGTATGGAATATTCCAATCAGTACGTCCACGACGCCGACACGATCTTCTTCATCGGCTCAAACACCGACAGCGCAGCCACCGATCATTGGAAGCTGTATGGCGACCCAAACACAAAGACGTTCCTGCACTTGGACATCGCCGAAGCCCATATCGGTAACAATTTTTCGGTGCAGGTCGGCATGGTGGGTGATGCGCGCGCCAGTCTTGAATATATGGTTGAACTCATCCGGTCCGAACACCCCGACCTAGATCGGCCCAAGGTCGATCTGAACCCGGTCAAGAAGACCGCACTCGACAAGGTATTCAACTCCAACATCCCCATGCCCAAAGGCTCGCTATCGCCTGTACGTCTGTCGCAAGTGCTGGACAAGATCATGCCCGATGATGCCGTGGTCACCTCAGAGCCGGGCGTCAGCGCGATCTACCCTTCGGCGCTGCTGACCTTCCGCAAACCCGGGCGGCGGTACATTACCAATTATTCGATGGGGGCTTTGGGATATTCGGTTCCGGCCTGTATCGGGGCCGCCTTTGCCAATGACGGACCGGTGATTTCAATCACCGGAGATGGGTCCTTTGGGTTTGTGATCGGAGATATGGAAACGCTCAAACGATCAGGCAGGAACGTGACTGTGATCCTGACACGCAACGATACATTTGGCTGGATTCGAGGTGAAGCGATCCTTCTTGACGATGTCGACGAACCTTGGAGCACCGATTTCGGTGCAGTCGACTATGTCAAAGTGGCAGAAGGCTTCGGATTCAAAACGGCTCGCATCACCTCAGAGGCTGATATCGAGCCGATCCTGTCGGATGCCATAGCCAACCCAGGGGCAAATTTCATCGAGATCATGGTGCCATCGCAAGACAAGATCATTCCGTTTGTTCCTAACTGGGTTCGTGCGGCCCGTGAAAAGAACCTTCCGTATTTCTATTGAGGCTGGGCTATTGCATCTCTTTTGGCCGTTCCGTTCGGTGTGTTTTGGTTGTGTTAGTTGTGTTTTGTTTATGGTGTTTCTGATTGAGATGACTGAGTGAGGTTGGGCTGATGAGCATGAACCCTTT
>NZ_JBQFSK010000003.1:0-385105 GCF_056537925.1 Ruegeria sp. BI7
CACCCATAATCCCCAGCGGATACTGAACAGGCATCTCCCACCCAGCAAAATCAACCAGCTTGCCTCCCAACTCAACATGGAGATCGTAGAGAGGAGTGCGTTTCGGTTCGGTGCTCATAATCCGGGCCTTTCGAATGCCGTTTTGAAAGATCACCGTGCGGTCTGCAATGGCAACCCTTTTACAATCAACACCAAGGTTCCCGGGACGCTATTGCGAGTCAACAGGATTTGCCATGATAGCCGATACAAAGCGTATACAGCCGCATGCAGCGGCCTTGTATCGTATAGGAAACTATTTTCCGTTGGGCAACAATCACATCGCGAAATCGCGGGTCTGAAAACGAACACGCAAAACCTTTGACGAAGGTCGGTTTTTGCCCGCCCCCTGACAAACGCCTCTGGCCCCTATCCAAATCCTGCCCTAAGACTTCGCCCAAGAGGAATTGCAATGTCACATATTACACTGGTGCGTCACGGACAGGCCAACACCACCGCACGGGATGAAGAAAGCTATGACAGGCTCAGCGATCTGGGTCATCAGCAGGCCCGCTGGCTTGGGGCGCACCTGCAGGATACACGCGCCCATTACCCGCGGGTCTATTGCGGCACGTTGCAGCGACATGTGGAAACTGCGGCCAGCATGGGCTTGCCTGACCCAATCCAGGACGCACGCCTGAATGAGATCGAGTATTTCACCATCGCGCAGCTATATGAACAGCAGCACGGCGTGGCGATCCCCACCGACCGAGAGGGCTTTGTCGAACATCTGCCCCGCACCTTTGCCGCCTGGGCCCGGGGTGAGATCACGGATACGCCCGAAACCTTTGCCGAGTTCGAAACCCGTGTCTCGGACGCTTTGCGCGAGATTGGAACCGAGGGCGGGCCGGCCATCGTTGTGACCTCGGGCGGGTTGATTTCGATGGTGGTACGGCAAGCGATGGGTCTGGATATCCCGGCGATGGCACGGGTGGCGTTGGCCATCATGAACACGTCGCTGCATCGCCTGCACCCGATCGGCGCGCAGCTAAGCCCGGTTCTGTTCAATGCGGTGCCGCACCTGGACTCGCCCGACAGGCAATACGCGCAAACCCACCTTTGACCTCGGAGGCCTTTATGATGCAGCTATACTATGCCCCCCGCACAATCTCGGTCGCTGTTGCCATTGCGTTGGAAGAGGCCGAGCTGGAGTATGAAGCGATCCAACTGGACTTTGCCGGCGGTGAGCAGACAAAACCGGCTTATAAACAAATCAACCCAAAAGGCCGCGTTCCGGCATTGGTGGTTGATGGTGGTATACTGACGGAAACTGGCGCCTTGTTAGAATATATCGCCGTCAAAGCGCCCGAGGCTGGGTTGGTGCCCAAAGATCCGGTCATGGCCGCCCGGATGCGCGAGGTGATGTATTATCTGGCCTCGACCATGCATGTGAACCACGCGCACAAATTGCGCGGCGCCCGCTGGGCCGACAAGATATCCAGCTGGAAAGACATGACGGACAAGGTTCCACAGACGATGACCGCGTCCTGCGACTATATCTCTTCCAACGGGTTGCGCGGGCCGTTTGTATTGGGCGAGGCCGTCTCGCTGGCAGATGCTTATCTTTATGTGGTTTGCAGTTGGCTGGAAGTCGACGGCGTCGACGTCTCGGCCTTTCCCAAAATTCTGACCTTCCGTGCGGCGATGGAGGCACGTTCTTCGGTTCAGGCGGTGCGCGCCGCCGGAATGCTCTGACAAAAGGATAACGCATGACACATCTTTGGGTCCGGGCAGAACAGCGCCCGAATGAGGAACGGGTCGGGCTGACCCCCGAAGGCGCCGCTGATCTGATCGCAGCCGGCATCCGCGTGACGGTTGAGGAAAGTTCCGTGCGCGCAATCCCGATTGATGGCTACAGTGAGGTCGGATGCGAGATCGCGCCCGAAAACTCCTGGCCCCGGGCACCACTGGATGCGATCATCTTCGGCCTCAAGGAACTGCCTGAAGACGGTACGCCCCTGCCCCACCGCCACATCATGTTCGGCCACGCCTATAAGGGTCAGCATTCAGGCCGTGCGCTGCTTGCGCGGTTCAAGGCCGGCGGCGGAACGCTCTATGATCTGGAATATCTGGTGAACGAAGCCGGCCGCCGCGTCGCCGCCTTCGGCTATTGGGCTGGATATGCGGGCGCTGCAGTGACGCTCAAGACCTGGGCAGCGCAGCAACGAGGTCAGCAATGCCCGCCGGTCGGTGTGTATGCCAGCAAAGACGCGCTGAACGCAGAGTTGCTGACTGAATTGGATGCAACGGGCGCAACTCGCCCCCGCGCCATTGTCATTGGCGCTCTGGGCCGAGTGGGCACCGGGGCTGCAGACTTATGCGAGGCCATGGGGGTCAGCGTTACCAAATGGGACATGGCCGAAACGTCTAGCGGCGGACCGTTCCCGGAAATCCTTGACCACAATCTGTTCCTGAACTGCATCTTTGCGCGCCCCGGCACCCCGGTCTTCGTACCGCGTGAGGCTTTGACCGCGCCGCGCAAGCTGACCGCTATTGGCGATGTGGCCTGCGACCCCGATAGCGATTACAACCCGGTGCCCGTTTATGACCGTGCAACCTCCTGGGACGCCCCTGCCCTGCGTGTGGCGACTGATCCGGTGATGGACGTGATGGCCATCGACAACCTTCCGTCAATGCTGCCGGTCGAAAGCTCGCAAGATTATGCCGCGCAATTGCTGCCTTTGTTGCTGACCCTGACCAATCTGAACGCCGGTGTCTGGG
This sequence comes from Ruegeria sp. BI7, assembly GCF_056537925.1. Lineage (NCBI taxonomy): Bacteria > Pseudomonadati > Pseudomonadota > Alphaproteobacteria > Rhodobacterales > Roseobacteraceae > Ruegeria > Ruegeria sp. BI7. The sequence goes on from NZ_JBQFSK010000003.1 coordinate 2,758, forward strand.
GCCGGGCGGCGGCGACCTATAACACTCATATCGAAGGATTCTGAGCGATGACGATTCATTGGTGTGGCACCGGCCTGTCGGCCATCCCCGGCCTGCGCCGCCTGATTGAAGGCGGGCACAAGGTCACCGTCTGGAACCGGACCATCGAAAAAGCCAAGGCCGAGGTCGGTGACCTGACCGACGACATCCACGCCTTTGACATCGATGCGCTGGGTGCGGTGCTGGAAAAGGGCGACGTGATCGTCTCGATGCTGCCGGGTGACTGGCACGTGCCGCTGGCCGAACTGGCCATCGCGAAACAGGCCAATTTCGTCTCCTCGTCTTATATCGCGCCCGAGATGCGTGCGCTGGACGACAAGGCCCGCGAAGCCGGTGTGGCACTGGTGAATGAGGTCGGGCTGGACCCAGGCATAGACCACTTGATGGCGCATGCACTGGTCGATGACTACCGCGCCTCGGACGCGTTCGATGCACAGAACCACCTGAGTTTCATTTCGTATTGCGGTGGCATTCCGAAGAACCCCAACCCGTTCCGTTACAAATTCAGCTGGTCGCCGCTTGGTGTGCTCAAGGCGCTGCGTTCGCCGTCCAAGTCGATCCGCGATTACGCCCCGCTGGACGTGGCCCGCCCCTGGGACGCAATCACCAGCTATATCGCGCCGCTGCCGACGCCCGAAAGCTTTGAGGTCTACCCCAACCGCGACTCGATCCCGTTCATGCAGCAGTACCACTTTGAAAAGCACTGGCCGGTCAAGGAATTTGTCCGCGGCACCCTGCGCCTGAACGGCTGGGCCGATGCGTGGTCTGATGTATTCCGCGAAATCGAAACCCTCTCCGGCCCCGAAGGTGACGCGCGCTTGAAAGAGATGTCAGACCAGTTCTGGGAAGAAAACGCCTATGACGAGGGCGAACCCGACCGCGTGGTCCTTTGCGTCGGACTGAAGGCGGAAAAAGACGGCATACCGGTATGGCACAAGACCTATGTGATGGACGCCTGGGGTGATGCGCGTGGCACCGCCATGGCGCGACTGGTGTCGATCCCGGTGTCGCTTGCGGTCGAGGCGGTCCTGAACCGCGCCATCCCAGCCGGCGTCCACGCCGCCCCCAGTGACCCGAAACTGGTACAGGACTGGATGGCCGAGATCGACACGCTGGCTCAGCATCTGCAGATCGTAGACCAGTTGAAATGAACGGCTGACACCGCCCGTTCGAGAATGGGCCGCTTAAAGGTTAAAAAAGCCACCCCGAAATATCGGAATGGCTTTTGGTTTGTCTTGCATCGCGATCGGTCAGATGTAGCGCTCGATCACGGTGTCGATATCGCTGCGGTTGATGCCCAGTTCGGCGAGTTCAGAATCGTTCAGGCGGTTCAGATCTTGTGCGGCGCGTACGATGCTGGAACTGATCGCCTGCAACCGCATCGCCCGGTCGAACAACAACACGGAACTGGCATTTATCGACTGGTCGCGATTTGGGTTAAAATCAAACATTTTCTCCTCCAAGTATTTTACGGTATTCGGCGCGGCCCGTGGATCAGTGTGCGGTGCCCGAGTAAGGCTTCTTGTGATAAACGCTCTCATAGGCGCGTTGCTTGATCTCACTGCGTGGGATGCCGATGTCTGCCAATTGACGATCACTGAGGTTTTCCAGTGCCCGAACGGATTTGGCAAAGATATCGCGGCGAAAATGTTCGACCCGTGCTTCGGCGTAATTCGAGAACAGACCGAAGAAGAGCCCCTTTTGCGGCGTAACTGTTTGTGCGTATCCCATGACTTTCTCCTTTAACTCTGAATTGCGTTTGTCGTTGAAACAGAGAAAAGGGTTCGGGGTTAAAAGCGTCGGAGGGTTGGATTAAATCCGCTTAATCTTCGCAGGACCAGACGCCGACAACATGGCACGGTCAGGTGTAATCATCTGAAATAAAATAATTTAATCAAAATCACTAATATCCAGCGCGTTTTGAACCAGAAACAAAACCGCGGCATCAAGGTCTTCACGCGCCAAAACTTGTTTGAACGACGCCGTCAATGCATCCGTTTCCCATGTCCGTACAGACAAGGCGATCCAGCCTGCCAGTTCCGCGCTGCGTTCAAGCTCAAGCTTGTAAATCTCCAGTATTTGTTCTTGCAATTCCGGCCATGTGGAACCGCCAACGGCAAGAACCTGAATTAGCTTCTGCTTATCTTCTGGCGACCAGTTCGCCTGCGCTAACGCCTGCCCAATCGCTTCTACTGCGTCTGCGCCGTCCACCTCGATCCCGGCCAGCGCCCAATCCGCTATGTTCCGGTCACCGGCACGCAACGCGGGCTGATACCGCTGTCGAACGAATGCCTGCGCGGCAGGATCGGATTGCATACCCAACAATCGAATGACAGCCGGCGCATAAGCAAGGCGATTTACATCGCGCAACTCCTGCAACAAAGACGCGGTTGTCACAACGTCCCGCACCTGTCGGGCAGTCGGATACGGTGCGCGATGAACCTCTGCAAGCGCGGCATTGCGCAACAGCCTGTCTTCATGCGTCAGATATTGGCTAAAAAAAGTGACGCGTGCAGGGTTAGCCGTCTTTCCGACGATCCAGTGTTTACCCTGAAAACGCACCGCTTCCAGAAAAGCTGCCCGCTCTTGCGTCATCAGGAAACCTTTGGACCAGGCGCTTGCGAAGCTGCGGCCTGACTTGTCCACAGATCCGCTGCCGTAGATCATCAAAACAACTCTTTCAGGGTCGACGCGGAAGGCTGATCGCGTCACGCTGTCAACCAGGAATGGGATATCCGGCAGGGTCTCTAGCTGCGCGGGCGCGCCTTTCAGCACGGAAACCGAGGCGTACTTAAAGGGATTGGTCGGCGACGGCGCAGCCAGAACAATCACACGCGCAGACAGAATACGGTCTGCAAGAGAGTATTCCGGCAATGTTGTACAAACCGAACAGGCGTTCGAAACGCGCGGAGCGGCCATGCTGGCCACGGCAAACACAAGTCCCACTAGAATACGCCAATCGAGTCGCATGGTTCGAGCATCCACCGGTTTACGGCCCTGCTGCAACTGTTCTTTGCGCCGCCGAATTGGCGGTCGGATTTGATGACCACCAGGCATGGGGAAAAGGCGCTCCGTTCAAACCGGCCTACATCAGATCGTTTTCCACGTCCTCGGCTGAAATCCCCAGCGCATCCAGACCGTTTTCTAGGTGATCCGACAGGTGTGGTGTGCCGATCAGATAATCGGCGCAGGGGGTCGAGGCCTCGGATTTTGCGGTTGCGATGGCTTCGGCCAGATCCTCGGCGAAAAAGCTTTCACGTCCGATCCACATGACAGCAACCAACTCGGCCTGCTCGTCCTCACCCATACGGTCGATAAAGGCGCGCAGTTCGCCCTCGGCGCGGTTCAATTCACGCCCCATCATGGCGACCTGAGCGATTTTTCTTGCCGAGATTTCCAACATGACCCAACTCCTCGTGTTCGCGGTTTCATCCTAGCACAACCATCCCACGGCGCCTGCGTCTTTGATCTTACGCAAACTATGCCAGCTTAAGGCTCGCGAATGCGGGAAACCGGGTGGTCGGGAATGGGGGCTGTACGAAACGGGCGGAACCGGGCCTTTTTCGCCTTCAACTTCACCGCCTGCCACAGGATCAGGAAAAACGCGCGGCGCGCACCAAAAGGTCGGCGCAGCAAAGACCACAAGATCGTGCGATTGGTCAGCGGAGCCCGCCGTCCGGTCAGGGTTGCAATCAGCCCACCATCGTCGCGCCCGTAGTCGATCCAGACACCCACCCGTTCCGGGCGATAATCAAACCGGAAGGTATAAGACCCTTCGACCTTCTGAAACGGTGAGACATGCATCAGCTTGTCCGCCACGATCCGGTCCGAGGGTCGGATCGGCGCAAAGTTGGGGGTGTGGCACAGATAGCTGTGGCGCGTGCCATAGGTGTTTGTGACCTCGGCCACCACGGCGTAAAGCTGGCCGTCAACATCAAAGCAAAACCAGAAGCTGACCGGATTGAACACATGGCCGAACACTCGCGGCTGGGTCAGCAATGTCACGTGATCCGGTTGGGTCACGCCCATCTGGTCAAACTGCTCCCGCAGCCAGGCCGCACCGCGCCCCTGCCCTGGCTCACCCCCATGGTCGCGCTCCCGCCAGTTGGTGACATTAGTCCGGTTCAGGGAAAACAGCGCCGGAGTGGCCGGATGGCTTTCCGGATCCAGCAAGATGTAGTCGACGGAATACCGAAAGGCGTTCTGGATCGCGCCCTTGCGCCCGTGAAAGGTATGGCCTGCAATATGGTCGACCGTGTTCACGCAGTTTTCTCCGATCTCCGTGCAAACCGTTCCGGCGGCATTCTTTTCCTCATGTGTTTCTATCAGATAGTACGATATTTGACGCGACCCGGATCAAAAACAGCAAATAAAGTGATCCGTCTTTGGCTGGGCCGCGTAATGTGGTTATGTTTACCGAGATCGATACCGTGACCTTGGATGAACCGGCGGCCGAAAGGCCAGCACTGAAACCTCGGCGCGCAAGCAAACGCATCAGGGGCAAGCCGGTGAACAAAGCGGATGGCAGTTGCGACACCAGAACTGAGTGGGTGAGCCACGTCAGGCGCATTCGGGACGCGAAGGATCAGGCAGCCTTTGCCGAACTGTTCCAACACTTCGCGCCACGCATCAAGGCGTTCCTGATTAAGTCAGGGTCCGACGCCGCGCTGGCCGAGGAATGCGCGCAAGAGGTGATGGCGACCTTGTGGCACAAGGCGCATCTGTTCGATCCCACTCGCGCGACCGTGGCCACTTGGGTGTTCACGATTGCAAGGAACAAGCGCATCGACGTCCTGCGCAAACAACGCCGGCCCGAACCCGAGGAGCTAGGATGGGGCCCCGAGGCGGAACCGGATCAGGACGACGTGGTCGCGCTGCAACAGGAAACCGCGCAGCTGCGCGACGCCATGGCGGCGTTGCCCGAGGCGCAAAGACAACTGATCGAAAAGGCCTATTTCGGTGATCTGAGCCATCGAGAAATCGCATCTCAGACCGGGTTGCCCTTGGGTACGATCAAATCACGGATACGGCTGGCGCTGGACCGCTTGCGCCATGCGATGAATTGAGATGACGAAGATGAGCAACGATATCAAACATCACCTGACAGACGATCTGTTGATGGCCTACGCCGCGGGCAACCTGCCCGAAGCGTTCGACCTGATGGTGGCAACTCACCTGTCCCTGTGTGACCACTGCCGCGCCCGGTCCGAAAGCTTTGACGCTGTGGGCGGATGTGTTCTGCAAGAGCAGGACAGCCCTACCAGCATGAGCGATGGGTCTCTAGCCGCAACCATGGCGCTGATCGCTCAGGGAGCCCCGATTGCAAAACCCGCACGTCCGGGATGCACGGTTCTGCCCGCGCCCTTGCAGGATTATGTCGGCGGCGATGTGAATGACATCAAATGGCGATCCATCGGCATGGGTGTAAAACAGGCGATCCTACCCACCACGAGCGAGGCCACCGCCCGCCTGCTATTCATTCCGGCCGGTGCGGCCGTGCCCGATCACAGCCACAACGGCATGGAACTGACAATGGTTCTGCAAGGCGCGTTCTCGGACGAGGTCGACCATTTCGGTCGTGGAGATGTTGAGATCGCGGATGAAAGCCTGCACCACACGCCGACGGCCGATATCTCAGAGGATTGCATCTGTCTGGCCGTGACTGACGCGCCCTTGAAGTTTACCAAGTTGATGCCGCGCCTGTTCCAGCCCTTCCTGCGCATCTGAAGTTCCGGGAATTTTGTGCTACTCTGACCCTTCAGTCGATTTGGGAGAAGTTTCATGAGAAATCATTTATTTCTAGGTGCGTTAATAACGAGCCTTGCAAGCGCCGTCTGGGCACAGCGTGCAGCGGAAGTGAAATTTGAACCCGGCAATTTCGGCACGATGGTGAATGGGGCAATTACCGGCAACGAGTATTTCGATTACATGTTGGGCGCGCAGGCTGGTCAGGAAATGTTCGCCGATCTCAAGGTCAGCGACACCAATGGCAATGGCGTGATTTACTTCAACATCCTGCCACCCGGCAGTGACGGCGTTGCGATCTACAACGGCTCTATCGATGGCAACACCGCCCGCATCGACCTGCCCGAAGACGGAGATTATACGATCCGCGTCTATCTGATGGGCAATGATCGGGATACTGATAAGACAGTCGGCTACAATCTGGATCTGTCGATCCAGTAAAGCCTAGCCTTCGGATTTGCCCAGCGGTACCACATTATTGTGGTCGTCCGGGGCAAGCTCTTCGAAATCGAAGTTGTCCAACCGCTGTGCCCGACGCCCGGCTTTTTCGGCACTGATCTTGATTTCCGAGATATCCTTGGCTGCCTGTCCGAAATGGCGATCAAGATTCGAAACACGGTCCCCCAGACGCTCCACATCCTTGTGCAACAGGCCCAGTTCCTTGCGGATTGCCCCCGCCTGTTCTCGCATACGCGCGTCTTTCAAGATCGCCCGCATCGTGTTCAGCGTCGCCATGCAGGTGGTGGGGGAAACGATCCAGACTCGCTTGCTGAAACTCTCCTGCACCAGTTCCGGGAATTTGGCGTGCAACTCGGCATATACCGCCTCGGACGGAAGAAACATAAGCGCGCCGTCGGCGGTTTCGCCGTCCAGAATGTACTTCTCGGCAATGTCGTTGATGTGTTTGCGCACCGTGCTGCGAAACATCTGCACGGCTGCTTTAAGCTCGGCGTCATTGGTCGATCCAATCAGCGCTTCATAAGCCTCTAACGGGAATTTGCTGTCGATCACAATCGGCCCCGGCGGGTTTGGCAGGTGGATCAAGCAGTCCGCACGACGCCCGTTTGACAAAGTCGCCTGCAATTGGAAGCTATCCGACGGTAATGCCTTCGAGACGATATCGTTCAGCTGAATCTCCCCAAACGCGCCGCGTGTCTGCTTGTTCGACAAGATATCCTGCAGCGACAGCACATCGCCCGACAGCTTGGTGATATTGTCCTGCGCTTTGTCGATGGCGGCCAGACGTTCCTGCAATTGTGTCAGAGACGTCGCGGTCTGTTTCGACGAGCCATGCAGCGATTCCTTCATTCGCTCCTGCATCTCGGCCAAAGCCCGAGCGGATTTCATCGCATTGTCTGCCAACCGGTCATTCATCTGCTGCTGCACCGAGGACAGGCGCGATTCAACCGTCTGGATCACCTGCACCTGCGCATTGGCCTGTGTATCCGACACATGCTGCAAACCACCGCGCAACTGTTCCTGGCCCTGCCCCAGTTGCTGCACGTGTTGACCCAAATGCGCCATCTGCCGCACCAATGGTTCTGCCATTCGGGCGGAACGGTTGGCTGCCCGCAAGGACAGGAATAGCAGCAGCAGAATCAATGCCACCACTCCACCCGCGATCAGCACCACAGGGTCGTTCAAAGCCATTTCTGTGCCAGCAATCTCGATCATGTCGCCTCGGATGTTCTTGTTTTATTCTTCATAACCCGGCGAAGCGCCGGGATCAACTGCGCCCGAACAGGCGTTCGATGTCGCTCAGCTTCAGTTCCACATAAGTGGGTCGCCCGTGATTGCACTGGCCGGAATGGGGAGTCGCCTCCATCTCGCGCAGCAGGGCATTCATTTCCTCGGCCCGCATCCGGCGGCCAGACCGGACCGAGCCATGACAGGCCACCCGGCTGAGGATTGCTTCGATCCGCGCCTGCACCGTTTGGCTTTCGCCCTGATCGGCCAGTTCATCCAGAATATCCAGGATCATTGCACGGGCATCCACTTCGCCCAGAATGGCAGGTGTTTCACGCACGGCGATGGCGCCGCCGCCAAAGGGTTCCAACGTCAGCCCAAGGCGCGACAGGTCATCCGCAACCGCCATCAAACGCGCGCAGTCGCCTTCGGACAGCTCGACGATTTCCGGGATTAGCAATGCCTGCGCGGCGACGCCGTTTTTGGTCATCTGGGTTTTTAGCTTTTCATAAACCAGCCGTTCATGCGCGGCGTGCTGATCGACGATCACCATACCATCAGCGGTCTGGGCAATGATGTAGTTCTCATGTACTTGCCCGCGCGCCGCACCTAAGGGCAGGTCCTGCATCGGGGGCTCTTCTGCTGTGGTCGAAACTGGCGGAGCCGCCTCCACGATGCTACCGCTATAATCGCGGGACAGTTCGGCAAAACCCGGCGCCTGCGCGTGAAACGCGGCCTGCCGGGCTGCGGGCGAAGGACGATCCATCTGATACACCCGGGCGGGAGTGGGCTGTGCCGGTTCGGGCCGCATCGCACCCAGCGTTGCATTTGCCACGGTCGAGGACGCTCGGTGCCCCGCCTCGGCCAACGCATGCCGCAAGGCCGAGACGATTAGCCCCCGCGCCACGCCGGGATCGCGGAACCGAACCTCGGACTTTGCAGGGTGAACATTTACATCCACCAGCATCGGGTCACAGTCGACAAACAATGCGGCCGCCGGATGCCGGTCACGGCTGAGGAAATCGAAATAGGCCGCCCGCAGCGCACCGGCCAGCATCTTGTCACGCACGGGACGGCCGTTGACGAAGAGATACTGCGCCACTGCTGCGCCACGCGAATAGGTCGGCAAGGCAGCATAGCCATACAGGCGAATGCCTTCGCGCGTGGCATCGATCTGCAATGCGTTCTCGGCAAACTCGCGCCCGATCACGCGGGCCAGACGGGCGTGCAACGCATCAAACAGATCGCCATTTTCGCGATCGGCGCGAAAGGTCACGCGACCCTCACCCCCGCCCGAGACATCGCGCAGCGTAAAAGTGATGGCGGGCTCGGCCATGGCCAGACGTTTGACCGTATCGGTGATCGCCTGCGCCTCGGCCCGGTCGGTGCGCATGAATTTCAGCCGAGCGGGCGTGGCAAAGAACAAATCCCTCAGCTCGACCACCGTGCCTGCACGCAAGGCGGCGGGTTTCACCGCCTCCATCTTGCCACCAGATACATATATCTGGGCCGCATCTGACCCCGGCACCCGACTGGTGATGTTCAGCCGCCCAACCGCACCCAGCGACGGCAGCGCCTCGCCCCGGAAGCCGAACGTGTGAATGTTCAGCAGATCCGACCCGTCGATCTTGGATGTCGCGTGGCGCGAAAGGGCCAGCGGCAGATCATCCGCCGAAATCCCGCACCCATCATCCGTGACGCGAATCAACGTCTTGCCACCATCAGCGATATCGATGGCGATCCGAGTCGATCCGGCGTCGATGGCGTTTTCCACCAGTTCTTTAACAGCCGAGGCGGGGCGTTCCACCACCTCACCCGCAGCGATGCGGTTGATTGCAGCATCGTCAAGTTGACGGATTACGGGGCGGATTTCGCTGATATTGGGGTTTGCCTGCACCATACCACCAGACCTAGCATATGCGCACACGATTCTGCCACTGATTTGGCAGTCCTATTTTTAGGAGGGAGGGGGCGTTCGAACAATCGCGCTGTGCCGATGTCAACAGACGGCAAACCTTGCCACGATTGTCCGAACGATCCAAGTGAGTGGTGGTCATTCAGAAATTTATTGCGGCGGGCCTAACACGAAACGCGGCGCGACAATCATTAACTCTGTCCTCGCTGGGCGTCTGGGCGAATTTCAGCCGACCCCTCGCATTGACCAACAGCGGGAAAGCGCCGTGTCAAGTGGCTTGGGGCGCTCCGGCGCGGGAGCGGCACGGGCCCCACAATGCGGCGCAGGCCAGGATCAGGCCGGACATGGTTGCGATCATCCCCGCCGCGCTGACCGCATCCGTACTGCCCAACCAAAGCGGCCCGTAGCCCGCCAGCACATAGCCCGATATTGCCGACACGCTGGCGAAAATGACGCTCCAGGCGATTTGGGTTTCCAGCCGATTTGTCATCATCCGCGCCGCCGCCGGGGGGCAAATGAACATGGCGATCACGATAATTGACCCCACTGCATCAAAAGCGGCCACGGCCGATATTGCAGCCACGATCACCAACGCCATACCCAGCGCGCCGGTGCGAATGCCGATGGTGCGTGCGAAGCCTTCGTCGAAGGTCGAAATTTTCAGCGGGCGCCAAAACAGCCAGATGAACAGGACCACCCCGACCAGCGTCAGCGCAATCCGCGGCAGCTCCGGCGGCAGCCCGGCCAAAGCCGTCAGGTCCAACAGCGATGACCAGCCCACAGCATCCAGCCAGATCAGACTTTCCAGATTGCCATACAGCGCATGTTCCACGTCCAGATGCACGGTCGAGGTATCGGTCTGCTCCAGCAGCAGCACGCCGCCTGCGAACATGGTGGTGAAAACAACGCCCATCGCAGCACCGGGTTCAATCTGGCCCAGCCGCCGGATCGCCTCGATCATCACAACGGCAACAATGGCTGCACCCGCCGCGCCCAGCATCATGGGCCAGGTCGAGATCGCTCCGGTCAGCAGAAAGGCCACAACGATGCCGGGCAGCACCACGTGGCTGATTGCGTCCCCAATTAGGGCTTGTTTGCGAAGTACAAGAAAATTCCCCGGCAGGGCGCAGGCGATGGCGGCGAAGATCCCGATCAACAGAGGCGTCAGGGACAGGGGGACAAATTCTTCTCCGCTCATGGCTGGACCTCCTGCGGGCCACCGATCAGGCGGTCGATATCCGCGATCTGATCGCGGGTAAGCACCGTTTCGATATCGCGCAGCCCGTCATAAAGCGCCGCCGTCGCCTCATGCGCCTGATCCGCGCGCACGATTTCCCACCGTTTTTCGTCGCGCAACGCCTTGGCGGCACGGGCTTTACCAGCCTCGGTAGCAACGCCATCGGCGCGGGCAAAGCCAGCGCGTTTCAACAAGCGCAGAGTCAGCGGTTCATAGATTTTCTGACCTTGCGCCAGCGCCAGCAATCCTTGGCGGATATGCACCCGACGCTGGAATCTCAGATGTTGCAACACCGCCGCCAGAACACCGCGAACAGGTGCAAACAGTAGGGACAGCGCGAAAAAGCCAAAACTGACCAGCACAATGATCGGACCGGTTGGCAAGTTCGGCGCCGAGGCCGACAGGGCCGCGCCCAGATACCCGGCCAAGCCACCCGCCAAACCAGCGAGCAAAACAACTCGGTCCGAGCGGTCGGTCCAGAACCGCGCGGTCACGGGCGGTATGATCAGCAATGCCACAATCAGGATCAGCCCGACGATCTTCAACCCGACAACGGTGACGGCCATCACCAATCCCATCATCGCCAGATCAATCCGATGCACTGGCAGACCCCGTGCGGCGGCATATTCCGGGTCAAACGCCACCATGGTCATCGGACGGCGGATGATCATCACCAGAACAAGCGTCGATGCCCCGCCAATCGCAATGATCAGCGCATCCGCCCACAACATCCCGGCAGTGGAGCCCAGCAAGAACCCTTCGAGCCCCGCCTGACGACCAACGCCCATGGTTTGAATCACGGTCAGCAGTACGATGCCAAATCCGAAGAAAACGGACAGTACCGCCCCAATAGCTGCGTCTTCGGCCAGCCGCGTGCCCCGGGTCAGCCAATTCATACACAGCAGACCAATCCAGGCCGAGATCGCCGATCCGGCAAGCAGACCGATCAGATTGCGTCCATCGCCGCCAAAAGCTACCAGCACCATGAAGGCCAGGCACACGCCGGGCAGGGTCGCATGGCTGATCGCATCGCTGACCAGCGCGCGTTTGCGCAGAAACAGGAAAGTGCCGGTCACCCCGGCGGATACGCCCAGCAAGGTCGCACCAATAGCAACCAGCGTGGCGTTATAGCCAAGCTGCAGGCTCAGAGCATCCCAAAGCATGATTTACCCCAGCGCGCGTGAGATCTGGTCGATCTGCGCGGTGGCCAGACGGCCCCCATAGGCCGATTGCAGGGTTTCGGCGGTAAAGGCCTCGGCCACTGTTCCCTCGGCCACCTTACGGGTGTTGATCAGGAAGACGTGGTCGAAATAATCGGTAACGGTGGCCAGATCGTGATGCACGACAACGACGGTCTTGCCCGCCTCTTTCAGCGATTTCAAAACCGCGATGATGGCCTTTTCTGTGGCCGCATCGACCCCGGCAAAAGGTTCGTCCAACAGGTAAAGATCAGCCTCTTGCGCCAGGGCGCGGGCCAGAAACACCCTCTGTTGTTGCCCGCCCGAAAGCTGACCAATCTGACGATCCGCGAAATCGCGCATCCCAACGCGGTTCAGGCAATCCATGGCGCAGGCCCTATGCCGAGCGCGCACCCGGCCCAACAGGCCCAGTTGCCGCGACAGGCCCATCAGGACCACATCAATCACGCGAGTGGGAAAATCCCAATCCACACTTGCGCGCTGCGGCACATAGGCGATGCGGGCGCGCTGTTTCTCCAAAGGTTCACCAAAGACCGAGACCTGCCCGGACAAGGGTGAGACAATCCCCAGCGCCGCCTTGAGCAGGGTCGATTTTCCCGCGCCATTTGGCCCGATGATCGCTGTCATCGCGCCGGGCCGCACCGTCATATCAACGGAAAACACCGCCGGTTTCTGACCGTATGAGACGGTCAAGCCGCGAATGGCCAGGGGGCTTTCATCGATATCCTGCCCCGCAACCGAGACACCCTGATCAGCGGCCAGTTCCAGCATCATTTAAAACCCCGCCGACAGTTTGCCGCTCATGCCGCGATCCGGCACTTCCGCGCCCAGCGCCCCGGCGATGACGGTGATGTTGTGATCCAGCATCCCGATATATGTGCCCTCATAAGTGCCGGGCTCACCCATCGCGTCAGAATAGAGCTCTCCGCCGACACCGACCTCATGCCCCTTGGCTGCGGCCCCTTCAATCAGCGCCCGCATCGACCGGTCCGAAACCGAGCTTTCCACGAATACCGCCGTCAGTTGCTGATCCACCAGCGTATCGACCAACTCTCCGATCCGGTTCAGGCCGGCCTCGGACTGGGTTGAGATGCCCTGAATGCCCATCACCTCATAGCCGTAAGCCGCGCCGAAATAGCCAAAGGCGTCATGCGCGGTGACCAGCACGCGGTTATTTTCGGGAACAGCTGCAAGCGACTGATTGGCATAGGTGGTCAGCGCATCAAGCTCGGCCAAATGCGCTTCCGCATTAGCGGCAAAAATATCCGCCGCTTCGGGGCGCGCTGCGGTCAGGGCCTCTTGCACCTCAACCACCACATCACGCCACAGGGTCGGGCTCATCCACACATGCGGGTCGTATTTGTCGGCATAATCGTCATGCCCACGCAGTTTGGACTTGTCGATCCCTTCAGCCACGGCCACCACAGTGCGTTTGCGGCCGAGGTCATGGAAGAAATCTTCCATCTGCGCTTCCAGATATAGACCGTGCCACAGGATCAGGTCCGCACGGGTCATCGCAACGATATCGCTGCGGGTCTGGCGATAGGCATGCGGATCGACTCCTGGACCCATCAGGCCCTTCACCTCGACCTGGTCTCCGCCCACCTGACGCGCGGCGTCAGCAATCATACCGGTGGTTGCGACCACTTTCAGTGGTGTCTCGGCCAGTGGTGTCTCGGCCCAAGCCGTCAGAGGCAAAGCAGCCGCAAATGCCAGCGCTGCAAGAAAGCTGCGACGAATCATAGTCAGATCCCGATTTGGTGTCCTGTTGAGAATGAATATGCGAACCATTCGCAACTAAGTCAACGCTATTGCGAATTATTCGCAAGAAAATGCCTATTTTTGTCCATTTGGTCAAAAAATTTGCAGATCGAACCTTGCTGCACCTTCCCTTTACGTGCGGCTCGTGCGATTTTGGCGCAAACCTCCCAAAGGACGTGACTATGGATACGCAGAGCTCAGAAAGCCCCGTGCGCACGGCGCATCTGCCGCAAGTGACCGAACCCAGAAACCCCGGCATGGATCTTGATCTGGATTGGGTACGCGCCGTGCAGGCCAATACCTCGGCCATCGAACGCCGGGCCGCGACGCTGCCCGGTCGTCGCTCGGTTAAAAAAGAGTATCAGTCCGCGTGGCTGTTGAAGGCGATCACCATGATCGACCTGACCACCTTGTCCGGCGATGACACCGTGGGCCGGGTGCGACGCCTGTGCGCCAAGGCGCGTCAACCGGTGGCACCTTCGGTATTGCAGGCGCTGGACATGCCGCCGATCACCACCGGGGCTGTCTGCGTCTACCACGACATGATCGGCACGGCGGTTGAGGCGCTGAAAGGCACCGGCATTCCGGTTGCGGCTGTGTCAACCGGTTTCCCGGCGGGCCTTTCGCCGTTCCACCTGCGTGTAGCCGAAATCGAAGAAAGCGTAAAAGCTGGCGCCGAAGAGATCGACATCGTCATCTCGCGCCGCCACGTGCTGTCCGGAGATTGGCAGGCGCTGTATGATGAGATGAAAGCCTTTCGCGTGGCTTGCGGTGATGCGCATGTAAAGGCCATCCTTGCCACCGGAGAGCTGGGCAGCCTGCGCAACGTCGCGCGCGCCTCGCTGGTCTGCATGATGGCCGGGGCGGACTTCATCAAGACCTCAACCGGCAAGGAAAGCGTCAACGCCACCCTGCCCGTGTCGCTGGTGATGATCCGCGCGATCCGCGACTATTATGACCGCACCGGGTATCGCGTTGGCTATAAGCCTGCGGGTGGCATCTCGAAAGCAAAGGACGCGCTGGTTTACCTGTCGCTGATCAAGGATGAGCTGGGCGACCGCTGGTTGCAACCGGACCTGTACCGCTTTGGCGCGTCGTCCTTGTTGGGCGATATCGAACGGCAATTGGAACACTATGTGACCGGAGCCTATTCGGCCGGTTACCGTCACTCGATGGGCTGAGGACAGAACAATGACAGTCAAAGAGATTTTCGAGACCATGGACTACGGCCCCGCCCCCGAAAGCGCCGCCGAGGCACTGGCCTGGCTAGTCGATCAGGGTGATAAGTTCGGTCACTATATCGACGGCGCCTTCACCAAGCCCGGCAAAGGGTTCGAAAGCCGCAACCCCGCGACCGGAGAGGTGCTGGCCAAGCTGACCCAAGCCAAACAGGCCGATGTGGACGCAGCCGTTGCCGCCGCCCGCAAGGCGCAACCGAAATGGGAAAAGCTGGGCGGTGCGGGCCGTGCGCGATACCTCTATGCCATTGCGCGGCTGTTGCAGAAACACGCGCGCCTGTTTGCCGTGCTGGAAAGCCTCGACAACGGCAAGCCGATCCGGGAATCGCGCGACATCGACATCCCGTTGGCGCAGCGGCATTTCTACTACCACGCGGGCATGGCGCAGCTGATGGAAAGCGAGCTGCCCGATGTGCAGGCGTTGGGTGTGTGCGGGCAGATCATTCCGTGGAACTTCCCGCTTCTGATGTTGGCATGGAAAATCGCCCCTGCGATCGCGATGGGCAACACCGTGGTTCTGAAACCGGCTGAATACACCTCGCTGACCGCGCTGCTGTTCGCTGATATCTGCTCCCAGGCCGGTTTGCCGAAAGGCGTGGTCAACATCGTCACCGGCGACGGTGCCGTGGGCGAAATGATCGTTTCCGCAGACGTGGACAAGATCGCCTTTACCGGCTCGACCGTTGTGGGCCGTCGCATCCGCGAAGCCACTGCGGGCTCAGGCAAAGAACTGACTCTGGAGCTGGGAGGCAAGTCCGCTTACGTCGTCTTTGACGACGCCGATATCGATTCAGCCATTGAAGGTCTGGTCGACGCGATCTGGTTCAACCAAGGCCAAGTCTGCTGCGCAGGCTCGCGCCTGTTGGTGCAGGAAGGCATCGCCGACCGCTTCCACGAGAAACTGCGCGCGCGGATGGACAAGCTGCGCATTGGCGACCCGCTAGACAAATGTATCGACGTGGGCGCGGTGGTGGACCCGGTTCAGTTGCAGACCATCAAGAGCATGGTCGAAAGCAACACCGCCGGTCACGTTCATCAGGCGGCCTGCGACCTGCCCGCGAACGGGTGCTATTACCCACCGACGCTGATCTCGGGGCTCGAAACCTCGGACCCGCTGATGCAGGAAGAAATTTTTGGCCCGGTACTGGTATCGTCCACCTTCCGCACTCCGGAAGAGGCGGTCGAGCTGGCCAACAACACCCGCTACGGGCTAGCCGCGACGGTCTGGACCGAGAATGTGAACCTTGCACTGGATATTGCGCCCAAACTGGTCGCGGGCGTGGTTTGGGTCAATGCCACCAACCTGTTCGATGCTGCCGCCGGATTCGGCGGTGTACGCGAAAGCGGCTTTGGCCGTGAAGGCGGTTGGGAAGGTCTGGCGGCCTATACCAAGCCCAAGGGCAAGGTCAAACCGCTGGCCAAGGTTGAGGCGACCCTGGGCGAAGGTGCTCCGGTTGATCCCATCGACCGCACCGCCAAGATGTATGTCGGCGGCAAGCAGGCAAGACCCGATAGTGGCTATTCCAAGCCTGTCTGGGGTAAATCCGGCCTTTTGGGCCATGTGGGCCTGGCCAACCGCAAAGACGTCCGCAACGCGGTTGAGGCTGCGGCGGGCGCCAAGGGCTGGTCTAAAACCACCGGCCATCTACGGGCGCAGATCTTGTATTATATTGGTGAAAACCTGTCGGCCCGTGCTGATGAATTCGCGGCTCGTCTCGATGCCATGACCGGTAAGAAGGATGGTGCGAAAGAGGTCGAGGCCTCGATCCAGCGCCTGTTCACCGCTGCCGCCTGGGCGGACAAATATGACGGTCAAGTGCATGGCGTTCCGATCCGGGGCGTTGCCATTGCCATGAAAGAGTCCGTTGGCGTCATCGGCGCGCTGTGCGCGGATGAGGCACCTTTGCTGGGTCTGGTCTCGGCCATGGCCCCGGCGATCGCTATGGGTAACCGGACAGTTCTGGTCGCGTCCGAGCCCTATCCGCTGACAGCAACCGACTTCTACCAGATTCTTGAAACGTCCGACGTGCCCGCAGGTGTGGTCAACATCCTGACCGGCAGCCACGTGGAACTGGCGAAACCGCTGGCCTCACACCTGAACGTCGATGCGGTCTGGTCGTTCTCGTCAACTGATCTTTCACAAGAGATCGAAGTCGTTTCGGCCGGAAATTTGAAACGGACCTGGGTCAATAACGCGACGGCATTTGATTGGGGCGTGGACCATTCGCGCCGCTTCCTGCAGGCTGCAACCGAAGTGAAAAACATCTGGGTGCCCTACGGCGAGTAGGGCTCCCGTTTTAGGGAGGCCTACATGGACTTTTCAGGACAGACCGTCATCGTCATTGGCGGCACCAGCGGCATCAACCGCGGCATTGCCGAGGCGTTCGCGGCCTCGGGGGCCAATCTGGCCGTTGCCAGCCGGTCGCAGGACAAGGTGGATGACACGCTTGCCGCGCTAAAAGAGGCCGGCGCAGCCGAAGTAGTTGGCGCAGCCTTTGATGTGCGCGATGCGCAGGCAGTGGCGGACGGGCTGAAGCAATTCCATGACGCTTTGGGTGATTTCGACGTTCTGGTCTCTGGCGCGGCGGGGAATTTCCCGGCCCTGACCTCCGAGATGTCGGTCAATGCGTTCAAGACCGTGGTGGATATCGACCTGATGGGCACCGTTCATGTGATGAAGGGGGCCTATCCTTACCTCAA
The DNA here is from genome assembly GCF_056537925.1 of Ruegeria sp. BI7. Lineage (NCBI taxonomy): Bacteria > Pseudomonadati > Pseudomonadota > Alphaproteobacteria > Rhodobacterales > Roseobacteraceae > Ruegeria > Ruegeria sp. BI7. The sequence goes on from NZ_JBQFSK010000003.1 coordinate 20,278, forward strand.
ACGCCCCGGCGCCAGCATCATCAATATCTCGGCCCCACAGGCGTTTCTGCCCTACGAAGGGCAAGCCCATGTTTGCGCGGCCAAAGCCGGGGTCGATCAGATCACTCGCACCCTGTCGATGGAATGGGGGGGCGAAGGCATCCGCGTGAACTCGGTGGTTCCAGGATTTATTGAAGGAACTGAAGGCGCACGGCGTCTGGCACCAACGGAAAACGCCCACGAGGAACTGCGCCGCGATGTGCCGCTGGGGCGTTGGGGAAATACACAGGATGTAGCCAATGCCTGCCTGTTCCTCAGCTCGGACATGGCCAGCTATATCAGTGGCGCAGTTCTGTCCGTTGATGGCGCGCTGTATCAGCGCGGGTCCGGCAAGTTCGGGCAGATGATGGGGCAGATGCTGCGCAGCGCAGCGGGGAAAAAGGGCTGAGCGTTGTTCAGCCCCCTTTGATCAGTTTGTGGTTTCCAAACCTTCGGGTTTGCCGACAACAGTGAAATGCAGCCCCTGGGGGTCCAGCAATTCACTGGCCACGCGGTTCACCTCGTCCAACGTCACCGCGTTCACCTTGTCGTTGCGGGTGGCGATATAGTCGATGGGCAGGTTTTCCATCTGCATACCGACCATGATCCCGGCGATCGGGCCATTGCCATCGAACCGCAGCGGATAAGCTCCGGTCAAATAGGTCTTGGCGTCGTCCAGCTCTTTTTGAGTCACACCTTCGGTCGCGGCACGCGCCCACTGGTCGCGGATCACCTCGACCGCTTCGGCGATGCGGTCATTGGCCGAGGACACCGAGCCCAGATAGACCGAAGCCAGATCCTTGGGTACCAGATAGGTCGCGACGCCATAGGTCAGGCCACGCTTTTCGCGCACTTCCTGCATCAGGCGGCTCTCAAAACCACCGCCACCCAAAATGTGGTTCAGAACAAAAGCGGCAAAGAAATCCGGGTCGTCCCGGTCGATCCCCGCGTGGCCGAACAGGGCCACGGATTGCGGCGTATCAAACTCGACCACGCTGACGCCGCCGGGGATGTCCACGTCAGCTCGGCCCGGAATGGGTTTGCCCGCCTCGGGCAGATCCGCCAGCAACGTGTCCAGTAACGCGCCCAGCTCATCGGGGGTGATATCGCCCACCGCACCGACATAGAGGCGGTCCTTGGCGAACACATTGTCATAGGCGGTGACCACATCATCACGGCTCAAAGCGCTGACGCTTTCGATCGTGCCTTTGCCCTCGGACCCATAGGGGTGATCGCCATATGCCATCTGTGCAAAATTGCGCCCGGCAATGTCATTGGGGTCAGTTTGGTCCGAGCGCAGCCCGGACAGAATCTGCGCCTTCACGCGCTCAACCGCGTCTTCATCGAACCGAGGCTCGTGGATCGTGGTGCGCAACAAGTCGATGACTTCGCCCCGGTTCTCAGTCAGAAATTGCGCGGAAATCGAAACGGAATCATCCGACGCATTGTACCGGAACGAGGCCGCCAGTGATTCCAACTCGCGCGCGTAGGTGCGGGCGTCCATGTCACCTGCGCCTTCCTCGATCAGACCGCTCATCAGATAGATGGCGCCGCGTTTGCCGGGTTCGTCCAGCGACGTGCCACCGCGAAAACGTAGTTCCAGCGCGGTGAAGGGGATCGAGTGATCCTCGACCAGCCATGCGGTGATACCGCCGGGTGAGGTGACCTCTTCGATCTCGATCTCAGCCCATGCGGGCAGCGCGACGACAAAGGCGACCAAGGTTGCAAAAATCCGTTTCATTGCGTCACCTCATCGTCGCGCATCAGCCATCCGGTGACCGACGCCTCGGGCTGCAGAACTTCCCGGGCGGCGGCGATGATTTCTTCCCCGGTCACGGCCTGCAGGATATCGGGCCACGCCTGTACATCCTCGACCGTCAAGCCGCTGGTCAGGGCGCGGCCATAGCGGTTGCCGATCCCGTCCACATTATCGCGCGCATAAGTCTGGGCGGCGCGCAGCTGCATCTTGATCCGGTCAAGGTCTTCTTCGTTCACACCTTCAGCGATGAAGTCGGCGACGGCTTGATCCATGGCTTCTTCGGCTTCTTGCAGCGACACGCCCTGGGCCGGGACGACCAGCAGATCAAAGGTCGTGTCGTCCAGCGAGACGCCGCGATAGAAGGCACCCGTATAAACGACCTTTTGCTGTTCGAATTGCAGTTTTTCGTTCAGGTAGGACGTGGTGCTGCCCCCCAGCAATTCGGCCAGCAGGAACAGCGCGGCGGCTTTTTCCTGCGCACCGGCATCCCGTTCGGGCGCGAGATAGCTGCGCTGGACATAAGGCTGCGAAACACGCGCGTCCTTGAAGGTCAGGCGACGTTCGGCCGATTGTGGCGGTTCCTGCGAACGTACGCGTTCAGGCAAGTCCGGGTTGGCGGGGATAACGCCATAATACTGTTCGGCCAGAGTTTTGACCTCATCCGGCTCCACATCGCCGGTCACCACCAGAATGGCGTTATTGGGCGCGTAATGGGTCTGATAGAAGGACAGCGCATCCTCCATGTCCAGCGTCTCCATCTCGTGCTTCCAGCCGATGATCGGCACGCCGTAACGATGGTTAAGGTACTGAGACGCGCTCATCTGCTCGCCAAAAAGCGCCCGCGGGCTGTTTTCGGTACGCTGGTTGCGTTCTTCAAGGATCACGTCACGCTCGGTTGCGATATCCTCTTCGCTCAGGCGGATATTGCGCATCCGGTCCGCTTCCATCCGCATCATCAACTCCAACCGGTCGGCAGCTACGCGCTGAAAATAGGCAGTGTAGTCATACGAGGTGAAAGCATTGTCATTGCCACCATTGGCGGCGACGGTAGCGGAGAACTCGCCCGGTGCCAGCGTATCGGTACCCTTGAACAGCAGATGCTCCAGGAAATGCGCCACGCCGGACGAACCAACAGGCTCATCCGCAGATCCGGCGCGATACCAGACCATGTGCTGCACGACCGGGGCGCGGTGATCTTCGATCACAACGACATCCATGCCGTTATCCAGCGTGAAAGTGGTAACCGCCTCGTGCCCTTCCTTGGCAAGCAAAGGGGTGGCGGCGAACAGGGCGGCAGATAATGCCAGGGCCCGAACCATGGGGCGTCCTCCGTTTCGTTTGATGGTGTTCAAACTACGGTTGTGGTGCGCAGGTTCAAGGGTGATGACGGAAAGTTAAGATTTATTCATCAGCCGGTGGGGCCGAGGGCGTCTCAATCCCGGCCTGACGCGCTGCTTCGTTCTGTCGATTGGCATCAAGTGCTTCGCGACTGTAAACCTGCGAATAGCGGTCTATCTTGAACAGGCGCAGACGGGTCAAGCGGCCCTGCTTTCTGCGAAACTCGGCGTCTTCGGTGTCGACGACCTGGCGCGTGTTGGACGGTACGCCATAGCGGCTTGAGGCCGTCACCAGCGCGCCATCAGATGCAGGAATTGCAGCATTCGGGTTCAACGCCGCTTCGCTGCCGCCCAGCGCCACCACGGCATCCGCCTTGGGGTTTGGGTCGGTAAGGTTGGAACCGCCCGGTGTGGGCGCAGGCAGGAACTTATAGTCCTTGGGCTGGGTCAGCGGTTTGACCGGCATGACCGAAAACTCATCCGGTCCGTCCCCCGGTGCCTCAAGATGGCGCAAACCGATATCCGAGCACCCGGCAACCGCAAAGGCCAATGTCACAGCAAAAATGGAACGCGGCAACCGCATCAGAGTCTCCAGCCAGTTTCAGGCGCTTTTATCGCATATCACCCGGCGCGTCACGAGGGCTTTTTGCCATCGAACAACACAAGTCCGAAAGCACCCGCAAAGATGAACACATCGGCCAGGTTGAAAACAAACGGATTGTTGAGGCCGCAACAGGACATGTTCAAGAAATCCAGAACATAGCCGTACAGCACCCGATCCACCACATTCCCAAGCGCGCCACCAATCAGCAACCCGCCGCAAAACAACATCAGCTTGGACGGGGTTGTCCGCATCAGCCAGATCAGCACGCCAATCGCAACAGCCAGCGAGATGCCGATCAGCACCCAACGCGCGGTGTCGCTGTCGCCTTGGAACAGGCCGAAATTGATGCCCCGATTCTCACCGTATTTGAACACCAAGAGCGGCGGCAGCACATCGATATTGCCCTCGGCCACACGCATCACGTGAACGACCAGATACTTACTGATCTGGTCGATCGTAAACGCGGCCAGCGCGGCCCAGAGCAGAATACGAGAGCGCATCAGTGGCGGAAGTGGCGCATGCCGGTGAATACCATTGCCAATCCGGCCTCATCCGCGGCCGCGATCACCTCGTCATCACGCATTGAACCGCCCGGCTGGATGACACAGGTCGCACCAGCCTCAGCGGCTTCCATCAGCCCGTCAGGGAAGGGGAAGAATGCATCAGACGCAACGGCCGAGCCGATGGTGAGCGGCTGCGGCAAGCCGAGCGCGTCGGCCATGCGTTCGGCCTTCTTGGCGGCAATCATGGCAGAGTCCAAGCGGCTCATCTGGCCTGCACCAACGCCGACAGTCGCGCCATCTTTCACGTAAACGATGGCGTTGGACTTAACGTGTTTCGCCACTTTCCAGGCAAACAGCAGGTCGCGCATCTGCTCTTCGGTCGGCGCCTTTTTGGTGACGACCTTCAGATCGTCCATGCCGACAAAACCATTGTCCTTGTCCTGCACCAGCAGACCGCCTGCTACCTGACGCACGGTCTTGCCGCCTGCGGTCACGTCCGGCAGAGCTTCGGTGGTCAGCAGGCGCAGGTTCTTCTTGGCCGCGAAGATCGCTTTGGCCTCATCCGAAGCACCGGGGGCGATCACGACTTCGGTGAAAATCCCGGTGATTTCCTGTGCGGTTTCCGTGTCGAGCGGTTGGTTCAGCGCCACGATCCCACCAAATGCCGAAGTACGATCGCAATCGAATGCCGACTTATACGCGTCCAGCAAGGTCGCGCCTGTAGCTACGCCGCAAGGGTTGGCGTGTTTGATAATCGCACAGGCCGCACCTTTTGCAGGATCGAACTCAGCCACCAGTTCAAACGCTGCGTCGGTGTCGTTGATATTGTTATAGCTCAGCTCCTTGCCCTGGTGCTGAACGGCGGTCGCCACACCCGGACGGTTGGTTCCATCAGTGTAGAAAGCCGCCTGTTGATGACTGTTCTCACCATAGCGCAGGGTCTGTTTCAGTTCACCGGCAAAGGCGCGGCGCTTGGGCGCATCAAGCTGCAGTGCGTCGGCCATCCAATTCGAAACCGCGGTGTCGTACGCTGCGGTCCGGGCGTAAGCCTTTTGCGCCAGCCACTGGCGGAAACCGTAGGATGTCTTGCCGTAATTCTCTTCCAACTGGTCCAGGAGCGAAGAGTAATCCTCGACATCCACAACAACGTTCACAAAGGCATGGTTCTTGGAGGCCGCACGGATCATCGCAGGGCCGCCAATATCGATGTTCTCGATGCACTCGTCATAACCTGCGCCTTTGGCCACCGTCGCCTCGAACGGATAGAGGTTCACAACCAGCAAGTCGATCGCGCCAATACCATGTTCATTCATCGCAGCCACGTGGCCGTCGTTGTCGCGCAGCGCCAGCAGGCCGCCATGCACCATCGGGTGCAGAGTCTTGACCCGACCATCCATCATTTCGGGGAAACCGGTGATCTCGCTGACATCCTTCACCTCAAGCCCTGCATCACGCAGCGCCTTGGCCGTACCGCCGGTCGACAGGAGCTCGACCCCGCGCTCGGCCAGCGCCTTTCCCAGCTCGATCAATCCGGTCTTGTCGGAAACGGAAAGCAACGCGCGGCGCACGGGGTGAAGATCAGTCATGGGTCCAAAGGTCCTTTTGGCGTCAGTCAAACTCGGGCTCGTCCCGGTGCAGATCGCGCACGGCATAGGCTGTATCCTGTGCCTTGCTCAGCGTCCACCGGGTGCGGGTCGCATACTCCATTGCGCGCCCGGATAGAACGATCTGTTTTGTCGCGCGTGGCTTTAAACGGCCTTTTTCAAGGTAAACGCTTGGTTGAACAGATAATTTTCCAACGCCATCATGGCGGAAAATCCAAATTTCACCGCTTTTGAGCGCCATCGACACCGCCGCGCCACCCAAATCAATGGCCGCATCCACGTCTGGATGCAGGTGAAACCGGATATCAAACCCGATCCCGTTCAGGCCCGAAGCGTCCAGCGCCCGGTCAAACTGCCGCTTGGCCTTGTCGGTAGCAGTCAGCAGAATATCCTCGCCCGTCAGTTCTCGCCCATCAAATCGCAGCTCGAATGTACGCGCATGGGTCAGACCGAACACTTTGGTATAGCCGTCATGCCCGACCATAAAGCGGGTGCCTTCGAATGCCTCTTCGAAATCAATCGGCACGTCTTGCGGTGCATCGACCAAAGCCTCTCGTTCACTTCCATTCCCCGCTGGTGCCAAACGCGCGCTAGAATAGCCATCCAGGCACAGGGTCGAATGCGAAGGTGTTGCGCGCCCGGCTCGCCGCCATTCCGTTCCGAAACTTTCGCCTGATCCGCAATTCACAATCAGTGGCCGCCGCCCCGAAGTTAGCTCAAACGCTAGTGTCGAGGCATGGGCATTATAAGATGCAGCCCCCTTGGGCGGCACGTTAGCATCGACGATCACGCTGGTCCGGGCCGCGTAAAGCCGTGCAAACCCCATCGCCAACCCAGTTGCGTGTTGCGGGCGAACCCCGCTTTGAGCCAACGCCTGATCCAGCCGCCCTTCGATCCCGCGCCCGCCGCCATGAAAGCGGGCCAATGCGCCGTCTGAATGGCGCAGGCTGCGCAGCGTCGGCGCCATGCGTTTGATCGCATCGGCCTGCGCGCCGGGGGTGCCCCGCCCCTGATCGCTCAGCGCGGCCGAGGTCCAGGACAGCAGGGTAAACACCTCAAGCAACTCTTCAGGGTTGCGGGTGGAAATACCGCCCTGCGCGTCGATCTGCCGTTCGCATTCCTTTGCCAGGGCGCGCAGGGCCGGGTCAGCCATCTGCTCCAACCCTTTCAGCGCCAGTCCGGCCTGAACCAGACCGGCCAGAGCCTCGAACCGGGGCAGGCCTGGCGTGGCCGCTTTCCAGCGTTTGGACAGGAACCAGGTTTGCTGCGCCAACGCGCGAAAGAACACAGCGCTCTGCTTGTCATCCATTCCACGCAGAAGGAAGACGGCGTGGTTGATCCAGCGCATCACCCGTCGGCCGGTCAGATCGGGTGCCCAGCCAGGCCCTTGCCCGCGGCCATGCGCGTCGATCCAACCCCACACCCAACGCTGCGCCTTTTCCCGCGCCCGCATATCGCCGACGGCGGCCAGATCATCCAGCCAGGCAAAACCGTGGCGCTCATTGTCAAAGCCGGTGCTGGGCGCGGTCACGTCCCACAGGCCGGTATCCTGTGCCTCGACCAGATACCCGGCAAACAGCAGATTTCCAGCGACCAGCTGCCGCCCCCGGGCAAACGATCCTACAGTACGCGGTTCAGGCTCGGTGACGAAGCCAGCAGCGGCCTTGCGCCGCTGGCTGAGCCGCGCATACAGACGGTTCTGAAACCGCGTCCACCGGTTTGTCATGGTATCTGAGTTTGACATGACGCTCGTTACTCTGCCTCTCACGCTCTGCTGGCGCCTGAGACCCAACGATAGACCGGTGTGATCGTCAAGTCATCGAAAAGCGTGCCATCAGGCTGATTTGTTCAGGCAGGCGATATAGAACCCGTCCATGCCACCGCGATCCGCCCAATAATCGGGCCGCAGACGCAGGCCACCTTCTTCGGTGATCCAGCTTTGATCCACCCCGGTCACGTCCAGCGCGGTGCGGTCGATGCTCATGTCAGGATATTGTTCCAGCGCCTCTTCGATCTGCACCTCGCCTTCGTCAGGCAACAGGGAACAGGTGCAATAGACCAACCGTCCACCGGGTTTCAGCAGGGTCCAGACATGGGCCAGCATCTGCGCCTGCAATTCAATCAACCCGCCGAATTCCGAGCCGTCCTTGGCAAAGGGCAGGTCCGGGTGGCGCCGAATGGTTCCGGTGGCCGAACAGGGTGCGTCCAACAGAATCGCGTCATACTGGCCCTGATGCTCCAGCGCATCACCAGCGATGACTTGCGCTTGTAAGCCAGTGCGTTTGAGGTTCTCGCGTACTCGCTCCAGTCGGGGCTCCGAAATATCCAGAGCCGTCACCTTGGCCCCGGCTGCCGCCATTTGCAGCGTCTTGCCGCCGGGTGCAGCACACAGATCCAGCACGGATTCCCCGGGCTTTGGTGCCAATACACGCACCGGCAAAGCCGCCGCCGCGTCCTGCACCCACCAGTCGCCCCGATCAAACCCCGGCAGGTTTGAGACCTGCCCCGCATCCTGCATACGCATCGACCCGGTCGGCAGTGCCTCACCCGGTCCCGTGGCCCCCGGTTTCAGTGAGAGGTCCAGCGGTGCGCCAGTGAAATGCGCCTGCTCCATGCCTGCAACGGCATCAGTGCCCCAGGCCATGATCAGCGGCTCGCGCAGCCAGTCCGGCAGGCGCGGCACCCGCATCTTGGGCCAGGCTTCCGGCCCTTCGGCGGCAACCTTGCGCAGCACAGCGTTAACCAACCCCTTGAGCCGGCCATGTTTGCGCGACCGCCCCACAATTTCGACCATCGAGTTCACGACACCATGCGCGGCCTCACCCTGGCACAGCTCAACCGCGCCCAGGCGCAGCGCGTTATAGACGGTCAGAGCAGGCGTCCTATTAAGGTGATTGTCCAGAAGACGGTCAGCTCGTTCCAAACCGCGCAGGGTTTGCAAGGTCAAACGCTGCGCCCGCGCGCGATCCTCGGGGGCCAGTCGATCCAGCGCGCCTGCGGCCAGGCATTCGGACAACAGCCGCCCCTCACCCAATATCTGATCCAACAGATAGATCGCGCTGCGTCGCGCCGCTGTTGCGTTGTCGGACATGAAACCGCCTTTGATGTGACTCTCGTCCGCATTGCCAAAGGCGGACGGGGGCGTATATCAAGCCCGTGCCCGGAAAGGAACCCGATGTCATGCCCGACACCACGAATGACGACCACAAAGACCTGCCCCCCGCCGCCCTGCGCGCCCTGGCCGAGGCGGAAGAACGCCGCAGCAAGGCCGAGGCAGAAGAAAAAGAGATGCCCAAGGAACTGGGCGGGCGCGACGGCCTTGATCCGGCCCGCTATGGCGATTGGGAAAAAAAGGGCATCGCCGTCGATTTCTGATTGATCAGCCCTGAAGGGCCTGCAGAAAATCGGCAATCAGGGCACGCTGTTTTTTCGATTTGACCCGCTCTTCGGGCCAAGTCAGCCAATAGCCGTCTTTGGTCTGCAGATCGGGCAGATCCAGCCGACACAGCCGACCGGCCAGCAAATCCGCACTGGCCAGCGGCACCGAGCCTAGCACCACCCCAATCCCCTGCCGGGCCGCCGAAATGGCATGTTCCATCGAATCGAAACTGATCTGTGAAGGCGGCATCTCGCCATGCCCCGTCTTACGCGCCCAGTCCCGCCACGCCGGGCGCTCGCCACGCAGCTCAATCAGCGGCACCCCCCATTTTACACCGGGCGCGGCCATCGGCACCAGAACCTCGCGGGCGATCAGGGCCGCATCCCGACCGGGCCAGGCCCCACGCCCATAGCGGATTTGCAACCAGGTCCGCTCCTCATCCAAGGACGACCGGCGCGCCACCGAGTCGGTCATCACCCGCACATTGGGTCGCGTTTCCTGAAACCGGGCAAGCCCAGGCAGAACCAGCGCGTGGATGTTCGAAGACAGGCCCGCGACGCGCAGCTCTTGCGGGGATTTGCCAAACAAATCTTCGGTGTTGCGCTCCAACGCCTGCAGACTCTCTTGCACCAGCGGCAGATAGCTTTCGCCTTCAACCGTCAGTGACACACCTCGTGCCTCGCGCACGAACAGGGACCGGCCCAGCCAAGCCTCCAGGTTACCGATCCGCTGACTGACGGCTGCCTGTGTCAGCCCAAACTCTCGGGCGGCGGCGGAAAAACCACCCAACCGACCGGCGGCCTCGAACACGCGCAGCCAATCCAGCGGTGGCAATCCGATTTTTTTCTTTGCCATAAGATTTTCCAAGCCTCAGCCGAAAGAAGGATTAATTGTGTTAATGCCACAAGAGGCGTATCTGCTCAATCAAAGCCCGCGCTGAACAGGAGATCCCCATGCTGCGCACTGCCAATCACGATACTTCGGTTGTGACTGTTGAATTTGACACCGGAACGCAGGCCCGTTTCCACGCCATCTGGCTGCGTGATAACGCGCTGGACCCGGAAACACGTGCGCCCGGAAACGGTCAGCGTCTGATCACCATAAGCGACATTCCCGTCGATATTTCAGTCAGCTCCGCCGAGATCAGCAATGGCGATCTAACGGTCACTTTCCAGCCCGAAGACAAGACCGTGACCTTCCCCGCCGATTGGCTGGCCGATCACGTCTATGATTGCGCCCGGTCCTTAGAAACAGGCCGTGTCGCACATGGCATCACCACGTGGGAACGCGGCATCGAAGCGCCAAGTGCTGATTGGGGTGAAGTCCACGCCAATCCCGCCGCCAAGCGCGGCTGGCTGGCTGCAGTGGCTAAGTTCGGTTTTGCCAAGCTGACCGGCGGCCCGACTGAGCCGGAATCACTGCTGAAGGTGGCCGATCTGTTCGGCTACGTCCGCGAAACCAACTATGGCCCCTATTTTGAGGTTCGGACCGAGGTAAACCCGACCAACCTAGCCTATACTGGCCTTGGTCTTCAGGCGCATACCGACAACCCCTATCGTGACCCGGTGCCGACGCTGCAAATCCTCTATTGTCTGGAAAACAGCGCCGAAGGTGGCGATTCCATTGTAGTCGATGGTTTCCGTGCCGCCGAAAAACTGCGCGATCAGAACCCCGAAGGCTTCGCCCTGCTGGCAGGCTATCCCGCGCGATTTGAATACAAAGGTTCGGACGGCATCTGCCTGCGGTCTCGCCGCCCAATGATCGAGTTGTCGCCGGACGGTGAGCTAGTCGGCATCCGCTTCAACAATCGGTCTTCCGCCCCGTTTGTTGACGTGCCATTCGATCAGATGGAAGCCTACTATGCTGCCTATCGCCAACTTGGCGAGATCATCGACGATCCGGCCATGGGCGTGTCGTTCAAGCTGGAACCGGGTGAAAGTTTCATCGTCGACAACACCCGCGTCCTACACGCGCGGCTGGGCTATTCCGGCGCAGGATCGCGTTGGCTACAAGGCTGCTATGCCGACAAGGATGGATTGCTGTCGACGCTCGCGGCGATGGACATGGCGCAACCGGAGGCAGCGGAATGAAACCCGATTTCTCAACCCTCAACCGCGACAACATCGTGGCCTTTATCGGGGATATCTTCGACCGTCGTGGTGGCGAGGAATACCTGGGTGAACCGGTCACGATGGCAGAACACATGCTGCAAGGTGCCACAATTGCCGAACAGAACGGCCAGTCCGAGGAAATCATCGTTGGCGCGCTGCTGCACGATATCGGCCATTTCACATCCGAGTTCGGCACCTATCACCCCGACGATACCGAGGATCGCCACCACGAGGATGCGGGGGCCGAAGTTCTGGAACAGTTCTTCCCGTCAGTCATCACCGATTGCTGCCGCTATCATGTGGCGGCCAAACGGTATCTCTGTGCCACCAAGCCTGACTATTTCAACCGTCTGTCCACGGCTTCGGTCCATACACTGGAACTGCAGGGCGGACCAATGAACGCCAAAGAAGTCGCGGAATTCGAGGCGAACCCGAACTTGAAAGAGATCATTCAGGTCCGCTATCTGGACGAAGCGGGCAAGCGCGCAGACATGGAAACGCCCGATTTCATCCATTTCGCGCCGATGGTGCAACGCATGGTCGACAAACATCTGGGGGCGGCATGAACGCCCCCGAATATATCTTTGAGGCCAGTTCAAAGCCGTCCCTGCCCTGGCATGAGGTGCCCCTGATCCGGGCCACAGACGCGTCGGTCAAGGGCTATGGCTGTCTGGTCGATGACCCGGACGGCTTCAAGATCGAAATCTCTCGCTGGCCCCAACAGGGCTGGCGCCCCATCGACGAGGGCACCGGCGATGAAGGTGGCTGGGTTGAAGGCACGTTCAAATGCGACTGGCAGGGCGACGTGCTGTATGGTGAGAACGAGGCGGTTAAAGGCCACTATGTTCTGGGCTGGTCCGCCGACCCGCAACAGGCACAGACCGACCAGAAAACCGCGCCGCGTGATCAAGTGCTGCTGTGGCATATGAACTATCACCCAGACGGCGGACAGATGTTCTGGCCGTTGGACAACAAGCCCTTCATCGTTCCCGCTGCGCTGCCCGGGGACAATTTGACCCCCGAAAAGGTGGTCGCGTTCTGGTGTGACGGCTCGCGAGGCCTCTATATCCACCCCGGCATCTGGCATGAGGGGATTTTCCCCGTCGAAGACAATCAACGGTTCCTCGACCGCCAGGGCCGGGTCCACGCCCGTGTCAGCGCCGATATCGGCAAAGAATTCGGCGTTTATCTGGCCTGCCCACTGCGTGAAGATAAGGTGAAGGATCTGTAACTGCACCTCAGGAAGCCCGTCTTCAGAAACCCTTAACCCTTAGCCGAAACATCTGTGATACTCTGATGCCACGTCCAACAGGCACGGGAGGTATCCGATGGGATGGAACAGGCGCAAAGTTGTCCAGCTGGGAACCGCAGCAACGGTCGGAACCTTGTTGCCGCGCATGGCAACAGCAGCGGAAGACCAGAATGCGGCGTTCGAACAGGAATTCAGCACGACGCTCGATCATCTGAGAAAAACATTCTCGGGGCTTGGGCTCAACGAAGCGGCGCCACTGTCCATTGCTTCCGGGCACGATGACTATAACGCGGGGCTGCGGCACGATTTTGACCAATCCGCGCTGCCCTCGAACGCTTTTGTCATTCAACCGTTGGCTCGGGTTGCCGATGTCAGTGAGAAATCTCGTGCGGACGTGTTGCCACTATTTCATGAGGTCGGCTGCCATCCCTCAGACGCAGACGGTCAAGCCACGACGCGTCTGATGATGCGCATTCTGACCGAAGCCTTCGATCTTGACCCCGCCCGCATTGCCTTTGTCAGCGTGCCGCAGTCCGAGGATATGCGCACGGTGCTGGACGAGATGGCCCTACCCTTTACCGAAAAAGTGCTGCTGCGCGATGAGGCTGAGGCCCTGGCCGCCCGCGATGCCTCGGGCTTTTTCTTTCCTGATCCGTTTGGCGATGCCTACATCGTGACGATGGGCGTCTATTACCGCGTCGGTGATACGGATGAACTCGCCCCCACGGCCTATCCTCCGTCCGCCAACTGGACCGAGATCGGCGAGATCGTGATCGGAGGTGAGGCCGCGCCACTTGCCATTTCCATCGGGGCCGAGCGCCTGACCTATGCCCGGACCGGCCAGTACCCGACATGGGATCAACGATTGGGGCTGCTCTTTGCAACGGCAGAACAGGATGGTGCAGAACCGCCCGGTCTGGCCGCATTCCGCTAATCGGGGTTACAGCCCCAGCACATCCACCATGTCATACTGGCCGGGGGCCTTGCCCTGCCCCCATAGCGCTGCCTTTAGGGCACCGCGAGCAAAGATGGCGCGGTCGGTGGCCAGATGGCGCAGAACGATGCGTTCTCCGGGGGCGGCGAACAGCACGTCATGCTCGCCGACGATGTCGCCACCGCGAATGGCGTGGAATCCGATGTCTCCGCGTTTACGGGCCCCAGTGATCCCGTCGCGGCCCCGGTCGGACACGTCGGCCAGATTGACACCGCGCCCTTCGGCGGCGGCCTCACCCAGCATCAGCGCAGTGCCTGAGGGCGCATCGACCTTGTGGTGATGGTGCCCTTCAATCACTTCGATGTCGAAATCCTCATCCAGCGCGGCGGCAACTTTCTTGGTCAGTTGCACAAGCAAATTGACCCCAAGGCTCATGTTCCCGGCCCGCACGATAACGGCATGGCGCGAAGCTGGCTCCAGCGCTGCGATCTGCTCATCCGACATGCCGGTGGTGCCGATCACGTGCACGCAGCGCGCCTGCGCGGCCAGCGCGGCAAATTCCAGCGTCGCTTCGGGTGCTGTGAAATCGATCACCGCCTGCGCCTGCGCAAATGCCTCAAGCGGGTCATCGGTCACGGTGACGCCCAGCGCTTGACCGCCCATGGCCGTGCCCACGTCCTGACCGATCCAATCATGGCCTGTACGCTCGACCACACCGACCAAACGCGCCTGATCGCTGTCGGTGACGGTCTTGATCAGCATCTGCCCCATACGGCCCGAAGCCCCTGTGATTACGATCCCCGGAATATGGGTCATTGCGCTGGTCCTTTCTAAAGTCGGCTCAAAGCCTCCTACCCGGTTCGCGCCCGCTTGGCAAAGCCCAGCTTTGCGCTTAGATCGGGGATATGGCAAAGAACAAATTCCACGATGGCCCCGGCCCCTCCCAACGACAGCTGCGCGTCGGCGAACTGATCCGACGCACCCTGTCCGAGGTTCTGGCGCGCGGAGATGTCCACGACCCCGACCTTAACCGCATGTCGATCACTGTAGGTGAGGTGCGCACCTCGCCCGATCTGAAGATCGCCACCGCCTATGTGCTGCCCCTTGGAGGCAAAGGGCAGGAAGATGTGATCGAACTGCTCGCTCGCAACAAGGGCGAGTTGCGGCGCGTGATCGGCAAAAAGCTCAACCTTAAGTTTTCGCCCGATCTGCGGTTCCGTCTGGATGATACTTTCGATCGTCTGGACGACACCCGCCGCATGTTCAATCAGGACGCGGTGCGCCGCGATCTGGACGAGTGATCCGCACACTGGTCACGTTGGGCGCGGTTTTCTGGGCCGCGCAGGCCGGCGCGGTCACCTGCGAAAAGCTGACCCACGGGAATAAGCGGTATACCGTTTGCGAGGTGGACGCCGCCAATGAAGACCTGCGCCTGTTTCTGAACGACGAAAATGACGACCTGCTGGGGCATTTCTCATCGGTGAACGAGGCGCTTGAACCCAGTGGAAAGCGTCTGGCCTTTGGGATGAACGCCGGTATGTATCACGACGACCGCTCGCCCGTCGGCCACTATGTCGAAGAGGGCGAAGAGGTCATGCGCGTGATCCCGAATCCCGGCCCCGGCAATTTCGGCCTGCTGCCCAACGGCGTGTTCTGCATCCGCGACGGTCGTGCCGATGTGTTCGAGACGCTGGATTTCGTCGAACAGGCCCCCGACTGCCGGTTTGCCACCCAATCCGGCCCGATGCTGGTGATCGACGGAGAGCTGCATCCGCGCTTTCTGCCTGACTCGACCTCGCTCTATGTGCGCAACGGGGTGGGCACCAGCGCCGATGGCACGCGGGCGGTGTTCGCAATCTCGGATGACTACGTCACTTTTCATGAATTCGGCAGCCTTTTCCGCGACGTGCTGGAAACGCCGAATGCGCTGTTCTTCGATGGCAATATCTCACGCATGTACGACCGGGCCAGCAACCGCTCGGACGTTGGCTTTTCGCTGGGACCAATGGTGGGTGTGGTCGAAGACACACCGGGAAATTGACAGGACCCGGGTGATCCGTTAGGTCGCGCGCCTCAGCAAAGGGCAAGGTGCAAGATGGGACGTAAACGCAAGGGTCGCGACATTTCCGGCTGGCTGGTGGTGGACAAGCCTGCGGGCATGACCTCGACCGCAGTGGTCAACAAGGTACGCTGGGCGATGGACGCGAAAAAAGCGGGCCATGCAGGCACGCTGGACCCCGAAGCGACCGGTGTTCTGGCCGTGGCATTGGGGGAGGCGACCAAGACCGTTCCCTACATCACCGACGCGCTGAAAGCCTACACATTCACCGTGCGTCTGGGTCAGGCCACCAATACCGACGATGCCGAGGGCGAAGTGATTGCACAAAGCGATGCGCGCCCCTCGGATGAGGATATCAAACAGGCGCTGGCCCCTTTTTTGGGTGAGATCATGCAGGTTCCGCCCAAGTTCTCGGCCGTGAAAATCGACGGGCAGCGCGCTTATAAGCTGGCCCGCGATGGCGAGGATGTGGAGCTGACCGCCCGCCCCCTATGGGTTGAGGAACTGATCCTCGTCGACCGCCCCGATGAAGATCACGTCGTACTGGAAATGACCTGTGGCAAAGGCGGTTATGTCCGCTCGATCGCCCGCGATCTGGGGGCGGCACTGGGATGCCACGGCCACGTCAAGGTCCTCCGCCGCATCTGGTCCGGCCCGTTTGAGGCCGAGGACGGTTTGAGCATCGAACAAATCGACGAAATGGCCAAGACAACCGCGTTGGACGAGTATCTGCATCCGCTGGAAACCGGTCTGTCGGATCTGCCCGAACTGAAATGTACCCCCGAAGGGGCCACTCGCCTGCGCAACGGCAACCCGGGCATGGTTCTGGCCTCGGACGTGGAATACGGCGACGAGGCATGGGCCTCGCTGGATGGCAAGGCTGTGGCCGTGGGCATCTATAAATCCGGCGAATTGCACCCCAGCCGGGTGTTCGTCGCCTGAGCCACGTGTTAGGCGAAGGGCATGATCACCCGAACGCATACCAAGGGCGACGCGCCCTCGACCGCCATTTATTCCGATTGCGAGAAGTATCGCTATAGCCTGACCCGCATCTGGGACCCAGAGGGATGCAAGGCGCTGTTCGTGATGCTGAACCCCTCAACCGCGACCGAGGTGCAGAACGACCCCACCGTCGAACGCTGTGAACGGCGGGCGCGGGCGTTGGGGTTCGGGGCGTTTCAGGTCACCAACATCTTTGCGTGGCGCGACACAGATCCGCGCAAGATGCGCGCCGCCACCGATCCAGTGGGGCCTGCGAATGACGCGGCGATTCTGGACGGCGTCGAATGGGCCGATCAGGTCATTGCCGCCTGGGGCACCCATGGTGCGCATCTGGATCGCGGCCCAGCGGTGGAAACCTTGCTGCGCGGCACCGGCCAACCACTGTTTCACCTGGGGCTGACCAAGGGCGGACACCCGAAACACCCGCTCTATATCGCCTATACTCAACAACCCGAACCGTGGTGACAAAAGGTTAACCACGAGATCAGCTTGGCTTTGACCAAGTGCTTGACCGCATGAGACATTTACCCTCGGGGCAGTACGTTTACGGAGGGTTCCCATGTTTCTGATCGGATTCCTAAGTCTGGCCGCTGTCGGTGGCGCAGCCTTTGCCATGAGCGACGCGTTTGTCCCCGAAAACACGCCCGAAGATGAAGACAGCATTGACGATCAGCCTGACGAGGTCTCTGACGGCAAGTACCTTGAGATCGACGAAACCGACGAAGACCCGACCACGCCCCAAGACAACGCGGAAGAACAGGAACCATCGACCGGAACCATCCTGTCCGAATTCGAAGGCGATCTGGTCATTGCCGGAACCGAAGAGGCGGATGTGCTGACCGGTCAGGACGGGGACGACCAAGTCAATGGATATAGTGGGGATGACACCATCGACGGCGGTTCCGGCAATGACGTGCTGTTCGCCGGTGAAGGGGCGGATTTCGTGTCAGGAGGCGCGGGCGACGATATTCTGCATGGCGAGGATGAGGATGACCTGCTGACCGGGGGTGAAGACGATGACATGCTTTATGGTCATTCCGGCGCAGATCAGCTGGAAGGGAGCGAGGGTGAAGATACGCTCTATGGCGGGCAGGACGATGACACGTTGGACGGTGGTGAAGGCGATGATGCACTGCACGGCGGGTATGGCGACGACATACTGGACGGCGGCACGGGTGAGGATGTTCTTTTTGGCGGCGACGGCGACGACATATTGAACGGCGAAGAAGAAGTAGACGCTGTCGATTTCCTGAACGGCGGCGCTGGCGAGGATACGATTCTGGCCGATAGCGGCGACATCGTCACCGGCGGCGACGGCGCGGATGAGATTATCCTGACCCCCGAAGCCGAGGATGAAGCGGTGACCGTGATGGATTTCCAACCCGGTCAGGACAAGCTGTTTGTATCATGGGATGGTCAGGAAGACCCCGACATTCAGATCGAAACTGACGCTGAAAACGAGAATCTCACACATGTGCTGATCGACGGGCAGGATGTGGCGCAGCTGCTGGGGGCCGAAGGGATGACCGCCGACGACATTCAGCTAATCTCTGAGATCGATCTGGCACAGCTGACTGCATTGGGCTGAGCCCGAAGAATCTTTTTGCCATTCGTCAAAAATACGCTTATACGCGCGCATCCGCATCGGAATCGGTGCGGTTTTCTCCATGGGCCTGTGCTGGACGACATCCCGGCCTGCGCCATCAACTCTAACCTTTTAAAGGAGACCCCGATGTCGATTACTGCCGCTGAAAAAGCACGCGTTATGAAAGAATTCGCAACCAAGGACGGCGACACCGGTTCGCCAGAAGTTCAGGTTGCCATCCTGACCTCGCGCATCACCACCCTGACCGAGCACTTCAAGACCCATAAGAAAGACAACCACGGTCGTCGCGGTCTGCTGAAAATGGTCGCCCAGCGCCGTAAGCTGCTGGACTACCTGAAGGGTAAGGAAGAAGCACGCTATCAGGACCTGATCAAAAAGCTGGGCATCCGCCGCTAAGTTCGGACTGTACAGCTGGTACAATTCAGACGCCCGCCTTTTTGGCGGGCGTTTTTTATTTTACCCTTGCCAGTGATGGTAAAGCGCATGAATCGCGAACGTGCTGAAACGAATACAGTTTTTCTTTACACTTCGCCAACCTTAGCGTCGGAACACACTTTCCCGATGCCGCGAAATGACCTAATTGCGGCCTTGATTGAACCCCCGCACATGGATTTTGTGTCCGCGTAAGATTTTGGACCGAAAAAAATTAAATGACAGACTTCAGCATCAGTGGTGGTGGCTCCACCGACTTTACAGATACGTCCCCTGGTGGCGGATTCGTTATTGACTTCGATAGTCTGGACAACAGTTTCAGTCTTCAGATCAATGACGTCGATCTGTTTGTCGGCGGGCCTGCCGGAGCCCCAAATGAGCTTCAATTTCAGATACCTGGAACCGCGGGCCAAACGGTTCAGTTTGCTGACGGTGACAGGTATGAGATCGACACACCTGCCGTTTGGCAGCTGGGAAACACGAATGGGGAGCCCGTCGTCCGGTTAGAGGTAAATCCGGACGGAACCATCGCGCTGTTTGGTGTGAAGGTGAACAACGGGCCGCTGGAACCGCTGGCGCTGTTCAATGGATTGACCGTAAACACCGATGCAATTGCTGCGGCTTGGAATGATAGCGGGCAAAACGAAATTGACATCAACCAGTCACAAACGGGCCCAACAAACGCAAGCGGCGAGTTTGTGGACGTGCTATGCTTTGCGTCCGGAACCTTTATTGAAACGCTTCATGGTCCAAGGCGGGTCGAGGACCTGCAAGTGTCAGATCAGGTTCTGACCTATGATCATGGCCATAAACCTATCCGATGGATCGGGTCACGCTGTCTCAGCAACGCTGAACTTGAGGCCCAGCCGAGACTTAAACCGATTTTGATCCGCGCTGGTGCCTTGGGGCCAGGATACCCCAAGCAGGATCTTGTCGTCTCACCACAGCATCGTGTTCTTGTTTCCTCAACGGTCGCTCTGCGCATGTTTGATTGTAAGGATATCTTGATCCCGGCGAACAAGCTTCTTCCGCTTGACGGTGTTGAGACATTGGAAAACACATCAGACGGGGTGGTGTATTTCCATCTTCTGTTCGATACGCATGAAATCATCTGGTCCAACGGCACACCAACGGAAAGCCTTTTTACAGGGCCAGAAGCCATAAAATCAGTCTCGGAAGAGGCCCGGCAAGAGATAATGGATTTGTTTCCCGGATGCGGCGACCCGCAGGTTCAAGCGCTGTCGGCACGTTATATTCCCCAAAAGGGCAAACAAATGCGAAAGCTTGTCCAGCGGCATCAGAGCAATCAAAAACCTCTGTTCGGCGAATTCCCCGCTTAGAATTCTTCTGTTTGATAGCAAAACAAAGCTTTCAGATTTTAGGCCGAGAACCGACCTAAGGCGCAACAAAAAAACGCCCGCCTGATGGCGAGCGCTTCCGTTGTGTCAGGGATTACCTCACATCTTCGCCTTCTCCGACTTCAGTGCCAGCCACAGGCAGTAGCACATAATCAGAACCACCAGCGTGAAGGGGATACCTGTCGACACCGCTGCGCCTTGCAAGGCGGCAAGGCCACCGCCCAGCAGCAATGCGATGGCGACCAGACCTTCGAGCGTACACCAGAACACGCGCTGGATGACGGGGGCGTCCATCTTGCCGCCCGCCGTGATCGTGTCGATCACCAGCGAACCCGAGTCCGACGAGGTCACAAAGAACACCACGATCAGGACCAGCGCAATTGGGGCCACGATGCTATACAGTGGCAGCTCTTTCAGGAAGCCGAACAGCGCGCCTTCGGGGGCATAACTGTCGATCACCGTGGCGCGAACACCTTCCGCTCCGCCTGCGTTCAGCATGTCGATGGCTGCACCGCCAAATGTCGACATCCACAGGGCGCAAACCGCTGTCGGCGCAAGCAGGGCGCAGATGACGAATTCACGTACCGTGCGGCCCTTCGAGATACGGGCAATAAACATGCCCACAAACGGTGACCATGCGATCCACCACGCCCAGTAGAAGGTGGTCCAGCCATGGAAGTAGCTGGTATCCTCACGTCCGAACGGGTTGGACAGCGCTGGAAGGTGCAGCACATAATCCGTCATCACGTTGAAATACCGTGAGATGGCTGTGCCAATTCCAGTGACAACAATGACGAAAATGAACAGCCCTACGGCCATGATCATGTTGATCTCACTCAGCCGTTTGACGCCTGCATCCATACCCATCAGGACCGAGCCCAGTGCAATCATGGTGATGCCAATAATAAGCAGGACAACGACGGTCGGGCTGGATTCGATGCCGAACACTTCGTACAGCCCCGCCGCAACCTGCTGCGCGCCCAGACCCAATGATGTGGTCAGGCCGAACAGGGTGGCAAAGACGGCCAGCGTATCGATGAAATGGCCCCACCAGCCCCAGACTCGCTCACCCAGGATTGGGTAGAACGCAGACCGAAGGGTCAACGGCAGGCCCAGGTTGTAGCTGAAGATCGCAAGGCTAAGACCCACTGCGGCGTAAACCGCCCAACCTTCAAGACCCCAGTGGTGAATGGTACCAACGACACCAGCATATTCATTTCCGGGTACCGCGATATCAATGCCTAGTGGCACGGCATTACCGTCCTCGGCAAAGTTGTAATAGACCGGCTCCATCACTCCAAAGAACAGCAGACCGATGCCGATGCCAGCGGCGAACATCATCGCGATCCAACCTGCATAGGAATAATCGGGCTTGGCATCTTTGCCGCCGATCCGAACCTTGCCCACGGGCAGGATGATCAGCACCAGGCAGAACAGCGTGATCGCATCCACGGACAGGACCAGGAACCAATCAAACGTGCTTGTCAGCCAGGGCCGGAGCCAGCCAAAGAACGTCGCTGCGGCCTCTTGGTTGGCTAAGGCGATCAGAACAAAGGCAAAGATCAGGATACTTGAGATCAGAAAGACCGGGTTGTGGATATCCAGACCGAAGGGCCGGACGTTATCCTGTCCAAGCTCATATTCGGTCTCGAAATCGTAGATCCGTGGATCCGGATCCAGCATTTTCTTGGTTTGTGCCATTCGACTTTCCCTCAGTTTGCTGCGTGCAAACGCCAAGGTCTTCGGTCGGTGGACGGCAAGTTTTTTGGTTTTCCCTTGGCGCGTTTCCCGTCATGTCGACCGCGAGTCTTCTGGTAAGAGCTTACACGATCATCAAAATTTCGCAAAATCCACGCAATTTTAGGGGTTTTACTGCCAAAAACGAAAAAATCGGGCAATTAATCCTGTAACGGCGCCCCACGGGTTTTACGACTGCCCGCCGCGCGCAACCGGTCCTTGAGGGTTGGCGTCCAGGTGGATTGACCTTCTTTGTTTTCCAGCGTCTCGACTAGATCGGCATCCAACCGGAACGTGGCGCGCATCGACACCAACCCGTCAACAACGTTCATCACTTGATCCGTAGGATCAATGACTAGTTTCCCGGTCAGGCGCACCGGTTCATGCGTATAGGCCGGTGTCCAGCCGTTGCGCAATTTCACCCGGATCATCTGGTTCGGCGCGGGTGGTGGCAGGTGACTGCACATGCCGGGCTTAGGCACCAGATAAGCCACCGATTGGCCATCTTCATCCGATGGCGCAGGAATGGCATAACCCATCAGGGTCACCGTCTGACCGTCAAGACCCGGATTGCCGCTTGTGTTGGCCTTGTTTCGGCGCTCGGACACGTTTTCGCGCTGGGACAGCAGCCAGTCGACGTCAATCTGGTCGGCGGCAAGGGCATCTTCGGTTTCCATCAGAAGTGTTTGCCATTTCTGGCGGTCTTCCGCGCTGCCGACGTCTTGCTGCAATCTGCTGCGCAGGCGGACCGCGAATAACAGATCATCAAATTGCTCGGGGGTAAGCGCGCGAAACGGGTCGTCAAAGTTCTGGACCGACGGGTCCGGCAGCGCGGCCCAATCCAACGCAGCACCTGGCGCAGCCGAAACCGGGCCGATGAAACCCAGCAATGCCAGCGGTATAATCTTTAGCCAGGCCGTCATCTGCATTCTCCGCCCGAAACCCGAAATGCCCCCGTACCTTAGCGGCCTGTACCACCCCAGGTCCATGCCGGCATCATCACGAATTCAGCAGGGCGGCAGACCGCCAACCCGGTTCGGTTTCGCTTTCCTTTGGGCGCAATCTCATGTATGCGCGCGATATCTGAGACGTTGTGCCCTGACCCTGGCACTCAGACGAAAGTTAAAATGGGGTCGGCGGCAATGGGGCCGCCATGCAAACGGGAGACCCGGAGGGCCGGGAGCGCTCCCATCTAGGATACGCATATGTTTGATGTAACAAAGAAATCTATGCAGTGGGGCGAAGAGACGCTGACACTGGAAACCGGCAAAGTTGCCCGTCAGGCGGACGGCAGCGTGATTGCCACGCTGGGCGAGACCAGTGTCATGGCAAACGTGACCTTTGCGCGGGCACAAAAACCCGGTCAGGACTTTTTCCCGCTGACCGTGCATTATCAGGAAAAATACTATGCCGCCGGTAAGGTTCCGGGTGGCTTCTTCAAGCGCGAGGCGCGCCCGACCGAGAAAGAGACGCTGACCGCGCGTCTGATCGACCGTCCGATCCGCCCGCTGTTCGTTGACGGCTTCAAAAACGAAGTTCTGGTGATGTGCACCGTCCTCAGCCACGATCTGGTCAACGATCCCGACATCGTTGCGATGATCGCTGCCTCGGCTGCTCTGACCATTTCCGGCGCGCCGTTCCGCGGCCCGATCGCCGGTGCCCGCGTTGGTTTCGAGGATGGCGAATACGTTCTGAACCCGACCGTCGACGACATGCAGGACCTGCGCCTGAACCCTGAACAGCGTCTTGACCTGGTTGTTGCCGGCACCAAAGACGCCGTGATGATGGTGGAATCGGAAGCCTATGAGCTGTCCGAAGCGGAAATGCTGGGCGCGGTTAACTTCGCGCATGAGCAGATCCAGCCGGTCATCGACCTGATCATCTCGCTGGCTGAGGAAGCCGCGAAAGAGCCGTTCGATTTTCAAGCCCCGGACTACTCCGAGCTGTCCGCTGCCGTTAAGGCCGCCGGTGAAGAGCAGATGCGCGCTGCCTTCGCGATCACCGACAAGCAGGAGCGCACCGCTGCTGTTGCCGCTGCCCGTGAAGCGATCAAGGAAGCGCTGACCGAGGAACAGCTGGAAGACGGCAACCTCGGTTCCGCGATGAAAAAGCTGGAAGCAGGTATTCTGCGCGGCGACGTCGTCAAAGGCGGCAAGCGGATCGACGGTCGTTCGACCACCGATATCCGTTCGATCGTTGCGGAAACCTCGATGCTGCCGCGTACGCACGGTTCCGCCCTGTTCACCCGTGGTGAGACACAGGCGCTGGCCGTGACCACGCTGGGCACCGGCGACGACGAACAGTTCATCGACGCGCTGCACGGCAACTTCAAATCGAACTTCCTGCTGCACTACAACTTCCCTCCGTATTCGGTAGGTGAAGTCGGCCGCGTTGGTGGCCCCGGCCGTCGTGAGATTGGCCACGGCAAGCTGGCATGGCGCGCTTTGCAGGCGGTTCTGCCTGCGGCGACCGACTTCCCCTACACGATCCGCATCGTGTCGGAGATCACCGAATCCAACGGCTCCAGCTCGATGGCGTCGGTCTGCGGCGGTTCGCTGTCGATGATGGATGCGGGCGTTCCGCTGAAAGCACCGGTTGCCGGTGTGGCCATGGGTCTGATCCTGGAAGATGACGGCGAATACGCCATCCTGTCAGACATTCTGGGTGACGAAGACCACCTGGGCGACATGGACTTCAAAGTGGCGGGTACCGAAAACGGCATCACCTCGCTGCAGATGGACATCAAGGTTGCGGGCATCACACCCGAGATCATGGAGAAAGCCCTGGCGCAAGCCAAGGACGGCCGGATGCACATCCTGGGTGAGATGGGCAAAGCCCTGTCCGAGACCAACGAATTCTCGGTCCACGCCCCGCGCATCGAGACCATGAACATCCCGACCGACAAGATCCGTGAAGTGATCGGCTCGGGCGGTAAGGTCATCCGCGAAATCGTTGAGGTTTCAGGTGCCAAGGTCGACATCAACGATGACGGTGTGATCAAGATCGCCTCGCCCGATGGTGAATCGATCAAGAAGGCCTATGAGATGATCCACTCGATCGTCGCTGAGCCGGAAGAAGGTCAGATCTACACCGGTAAAGTGGTCAAGATCGTCGACTTCGGTGCCTTTGTAAACTTCTTTGGCAAGCGCGACGGTCTGGTCCACGTGTCCCAGATCGAAAACCGCCGCCTGAACCATCCGTCAGATGTTCTGAAGGAAGGTCAGGAAGTGAAAGTCAAGCTGCTGGGCTTTGACGATCGCGGCAAGGTGCGCCTGTCGATGAAAGTGGTCGATCAGGAAACCGGTGAAGAGATCGTTCCCGAGAAGAAAGAAAAGAAAGAAGAAAGCGCAGAGTAATCTGCCTTTCTATTTCGAACAGGAAAGACCCCGGTTTAAGCCGGGGTCTTTTTTTGTTTGGGCTGCCCTTGAAACGTCCTCGAACCATGGCGACAGTTAAAGAGTTCTTCTGTGAGGCAATGCAATGATCCTGGAAATTCGTCATTACACGCTGAAACCCGGCCTCCGGGAGGAATTTATTGCGTTTTTTGAAAAACATAACCGCTCTGCTCTGCGCGATGCAGGCATGCTTGTTTTTGGGCCACTCCGCGATCTGGAGGATGCCAACAAAGTACACTGGATGCGCGCTTTCCCCTCTTTGGAAGCAAGAGAGCGGTTAAAGAATGACTTCTACGAAGGGCCAGTCTGGCACGAGCAGATCGAGCCCATCGCAATGTCAATGATTGCCCATTACGAGGCAGAACTGACCGAGACAACCAACGGGTTCGAGACATTCAAAGGCGCTCGAACACTCGATATGTAGTGCGAACTGCGCCGCAATTCGGGTTTTGGACAAATGCGGCGCTGCTCGACAATCAGTGCGCCACCCCTGTCGGCCCGTGCTTCATGACATGCCACTGACCGTAGCTGTCGTTCAGGTCCAGTTTGATCGCCGCGTCTGCCTTGGTCGACGCGCTGCCGATCTCGGCCAGGGTGAATTCGATACCGCCGGGGATATCGATCCGTACGCGATGCGGGCCACCGCCATGCGGTGCCTGAATCGGTTCGCCGGAAGATTTCAGCACATCCCCGATGGTGACCTGGGCCGTACGCCCGTCCATGTCCATCTCAAAATCAATCGGCACATACAGAGTCTCGTGAACGTTGTCGCACATCGTACGGAAAACATGCCAGTGGGTCGCCATTTCCTCGGTCTCTTCGCCGTGAAAGACCTTTTCCAATGCGGCGCGTTGGGCGTCCGAGGCACTTGGATCGATGATCACCTGCATCTCACCGCCGCCCTCGAAAATGGGACCCGGCCAGGCATAGATAAGAGCGGCCTTCGTACCACTTAGATCCGTGTCGCCAAAATGCCCCTTTGAAACTTCCAACACTTCAAACCCGCGGCAATGGCCATGGGTTGGCAATTCTTCGAACTGGCAAGGGCATGCATACCCGCAGTTGCAGTTCCCAAAAGCATCGCCTTCAATGTACCAATCAGTAAAACCCATCGTCTTCTCCTGTTATGCACAGTCTGAAAATCCCGACGTCGTTGGTCGCATGCCTGTAGATTATTCCCCCGACAACACCCTACCACAAATTGGTTGCGTTCAGAACCGTAAGGCCTAAATGCCCTTGTTTCGTTGAAATTGCGGCGTAAACCTTGGTTTAAACCCGCCAGTTTCAACCAAAATCCAATCGCAGCAGCCGGGGGCCATCCCCAGTTCGATCGCATCGACGCAATGCACAAAAGGAGATGCGATATGGAAACCTTCAAGATGCTGACACTGACCGGCCTGATCGTAACTGCCCCGGCCCTGGCTCTGGCCAACGTAGGGCTTGGCGACAAACTGGGAACCAGCGAGGCCGAAATCCGGTCGACCCTAGAGGCGCAGGGGTACCAGATTGAAGAGATCGAATTCGAAGATGGTGAGATCGAGGTTGAACTCAGCAAGGATGGCGTGGAAACTGAACTGGTCCTGACCGAAACGGATGGCGAGGTGACCGCCATCGAAATCGAAAAAGACGACGACTGACCGCGCGATATCAAAGGAGCGCCATGAAGCTCTCACAGACGTCTTTACTCTGGCTCCTTCTGGTGGTGCAGGCCCTCTGCGCCGCCTTTTTCTTGACCGACGCAGTCCTGGATTGGACCGGAGGCGAAAGTGCCGGGTTCCGCCATCTGCACGGGTTTGAACTGGTCCTGTCGCTGGCGCTGATGGGGGGACTGGCCGCAACCATTACCCTGATACGCACGCAAAATCGGCGCGTGCGCGAAATGCAGCGTCAGCTTGGCGTGGCGCAGGGTGCCTTTGCCCAAATCATCGACAACCAGTTCAGCGAATGGCAACTCAGCGACGCTGAACGTGATGTCGCGCTGCTGTCCATCAAAGGGCTGTCCATCGCAGAAATCGCAGAACTCAGGCAGACCAAAGAAGGGACGATCAAGGCACAAAGCGCAGCGATTTATCGTAAGGCAGATGTCACGGGGCGGCTTCAACTGCTCAGTTTCTTTGTCGAAGAGCTTTTGACCGCCCCCCTGATGAACGAGGCCAAAGCGCCCAAGCCCAGAAAAGATCAAATCTGAAATTCAAGGCGGATTTATTCACTCACACCGTGCAAATAACCTGTGACTCAACGTGAAGCTCCCGCGCCTTCTTTTCGCGCCTCAATTGCCCACATGTGCCTTGTACCCAATTCGGAACAAAGGACATGGTTATGGTTTCTCGTCTCATTCTCGCCTCGGCGGCCCTGACGGTCAGCGCGTCGGCACTGGCTGCCCAAAGCCTGACTGATGGCCTTTATATTCAAGGCTTCGCAGGCTACAGCCAATTGCAAGACAGCGACTTCGGCGGCACGGTCAACGGATCGCCACAATCCGTGGACACCGATTTTGACGCGGGCTATGGGCTGGGTATCGCCGTTGGCAAGGAAATTCCACAATGGTCTAATGACCGCATCGGCACCCGGGTCGAACTGGAATTGTCCTACCGCGACAACGACGTGGACGGCGTCAATTTCTCGGGCAACGGTCCCGGAAATGAGGGGAATACATCGGGCGATATCACGCAGACCTCGCTGTTTGGCAATGTGCTATTCGACATCAAGCAAAACAGCGCTTTCACACCCTATGTGGGTCTGGGTCTTGGCGTAACCTATTCCGATATCGACATCTCTTACGGGCCGGGCGTGCGGCTGGACGACAGTGAGACGAACTTTGCAGCCCAAGTCATCGCCGGCGTGGCTTATGAGGTCAACGAAACCACTGCATTAACCCTCGATACCCGCTATTCTCGCACCTTCGGCGTCTCAACCAACCGCGTGGCACCCAACGGAGCCTCTACCGGCTCTGTCGAGGACGATATCGACACGTTCAGCGTCAATGTCGGCGTGCGCTACGGGTTCTGAGTGCGCACGGGGGCAGAGTTTCTATCCGGTTCCTCTTCCCCCGCATGGTCCCGTGTTCTATGCACGGGATCATGCGATCTTTTATAATCCATATGTCCTCAAGCACTGCCCGGCGACCCAATGCCGACAAGCTGTGCGCCGATCTGCCAAATGCCGAACTGTTCGAGGCCGTGAATGGCCGTGATCCTGAACAGATCGCCGGTGTTCAGCTTCATCCCGGCAATCTGCACCGCCCGCATTACCCCTTTCCCCTCCGTCCGGCTGAAATCGGCGTGTTCGAAAGCCATCGCCGCATCTGGCGCAAGCTGGTCGATGAAGAAATTGATCTGGCCATCATCACCGAAGATGACCTGCGTATCGACCCCGCCCGCATGGCCGAGACGCTCAAGGTTCTGGCCCCGATCGCCACACCCGACCATTATATCCGCATTCCGGTAAAGCAGCGCGAGGTCCCGGTTCAGACTCTGGCCGAACAGAACGGGCTTCGGCTGATCCTGCCCAAGGTGATCGGGTTGCAATGCGTCTGTCAGATGGTGGGTCGACACGCGGCCAAACGATTGCTTGCCGCCACCGAACAGATTGACCGCCCGGTAGATACCTTCATGCAAATGCACTGGCTGACCGGCCAACCCATCCACGCCCTGCTGGGCAGTGGTAATCAAGAGGTGGCGCGCGAAATCGGTGGGTCGACCATCCAAACCAAACCGCCGCTGTCGGATAAACTGACCCGCGAATTCAAACGCGCAGCTTATCGGGCAAAGCTGCACCTGCACCCGCAGCGCCCGTGTACTTCATCTGGCTGAAGATACCTTCGGGAGAAGTACGCCGTTAGGCGCGAGGGGGGCAGACAGCCCCCCGGACCCGGTGCCGCCTTACGACGGTGCCTTGGTCTTGCGCAGATAGGGAAAGATCGTTTCGAACTCGCCGAACTTTTCTTTCGCTTCGTCGTTGGACACGGCGGGAGGGATGATCACGTCTTCACCCGGCACCCAGTTGGCAGGCGTGGCAACGCCCTTGGCCGACATCTGCAATCCGTCCAGCGCGCGCAGAATCTCGGCAAAGTTCCGGCCCACGGTCATCGGATAGGTCATCGAAAGTTTCAGCTGCTTGTCCGGCCCGATAATAAAGACCGAGCGCACCGTGGCGCTGTCTGCAGGCGTGCGACCGTCGGGCAGATACGCCTCGGCTGGCAGCATGTCGAACGCCTTGGACACCGCCAGCCCGTCATCGGCGATGATCGGAAAGCCGGGGTTGGCGTTGCCGTAAGCCTCGATGTCTTTTTTCCACTTCTTGTGATCCTCGACCCCGTCGACCGACACGCCCAGAACCTTGGTATTGCGGGCCGCCCATTCGTCATTCAGCTGCGCCACAGCCGAAAACTCGGTGGTGCAAACAGGAGTAAAATCTTTGGGGTGCGAAAACAGGATCGCCCAGCTGTCACCGATCCAATCATGGAACTGAATGGTACCCTGATCCGTCTCTGCAGTGAAGTTTGGAACCGTGTCGTTGATGCGCAAACCCATGGCGAATCTCCTTTGTTGTGAAAAACCCGAGTCGATTGCCGTAAACCTAAACACTTTGCGCGATTGTTAAACCACATAAGGGCGTCAAATAATTTGATCAAATTTTTCCTTGCCGTGCCCTTGCCTCGGTGACAGAGTGGCCGCGATTCCCGGCTTCGGGCTGTTGGCACAGGAGGATGCGCCATGATCGAAAAACGCGATTTCTATATCAACGGTCAGTGGGTCGCCCCCTCGGCGGTCAATGACTTTCACGTGATCAACCCCTCGTCCGAGGAACCCTGCGCGGTGATCTCGTTGGGCGCGCAGGCCGATACGGATGCCGCAGTCGCTACGGCCAAGGCGGCTCTGCCCAGCTGGATGGCCACTCCTGTTGCGGAACGGATCGCACTGATGGAGAAGCTCGTTGAGGTCTACCAGACCCGCTCGGAAGATCTGGCGCAGGCCATGTCGCTTGAGATGGGCGCGCCACTGGATATGTCGCGCAGTTCGCAGACAGGTGCGGGAATCTATCACCTCAAGAACTTCATCCGCGCTGCAAAGGATTTCCAATTCGAACGCCCGCTGGGCGATCATGCCCCCAATGACCGCATCATTCACGAGGCAGTCGGCGTTGCGGCCCTGATCACACCGTGGAACTGGCCGATGAACCAGATCACGCTCAAGGTCGGCGCGGCGGCAATTGCGGGTTGCACAATGGTGCTGAAACCGTCCGAGCAAAGCCCGCTGAACGCGATGATCTTTGCCGAGATGATGGACGCTGCAGGATTCCCGCCCGGCGTGTTCAACCTGGTGAACGGCGATGGGATGGGCGTCGGCTCGCAACTTTCGGCACACCCAGATGTGGATATGGTCAGCTTTACCGGATCGACCCGTGCCGGAACCGCGATTTCCAAGGCTGCAGCCGAAACGCTGAAGAAAGTGCATCTGGAACTGGGCGGCAAAGGCGCGAACGTAATCTTTGCCGATGCCGATGAAAAGGCGGTCAAACGGGGTGTGCTGCACATGATGAACAACACCGGCCAAAGCTGCAACGCGCCCAGCCGCATGCTGGTCCAGCGCCCGATCTATGATCAGGCAGTGGAGATTGCGGCAGAGGTAGCCAACAAAGTCACCGTTGGTCCCGCGCTTGAGGAAGGTCGCCATATCGGCCCTGTGGTGAACGAGGTGCAATGGACCAAGATTCAGGACCTGATCCAACAGGGCATTGATGAGGGCGCGCGTCTGGTTGCTGGCGGCACCGGACGGCCCGAGGGTTTGAACAAGGGCTACTACGTCCGCCCCACCGTCTTTGCCGACGCCAATAATCAGATGACTATCGCGCGTGAAGAAATCTTTGGCCCGGTCCTGACCATGATGCCCTTCGACACCGAAGAAGAGGCCATCGAGATCGCCAATGACACGCCTTATGGTCTGACCAACTATGTCCAGACACAAGACCCCGCGCGCGCCAATCGTATGGCGCGGGTGCTGCGGTCGGGCATGGTTGAAATGAATGGCCAGTCACGCAGTGCCGGATCACCGTTTGGTGGGATGAAGCAATCCGGCAATGGGCGCGAAGGCGGCGTTTGGGGCTTGGAGGACTTTCTGGAAGTCAAATCCGTCGGTGGCTGGGCTACCGAGTAATCAAGTTTGATTAATCCAATTGTGAGGCACCTTACGGTGCCTCGCTCTGTTTTCAGGCTTCCGCCTGTGCAGCCTCATAGGCCAGCATGGCGCGTTTGACCGGCAGGCCCCAATGGTAGCCGCCCAAACCGCCAGATTTCCGCAGCGCCCGGTGGCAGGGGATCAGCCAGCTGACCGGGTTGCGCCCCACAGCCGTGCCAACCGCACGCACCGCTTGCGGGGACCCTACCCGCTGCGCGATCTCGGAATAGGTGGTGACCTGGCCTGATGGGATGTGCATCAAAGCCTCCCAAACTTTGATCTGCAGGGGTGAGCCGATCAGGTAGAGCGGTGTCGGCTCCAACCGATCACTGACCGATCCAAACGCGCTCAGTACCCAGGGGCGCAGGCGCATAGGGTCCTCGACAAAGTCCGCCTGTGGCCAGCGCGACAGCATATCCTCCATCGCGTCTTCTTCACCGGTCTCGGCGCCGAAGGCCATGCCGCAAATGCCTTTGTCGGTGCCCATCACCAGCGCCGGACCAAAGGGGCTTTCGAACCAGCCCCAATAAATCGTCAGTCCTGCCCCTTTGCGGGCATATTCGCCGGGGCTCATGGATTCCCATTTCAGGAACAGATCGTGCAGACGGCCAGAGCCGGACAGACCGACATTGTGGGCGGTTTCCAACGTCGTGAACCGTTCGCGCAGCAGCGCTTTGGCGTGGCCCAGTGTCAGGTATTGCTGATACCGTTTCGGCGATACCCCGGTCCAGCGCGAGAACAGGCGCTGGAAATGCGCCGGGCTCATGTCCATCTGGCGGGCCAGCTCATCCAGGCTGAGGGGCTCACCGCCCTGATCAATCAACTCAATCGCGCGCCGCATGACGTTATAATGATAGCCGGACTCAGCGTTCTGGATGTTCATATCGCACCTCCTTCGTTGCATTGATCTTAATCCCTCAGACGCAATCAGAGCGACCCGGAACATGCGCAACCGCCCATCAGTTTGTCGAAAAGGCCATGCTTTGGTAACTTGCGCCATTTCTGGAGCTTGCCAATGTCGTCAATTGATGCCTTTCGCCTGTCCGAAGCAGCAGCACGTAAATATCAGGATCACTCGGTACCCGCGATGTTCGCTCCATTGGCAGAAGCCACAGTAAAGCGGCTGGATTTGCCAACGGACGGACATGTACTGGACGTTGCCTGCGGAACCGGAGCGTTAACGCGGGTCATTATAGAGCATTTGCCCGGACAAGGCCGTGTTGTCGGGACGGATCTGAACCAATCAATGATTGATATCGCTCAATCCATGACCACGCAGACGGACCATAGGGTGGAATGGGTTGCGTCCGATGTTTCGGTACTGCCCTTTGACGCTCAGAGTTTTGATCTGGTTTGCGTCCAACAGGGGTTGCAATTCTTCCCGGATAAACCTGCGGCACTGTCCGAAATATTCCGGGTGCTCAAATCGGGCGGGCGCCTGAGCCTAACATGCTGGCGCGCTATCTCTCCCTTCAACGACGCGCTTGCCGAAGCATTGGCAACGCATGTCAGTGACGACGCGGCACAAAAGGCTCGCGCACCCTTTTCGTTCCGGGACGGAGACGTGATCACCTCTTTGCTGCGAGACGCCGGTTTCTCGATCACCTCGCATGACAGCATCGTTCTGCAACGTCGGTTTGAAGACCTGAGCGCTCAGGTACTCGCGTTACCGGTCGAGCTAGACATGCGTGCCAAAGGAGAGGCCGTGATTGACCAGGTATTAGAAGACATTGCCGCCCGGCTTGCGCCTTATGTGCAGGACGGCGTGTTTATCGTGCCGCAGGAGGCACATTTCTTTGTCGCAACCCGACCCTGACGCTCTTTACCCTGTGGCCCGCACACGGCATTAAGGCCCGGATGGCAAAACAACTCGATTATCACACGATCCGCGAGATCTTTACGCGTTTCCATGACGCCGACCCCGAACCCAAGGGCGAGCTGGAGCATGTGAACGTCTACACCTTGGTCGTAGCCGTAGCGCTGTCTGCGCAGGCGACGGACGCGGGCGTCAACAAAGCCACACGCGCGTTGTTCAAGGTTGCCGACACCCCGCAAAAGATGCTGGATCTGGGCGAAGACGGCCTGATCGAACATATCAAGACCATCGGCCTGTTCCGGCAAAAGGCCAAGAACGTCATCAAGCTCAGCCGTATTCTGGTTGAAGACTATGGCGGCGAGGTGCCCAATTCCCGTGCGGCACTGCAATCGCTGCCGGGGGTGGGGCGCAAGACGGCGAATGTGGTGCTGAACATGTGGTGGCGCTATCCGGCGCAGGCGGTGGACACCCATATCTTTCGTGTCGGCAATCGCAGCGGCATCTGCCCGGGCAAAAACGTGGACGCGGTCGAGCGTGCCATCGAAGACAACATTCCAACCGATTTCCAGCTGCATGCACATCACTGGCTGATCCTGCATGGCCGCTATCACTGTAAGGCGCGCAAACCCATGTGCGGCACCTGTATCATCCGCGATCTCTGCGAATTTGAGGACAAGAACCTATGAAAACCTACCAGCTTGTTGGCATCGGAAACGCCGTTGTGGACGTGATTTCCCAGGCCGATGACAGTTTCCTGGAACTGATGGGCATCGAAAAAGGCATCATGCAGCTGATCGAACAGGAACGCGGCGAGGTGCTGTATGCCTCGATGGAAGGTCGGGTTCAGACGCCGGGCGGGTCTGTGGCAAATACCATCGCCGGGGCCGGCGCACTGGGGCTGGATGCCGCGTTTATCGGACGAGTGCATGATGACGCGCTGGGCCGGTTCTATGCGGATGCGATGAACGAGGATGGCGTGGATTTCGTGAACCCGCCGGTGCCGGGTGGCGAACTGCCGACCTCGCGCTCAATGATCTTTGTCTCGCCCGATGGGGAACGGTCGATGAATACCTATTTGGGGATTTCGTCCGAGTTGTCCTCGGCGGACGTCTCTGCTGACGTGGCAGGCAACAGCCAGCTTATGTTCCTTGAGGGGTATCTGTTCGACAAGGAAAAGGGCAAGGCGGCGTTTCTTGAGGCTGCGCGAAACTGTCACAAAGGCGGCGGAATGGCGGGCATCGCTATTTCGGACCCGTTCTGTGTGGAACGTCACCGCGTCGATTTCCTGCTGCTGATCGAGAACGAGCTGGATTTCGTCATCGGCAACGAGGCCGAGATCAAGTCGCTGTTCGAAACCGACGATCTGGAGGAGGCGCTGGCAAAGACCGCCGCGATCTGCCCTCTGGTCGTGTGTACCCGGTCGGGTGACGGGGTAACGGTTCTGTATGACTGCCAACGCACCGATGTTCCGGTGGAAAAGGTGGTGCCGGTGGACGCGACCGGCGCGGGCGACCAGTTTGCCGCCGGATTCCTGTATGGCTTGGCCACCGGTCGCGATTATGAGACCTGCGCCCGCATCGGCAATGTCTGCGCCCGCGAAGTGATCAGCCATATCGGCCCAAGGCCCGAAGCAAATATGCAGGAACTGCTGCGCGCCGAAGGCTTGCTGTAAAAAGTCAGGACCGGACAGAGGGCATCGCATGAAAATAGCTGCGCTGACGATGGTGTACCGCGACTATGAAATGCTAGCGCGCTGGTGCAACTATTACGGCGACATGCTGGGCCGCGAAAACCTTTTTATCGTCTCTCATGGTGCCGACCCACGGCACCGTGAGATTGCCCAAGGGTGCAACTGCATCACTGTCCCAAGGGAGCCCGTTGCGAATTTCGACACGTGGCGGTTCGAAATGCTGCATCGCTTCGTTCAGTTTCTGTCCAGTTCTTATGATTGGGTCATTCGCACGGATTCGGATGAGTTCATTGTCGCGGACAGGGCATATGGAACCGTGCCCGAGATCCTGCAGCGTCAGGAGGTTCCGTTCGCCTTTGCCCTCGGCCTTGAGGTTTTCCAACACGAAAGCGAAAAGGAACTGACGCCAGACCCTATCACCACCCAGCGGCACTATGGTCTGGTTCTTGCCAGGTATTCCAAGGCGTTTGCGGTACGAAATGGCATGCGGCTGGAAAACCATGGGGTTCACATAAACCCTCGAGGGTCATCTTCCTACACTGTAAACATGCCTGAAGGGCTATATTTGCTGCACATGCGGATGTGTTCGAACGCCGTGCATCAGGCCCATCGTGACCGAAAGATCATGATGAAGAACGCGCCGCGTTCGTGGAAGAATCTGGACAAGTGGGAACGGATTATTCTTGACCACATTGCTTTGGGTCAGGTCGAAGATAGCGATGCTCATCTAAGTCACGTCCGGAACGTTCAAAGCAATCGCCACAGACCGGCCTGGTATCGGCGCGGTATCCTTTTGCCTGTTGTGACACCCGACATGAACCGCGTCGTGGAACTCCCGCAGGGTATTCTCGGCCAGGTGTGATCGGAAGATCGTGCTATGAACCGGCCGCGTCGTTCAGCCGCCAATCGTAATCATACGCCCTGACCCGCTGTGTTTGCTGCAGTCGGGCCCGCAAGTCGGGATCGGCGACCGTTCGAATATAGGACAGCACGGCCTGTTCATTTGGTCCAAAATCTTCGCGGAACCAGATGTAGATTTTTGACAGGACAGGCCTCCCGTGATCATTGAACCGCACTCCGCGCGGATCATTGACATAGGCACGCTCGGCCGCGGCAAAGTCCTGCTCCAAGGTCTCGGCCTGCCAAGCGCGGCTCATCAGATTGGGACAACCCACGGCCGCGCAGTTCAACGCATAATGGATCCGGGGCTCATCATATGTGGGTCGGATGATGCGATGCTCGATATCGTTCAGGGTTAGCGTCTGCCCCGCCACCTCAACCAGAGGCCGGTTCCAGGGGCCGATCGACAGCGGCCCGTCTTTGATGTCGCGGATCGAGGCGACGGGATAGTTTTCAAGAACCACATCCACCGTCACCGCATTATAGAGATTGATCCAATAGGCCAGCTGCTGATCGCGGGTCAGTTGCATCGGATCCACGGCTTGCAAATCGGTCAGATAACCATCCAGCCGCGCCCGGTCGGCCTGCGTCACCTGCCTATAAGCCAGCCGATTTACACCTTGCGCATCCGGCGCGACATAACGGGACAGGAAAGCCGTCCAATCACCGTGATCAACCCGTTGTCCGGGCAGTGGCGCATAGCTGGTCAAGGTCTGCCCCGGCAAGGTCTCAGGCGCGGGCAGCGCCAGACGCTCAACACTGGCGCAGGCGGCCAGCAAAGGCAGCAGCAGGATCAGCAGGTATCTCATGACGCGTCCTTCCGGGTCTGGCGCAGGGCCCGCATTTGACCCTTGAGCCGCTTCAGCGGGGCAAGCGAGGGGTCGCCAAGCTCGGGCAGATCCGGCCCACCAGACAGGCGCGGCACGGCGGCGTTCCACCAGCTTGGGCCGGTCGGGCCTTCGATCCGGTCCGGCCTGGCCAGATGCATATCGCGCTGCGCATTGTGTACACACATCGACAGCGGTCCGTTGGCCGTCGCGACCATGAACACGCATGAGGCGCAGCGATCCTCCTCAAGCGCATCCGCCGCCATGAAGTTATGGATGAACACGGCCTGCCGCCGCACCGGGCCGCGCAGCAGCCCTGATCCCAGACGCACCACGCTTAACGCCAGATGACCAAGCGCCCGCGAGGCCAGAAGCGGGTGCCGCCAGATCATGCGCCGCAGTTTGGGGCGGATGCGGATATGCGCGTCCTGTTTGTCGTCCACGCCCTCAAGCGCGGCGATCACCCGATGCACCAGCCGCCGGTTCGACAGCAACGAGACCGCGCGCCCTCCGGCGGTGACCACACTGGCATAACGATTGCATTTGGAATGCCCAATGGCAGCAGTGTCGAAATGCAGCGGCGTGCCGTAGCCTGCTTCGATCGCGCGCGTCACACTGTCCTGCGTGATCGCATCGGGCCGCACGCGCATAACACCGCGCCCGGTATCGGCCTGCATCTGGAACGACACAAAAGCAACCTCGGGGCGGTCACGCAGAAACCGGGCCAATTTCGGTATCTCGCCGAAATTGCCGCCAAACACGGTGGTATTGAACAGGATACGCAACCCCAACCCGCGCGCGCGGCGGATGTAGGCGCGGCGCACGGTGTTCAGTTCGACCTCGGTGCTGAACCCTTTTCGTTCCTGGGTCAGGTCGACGTGAAAGGCGACATCATCCAACCCTGCCGCTGCCAGCCGCGTCAGAAAAGCCCGGCTGGCGCGGATACCGTTGGTCATCAGGCAGGACCGCATGCCCAGACGGCGGATCTCGCGGCACAGGGCCTCAAGATCCTCGACCTTGCGCAGGGTCGGGTCACCGCCCGTCAGTTGTACCGAGACACCTTTGCCATAGTGGCTGCGGATCGTGGCGAGCCGTGCAAACAGAACCGAAAGCGGTGGGTCAAAGGTCATCTCGGCCCGGTCCGAGAGGTAGCATAGCGTGCAATCCAGATTGCAGTGCTGGGTGACCTCAAGCGCGACGCAGGCGATGGGGTAAAACCGCCCCGCTGTCTGTCCCGCACCAAATTCACCGCAACTTAGCAAACCACCACGCAAGGGGGCACGACGGTCGGTGCCTGTGAACTTGCGTCCGGCGGGGACAATGGCGGGCTGGGGATGCGCGGTGTCTTTCATACGCACCAAGCTAGAGAGGGCTCGGACATGCGGCCACGCCCTCTCACGCCAACGTGCGGGCCGGTGAACGATCAGCCGCAGCAGCCACCGGATTGTTTCACTTCGGTCGCCGACGGAGCCTCGTTCACATTCGCACCCCGACCCAGCCAGGTGCGTTCGGCCAGATAGAAATCGGTGAAGCGGTCGTGAAAGTCGTCGGACACGGATTTCTGCGGAATGCCCGTGGCCTGTAGGGCCCGCTGCCACGCTTTCACCTTGGGATAATCGGCCAGCATGTCGTGCCCACTGTAATCGGCGACAATCGCAGCGCGGTGCAACAAGGGCAGCCATGCCATATCGACATTGCCCAGCGTTTCACCTGCAAAGAACGGACCATCGCCCAGTTGTTTTTCCGCCTTGGCAAAGGCGGCGTTCAATTTGGTCACGCGTTCACCAAATACCGCGCTGTCCGCACTTTGCATGGTGCTGCACTGAACCAGATAGTGTTTGCTGGCCTGATAGCTCCACGCTCGGTTCAAGGCGCGCTGTTCGGGCGTCAGATCGGGTTGCAGCGGGGTAGCGACTTCATCAAGATATTCAGCGATTGCGTCTGACTCGAACAGCGGCGTGCCGCCTTCGGTCACCAGCACGGGCACCTGGCCGGTTGGCGACAGCTCAAGAAACCAATCGGGCTTGTCGCTGAGGCTGATGAAGTCGATTTGATAGGGCATCTGCTTGGCCTCAAGCAACGCCGTGACGCGCTGAACGAAAGGGCAAATTTTAAAGCTGATGATACGGATCATTGGTCTTTCCTTTTGGTTGCTTCACCTGTCAGACGAAGCCCACGCCAAAAAGACGACGATCAGATCAACATTTTCTGCAATTGCTGGATTTTTCCTGCACGTCCGAGATGTTTCCCCGCACATCCATCGAAATATTGCAGCAGTCTTCAAACGCCTTGCGCAACTCGGACCGACCATTTTGAACGCGTGACTTGAGGGTCGAATAGGACAGCCCATGCGCCTGTGCATAATCGCGTTGTGACATGCCATTGATGTCTATGGCCATCAACATATCTGCGGTCTCGGCGGGCAGACCCCGAATGAAGGGTTCGACACAGCCTTCAAGATCCTGACGGGTTTCGGGATCATCGCGATGATACCACAGGTCATCCGGATGCGCCTGCGCACGGCCCGCTTTGCGATAGTGGTCAATGATAGTGCGATCCGCCGTCTGAAACAGCCACGGCTGCAGCTTGGCCGGATCTTTCAAATCAGGCAGGCCGGTGAAGACCTTGACCGAAATCTCTTGCAGCAGGTCATCCACATCCGCCGCATTAGACACGCGCGAATGCAAAAACGCCTTTAGACGAGCGCGATATTTCGGCCAAATATCTTCGATCTGCATGCTGGTTTATGACAGGTAATCGGCGAACGCGTCCACCACCTGCTCATAGACCTCACGCTTGAAGGGCACGATTTCCGGGATCAGCTTGCCGGGGTCTTGCCATTTCCAGCGGGTGAATTCCGGGTGCTCGGTTGCGATATTGATCTGATCGTCGCGGCCGGTAAAGCGCAGCAGGAACCATTTCTGTTCCTGCCCGCGAAAACGGCCTTTCCAGATATTGGGCACAATCTCATGCGGCAGGTCATAAGGAAGCCAGCCATCGGTCTCGGCCACCACCTTGACCAGATCAGCGGTCACGCCTGTTTCTTCCCATAGCTCACGCAAGGCAGCATCGCGGGGGTTCTCACCCTTGTCCACCCCACCCTGCGGCATCTGCCACGCGTCCTTATGGCGGTCATTACGCTGGCCGACAAAAATCTTGCCGTCGGCATTCATCAGCATCAACCCGACGCAGGGGCGATAGGGCAGTTTGGCGATTTCTTCGGGGGTCATGCGTGGCCTCATGGGGATGTTCAGGCAACCTCTAACAAGCGCCGCGAGGTCCGCAAAGGGGGTGACGTTAGGTTTCGCGTGACAAAGATTACGCGCGCGTCAATTTAGGTTGCAAATTCGTGAGGGAGAGTTTCGCCATGACTGCGTACCCAAACATGCTGGCCCCGCTGGATCTGGGTTTTACCACGTTGAAGAATCGCGTGCTGATGGGTTCGATGCATACAGGGCTTGAGGAAACCGGCGACTGGAACCGCGTGGCCGAGTTCTATGCCGACCGTGCGCGGGGTGGCGTGGCACTGATGGTGACGGGCGGGATTGGCCCGAACCTTGAAGGCTCGGTCATGCCGGGTGCGTCAATGATGACCAACGACAAAGAAGTGGCGAACCATTCCATCGTGACGCAGCGGGTACACGAAGCAGGCGGCAAGATCGCGATGCAGATCCTGCACGCGGGCCGCTATGCCTATGGCCCGAAATGTGTAGCACCCAGCCCTGTGAAGTCTCCGATCTCGCCGTTTCCGCCAAACGAGTTGGACGAAGACGGCATCGAGAAACAGATCAGCGATATCGTCAACGCTGCCCGATTGGCCCAGAAGGCAGGCTATGACGGGGTCGAGATCATGGGCTCTGAAGGGTATTTCCTGAATCAGTTCCTTGTAACCCACACCAACAAGCGCACCGATCGTTGGGGCGGGTCGTATGAGAACCGGATGCGCCTGCCCATCGAAGTCGTACGCCGCACGCGCGAGGCGGTGGGAACGGACTTCATCATCATCTACCGCCTGTCGATGATTGACCTGATCCCCAACGGCTCGACCCATGATGAGGTGGTGGAATTAGCGCGGCGGGTCGAACAGGCCGGTGCGACGATCATCAACACCGGCATCGGTTGGCACGAGGCACGGATTCCGACGATTGCGACCAGTGTTCCCCGCGCCGCCTTTGCGTGGGTGACCAAAAAGCTGATGGGCAAGGTCTCGATCCCCGTGATCACCTCAAACCGGATCAATACACCGGCAGTGGCAGAAGAGGTTTTGGCGACAGGCTGCGCCGATATGGTCTCAATGGCCCGCCCAATGCTGGCGGAT
Source organism: Ruegeria sp. BI7 (assembly GCF_056537925.1). Taxonomy (NCBI): domain Bacteria; kingdom Pseudomonadati; phylum Pseudomonadota; class Alphaproteobacteria; order Rhodobacterales; family Roseobacteraceae; genus Ruegeria; species Ruegeria sp. BI7. The sequence goes on from NZ_JBQFSK010000003.1 coordinate 61,095, forward strand.
GCGGATTTCGTGAACAAAGCGATTGCCGGGGACAGCGCCAAGATCGCGCCTTGTATCGCCTGCAACCAGGCCTGCCTGGATCACACGTTCAGCGGCAAGCTGACCTCATGCCTGGTTAACCCGCGCGCCTGCCACGAGACCGAGTTGGAGATTGCCAAGGCAGATACGGTCAAGACGGTGGCTATTGTCGGTGCTGGCCCGGCTGGTCTATCCACCGCCATGACCGCCGCCCAGCGCGGCCATGAGGTCACCCTGTTCGACCGCGCCAGTGAAATTGGCGGTCAGCTGAACATGGCCAAACAGGTACCGGGTAAAGAAGAGTTCTGGGGCCTGGTCGACTGGTACCGCACCATGATGGCTGATCTGGGTGTGAAGGTGGAACTGAACCGCGAGATTAGTGCCGATGACCTGACCGGTTTTGACGAGGTGATCATCGCCACCGGTGTTACCCCTCGCGATCCGCAGATACCGGGACAGGATCGGGACAACGTCCTCAGCTATATCGACGTGCTGCGCAACAAGGCCGAGGTCGGCGCGTCTGTCGCCGTGATCGGCGCAGGCGGCATTGGTTTTGATGTGTCCGAATTCCTGATTGAAGACGGGCATAGCCCCACAACCGACCTGCCCGTCTGGATGAAGGAATGGGGTGTGACCGACCCCGAGGATCACCGCTCGGGCCTGGCCCCCGAAGGCCCGCAGCCCGAGGCTCCCAAGCGGCAGATCGCCCTGTTGCAGCGCAAGAAGCAGGCACACGGCAAAGGGCTGGGCAAAACTACGGGATGGATTCACCGCGCAACGCTAAAGATGAAAAACGTCAATTTCGTAGGCGGCGTGAACTATGAACGCATCGACGAGGACGGCCTGCATGTAACCTTTGGCGAAGAACGCGCTGATCCGACTGTCATCCCAGCGGATACGATTGTTCTGTGTTCTGGTCAGGTGTCTGAACGCTGCCTTGCCGACGCGCTGATCGATCGCGGCATCACCCCGCACGTGATTGGTGGCGCGGATGTAGCGGCAGAGCTGGACGCCAAGCGGGCGATCAATCAGGGCACACGGTTGGCGGCTAGCCTCTGAGCTCGTACAAAGGTTACTCGGAAAGCGCGAGCTTGACGCCCAGCGCACCAAACGCGGTTGAGAAACACCGCTTGATCCAGGCCATGACGGATGGTCGGTGAATGACATAATCCCGCGCCAGCGCCGCGCAGGCTCCGTATCCAACAAAGACCACAAAGGTCAGTGCCATGAAGGCAAGGGCGAGCTTGATCAGTCCCAGCCCTGCGTTCGCCGTACCTGCCGGTAAAAACTGTGGCAGGAAGGCCAGAAAGAACAAGGATAGTTTGGGGTTCAGAACATTGATCAAAGTTCCGGTCACCGCGACTTTGACGTGGCTTACCGAGGATTTCTCGGCATTGACCTCCAATGCGCCGCCATCTTTGAGAATCCCCCAAGCCATATAAAACAGATAAAGGACACCCAGATACTTGATGAGCTGAAACGCCAGCGCGCTGGTATGCAAAAGCGCGGCAAGCCCGATGATACTGGCAAGTGCTGCCGGAACGATTCCAATTGTACATCCAACTGCGGCCGCAAGGCTGGCGCGAAAACCGCGCCCAAGACCAACGGCCAGCGTGTATATCACACCGGTCCCCGGCAATAGCACCACAATTAGGGATGTCAGAAAAAACTCAAGCGACATGCCGCCTCCAACTTGTTCCGAGGCAGAGTTTCCGACAATCAAATTAATGTAAACCGTTTTCGCTGGCAGTTCTGGTGACTACTCCACCGTAATCGTAATCACCTCGGACACAATTGGCGTTGTATGCGGCACGTGGCCTGCATCGCCCAACACCAGTTGCAGCGTGTGTTCACCGGGGGCAAGGTCCAGCGTCACTTCGGTCTGACCGCCACCAAAATGCAGGTGATTGTCGTCTGCGGGCAAACCATAGGCCAACTCATCCGCGCCGTCTTCGCCCTCACCTAGCGGTGGGCGGTCAATCAGCAAATGATGGTGACCGGTGTTTTCCTTCTCGGTCCCAGCCGGGGCCACGCCCATGCCGCTAAGACCAAAGACCACCGTCACAGGGGACTTGACGGTATCCCCGTCCGCCAGATTGACGAAATAAACCTTTGCTTCGGGGTTGGATGGCGTTTCTCCACCGGCCAACGCAAGGGTTGCGGACAGGCACAGGGCAGCAAGGGCGAAAAAGGCTTTCATGATCTCCTCCGTGGTCACAAATTTGCCATTCTCATCTTAGCATATTCGCGCCAATGCCCCTAAACCCTTTGTCTTTTTTGGGGTGTAGTCACCTTGGAAACTATTGTTTCCGCGTTTCCCATCTGCAAACGATAGCAATTAAATCCCTGATATTATCCCATGTCTGCCCCGTTTCCGCCCAGATTGGGCGCCAAAGTCAGGCAGAGACAAAACGCCGGGGAACGAGTATGGACCGACTGACCGAAATGGAAGCCTTTGCCAATGTGGTGGATCAGGGTGGGTTCACCGATGCGGCCAAGAAGATGGGTATTTCCAAATCTGCAGTATCAAAGCATGTATCAAGCCTAGAGGCACGGCTGGGCGCACGATTGCTGAACCGTACCACGCGTCGGGTATCCCCGACCGAGATCGGGCTGGCCTATTACGACCGCGCGCGCCGCGTACTGAATGACGCGGGCGAAGCGGATGCGCTGGTCACCTCAATGCAATCGGCACCTTCTGGCCTGCTGCGAATCAGCGTGGCGACGGATTTCGGGGTGAACCATCTGTCGCCGGTGCTGTCGGACTTTTTGGCCGCGTACCCGGATATCACCGTGAATATGGTTCTGAACAACCGTTACGTGGAATTGATTTCCGAAGGCTTCGACGTCGCCGTACGCATTGGTGAGCTTGAGGACAGCACCCTGCGCGCACGTAAACTGACCGAAACCGTGAAACGGATGGTTGCCGCGCCCAGCTATATCGAGAAATTCGGTCGTCCGCAGAAAATCGACGATCTGAATGAACACAAGCTGCTGCATTACTCGAGCCAATCCTCGGGCAATGTCTGGAGGTTGACGGCACCGTCAGGTGAAAAAAGACAAGTGCGCACCGCCGGTTGGCTCAGCGTGAATGACGGTCAGTCGCTGTTGAACGCCGCGATCTCGGGGCTGGGGATCGCATATCTGCCCAGCTACCTGTATGCCGAAGCGCTGAAATCCGGCGAGGTACTGGATGCGATGCCGTCATTGCCCGATGAGGTGCAGGGTATCTATGCCGTCTATCCACCCGGCCGCTTCACGCAGCCCAAAGTACGCGCGTTCATCGATTTCCTGGTTCAGTCCTTTGCGGAAAAAGGCCTGATGGATTGGGTGGACTGACCCGATGCTCAACAGGCGGAACAAATGAATACAGCTATTCAGACCGAGAATAGCACCGAGCACGCCGATGGCGACGCACGTCCTGCATCGTCAACAGGGTCAAAAACGCCCCCGGTTTCAGCCGTAAGCGAAATCACTGGCCTGATTGGCGTAGTCGGCCTTTTTGCAGCAACATTGGCAGCCGTCTATTTCGACACGCCGTTGTTGCAGTCCATTCAGTTGTTGTTGGCGGGTGCCGCGCTTCCGATGATTGTGTCGTCTATCCTGCTGGACAAGGCCCATTTGCGCGCCTCAACAGGATTGGATTATGGGCTGAGGAGGCACTCTTCAGATGTTGTCTCAATCACGGTAACAAAGACCCTGGGCCTTGGGGCGACCTTTTTCGTCATCGCCATGGCCTACCAGATCATTCCGACCTACGACTCGTCGAAATACGAGCTGGTTCGCGCACTGACCCTTGCGTGGTTTCCTATAATTTGGATTCTGTCCCCAGCTTATATTGCCTTCACCACCCGCCACATGGTCGAGCCGCGCGACGAACTTTGGCACTTTGGTAAGCTGATCACCCTGCAGCTTTCCGTCGTGGATTCTGACAAGATCAAAGACCATTGCAGGACATGGCTGGTCAAAGGGTTTTTCCTGGCCTTCATGATCACCATCCTACCGCAGATCGTCAGTTTCGTGACCAACGCGGATCTAGAGAGCTTTTTTGCCGATCCAGTGTCGCTCATCCTGCTCTTGATCCAGGTTTCCTTTCTTGTGGATGTGTGCATCGGGTCGATTGGCTATGTCTGCACGTTCCGGGTTCTCGATTCACATATTAGAACTGCGAACCCGTATCTGTCTGCCTGGGTCGCTGCGCTGGTGTGTTATCCCCCCTTCGCGTTGATGACCGCTGGCGGCCCGCTCGACTATCGCGCAGGCACGCAATCATGGACGGATTGGCTGTCGGATCAGCCTGTGCTTTTGATTGTTTGGGGCGGCGTAATTCTGTTGCTTGCCATAATCTATGCCTGGGCAACCGCTGCGTTCGGGCTTCGTTTTTCGAACCTGACCCATCGCGGGATTATCACGACCGGGCCGTTTCGCTATTCCAAGCATCCTGCCTATCTGTCCAAAAACATCATGTGGTGGATGCTTTACATGCCATTTCTTTCGGCCGTCGGACCAGCGGCCGCCCTTCAAAGCTGCATTTTGTTGTTGGGGGTGAATGCACTGTATTACGCGCGCGCTAAGACGGAAGAAAAGCACCTTATGACCGACGAAGACTATCACGCCTATGCTGACTGGATCGCGGAAAATGGCCTGATTGCGCGCTTGCGAAATCAACGTCGCAGTCAGAAACCCTGACGGTCAGAGCCAACCGAAGGCGATTAGTCTAAGAACAACCACAGATCGTCTTCGTTTTGTCGACAAATCGTCTCTATTGCCAGTGATAGTGCAAGTAACAGGAAATATCTCCCCCGGTGAACCTCGACGGCCCGCGCATCAGTGCGGGTCTTTTTTTCTTGATTGTCTTTTAGAAACGCTCGACCCAAGGACGCAAGGTCAGCTCGTTGCTCCAGGCGGATCGGTCCTGATGTACCAAATGCATGTATTCCCGCGCGATGGCGTCCGGGTCCAACATGCTGTCGGGATTGTCCGTGGCCTCAACCCGTTCCGGACGGGACGCATTGCGGATGCCACCGTCGATATTGACCCACGCCACGTGGATGCCTTTGGGGTGCAACTCGCGCGCCATGGATTGCGCCAATCCGCGTTGTGCAAATTTGCCCATGGCAAAGGGTGCGGACAGCGGAAAGCCTTTGACCCCAGCCGAGGCACCGGTGAACAGAATCGTTCCGCGCCGGTTGTCCCGCATCGGCTGGTCCAGCATGCGGCGGGCAGCGGCCTGCCCTAACAAAAAGGCCCCGTGGGCCGTTACTTCAACCGCCATGCGTACCGTTTCGGGGTCCAGATCGGTGATGGGACCACGCTGCCGGGCCGAGGGGTTGTAACAGGCCACACGCAATTCACCCGGCAGATCGGCGACCAACGCCGCCACGCCCGTGGCATCCGTACCGTCCAGCTGATGAAGCGTCGCACCCGTTTCGGCAGCTAGTGGTTCCAGTTTCGCGATATCGCGCGCGGTCAAGTGCAGCGCATATCCATCCCGCGCCAAGGCCCGCGTGAATGAGGCCGACAGGCCTGCCCCCGCGCCGATGATCAATGCCTGAGGGGTTTGTGTCTGATCGGCCATGGCGGGCTCCTTCACTCTTGGTCCTCTCACTGACCTAAGTCGGTGCGATCAATTGACCAGCAATACGGCCTCAACCCGGCGATTCAGGTCGCGCCCTTCGGCGGTCGCGTTTGACGTCAACGGCGCCAGATACCCAATCCCCCGCGCCTCAAGCCGGTCGGCGGCAACCCCATGCGCCTCGATCAGGCGGGTTCGCACCGCTTGCGCCCGACCCGTGCTAACCGAGATATTAGCATCCAGCGCGCCGGTATCATCTGTGTGGCCCACCAACGCCAGCCGCGTACCCGGATTGTCGGCCAAATACCCGGCAATCAAATCCAGAGAGGCAAAGGGCCCGTCACCCAGCGTGATCTCACCGGTACGGAAATGCAGGTCGTCCAGAATCACATGCCCGTTCTGGGCCAATTCGCTCAGCAGGCCGTCCGTGGCGTTGACCGTTTCCTCGATCACCAGCGGCGGCGGAGCAGCGACACCAACCGGGGTGACACGGATCATCTGCACATAGCCGCTGGGCGGGTTGCGGCTGACCAGCAGGCTCAGCACCTCATCCCCGCGCGTGGCAGCCAAGAAGCGGTAATCCTGGATCGAGACATACATGTCGGGGGTCGGCACCACCTCGGTTCCGAAGCGAAAGTCGAACCCGCCGCAGTTCCGAGCCTCGCATTCGAACAAGACCTCATAGCCCTGCGCGATGATCTGTTCACGCAATGGCGCCAACAATTGCAACGTGGTGCTAGAGCCCGATTGCACACGCCATGTGATGCGCTCAACCTGCCCTTCGACGTGGCGCACGGGCAGGCTGCCATCGGCAAAGGGACCAGTTGGCAGATCGTAACTGTCCAAGGGGCTGACACGGTCGCTGAGCTGGCGCGCGCCGCTAGGCAGGGTCAGGTCTTGCGCGGCAAGCGGTCCGGCCAGCAACAACAGGATCAGTAAGGCAATTCGGGTCATCGGGCCTGCGCGTGATATTCGTCATTCGGGGCCATGGCCGTAGCACTGGCAACCCGGTTCGACATGTTGAAAAATCCGGTGACATTGGCAAGGTCCCAGATATCCCGGTCTGTCAGCCCGACATCCCGTAGGTGTTGGCGATCGGGCTCTTCGATCTCGGCGCTGGAAGTCGTCATTTTGGCGGCGAAATCCAGCAGCGCGCGCTGTCGCGGGTCCAGTGGCGCCACACGGTAGTTCATCACCAGCATCTCACCCAGTTGTGGATCGCCCGACAATTGCCGCACCGCTGCGCCATGGGCCACAAGGCAGTAAAAGCACTTGTTGATCGCCGAAACGACCACGGCGATCATTTCCCGTTCCAGCTTGCTCAGCCCACTGTCGCCAAGCATCAGATCGTTATACGTCGCGGTAAATGCGTTCAGCTTGTCGATATCAAACGCATAGGCCCGCAGCACATTCGGTACAAAGCCCAGCTTTTCCACACAGATATCAAAATACTTCTGCGTCTCGGGCGGCAGCGGGTCCACCATCGGCAAATTCAGCGCGGTGGGCATATTCTGGTCGGTCACGTCAGGCTCTCTCCTTGGACAAGCTGACGGTAGTGGTATTCGCCGACAATCTCCATCCCAAGTGCGTGATAAAGCCCGTTGGCTGCCGCGTTCGCCTTGGTGCAGATCACGCTGAGTGTTTCGGCACCGTTTTCCTGTGCCCAAAAGGCTGCGGCGCGCATCGCCCAGGCACCCAACCCGTGTCGCCGGTGCTGCGGCAGAACCTCAAGCGCGTGAACCATCGCAACACCGTCTTGAATTGCGACAAATACAGTACCGGCGGGCTGATCGTCGCGGCGCAGCAGTAGCCCGGTTTTCGGGCTCTTCGCCCGCTCCATCACCGCAACACGTGCCGGACCAATTCCACCCTGCGCCCAAATCTCGCGCATAATCGCAAGGGGTTCCGGTGTTGGAAAGACCATCACGCGCGGGATCGGTGTATCCGTCAGGTGATCAGTTGGGCAGGCATAGATGTTAACCGGATCCAGAACCTCATACCCGCACGCGGCAAGCTGAGCATCCAATGCCTCATCCCCCGGACGCAGACAGAACAGGCGCTTTTGCCCCATTGCCTGCATTGCAGCCTCGGCAGCGCTGATATCAGCTTCGGTCACCGGGCCCAGTGCACTGGCCGCTGACACCCGCGATCCGCCGCCCTGCCCTTGTCGCAGCTGAAACGGCCCCAGCCGTTCATAGCCCGCAGCGGGCCAGGTGCCGTCAACGATGTCGGACCAGTTGACGCTCACAGATCAAGCTCTTTCGCCAACCGGGTGACAGCCGCGTCGATCCGTGCCCCGTCTGTGCCGCGCACAACCACGTTCGCCCCAAACACGCCGTTGATCTGGTACGGGTAGCTGCCGATGGACAGGTCCGAGAAATCTTCAGCTAAGGCGGACAGCGGTCCCGCGATATCACCCTCACCACGTTCTACGCGCAGGGTTTGCGACAACAACGGGCTGCCACCGGTCAGGCCGGGCAACACGCTGGCAACCATCGCCTGAAACACCGAGGGCACCCCGGCCATCACATGCACGTTCTGAATGGTGAACCCCGGCGCGGTCGAAACCGGATTGTCGATCAGCGCCGCCCCGTCCGGAATGCGCGCCATACGCAGGCGGGCCGCGTTCAACTCCTGCCCGGATTTGTCATAGCGGGCCTGCAACAAAGCGCGCGCATCCTCGCGCACGTCGATAGGCGTGTCGAACGCACGGGCAATGCTGTCGGCGGTGATATCGTCATGGGTCGGGCCGATCCCACCGCTGGTAAAGACATTGTCATAGGCTTCCGACAACGCCTTGACCGCCGTTTCAATGGCGGATGCGTCGTCGCTGACAATGCGCACCTCTTTCAGATCGATGCCATGTTTGGTCAGTTCACCGGCGAGGTAATGCATATTCGCATCTCGGGTGCGGCCTGAAAGGATTTCATCCCCGATCACCAGCATTGCAGCGGTTGGATTGGCCATGGCGCGTGCCTCCCTCTTGATCGACCTTTGGGGCAGGTATAGGCCCTGAGGCATGAAATTTGAAACCCCCCTTGTCCCCGCCCGCCTGATCCGACGCTACAAACGCTTCCTGGCCGATTGCACGTTGGAGGACGGGCGCGAGGTGACCGCACACTGCGCCAATCCAGGCTCAATGATGGGTCTGGCGGAGCCGGGTGAGAAAATCTGGCTTGAGCCCAATGACGACCCGAAGAAGAAACTGAAATACGGCTGGCGTTTGGTCGATCATGAAAATGGACACTTTACCGGGGTCGACACCTCGGTTCCCAACAAAGCCCTGCGCGCGGCACTGGAAGCTGGTGAGATTCTGGAACTTGCGGCCTACAGGACCGTCCGCCCCGAGGTGAAATACGGCGAAAACAGCCGCATCGACTTTTTATTGACCCAACCGGGCCTGCCAGATGCCTATGTCGAGGTCAAAAGCGTCACCCTGTCTCGCCAACCGGGACTGGCCGAGTTCCCGGACAGCGTCACTGCGCGCGGCACAAAACATCTGGGCGAATTGGCGGAGATGGCGGCGCAGGGGCACCGCGCGATCATGCTGTATCTGGTGCAGCGCACCGATTGCGACCGGTTCGCGCTGGCCGCGGATATCGACCCAGCCTACGCGGCCGCGTTCGAGATCGCGCGGGGGCAAGGGGTCGAGCGGCTGATTTACGGCACGCGCATTGCACCCACCGAAATCACGGTCGGCGAAAGGATTCGGGCGCAACCCGGATAAGGCCGGATTTTATCTGTTGCGCCCGTTGCCATTTCCCGGTCCGCGCGTTTGACTATACCCGGGTCACCCGCACCAACGATTTACCCACCAGTCAGGGGAACGCACTTGGAGTCCAATCAAGAAAAGCTAGTTGCCTTGCGGCAAGATTTTCACCGCTTTCCGGAACTTGGGTTCGATGAGACACGTACCAAGGCCAAAGTAGCGGAATTTCTGCGCGATCTCGGATTAGACGTTCACGAGGGCGTCGGCGTCGTGGGGGTGTTGAAAGCGGGTACAGGCAACCGGGCCGTCGGGCTGCGCGCTGATATGGATGCCCTGCCGATTCATGAGACCAGCCAGCACGATTACCCCTCGGAGACCGACGGCGTGATGCATGCCTGTGGGCATGACGGCCACATGACCATGTTGCTTGGCGCCGCGCAAGAACTGGCTGCTGATCCCGGTTTCGATGGCACCATAGTTTTTTTGTTCCAGCCCAATGAAGAACATGGGCTCGGCGCGCGGGCGATGATTGATGAAGGGATTCTGGAACAGTTTCCGGTGGACGAGATCTATGCCATTCACAACCTTCCCGGTGCCCCTGTCGGGCAGATATCGACGCGGACCGGGTTGATCTGTTCCTCAGAAAGCCTGTTCGAGATTGCCATCACCGGTCAGGGGGGTCATGCCTCGATGCCGCAAGCAGGGCGCGATGCGATCACCATTGGCGCGGACATGGTGCAGGCATTGCAGACCATCGTATCGCGCAAACTTGCCCCCGGTGCCGGGGCGGTGGTGTCAGTGACCGAGTTTCTGACCGATGGGCAGCGCAATGTTCTGCCGGGACATGCGACCTTGAAAGGCGACGTACGCGCCCGCAGCCCCGAAGACCGCATCACTATCGAGGGCCTGATGCGCGAAATCGCACGCGGTGTGGCCATCGCGCACGGGGTCTCGGTCGATGTCACGTTCAACACGGAATTCATCGAAACAATTAATGCCGAGGAACCCACACAGGCCGTTGTTCGAACCGCACGATCCATCGGCGCCGACACCATCCCCGACCGCCAGCCCATGAGCTTTTCCGAAGATTTCGCCCATTTCAGCGCGGCCGTTCCGGGCTGTTTTCTGCTGATGGGGAATGGCGAAACCGGACCGCATGGGCAACCGCTGCACTCCAGCGATTACGATTTCAATGATGAATTGCTGCTCTTGGGGGTCGATTTCTGGACTGCGCTTGCGCGCGATCGTTTGCCCGCAAGGGATTGAACCGAAGCGGCCACAATGGATAAGGGCGCAATAGGTTTCAGGCTTGCTGTTCCTCAGCATCGCCCGGCGCATCCAGAAACTCTGCCCACAACTCGGCATCCAGTCCGTTCACAAACGGCTCGAACTCATCTGTCACCGCCTGCCAGCCCCCGACCGAGGCGGCATTGACCGGCTTGCGCGCCTGTAGGTTACTGGCCGTCTTAATCGCATTCGGGGACTTGTCCGGTGACAGCATCGCGTCCTCAAAGGACAGATCGCAGATCTGAGCCAGTTCTTTTGCGGTTTCTTCCAGATTGCCTACCAACGTCTCGTACCGAACGTCGTGAATGCGCCCGGGCAGTACCTTGTGCCAGTGCCGCATATAGCGCTGATACCGGTTGGCCTCGGCCGCCATCCAGTCCAGGTCATGGGTGAAATACAACCCGCCCGCGCCAAAATTCGCGCGCCACATGGACAGCGCGACATCGCGCGGGTCTCGCAGCACGTTAAAAATCACGGCATTGGGGAAAGCTTGCGCAATCTCACCCAAAAAAGCGTAGTTGCCCGGTGCTTTGTCCACAAAAGCCACTGCGCCATTTGTCAATGAAGGCAGCTTACCCATGTAGAAATCGGCCAGATTATGAGCCTCGCGCCATTCGGGTGGTTGCGCTTCGGCCTGTCTGGCCCATTGGTGTACTGATGCCAGCTCACCCAAACCCTGAACAGCAGAGTGACGGCCCAGAATACGCTCGACCAGCGTGGTGCCCGACCGGGGTAGACCAACCACAAAAATCGGCCGGGTACTGCCCTTGGATGGTTTGGGCTGGGCAGCGGGCAATGGCGCAGCCAGCCGTTTATCGCATTCCTGCACGCTGCGTTCTTCCCAAGAGTCAAACCCCGCACGCTGCATCAAATGAGCCTCAGACAGGTGCTGCATTTCAAGCGGTGTGTTCTTTTCGCGGCGTGCCAGGCTGGCCGCAGCAAAGCATACCATCACAGCATCCTTAGGGTTTGGCACGCCGCGCTCCAGCGCAGCTGCGATCTGCGTCTTCAGCGTTGCGGCATCCTCGAAGGTCAGGTTGGGCAACCCCGCCATCATCTCAAGCGCCTCGGGGTGACCAGGCGCTTGCACCAGGGCTGTGCGTAGGTTCTTTAACACCTCGCCAAGCTGGCCCAAACCCAACTGAGATCTGGCAAGACGCAACAGGCCGGGAAGAAACCGCGGGTTTTTTCGAACCAGCGTATTCAACATGTCTACAGCACTATCCCATTGCTGCAACGCGTCCAGAATGTCCGCCTTCAGAATTTGCGCATTCACATTGGCGGGTTCGCGCTTCAGGACTTGTTCGATGGCTACAAGGGCCATTTCCGCTTCTTGCTCTTGCAGCAGGGCCAACGCCTGAATGAACAGCTGCGCCGGGCTGAGAGGACCACGTGCGCTGATTTTTTCCAAAAACTTCAAGGCAGTAGCCGGTTCGCCGCCTTGAATCAAGCTCAGGCCATAGTTCTGGATCAGTTCGGCATTGCCGGGGTCCAGCCGCCAAGCGCGTTCAAAATACATCTGGGCCTGCTTGAAGTTCTGCTGCTGAATTGCGCACAGACCGGCAATTCGGGGCAACGCCGCAGCCTTAGGCCATTTCTTGGCCGCCTTGGTGGCGCGTTTAAAGGCCTGATCCAGCCGACCAGCCTGGAGAAGCGCGCTGATATTGGTGATCTCGGCCCTCAACTGGTCTGCTTTTCTTTGCATTTGCACGCCTTCTCCTGTTTCGCGCACCCGCGCAGCCTTGCTTTGTGCTAGTTGAAAATTACCTGAGGGTCTATATGCGATCAGGTACCAGACCGGGCGCGGACTTGACATTACGACCCAACGCCCTCTGGTACTTTCTGCACAAGCAGCGTAAAAGGAGTGCTGCGCGAAACATTTGGAGCCTCGCATCCATGAAAGAACATCGTGGCCGTCTGACCAAGGATGGCATCCGCATCTATGAACAGGGTGACTTTGCCGGCATGCACGCGGCAGGGGCACTGGCGGCGCGGATACTCGACGATATTGCGGATCATGTCTTTCCCGGCCAAACAACCGGTGAGATCGACCGCCTGATCACTCAGATGGTCGAGGATGCAGGCGCAACGTCGGCCACCATAGGCTACAAGGGCTATCAGCACGCAAGCTGTATCAGCGTGAATCATGTGGTCTGCCACGGCATCCCAGGCGACAAGCGCCTGAAGGATGGCGACATCCTGAATATCGACGTTACCGTCATCGTTGACGGCTGGTTCGGCGATACTTCGCGCATGTTCGTGGCCGGTAAACTGCCCCGCAAGGCAGAGCGTCTGATTCAGGTGACCCATGATGCGCTGTTCAAAGGCATTGAGATGGTCAAGCCGGGCAACACCTTCGGCGATATCGGCCACGCGATTCAGGCTTATGTCGAGGCGCACCGGATGAGCGTTGTCCGCGATTTCTGTGGCCACGGGTTGGGTCGTGTGTTCCACGCCCCGCCCAACGTGCTGCACTATGGCCGTCCGGGGACTGGAGCGAAGCTGGAAGAAGGCATGTTCTTCACCATCGAGCCGATGGTCAATCTGGGCCGCCCCGAGACCAAAACGCTGGCCGATGACTGGACCGCCGTGACCCGTGACAAGTCACTGTCGGCGCAGTTCGAACATTCGGTGGGTGTCACGGCAGATGGGGTTGAGATCTTTACCCTGTCACCGGGCAACAAGTTTCACCCAACCTATTCGTCCAGATTGACGGCCTGATCGCGCAATAGCTTCAGCAGCAATGTCTCATCCCGCCACGGCGTCACTGCGTCGTGAATGAATACCGGTGCGCGCATGGGATTGCGTTCGGGGCCGGTAGTCGATTCCGTATCCTTTGAAAGGGTCCAGATCGGGGGATTTAAGGTACGGTCCATGCCCCGAATGCTAGCACGTCCAGGTCAGATTCCCAAAAGCGTCGGAACCTCGGCCATATCGGTAAAGACTTCGGCCCCAAGTTCCGCCAGCTTCTCGCCCTGCCCATGCGGCGCGTAGGCCAGACAGCGCATGCCCGCGCGTTTGGCTGCCATTACGCCGTTCTGGCTGTCTTCGATCACCACTGGTGCGGTGGCCCCGAATTGATCGGCGGCCGTCTGGAACATGACCGGATCAGGCTTGGCGGTTCCCAAGACATGGGCGGAGTACATTGCGCCGCTAAAACGCTCCCACAAACCGTTCTGGCCCAGAGTAATCTGCATTTTGTCGGGACTTCCATTTGACGCCACACAGAAGGGGATGCCCTTAGCATCCAGCGCGGTCAGCAGTTCCGGAATACCCGAAACCAGTTCCACGCCCTGCCGCAAACGATCATAGGTTTCTGCATAAACCTCATCGACCCAATCTTCGGGCAAGTTTGCGCCCAGCGCGCGGGCCTTGTCGCGCACTCCGGTCATTGTCCCCCCAAGAAAGAACGCAACACTGTCTTCCAGCGTCAAGTTCAACCCATACCGTCCAAGATTGTCGACCAGCACCTGATTGGACAGCGGTTCACTGTCCACAAGAACACCGTCGCAATCGAAAATGACCAGATCGTGCATGCCTGCCCTCTTTGTTTTGCACTGTGCCTAGCCAACCGTGCGCGCAGGTGCAAACCGGGTGTCAGCAGAACCTTGCCCGCAGGGTTTCAGCCTGAAACATTTCGCCACATCAACGAGATATGCGTGTCACCGTATTTCCGGCTGTCCTGCAGGTCGAACCCCTGCGGCGCTGCCATGGGGCTGTTTTCCTCCCACACGATCAGCGCGTCGTCGGCAATCCAGCCATGGGACAGGGCAGCGATGGCCTTTTGCCCCATGGATTTTCCATAAGGCGGATCCAGAAAGATCAGATCATAGGGCGCACCCGGATTTTCGCCCAGCCGCGTGGCGTCCCGGCGGATCAAGGTGGTGCGATCGGCGCTGCGGGTCAGGTCGATATTCTTGCGGATCAGCCCCTGCGCCACCCGCCCGTCATCCACAAAGGTCACCTGTGCAGCGCCACGCGACAGCGCCTCAAGCCCCAGCGCGCCGGTTCCGGCAAACAGGTCCAGAACGCGCAGCCCATCAAAGTCGATCTGATGACCCAACACGTTGAACAGGCTTTCGCGCACCCGGTCGGTGGTGGGGCGCAAATGAGCGCCCGCATCCCCTTTGCCGATCGACGCCAAGGCCCGGCCCCGGAACTCTCCGGCGATGATCCTCACGCCTTGAGCAGCGGTTTCAGATCCGCGTCAGGGTCGGCGACCACGGCCGGATCAGCGGTTTTGCCCGCCTCAATCAGGCGCTTGCCAACCATATACGCGCGAGGATCATTCATCGCGTCAACGGCGATCAGCTGATCGCCGTTGTAGTACCAGAAGGACACGGTCTGACCGTCACCCTGACGGGTCACCACGCGGTCATAGCCGGTGTTCAGGCCCGCGATCTGCAGTTTGACGTCATACTGATCCGACCAGAACCACGGCGTCGCCACATAGTCCTTGGCCGCGCCCAGCATGTTCTGGGCCACGATCTCGGCCTGATCAATCGCGTTCGGCACGCTTTCCAGACGAATACGGGCATCGCCATGTGGGAAGGACGCGCAGTCGCCTGCCGCCCAGATAGCCGGATCAGAGGTTCGACCATGCGCATCGGTCTTGATGCCGTTCTCCAACTCAAGCCCTGCAATCTCGGCCAGTTGGGTTGATGGGACGATGCCCACACCAACGACAACAAAATCGACCTTGATCTCGGTGCCGTCGGTCAGAACCGCACCAACCACCTTGCCGTTGTCGCCCACCAGACGATCCAGCCCGACACCTTCGCGGATATCGGCGCCATATTCACTGTGCAATGCGCGGAAGTAATCGCTGGTCTCGGGCGCGGCGACCCGTTGCAGGATGCGGTCGGCCATCTCGACCAAAGTCACCTTGACCCCGCGCTTGGCGCAGACAGCCGCGGCCTCAAGCCCGATATAGCCGCCGCCCACGATCAGGGCGCGCGCGCCATCTTTCACGCGGGGCTCCATCTCGTCGATATGGGC
Organism: Ruegeria sp. BI7; assembly: GCF_056537925.1. Lineage (NCBI taxonomy): Bacteria > Pseudomonadati > Pseudomonadota > Alphaproteobacteria > Rhodobacterales > Roseobacteraceae > Ruegeria > Ruegeria sp. BI7. The sequence goes on from NZ_JBQFSK010000003.1 coordinate 76,682, forward strand.
CAGATCGCGTACTACGTGGACACCTTCAAGATCACCGCCAATCGCGGCAGGCAGGTAGCGCGGGTCCGACCCGGTGGTCAGGGCCAGTTCGTCATATGCGATGACCTCATCCCCCACGGTCACGGTTTTGGCCTGCGGATCAATCGCCGTCACGCGCTGACCCAAACGTAGGGTGATATTGTTCTCGGCGTAGAAGCTTTCGGGCCGCAGGAACAGGCGCTCCAGCTCCATTTCACCCAGCAGATAAGCCTTGGACAGCGGCGGGCGCTGATAAGGCAGATGCGGCTCGGCCCCTATCAGAGTGACGTCCCCTTCGAACCCGTCTTTGCGCAGCCTGGCAACAAGCGACGACCCCGCCTGCCCGGCACCGATGACGACAATATGGCTCATGTTCCTCCCACCGTGTCGAATTCCCGTGGTCTCATCCACGCGACCACCTATATTGCGGCTGAGCCCGACTCTGCAAATCCAAACGACAGGAGCTTAAAAAATGATTTCAACAGGTGAGACACTGCCCGACGCCACACTGACGCAACTGGGCGCAGACGGCCCCGAAGAGGTGCGGATTTCAGACAAAACCAAAGGGCGCAAAGTGGTGATCTTTGCGGTGCCCGGAGCATACACGCCGACCTGCAGTTCGGCCCATGTGCCCAGCTTCATTCGCACCAAAGACCAGTTTACCGCCAATGGCGTGGATGAGATCATCTGCGTTTCGGTCAACGACCCGTTCGTGATGAAAGCCTGGGGCGAGGCCACCGGCGCAACTGATGCAGGTCTGACCATGCTGGGCGATGCCTCGGCCGAGTTCACCAAGGCCATCGGCATGGAATTCGATGCCCCGCCCGCCGGGTTGTATTCCCGGTCAAAGCGCTATGCCATGCTGGTCGAAGACGGCAAAGTGACTGCTCTGAACCTGGAAGAAAGCCCTGGTGCTTGCGAGATTTCGGCAGGCGAGAGCCTGCTGGACGCGATCTGAATCTGCGCGCGGCCCCGGGTCACCTCGGGGCCTTGAACGCTATTTAACTTGATGCAACGTCCTGATCCGCCAATAGTTGTGGCATACAATCAGGGAGTTCATTGATGAAACTGAAGGTATTCACCCTATTACTGGGCACGGCGGGGGCACTGGCCGCCTGCGGCCCAGCGCCCACCCCTCAGCAACAGGCAGCGCGACAGCACGAAATCGCATGCCTCAGCGGATCACTGGGCGGAGCGCTGATTGGCGGCGCAATCGGCAACCAATTCGGTGGCGGGTCAGGAAAATCCATCCTGACAGCGGCGGGCGCAGCCGCCGGTGCCATTGAAGGCAACAGATACGCATGCTGAGGAGAGCCAAGATGACACGTGGAATATTGATTGCTGCGGTCCTTGTACTGGGCGGCGCGGCCACGGCTGAAACCGTCAGAGGGCTGCACGAAAAAGAACTGAGAGCCATCGACAAAAACAATGACGGCTTCCTGTCCCGCGATGAGTACAATGACTTTTCCGATTATGCCTATCAGGCAATGGATGAAGACAAGGACGGTTCGGTGGGATTGGAAGAGGCAAAGCCGCATCTGGGCTTAGAACAATTTCGGAAAGTTGATCGCAACAATGACAACTTTATCTCACGGCCGGAATACGACGCACAGATGGGCGACGATTTTGAGGCCGCCGACAAAAACCAGAACGGCATCCTGGATTGAAACAAGCGCCCCGCAACGTGCAGGGCGTTTCTGGCAAAGGTGAGCCATGTACAAATGGGGATTTCTTGCCGCTTTCGGACTGCTTGCAGCCTGCGATGCGCCGCAGGCTCCGGTCGTGACCGGACCGGACGGGCAGGAACGCATTCAGATCAACACATCCGGGTTGACCTGCTATAACACCAAGTGTCTGGACATTAACCCGGCTGCGCGCAGTGTCCGTCAGATCGGAAACCGGACAACCGGTATTCCGCGCGACATCGATGTCAGCAGTGGCACCGTAACACCCGCCGAGTTCGAGCAGATGGGCATAACCGCGTCGCTTGCAGGCGGGGTTGGCTCAGGCAACCGTTAGCACAGACTGTCCATCTTGCGCGCCAGCTTGGCGTCCAACGCCGAAATGCCGCCGACGTCATGGGTGGCCAGCGTCACCTCGACGGTGCGATAGACGTTGGACCATTCGGGGTGGTGATTCCACTTTTCGGCAAAAATCGCCACCTGCGTCATCCAGCCAAAGGCATGCACGAAATCTTCGAAGATAAAGGTCTTGGTGATCGCATCCCGGTCTTCAACCATGGTCCAGCCGTTGTTGAACAGCGGGTCCAGAAGCGGTCCGCGGGTCTCGGGCGACAATAGTTCGGTCATTGCTGTTCCTCCGGGTTCGATTTCCTGAACGGGCCGTATTCCGTCAGAATCTCAATCTCTTGTCCCACTGCGTGGGCCTCGGCGTCCAGGTATTTTTTGATCGCATCGGCAAAGCCGGGGTCGGCGACCCAATGCAAGCTATACGTGCGCATGGGAAGATAGCCCCGCGCCAACTTGTGTTCGCCTTGCGCACCGGCCTCAACACGGGCCAATCCTTCGGCAATGGCAAAGTCGATCGCCCTATAGTAGCACAATTCAAAATGCAGGCAGGGGTGATGTTCGACGCAGCCCCAATAGCGGCCATAAAGCGTTTCGCGCCCAATAAAATTTAGTGCCCCTGCAATCGGATAGCCATCCCTCTCTGCCAGAACCAACGCCATATCATCCGTCATGGTTTCCTGAGCGATATCAAAGAATTGTCGCGTCAGGTAAGGCGATCCCCACTTCCGCGCGCCGGTATCCTGATAGAACCGCCAGAACGCATCCCAATGTTCAGGGCGCAGATCATCACCGGAATAGGTGTGAATTTCTCCGCCAAATTCACAGGCCTGCGCGCGTTCCTTACGGATATTCTTGCGCTTGCGCGAGGACAGCGCGGCCAGAAACCCATCAAAATCCACATATTGGTCGTTAAGCCAGTGAAACTGCTGTGATTGACGCAGCAACAGACCCATCTGTTCGCCCGCCAGCGCTTCGTCCTCGGTGCAGAACGTGGCATGAACCGAAGACACCCGGTTATCGGCTGCAATCTGCACGGCCCCTTGCACCAGGGCCGACATGCCCGGCACCTCGTAGCCCGGTCGCACCAGAAACCGCCGCCCGGTGGCCGGAGTGAACGGTACCGCGATCTGCAGTTTGGGGTAATACCGCCCGCCTGCGTTTTCATAAGCATGGGCCCAGCTGTGGTCGAAGATGTATTCGCCTTGACTGTGCAATTTGGCGTACATCGGCGCGGCCGCGATCAGCATCCCATCCAGATATGCGGTCAGGTATTGCGGTTGCCAGCCAGTTCCCGGCCCAACCGAACCGCTGTTTTCCAGCGCCAGCAGGAATCGATGCGTGGTAAAGGGATCAAGCGGCTGACCACCGTCGGCGGCCTCGGGGCAGGCGCAGGCATCCCATTCGGTCGCAGAAATCTGCGAAAGCGATCTCAGAACCTGAACTTCGATTTGCGCCTGATCCATGTGCCCTCCGCGTCTGATCTTTATCTGTGACACCGAGGGGCAGGTTCAACCCGGATGTGGCGCCAAATACCCTTCGAAGGTCACGTTATCGGCAACCGTTCGGGCCTGAGCTTCTTGCTCGGCCGAGCGTACGGTCCAACACAGAACCGGCACGCCGCGCGCCTTCAGTTCGGCCACGCGGGGGCGGGACAGATCGGCGACCTCATGGCTGATAAAGCTGGCGCCGACCCTGTCGAAATCGGGTATGTCGCGCAGGTGATCGCAGACCTTCTGCGGCAGCAGCTCGACCTTGGGCTGGTAAGAACAGGTCACCAACCCGCGCGGCAGATGGGGGGCAAGACGCGCCAGTTCGGCCACGCTGTTGGGATTGAAAGACATCAAGGCCACTGGCCCGTCATAACCCTGCAAGGCCCGTACCGCGTCGGCCTCAAGTGATCCGACATTGGAACCCATCGCGCCGTCCTGATCCTTGAACTCGATCAGCAAGGGAACCTTGCCGTCCACCTGTGCAAGCACGTCGTCCAGCGTCGGAATACCATCATCAGCATGCAGCAGCTGTGTCGCCTGCGCCTGTGTCGCTGTCACCTGCTGAATAGGGCCGGGCTGCCCGGTCAGGCGTGTCATGTCGTAATCATGAAACACCATTGCCCGACTGTCCGAGGTCCGCTGCAAATCAATCTCGATCCCATACCCGGCCTCGACAGCCGCACGGATGGCCGCCCGGCTGTTTTCCGGGCGGTTTTCCGAAAGGTCATGCAGCGCCCGATGCGCAATCGGGGCCTGCAGGAATACAGACGGCAAAGGCGGTGTCATTGAACCTCGAAAATACCTTCGATTTCGACGGCCACGCCCAGCGGCAGTGCCGCGGCGCTGACGGCCGAGCGGGAATGACGGCCAGCCTCACCCAGGGCTTCGACAAGGAAATCCGACGCCCCGTTGATCACCTGTGGCTGCGCTGTGAAATCAGCGGTCGAGTTCACGAAACCAGTCAGCTTGATCACGCGCACCAGTTTGTTGATGTCACCGCCACAGGCTGCCTTGACCTGCGCCAGCAGATTGATGGCGCAAACCTTTGCCGCCGCGGCACCAGCTTCGATTTCCATGTCATCGCCCAGCTTGCCGGTGATCAGATCGTCATCCTTGGAAATCTGGCCCGAGACATAGACGATGTTGCCCACCCGAACGAAGGGTACATAGTTCGCCGCCGGCGCAGGCGCGTCCGGTAGGTTGACGCCCAGGCTTTCCAGTTTTGCTGCGATGCTCATGAAGTTTCCTCCCAATCTTTGAGTCGGGGCGAAGCTAACCGGGAAGACCGGGATCGGAAAGTACGAAAACGGGGATAGACGACCCAGAGCGGTCAGCGTAACTCTTCCTATGCCGAACAGTTGAACCTGTACCACTTTACGTAAGTACGTCGCACAGGTTAAACGCTTTTTGTTTCATACTGGTTGCGAAACGTATATGTGACATCGGATTGGGCCATGCTATGTGGCCACGGGCAGTATTGATTGACAGTTCGGGCGTGTGGAACCCGAACGTTTAGGAGTGGCAAAGACCGTGTTGAGCAGACCCCGCCTGAAGCACCTTATCGTCATGTCCGTGATGGCATTCCTTAGCGCCTGCGCCACGCGACCGCCGGAGGGGACCCCGTCGAATGAGGTGTTCGATCCCTATGAGAACACCAACCGGGGCATTCACAAATTCAACCTGGGCGTTGACCGGTTTCTGTTCCGTCCGGCCTCGAAAGGCTATGTCAAGATCGTACCCGATCCGATGGTGACAAGCTTTAACCATTTCGCTGAAAACCTGACGATGCCCGGGCAGGCGCTGGACTACCTGTTGCAAGGCAATGTCAAACAATCTGGCAACGCTTTGCTGCGCTTTGTGGTCAATACCACTGTGGGCGGCTTGGGCCTGTCTGACCCCGCTGCCGAGTTGAACCTGCCGCCGGTGGATACCGATTTCGGCGAGACCCTGCATGTTTGGGGCGTTGGCGAGGGCGCTTATGTCGAGCTGCCTTTCTATGGCCCGTCAACCCAACGGGATGCGATTGGTGTTGTGGTCAATCTATTCTCGAATCCGATCAATTTCACACCGGTCCGTCCGGTGGACAATATCGGCGTATATGCCGAGGTCGTCCGCCGCATGGGTGATCGGGGCCGGTTCTCGGATACGGTGGATTCAATCCTGTATGAAAGCGCCGACAGCTATGCGCAGGCACAGACAATTTACATCCAAAACCGCCGCTTTGAACTGGCACGCGACGATGAGGACGCCTATCTGGGTCTGTACGATGACCCTTATGCAGATATCGGGACTGACCCAGTCAGGGACCCCTACCTAGACCCCTACGAGGACCCCTATGCCGAATAACCATCTGAACCGACGCGGCTTTATCGCCACCGGCCTGGCCGGTTTGGCGCTATCCGCCCTGCCCGCTTTTGCCCAGACCGAAGCCAGCGCCAAGGCGTTGGTTGTCAGTGTCGTGGACGATATCAACCGCGTGATCGCCTCGGGTAAATCTGAAAAGGCGATGATCCGCGATTTTGAAAAGATCTTCGTGCAATATGCCGACGTGCCAATCATGGCGCGCTATGTGCTGGGGGCCGATGGCCGATCAGCCAGCCCGTCGCAAATCAAGCAATTCACTAGTGCATTTCAGGGCTATATTTCCAACAAATATGGCCGCCGCTTCCGCGAATTCATTGGCGGTCAGGTCACTGTTCGCAATGCCCGCAAGATTAAGGCAGGATACGAGGTGCGCACCTCGGTCAAGCTGCAGGGCTCTTCCCCGTTCGAAGTAACCTTCCTGGTGTCGGACAAATCGGGCCGCGACAAGTTCTTCAACATGTTCATCGAAGGGGTGAATATGCTGCTGACCGAGCGGACCGAGATCGGCGCAATGCTGGATGCGCGCGGCGGCGATCTGAACCGTCTGATCAAGGATATGAAACGGAACAGGGTCGGCTGATCCGGTTCACAAATTGAAAAAAGCCGCGCGATTGGGTTCGCGCGGCTTTTTTGTTTAGTTCAGCCGTTCGCCAGTTTCCTTGGCGAAATAGGACACCTTGCTCATGTCAAAGGCCAGGTTCAACATCTTGCCCGCCTGCGCGCTGGTTTCCGCGTGCAGCCGCGCAGTAACCTGTTTGCCGCCCAGTTCCGAGACTACATAAGTATCAGCCCCCGCCGGTTCGACCATGTCGACCATACAGGAGGCCTCTTGCACACCATCACCGGCACGGAACCCCGCCTCGGCAATGTCTTCGGGGCGTAGGCCCAGAATCACATCCTCGGGCAGTGACAGATCGCGGGCATCGTTCAGAACCAGTGTCTCGCCCGTTTCACGTGCAATGGCGATCTGCGTGCCCGGGCCGGTCTTTGACGCTTGCGCCGGGATCAGGTTCATCGCCGGTGAGCCCATGAAATCAGCCACAAACAGATTGGCCGGGTTGTTGTAGATTTCAGCCGGGCTGCCGATCTGCTGCACGATTCCACCTTTGAGAACCACGATCTTGGTCGCCAGCGTCATCGCCTCGATCTGGTCATGGGTCACGTAGACGATCGAGGCATCCAGCGTCTGATGCAGTTTCTTGATCTCGGTTCGCATCTCGACCCGCAGCTTCGCGTCAAGGTTCGACAGCGGCTCGTCAAACAGAAACAGTTTGGGATCGCGCACCAGTGCCCGGCCCATCGCCACCCGCTGACGCTGACCGCCTGACAATTGGCTGGGGCGGCGGTTCAGCAGCGGTTCGATCTGCAGCAACGAGGCAACCTCGTTCAGCTTGGCCTCCTGCGTCGCCTGATCGACCCCGCGTACCTTCATGCCAAAGGTGATGTTCTTGGCCACCGACATGGTCGGATACAGGGCATAAGACTGGAACACCATCGCGATGTCGCGATCCTTGGGGCTGACATGGGTCATGTCCTTGCCCCCGATGGATAGCGTACCACCGGTGATTTCCTCCAGCCCCGCAATACAGTTCAGCAGGGTGGACTTGCCGCAACCCGAGGGGCCGACCAGCACCAGGAAATCACCCGGTTCGATCGAAATGTTGATGTCCTTCAGAACCTCGGTTGCGCCGTAATTCTTGTACAGATTGTTAATATCGAGGATGGGAGCCATGGGTTATCCCTTCACTGAGCCAGCGGTCAGACCGCGGATGAAATACTTACCGGCGACGACATAAACGAGCAGCGTCGGTAACCCCGCGATGATCGCGGCGGCCATGTCGACGTTGTACTCTTTGACGCCGGTGGTGGAGTTTACGATGTTGTTGAGCGCCACGGTCACGGGCTGCGTCCCCGCCTGGCTGAACGACACGCCGAACAGGAAGTCATTCCAGATCTGCGTGAACTGCCAGATCACGGTCACCACGATGATGGGCAGCGACAGCGGTAGGAAGATCGACCAGAATATCCGCAGGAATCCGGCCCCATCGACCCGGGCCGCCTTGGTCAGCTCGGCCGGAATGGTGACATAGTAATTGCGGAAAAACAGTGTGGTGAAACCGAGGCCATAAATCACGTGGACGAAGATCAGACCCGGAATGGTCCCGGCGATCCCCATCATGCCCAGCAGACGCGCCATCGGCAGCAGCACAACCTGAAACGGGATGAAGCAACCAAACAGCATCAGCGAGAAGATGATATTAGCGCCTTTGAACCGCCATTGCGCCACGACATAGCCATTCAGCGCGCCCAGTAGGGTCGAAAGGGCCACCGCAGGCACCGCGATCAGGACCGAGTTCCAGAAGTACGGCCGCAGCCCTTCACACTGGATACCGGTGCAAGCCCCGGACCACGCGGTTTTCCAGGCGTCAAAGCTGACCTCACGCGGCAGCGAGATCAGGCTGCCTGTGCGAATTTCCTCAAGGCTTTTAAGCGACGTGGTCAACATCACGAAAAGCGGCATCAGGTAATACAGCGCAAACAGGCCCAGCAGGACATACAGCAACCAGCGCAAGGCGATCTTGCCCGTGGCGCTTTGGGTGCGGGTTTGGGTTTGGGGCATCGACAGATCAGTCATTTTTCGCCCTCAGCTCTGAGTAAAGATAGGGAACCACGATGGCAAAGACGACAAGCATCATGATCATCGCGGAGGATGCCGCCTGACCGATATCGCCGCGCGAAAACGCCATGGCATACATGTAAGTGGCAGGCAGATCGGTCGCGTAGCCCGGACCGCCGCCTGTCAGGGCGATGACCAGGTCAAAGCTCTTGATCGCAAGGTGGGCCAGCACGATGAACGCCGACAGGAAGATCGGAGCCATCGACGGGATGATGATCGCCGTATAGATGCGCCAAGTGGGAATACCATCGACCTGCGCGGCCTTGATGATTTCGCCATCCACAGACCGCAGACCTGCCAGAAACAACGCCATAACAAAGCCCGAGCTCTGCCAGATAGCAGCGATTACGATCGTATAGATCGCGTAATCGGGGTTCACCAGCCAGTCGAACTCGAAATTCGGAAAGCCCCAACCCTGCACCATGGATTCAATGCCCAACCCGGGGTTCAAAATCCACTTCCAAGCCGTGCCAGTCACGATCATCGACAGCGCCATAGGGTACAGGTAAATCGTCCGGATCGCACCTTCGACGCGGATCTTCTGATCCAGCAGGATGGCCAGCAACAGTCCCAGCACCATCGCAATCACGATGAACAGCGCGCCAAAGATATACAGGTTGTTGATTGCCGTATCCCAGCGGGGTGAGTCGAACAGGCGTTCATACTGGATGAATCCCTTGATCTCGTATTTCGGCAACAGTTTCGATCGGGTCAGTGACACCCAGGCCGTCCATCCGATAAAGCCGTAGACAAAGATCAATACGGCAATGAACGACGGTGCCAGCACCACCTTGGGAAGGTGGTTTTCCAGCCATTCGGACATTTTTTCCTCCGGGAGAAAAGAGGTTCTGCCCCGTCAGTATAGGGGCAGAACCGGTTCGGATCAGTAGCTGTTGGCCACTGCGTCCGCCAGTTGCTGAACCGCGTCAGCCGAGGACATTTCCGAGTTGAAATGAGCGGTCACAACGTCAGTGATTGCGCCGGACTGCGATCCGCGCAGCGCCATACCGTGGGCATAGGACGGCAACAGCGAACCAGCTGCCGAGGTCGACCCCATGTCTTCGGCCGACAGATTGGCGCAGATGTCAAAGTCATCCAGCGCCACGTCGGTGCGAGCAGGGATCGAGCCCTTGTTCAGGTTGAACACTTTCTGGAAGTTCGGTGCGACGATCAGCTTGGCCAGCAGATCCTGACCGGCTTTCTTGTCGTCACCGTCCACGTTGAACATGGCAAAGCTGTCGACGTTGTACAGATAGCCGTCGCCGGGGGTCGAGGCGCACAGGAAGTCTTCGCCGGGCTTCTTGCCAGCCGCCAGGAATTCACCCTTGGCCCAGTCGCCCATGATCTGGAAAGCGGCCTCGCCATTCATCACCATCGCGGTGGCCAGGTTCCAGTCACGACCCGAGAAGTTCTCGTCCACGTAACCGCGCATCATACGCATCTGGTCAAACACCTGAACCATCGTGTCCGAGGTCAGGGCTTCGGGGTCCAGATCAACCAGTGCTTTCTGATAGAACTCGGGGCCGCCGATACCCAGCACAACGGCTTCGAACACAGTGGCGTCCTGCCACGACTGACCACCATGGGCCAGAGGGATAACACCGGCATCCATCAACTTGGTCGCAGCGGCGTTGAACTCATCCCAAGTGGTCGGCATCTCGATGCCATTTGCGGCCAGAACATCAGCATTGGCCCAGATCCAGTCTACGCGATGTACGTTCACTGGTGCGGCGCACCATGTGCCCTCGCACTTCATGTGACCTGCGATAGATGCGGGCAGCACATCCGCCCAGCCTTCGGCGTCGGCCACGGATGAGATATCGGCCAGAACGCCCTCTTCGTACCATTCCTGAATTGCGGGGCCTTTCAGCTGAACTGCGGTCGGCGCGTTTCCGGCCAGCACCCGGGCACGCAACGCGGTCATGGCCGCGTCACCGCCACCACCAGCAACCGGCATATCGGTCCAGGTTCCGCCATTCGACGCGAACTCTTCCTGCAGTACGGCGACCGACTTGGCCTCACCACCCGACGTCCACCAATGCAGAACCTCGGCCTGCGGCTCGGCCAGAACCGACGACCCGGCCACAACGGCCAATGTCGAAACGGTGGCGAATGCAAAATGCTTCATTGTCTGTCTCCTCCCTAGAGAACTTAGTGACTGCTGATGCAGCGATGCCCGTTATTCTGAGACCAGTTCGCCATCTGGCAACGCTGAATCCGCGCCAAAGTCAGGCAACCACCCAAAAATTCACCGCTTTTGTTACAGCGTGTTACGTTGACATTGAATCTGTTTCCGTTCGTTACAATGGATGATGTCGGAGGAGCAGAAACTGGGAGGACAAACCGCGTGAGCATTCCGCGACTTTTGGTGGTGGATGACGACCCTGAAATGCGGTCGATGATGACCCAATTCCTGCATCAGAACGGGTTCGTCGCCCTGCCCGCCAGTTCCGAGGCTGAAATCCGCAACCATCTGACAGCGGGACGGATCGACCTGATCCTGCTGGATGTGATGCTTGGGGATGAGAACGGAGTCGAGATCTGCGCCCGCCTGCGGGCTGAACAGGATGTGCCGATCATTCTGGTTTCGGCCCTGTCAGCCGACCATCAGCGCATGGCGGGGTACGAGGTCGGGGCCGACGACTATATCGCCAAGCCTTTCAACCCGCAGCTGATGCTAGCGCGGGTTCGTGCTGTGATGCAACGCGCCCGGCGTACGCCGTCGCTGGCCTATCGCCGCCGCACACATAGCTTTCGGTTCAACGACTGGGTCTATGACGGCAAGCGGGATGAGGTGCATTCGCCCGAGGGTTATCTGGTTCCCCTGTCACAACGGGAAACTGCGCTGCTCAAGGTTTTGCTGGCCAACCCGCATATCCCCCTGACCCGGGATGAGATCGCCGCTGCGCTGGACGTCACCGGCAGCGCCGACAAACCCGAGGCGCAGGGTCGCGCCATCGACATGCTGGTTGGTCGGTTGCGTTCGAAAATCGAGGTCAACCCGAAAGACCCGCAGATGCTGCGTACCGAACGCGGGGTCGGCTATGTCTTTGCGGCCGAAGTGTCGGTGGAAGAGGACGCATGACCGTGCGCGCCCCGCGCCTGCGCAGCCTGGGCTGGATCTGGACAGGGGCCGCCTTTGCCTCGGGGCTTCTCTCCGCCGGGCTGTGGTTTTCTTCGGCCCGCGCCTGGGATGACTTTCTGACACGCGCCTATGTCGCAGGGTTTTCCGTCTATGAAGAGCTGCGGGTCAGCAAAATCCCGCCGCCGGGGATCACGATCACCCCCTTGCCCCCCGAAGCTGCGCAGTTGGCCGATGCCGGGCGGTTCGAGCAACTGCCCGGCCTGTCGGATCGCAGCTTTGTCACCAACCTGTCGATCCTGACCGACAACACCGCCCCCCTGGCCGGGCGCGAACTGACGCTGGCGGTGATGTCCGACCGGCTGGTTTATCCGGTGTCTGATCTTCTGTCCCGCGTTGACCAGACCGGGGCCGAGAAGATGGGCAATCTGACCCGCCTTCTGGCCACCTATTGCAGCGAGCCAATCCTGGTCGCCCGGTTCGGACACAGGGGCTGGCAGCAGGTGGACGGCACCGATATCTGGGGTTGCAAGGCCGCCCCTGCCGACCTGCGCCTGCCCGCCATTCTGGCCGCCATCGTGGCTTTGGCGGTCATCCTGACATCGATCGGCAATGTCTCGGACAGTTTCACCCGGTTTTCCAACGCCCTGCGCGGCCGCAAGCGCCGTGGCGGGCCGAGCAGCTATGATGCCGACGGCCCGGCGGAACTGCGCGACATCGTGTCAGCCGTGAACGACCATCTGGATGCAGAGCGCATGCAGCTTGAAAAACGCGCTACCGTTCTGTCTGGTGTCAGTCACGATCTTGGCACCCCTGCCACGCGTGTTCGCCTGCGCGCGGCCCTGATTGCCGATGACGAACTGCGCGAAAAGCTTGAGGCCGATGTGGATCAGATGACGGGCATGATCGAAAGCGTGCTGACTTACACACGCTCGGAACTCAGCGTTGAAGACCCCCGTCAGATTTCCCTGACCGCGCTGGTCGAGTCTGTAGTCGCTGATTATCAGGACATGGACCTGCCGGTGACCCTGAAGAAAATCGCCCCGGTCGCAGTCGAAGGCGCGCCATCGGTCTTCATGTCCCGACGCGGGCATGGATCCTTGCCCGAGACACGGCGGATGCTGGTGATGGGGCGGCCAATCTCTCTGAAACGGGCGTTAACAAATCTGATCGACAACGCCCTGAAATACGGCCGCCATGCCGAGGTGCAGCTGGAAACCGACGCCCGCACCGCGACCATCACGGTCGAGGACAAGGGTGCCGATCTGTCCGTCACTGATATTGAAAACCTGATGGCACCGTTCCGGCGCGGGTCGAACACCGGATCCTCAGACGGGTTCGGTCTGGGCCTGACTATCGTGGCCACAATTGCCGAACAGCATGGGGGCACCCTCAGCTTCGAGGCCGGGGATCAGGGCTTGCGTGCGCGGTTGCAAATCACCCGGCAGTGATATCTCATGTCATATAGCTGCGCACCAACGCGCCAGCGATCAGAGACCATCCATCCGCAATAACAAAAAACGCCAGCTTGAATGGCAGCGATACCGTCGCAGGCGGCACCATCATCATTCCCATCGACATCAGCACCGCCGCCACAACCAGATCAATGATCAGAAATGGCAGGAAAATCAGAAAGCCGATCTGAAAGGCGCGTGCAATCTCGGACAGCATGAAGGACGGCATCAGGATCGATAGCGGCGCCTCGGGCGTCAGGGCGATAGCGTCACCGTCAGGTCGCAAGGCCGCCATCGCGTGAAACGTATCCGGGTCCAGCCGCGCGGTCATAAAGGCTCGGAAGGGTTGAATGGCAATCTGCAACGCGGGTTCGACCGCCATGGTTTCTTCGACCATCGGTCGAATACCGGTGGCCCAGGCCTCGGAAAATACGGGCTCCATGATGAAGTAAGTCAGGAACATCGCCAGGCTGACGATCAGCATGTTCGGTGGCGATTGCTGCAATCCGATCCCTTGACGCAGAATGGCCAGAACGGTGATCAGAAACGGAAAACAGGTGACCATGATCGCCAGCCCAGGTGCCAGGCTGAGGATCGTGATCAGAAGGATCAGCTGGATGGTCCGCGCCGAGATCGACCCCCCCTCGCCCAATGACAGCGACAGCTCTTGCGCCGCAGCCAGGGACGGGGACAGTGTCGCCAGCGCAACAACCAACCAAAGCAGAAGCCGCATCAACCGATCCCGTTCTGCAAATCCGCAATCTCTGTCAGGCGCACAGCAAGCTGCCCGGCCTGATCGCCCTCCATCTCCTCCAGCAGGCCGCGGGCGACCAGTTGGTCTCCGACATACAGGTCGACCGGGTCCTCGATCCGCTTGTCCAGCGTCAGCACGGCGTTCTCACCCATGTTCAGCAGGTCGCGGATCAGCGGGCGCGCACGCCCGACCGAGACCGTTACCTCAATCGGAACCGCCTCGAACGGATTGGCTTTTTCGGGTTTCGGAGTTTGGGGATCATTCATGGTTCACTGCCTCTTTTGCCTCAAATAAATATGCGTCAAATGCCCCCGCGACCGCGGCGAGCAGACCGCTGCAATCCACCTCACGCTGGGTTGTACCGACCTGCAACCGGGCCTGTCCTGGCTCTAACGAGGGGTCTTCGATCACGCGAGTGGGTGAGGACAGTTCCTGCGGCAGCAGGGCCTCTACCCCAGCCGCGCGGCCCTTGGGCACGAAGATTTGCATCGGCTGGCCAATCTGTTCCCGCGCCATTTCGGTCAGCTGTTCGGCCAACCGGACAGCAAAACCGCGATCCAGCGTTTCGGGCAGGACAGTGTCCACCAGGCTCTGGAACATCGGGTCCAGCGACAATGTCATGCGGGTGACAGCCTCATGATAAGTAAAGGACATGTCCTCCAACGATCTGGCCAGCCCGTCTGAGACCTGACCTCGGCTTTGTTCTTGCGCCTGAAGCGCGTCTTCCCAACCGGCGCTATAGCCTTGCTCGAACGCTGCCAGCCGCTGTTCCTCCAGCGCGTCCTCGTCCAGCAGGTGCAGCTTGCCGTCCCCAGCTTGCAGCGTGAAATCCTCAAGAAGATGAGCAATCGACATCAGACACGCTCCTCACCTTCTTCAAGCCAGCTGCGCAGGATCTCGACGGTCTCTTCCTTTTTATCGCCGATCATAGCCCGCAATCGGTCGACCGGATCAGCGCCCGCCTGCGCGGCCAGCGCCGGGACGTAGCCAGCGGCAGTCTGGCCCGGCAGCGCGCTAAATTGTCCGTTTTCGTCAGTCGCTATCTCGCCGGTCAGAATGGCCTCGGGCTCAGGAGGTGCCCCGGCGGGCAGCAAGGCCGGGGCCATCGCCGGTTTGGTCAGGATGGGACGGATCACGAAGAGCCCAAGCACCAGCGAGACAATCGCCAACACTGCCATCTGGATCAGCGACATCGCGTCGAAATGAACCTTTTGCCAGATCGAGGCCGCTGCCAATGTGCCCTGCGGCTCTACCACCGGCAGGTCCAGCGATTTCAGGGTGATGACGTCCCCGCGTTCGGCGTCGAACCCCACGGCCGAGGCCACAAGCTCCTTCAAGGCCTCCATCTCGGATTCGGGCATCGGCTCAAATGTCTCGACTCCGGTCGCATCCACGGACCGTGTGCCGTTGACCAGAACCGCAACCGTCAGACGCTTGATCGCACCGGGGGCATTGTGGACTTCGAATTCGGTTTCCGAGACCTCGTAATTCACCCGTTCCCGCGTCTGCGTCGCGTTCGAATTCGATTCGTCCCCACCCGCGCCATCGCCATCCGGCAGGTTCGACGCCACGGTGACATCGGCGGATTGATTGCGGGCGCTGTCCGAGCGTTCCTCGACATCAGTGCTGATGGCAACGCGGCCATTGGGGTCAAAACGGCGTTCGCGGATGGATTCGGTCTTGGTCACGGTGTCGACGCTGACCTCAACCACAGCATTGCCCGTGCCGACGCGCGCCTCGACCAATCGCATCACACGCTCGCGCAACTGGCGCGCCTTGTCATCTGCCGTATCCGCAGCGACTGCGGTCTCCTGCGCGCCGATCACCGCCCCGTTCGAATCGACCACGGTGACATTCTCAGGCGCCAGACCACTGACGGCAGACGCCACAAGAAACCGGATCGCCTTGGCCTGATCGGATGTGATCTGCGCCCCTGACGGCACCAGATAGACCGAGGCCGTCGGCGCCACGCTGCGCTGAAACGGGTTGTTCGATCCGTTGGCAATATGAACCCGTGCCTGGCTGACATGAGGGCTGCCAACGATGGTTCGGGCCAGCTCACCTTCTTTTGCGCGCCAATAGGCGGCATCGAACATCTGCGAGGTGGTGCCAAACCCGCTAAGTGAATCCAGCAGCTCATAGCCTTGATTGCCGTTGGCGGGCATCCCCTCGCTGGCGAGTGTCATGCGCAGCTCATCTCGCTGTGATCCGGGCACGTAGATCGAGCCGCCCCGAATCTCATAAGGCACCCCGCGCTGATCCAGCGAGCGGACGACATCCCCCGCCGCGCCACTTTCCAGCCCGGCATAAAGCAAGGTCATCGACGGCGCCGTGACCAGTCGCGACATCGCAAGAACCCCAAGAAAAACCAGCACTACTGCACCGGCGACGATGATTTGTTTACGCCTGTCCAAACTTGCCCAGACAGTTCCGATCTGCTGCACGATCACCTCCGACTCGCCGACATTCTGCCCGGCGCATCCCTTGTTTGAACGATTGCCCTTAACAATCGGTTAGTCCCTGCCGGGTTATGACGATTGCAGAACGGACAAATGAGGACGTCATGACTGACGCGACTGCAGAACAGGCAGAAGTACCAAAAAAATCTGGGAAAAAAGGGATGATCATAGGGGTGATTCTGGCCGTGGCCGGGGCGGCTGGTGGCTATTTCCTGACCACCTCCGGGTTGCTTCCTTTTGGTGGCAAGCCCGCAATGGAAGACGTCAAGGAAACGGATAAGGGCAAGGCTGTAAAGGCCCTGCCGCAAGTGGGATTCATCGATCTGCCGCCGGTGATCGTGTCGGTGAACGCAGGCGACTCGCGGCATCTGAAATTTCACGCTCAGCTTGAGGTGAACAGCGAATACGCCGCCGATGTCGAAAAGATGAAACCCCGAATCATGGACATCCTGAACGGGTATCTACGCGCGGTCGAAGTCTCGGACCTTGAAGATTCTCTGGCCCTGATGCGCATCCGCGGCCATCTGCTGCGCCGCATTGAAATCGTCGTCGGAGAAGGCCGCGTGCGCGACGTTCTCGTGATGGAATTCGTTTTGAACTAGGAGGCGAAATTGGAGCTGATTGCAGATATTTTGCTGGTCGCCGGCGCGCTGGGTGCGGGTCTGTATTGTTTCGTGCTGTCCCGACGGCTGAAACGCTTCACCGATCTGGAAAAAGGCGTGGGCGGCGCGGTTGCTGTTCTATCGACCCAGGCGGATGAGCTTAAGAAATCCCTGGGTGCCGCACGAGCAGCCTCGGACCAGTCCGGTGCGGAATTGAAAGAGCTGACGCAGCGGGCCGAATCGGTGGCGCAACGGTTAGAGCTGATGATGGCTTCGATGCACGACGTCGTTCCATCGCAAGACAAACCCGACCAGTCGACCGACACCGAAGAAGATATCAGCGCCGCACCCGAGGAACAGGCGGAATCCGCCGTGGCTGAGTTAGATGAAGTCGCTGAAACGATCGCAGCGCCCGAGAAGCCAAAAAAGGACGCGACCGCCCCAAAACCGGCCAAGCGGCCGGGCGGCTTGATGTTCTTCCGCCACGATCGCTCTCAGGGTGAGGCCGCATCATGACCCGCCGGAAAGCCGATAGGCGCCCAAAAGGTGGCGTGCTGGCCGTCATCTCTTTGCTGATGATCGGGTCTGCCGCGATTCGTCTTGGGCTGGAAGCAGGACCAGCGTTGGCAAAAACTGCCGAACCTTATGCTCCCAAAGTCAAACACGCACAGGCCGATCTGCCCGGCGCACAGGTCCTGCTGACCGAACTGCTGCGCCGGGAAGAAGCGCTGAAAAAGCGCGAGGCAGCAGCGCTTGACAAGGAAAAGGCATTGGCCATCGCCGATCAGGCGATCGAGACGCGACTGGTTGCCCTGCAAGAGGCCGAAGAGGCCCTGCGCGCGACGCTCGCCATTGCCGAAAAAGCTGCCGAGACCGATCTGACGCGCCTGACGGATGTCTATCAAAGCATGAAACCCAAGGACGCCGCAGCGTTGTTTGAGACGATGGACCCAAGCTTTGCCGCCGGATTCCTGTCTCGCATGCCGCCCGATGCGGCTGCTGGTGTTCTGGCCGGGCTGCGCCCCGAAGCCGCCTATACCATCAGCGTCATAATGGCAGGCCGCAACGCCGCCGCCCCACAGGAATAAAACTCTAACCCCGCACAGGATTTTGCTGGAGATCACCCATGATCGGAATAATCGGAATTGTCGTCATTTTCGCCATGGTGTTCGGCGGTTATCTGGCTGCGGGCGGCAAAATGACCATCATTTTGAAATCGCTTCCTTTTGAGATGATGATGATCGGCGGTGCCGCTGTTGGCGCTTTCCTGATCAGCAATGACATGAGCGCCGTCAAACACACCCTCAAAGACATGGGCAAAGTGTTCAAAGGACCAAAATGGAAACCTGAGGACTACCGCGACCTGCTGTGCCTGCTGTTTTCGCTGATCCGTATTGCCAAGGCCAACCCGGTCGAGGTGGAACAACATATCGAAGACCCGGAAAATTCATCTCTGTTCTCGGCTTACCCGAAAATTCAGGCAGATAAAGAGGCCGTTGACCTGATCTGCGATACGATGCGCGCCGCCTCGATGAACTATGATGATCCGCATCAGGTGGAAGAAGTTCTTGAAAAGCGGATGGAGGCGAACTTCCACTATGCGATGCATTCCAGCCACGCCTTGCAGACGGTTGCGGATGGCCTACCCGCCTTGGGCATCGTTGCGGCGGTTCTTGGCGTGATCAAGACGATGGGCTCGATTGACCAGCCCCCCGAAGTGCTGGGTAAATTGATCGGCGGCGCCCTGGTGGGGACCTTTCTTGGGGTGTTTCTGGCTTATGGCCTGGTCGGACCTTTCGCGGGCAAACTGAAAGCTGTCGTCGAAGAAGACAACCACTTCTACCAGCTGATTAAAGAAGTGTTGGTCGCCAATCTGCACAACCACAACGCTGCCATGTGCATTGAGGTTGGGCGTCAGAACACCCCAACCCACAACCGCCCTGATTTCACCGAGTTGGAAAAAGCGTTGAAAGAACTCAAACAGGCGGCCGCATGACCCGGTTTGCATTCTTATTCTCGGCGTTCATCGCCGGGGCCAGCGGAGCCGCAGCGCAAGATCTGACGGTGCGCTCGGGTGAGCATGAAGGTTATACCAGATTGGTGGTTCAAGTGCCTCAAGACACCGATTGGGTTCTGAAACAGACAAAAAACGGCGCACGCCTGAGCGTCGCGCTGAAGGATGTGACATACCGAACCGAGTCCGTTTTCCAACGCCTGGCGCAAAACCGACTTGCTGCGATTTCGCAGGCCGAACCAGGCGGCGCACTGGAACTGGAGTTCGGTTGCGATTGTGTTGCTTCGGCCTTTCTTTTCAAAAGTACGATGATTGTGATTGATATCGCGCCGGGCACCTTCCTGCCGCCGCTCACCATTGATATTCCGGCCCCGGTCCTGCCCAAAGCCCCAAAAGAAATCAAAACGACAGGCCCGGAGCAGACCATTGATGCACTGGCCCTGCCGCTGTTGAACCTCAACGCAAACGGATTCGAAGACCAGCTTTCGACCCGGCTGCTGCAGGGGGCAGACCGCGGAATCATTGATCTGAACATTGCGCCGGCGGGGCCACGCGCACCCAACGGAAATCAAAGCCTGTTTTTGCCAGCCGATGTTGAATTGAATGTTCAAGTGACTTCGATTTTGGACGGTTTGAACGGGCTTTTGGGTCCGGATGTTCCAAAAGTGGAACGGCGCCCACCCTGCGTATCCAGCGCCGAGCTGGCTTTTGACCATTGGTCTGACGAGCGTCCGTTTCCAGAACAAGCCGCACAGCTTCGATCAGAACTGTACCAAGAATTCGATACCATCGACAAAGAGAGCGCGCTGAAACTGGCGAAACTGTACGCGCATTCCGGGTTTGGCGCCGAAGCGATCCGGGCGTTGGACCTGCTGGACGAGCGATCTTTGGAAACCGAACACATCGCGGCCATTGCCCGTGTTCTGGATGATGGGCCGCTGATCGAAGACAATCCGTTCCAGGGCTTGCAGCGTTGCGAAGGCGATGCGGCTTTGTGGGCGGCGCTGAGTGAAGGCGACTTGCAAGGCGACGCCAATCTAACGGCTATTGAACAGTCTTTTGCCCGCTTACCGGACCATCTGCGGCGCCATGTCGGCCCGGCCTTGTCGGACATTCTGGTAGACGGGGACGAGTTAGAAGCCGCCCGGCGGATCTTGCGCTCGGTCGATCGCGTCAAGACGCAAACCAGCGCAAATGTCGCGCAGGCAAAGGCCAAGGTTGCAGCGGCCGAAGGTGACGCCCCCCGGACCGAAGCCTTGCTGACTGAAGCGATCGAAGCGTCAGACGCCACGCTTGAGGCGCCGTTGGCACTGGCCCGACTGGTCGACAAACGTTGGGTGGAACGTGGCGCAATCTCTCCTCAGGAACTGGATCTGGCGGAATCCTACACGATTGAGTTTCGCCGTTCTGACATCGGCCCCCTGATGAAACAAACCCATATGGTCGCGCTAAGCCTGAGTCAGGAATTCGATGCCTCTCTGGATTTGTTGACAGAGCTGTCAGAGGATGCGGAATCCGCGGACGCTCTGAACCGTGCGGTGCTTATCCTGACCGAACGCGCTGATGATGCGACCTTTTTGCGCCGCGTCCTGATCTTGTCACATAAGCATTCCCAAAATCTGACAACCGACACAGCCATTGCCGTTGCTGACCGACTGGCAAAGCTTGGGTTTTCACAACATGCATACGCACTAGCAAAGCGTCCTCAGGACAGACTGAGGCGGGGTGAGCGTGCCCGTCTGCGGGCCAAAGCCGCGCTATTGGATCAGCGTCCGCATCAAGCGATGCTGGAACTGGACGATGATCAGACGGACACAGCGATTATGCTGCGGACTGAAGCCCTGATTGCAGCAGAGGATTTTGCGGCGGCGGGTGATCTGATGCGCGACTCAGGTCGTGAGGATGAAGCAAACCGCTTGTTCTGGCTGGCCGATCTACCAGAGCAAGTGAATTTGGAAAATCACACCAAATTCGATCAGGTCGTCCAGACATCCCAAGGTCTAACAGGCGCACCGGCCCGACTTCCTGAAACGCCCCTGGCCGACGCGGAGAACCTATTGAGGGACAGCATGGAAACCCGCAACAGGATTGCGGAGTTGTTTACCATATTGAGTCAGCCGTGAATACGGCTCTAACGCGGACACTTTCCTGATTTTTGTCGACACGCGCGACGTAAACGACACATTTTCTAAGGATCAAATATCAACGGAGACAAGTCAGACATCCGAGAGTCCGGCGCGACCCAGCCCAAAATTGCATCCCGAATTGCCGCAGCCCGGGTCGGGCCGATGACTGGCGTTGCGAATTCCGAGTACTTGGTGATCACTTCTTCGCGGCTGATGGGGGCCTCGGGACCGCCTCGGGCGTGGACATCTCCAGAATCGAAAATCTGCCCATCTGAGGTTTCGATACTGACATCGGCCCAACGACCCTTGGGGAAGCGGGCATTGTGACGATCACTCTCGGCCACGTGAATAAAGGGTATCAGCGCGGCCACTGCCGGGTCAGAAAGACCGGAACCGGAAATATGCTCGACCCCGATCCGACCGTAAAGCGCCTGCACGGCCACCGCGAAAGGCAACGAATACTGTGCCTGAGAGGTCGTGTCCGGCATTCCGGCATACAGGCAAGCACCCTGATGGAATGTGTTGATCTGAATAGACCGGATTTGCGCATGAGACAGGTCATTGTCCCGCATTACCGCCCGGACACCGTCGATTGCGGCATGGGCCCAACGGCAGATTGGGTAGGGTTTCACGTATTGATGCTCGACCTGCCAAAACTGGCCTAGATCGGCCCAATGAGGCGCGGCGATTTCTGCCTCGATCGTGATGGCGGGGGCACCGGTAAAGCCACGTTCGGCCAGAATAGCGGCTGAAACTCCGACAAGCGCACCCCAACCCGATCCGTCATGCAGCATCGTGGGGTTGGCTATCTCGCGCATCATCTGGCTGCGGGGACCGTGATATTCGGCGATACCCATCGCCTGCCGCATCTGATCCTGCGAATGGCCGCGCAGACGGGCGGCCATCGCGACTACGCCCAACGCGTTCCATGCACCTGACGTATGGTAGTCACTGACCGAGGCATGCAGCGACAACCCCGCGCGCCCGGCAATTTCATAGCCGGTGATCACCGTCGCCAGTGCTTCGGGGCCCGTCAGATCCGGGCGATGGGCGGCCATGGCGATCAGTGCGGGCAAAACCACGACACCAATATGCCCCTTAGTCGGGTTATAGCCGTCATGTCCATCCAGGTTATCCGTCTGGGTCGCCGCCGCATAAGCCGCCCCGGCCATGCTGACCGGACGCCCGTCGAACATCATCCGGGCGCTGTAGTCCGGATCAGAGCTACCATAGAGCAGGGCCGCCGTGTCGCGTGCGATCACCCCGGCCTCCATCGGGCCAGAGGCGATCAGGATGCCCATCGTATCCAGCATCATCAGCGCAGCCGCTTCCTTGGCGCTGTCGGGCATCTGATCGGCAGATCGGTTCAGGGCAAAATCTGCAACGCGGGCAAAAGTTCCGGTCATGAGACGCCTTCGACGACCGGCTGAATATCACGTAATTTGAGACCTTTGGGATCGAATGGCGGTTCTGAGAGGATTCTGGCGCTGTGCGGCTTGCCCAGAATGTAGATTTCGACCGTATCGCCGGGTCCGGCCACCTTGGGGTCGGCATACCCAACGGCCAGGGACTTGCCCACCGAATAGCCATAGGCACCCGAGGTCACCCGGCCCACAGGCGTACCATCTGGCATGAATATCGGCTCACCTCCGGTGGCATCAGCGTCAACGGCATCAACCTCAAAGATCGAAAGCATTTCGCGGGCAGAATTATCTTTGATGGACAGATAGGCGTCTTTGTTCAGGAAATCCTTGTCCAGTTTGATCAGGCCGGCCAACCCGACCTCTTGCGGCCAGTATTCCTGAGAATACTCCCGTCCCCACGAGCCGTAGCCTTTTTCGATGCGCAGCGATCCCAACGCGCGACCGCCAACCGGGCCACCGTTCAGCTCTTTCGCCGCATTCAAAAGCGCGGAATAGAGCCTGATTTGATCGGATTCGGCGCAGTGTAGCTCCCACCCCAGATCACCGGTGAACGAAACGCGGATGGCCAGACAGGTCACCCCGGCCACTTCGATGGGCTGGGACCGCATAAAGCGGAACGCCTCGTTCGAAAGGTCCGCGTTGGTCAGCCGTTGCAGCAGATCGCGCGATTTTGGCCCGGCCACGTTGAAGCCAGCGATACGATTAGTGGCAACTTCCAACGTGGTACTTTCGGGCAGTTCAACCATGTTGAAGAAGCGCTGATGATAGCGTTCCGCCATGCCAGAGCCGATCATCATATACTCATCCTCGGCCACCTTGGTGATGGTGAAATCACCGGCCACGCCACCCCGGACCGAGATCAGTGGCGTCAGGCAGGACCGTCCCACTTCGGTCGGCACCCGATTAGCCACCAGACGATCCAACCAGTCATACGCGCCTGGCCCTTTGATCACGTAGTTTGCGAAGTTCGAGATATCGATGACGCCCACATGATCACGCAGCATCTGTACCTCTCGTCCCACAGGCTGCCACCAGTTCTGACGCGTGAACCCGTTGGTTTCGACCGCGCCGGGCTGATCGGCGAACCAAAGCGGGTGTTCCCAACCACAGTTCAGGCCAAAGACGCAGCCCATTTCCTTCTGCATCTCGTAAGCGGGGCGCACACGGGCGGGACGGCCAGCGCTGCGTTCTTCGTTCGGGAAATGGATGGCAAATCGATGGGTATAGACATCTTCGACCCGCGCCTTGGTGAATTTCTTATCGGCCCAGTCGCCGAACCGCGCCAGATCCCAGGCGAACATGTCATATTGCGGCTCGCCCTCGACCATCCATTGCGCCGCCAACAGCCCGAGGCCACCGGATTGCGAGAAGCCGGGGATGATACCGGTACAGCAGAAATAGTTCTTCAGTTCTGGCACCGGCCCCCAGATCGCGTTGCTGTCCGGCGACCAGATCATCGGGCCGTTGATCACCCGTTTGACCCCGGCTGTTGCCGCCACCGGCACACGTTCGGTAGCGCGGATCACGTTCTCCATGATCCGATCCAGATCGTCGGGGAACAGGTCATGCGCGAAGTCCAGCGGCGTGCCGTTTTCGGCCCAGAACCGCATGTCTTTCTCATAGGCTCCGATCAGCAGGCCGTTTCCTTCCTGACGGAAATAATACTCACCATCCCGATCGGCGATCGAGGGCAGGCGACGGCCCAGTTCCGCAACCTCGTCAATCGCCTCGGTCACGAAATACTGGTGCTCGGTCGGTTGCAGCGGCAGTTCAATCCCGGCCAGCGCCGCGACTTCTCGCCCCCACAGACCCCCGGCATTGACCACCCACTGCGTGTGGATATCACCCTTTTCGGTGCGCACGATCCACGAGCCATCAGATTTCTGTTCAGTCCCTATTACAGGGCAAAACCGCTCAATCGTTGCCCCCATCGCGCGCGCCCCTGCGGCGTAGGCGTGAGTCACACCCGACGGATCGACGTTGCCGCCATCTGGTTCAAACATGATACAGCGGATATCGTCGAACTGCGCCAGCGGATGCAGTTCCATCGCCTGTTCGCAGCTGATCTCATAGAAGTTCAGGCCGTAGAATTTTGCCTTGGCCTCTTGCAGGCGCAGCTGGTGTTCGCGGTCCTCGGTCTGCGCCAGATACAGCGAGCCCGACTGGAACACGCCGCAGCCCTGTCCGGTTTCCTTTTCCAGCTCTTTATACAGGTTCATCGTATAATGCTGGATACGGGTGATGTTGTTGTTGTCGTGCAGCCCATGAATATTCGCCGCCGCATGCCAGGTCGAACCCGAGGTCAGCTCATCCCGCTCCAGCAGCACCGCGTCGGTCCAGCCGAGCTTGGCCAGATGATAAAGGATCGAGCAGCCGACAAGACCTCCTCCGATCACAACGGCCTGGGTGTGGGTTTTCATGGGTGTGACCTCCTGCTGGCGGGCGCATGAACCGCACCCTGTCAGGAAAGTCAGCCACAGGTCAAAGGTGGCTTATGCTCTGTTCCCGACGCGAAATGTCGGGAACAGAGTATTCTCGGTATGAATAATTTTCACGCAGAGATGAGTTAATACGGTGCCTCGACATCGTTCATTGAGACATAAACCGTCTTCATCTCGCTGAAATGGTTGATCGCCAGTTTCGAATTCTCACGTCCGACACCCGACATTTTCGACCCTCCAAACGGTGCCTCGACCGGAGCAAGGTTGTAGGTGTTGATATAACAGGTGCCCGCCTCGAACCCGGCCACAATGCGGTGGGCGCGGGTCAGGTCGTTGGTGAACACACCGGCGGCCAAGCCGAATTCTGTGTCGTTGGCGCGGGCCAGTACCTCTTCCTCGGTGTCGAAATCCAGCACCGACATGACCGGGCCAAAGATTTCTTCGCGCGCGATGGTCATATCATCGGTGACATCGGCAAAAACAGTAGGCTGCATATAGAACCCGTCACCTTCGATGCGCTCACCGCCAAAGACCAGCCGTGCGCCCTCGGCCTTGCCCTTTTCGATATAACCCAGCGCGATGTTCATCTGGTTTTCGCTGACCATGGGGCCGAAATTGACCTCTTCATCTAGCGGATCGCCGATTTTCGCCGTTGCCAGACGTTCGGACAGACGGTTCAGGAAGGTCTCTCTGATGCCTTTCTGCACGAACACGCGGGTGCCGTTGGAACAGACCTGACCCGAGGAATAGAAATTGCCCAAAATCGCACCCGACACGGCGTTTTCGATATCGGCGTCATCGAACACGATCATTGGGGACTTGCCGCCCAATTCCATGGTCACGTGTTTCATGCCATCCGCCGCGGCGGCATAGACCTTGCGGCCCGTCGGAACGGAGCCGGTCAGCGATACTTTGGCCACGCGCGGGTCGGTCACCAGTGACGCACCTACATCGCCATAGCCCTGCACCACGTTGTAGACGCCTTTGGGCGCGCCGGCTTCGGTCAGAATCTCGGCCACCTTCAAGGCCGACAGGGGCGTGGTCTCAGAGGGTTTGAACACCATCGTGTTGCCGCAGGCCAGCGCAGGGGCGCCCTTCCAGCAAGCGATCTGGGTCGGATAGTTCCACGCACCGATTCCGATGCAGACACCCAGCGCCTCGCGGATGGTGTAGACGAAATCGCCACCACCCAGCGGGATATGCTCACCCGTCAGCGACGCCGTCAGCCCACCGAAATATTCCAGCGCATCCGCGCCACTGGTTGCATCGGCCACCAAGGTCTCTTGCAGTGGTTTTCCGGTGTCGTGGGTTTCGAGGATCGACAGCTCACGATTACGCTCACGCATGATATCGGCGGCGCGGCGCAGAACCCGGCCACGTTCAGTTCCGGACATCGCGGCCCATTCCGCTTGCGCCGCTTTGGCACTGATTAGAGCCTGATTTACAATCTCTGGCGTGGCGGAATGCAGCCGCGCGATGACCTCGCCAGTGGCCGGGTAGATGACGTCGATGGGGGCGCCATTGGTGTCTTCGACATATTCGCCATTGATGAAATGGCTGGCCTTAGGCTGAAACTTCATGCCGCGTCCTTTTCTTGATTGCACCCGCGTCGGGCAAAGAGCGTTATCCGCGGATTTAGCTTTTATTGATTGGTCAGTCAATAAAAGCCGTAACAGGCAATATCCCGCCGAGTCGCAGCCCCCTCTCTTGAAATTAAAAGTTAATGTTCCATTTATGTTCTACATAGTCAGGGGAACATCCGATGACCCAGAACTTGCGAAATTCCGCCCCAAGCGGCCCGACAAACGACTATCACCTGCTGCCCGTCACGGACCGGCAGATGCGCTTTGCCCGCGCTATTGCGGAACAGTCGGCGCTGGAAATCCCGGTCGAAGCACAACGTGACCGCCGATCAATGTCAGCCTGGATTTCGGCACATAAACCACACGATCCGTCACCTTTTGCCAATTATCCCACAGGCAAGCAGGTCGCCTTTGCCGAACGGATTTCGCGCAGCAAACGCAGGCCAATCCCGTCTGAGTGTTTTCGCGACAAATACGCAATGTCCCAGTGGATCGACCACAACAAGTGACCGTTCAATTCTGGCTGTGTCCGCGCGCGTAAATGCCCACGGCCGCCGCTACGAACAGGCCCAGCAGGATATACCCAGTGATCGCCTCAGCCACGGCCAGCCCGCGGCACAGGCCTGCGGGATGCAGGTCTCCGAACCCAACCGTCGTGAATGTGACATATGAGAAATACAAAACGTCTGACGGCCCTTTGGCCCCGACCACACACAGATCGTTATACCCGAACGAGCCGTAAACGGCTGCGAACAAGAAAGGCACGACCTGAATAAAGGAGATCCCCATCAGCAACAGCTGGCGCTTTGGGGATTTCACCTGGGTCATGTAGTACCAGGTCTGCGACACCAGCCAGATCGTCAACCCTACGGTTGTTGCAGTCCCTATTTTGTCGCCAGCAGTGGTCTCGCTCAGCCGCGACAGGCCATACCAGGCAACAAAGCTGACGACCACCAGACCCAGGGCCGCGACCAAAGTCGATTTCCACTCATCCAGAGTTGTCGGGTCGCGGTGCATTAAACCTCCGATACGGTGATGCAGGTTCAATGATCGACATTCCGACCCGCGCCTGCAACCTTATTTATCAGAGAGTTAGTCGGCGCCCAGATGCTCTTGCCCGCGCTGACGCGCCAGACCGATCTGCTTTTGCCGCTCACGGAACCGCATTTTGTCGGCTTCAGAGGTTTCGTTAACACACCGATGGCAGGACACGCCATGTTCGTATTCAGGGCGCTTCATATCCTCGGGCAGAATCGGACGGCGGCAACCGTGGCACAGGTTATGCGGCCCCTCGACCAGCCCGTGCCCAACGGACACACGGTTGTCGAACACAAAGCACTCGCCCTGCCAGGTGCTGTCATCAGCTGGCATTTCCTCAAGATAGCGCAGGATGCCGCCCTTCAGGTGATACACATCCTCAACCCCCTGCCCCAGCAGGAAGTTGGTGGATTTCTCACAGCGAATACCACCGGTGCAGAACATGGCGACGCGCTTGTTGTGGAACCGCTCTTTGTTCTCTTCCCACCAAGCCGGGAACTCACGGAAACTGGCCGTTTCAGGGTCTATTGCGCCCTCAAACGTGCCAATCGCCACCTCATAATCGTTGCGGGTGTCGATCACCACCACGTCGTCCGAGCGGATCAGATCGTTCCAATCCTCAGGCTCGACATAGTTGCCGACACGGGCGCGCGGATCGATATCCGGCTGCCCCATGGTCACGATCTCTTTTTTCAAGCGCACCTTCATCTTGCCAAAAGGCGGGTGATCGGCGGTGGCCTCTTTCCAGTCCAGATCGGCACAGCCGGGCAGCGCTTTGATATGCGCCAGCACCGCATCGATCCCGGCGCGGGGGCCGGCAATAGTGCCATTGATCCCCTCTTGCGCCAGCAGCAATGTGCCTTTGACAGATTGCGTACGGCACAGGTCCAACAAAGGCTCGCGCAGGGCAGCGTGATCCTGGAAACGGGTGAAGTGATAAAGAGCAGCGATGGTATACATGCGCGCGGTCTAAACCTGACGCAACAGAGTCGCAAGGGATCGAATTGACGCTTCGCAGCCAGATTGACGATTGGGCCTGCGCGCCCTACCGATAGAGCAACCTGAGGAGAAACCGCGATGACCCACGCCCTGCTTGTGATCGACGTCCAGAACGATTTCTGCCCCGGCGGCGCGCTGGCCGTACCCGGAGGGGATGAGATCGTGGCCCCGATCAACGCCATGATGGACGAATTCGATGCCGTGATCCTGACGCAGGACTGGCATCCGGCGGGTCATTCGTCCTTCGCCGGGTCGCATGACGACAAGAACCCGTTTGACATGACGGAAATGCACTACGGCCCGCAGGTACTTTGGCCGGATCACTGCGTTCAGGGAACCGAGGGCGCCAATTTCCATCCGGATCTGAACACCCATGCGGATCTTGTCCTTCGCAAGGGCTTTCGTAGCGGTATCGACAGCTACTCGGCGTTTTTCGAAAATGACCAGAAAACACCAACAGGGTTGGAGGGGTATCTTAAGTCGCGCGGAATCACGAAACTGACGCTCGTCGGCTTGGCCACTGATTTTTGTGTGTACTATTCCGCAATCGACGCAGCACGTCTGGGTTTTGACGTCACGGTCCGAATGGATGCGTGCCGAGCTATCGATATGGATGGATCACTGGCCGCTGCTGAAACCGCAATGCGGGAAGCCGGCGTTATCCTGGCCTAGGGGGCAGACCCCTCGGACGCCAGGTATCTCAGCACGACAATCACAACCACGGCCAGACCAAGCGCAAACCCGATACGCCCCTGAACCGAGCGTCGTTTTGGTTTGACCACATCAGGCGCTTGAGAGCTTGGCGTCAATTCCTGCAACTCGCGCGTGGCATTTGCCCGGGGGCGTGCCCGCCTTACGTCGTCCAGGAAATGCCAAAAGTCGAAATCACCACAATATTCCCCCTGAACACCCATATTGCGGATATTCGAAAACAGCCGTTTCAGGATGCGTTCACGATCCGGTGCATCTTCGGACAGGAAATAACCATGTGGAAGGCTGCCACCCTTGGATTCCAGGCTGAAGCCCGATTCCAGAAAAATACGACGAATCTTGGGGGATGCACTGTGCAAGGCCTCAACAGTCTGAGTATTGCGAAAGGTCGCGCGAACGGCGCGGTGGCCCGTCACGGCAGCCATGCCATGTTCCGGATCCACTTCATCAGGCGCAATCGCTACAATATCAAAGTCGTACTCGAGACCCATTCACCAACTAAACCTTGTTCTTCCAACCCCTTCTTTTCACTAACCAATGAAAAGATCACACAATATGCTCGATTTGTGACCTCACCTTGTCATTGTCTTCAATCTAGCGACTCTTGCCAATCCATGCACCTATTGATCTAACAACGGAAATCGCAGGAGTTCCAGCATGGTCGATATTGCGACGCGCGTGTACAATCATAAATGGAAGATTGACCCGATTGTACGGTCTTTAATCGACACAGACTTCTACAAACTGCTGATGTGCCAGTCAGTGTTTCGAAATAAGCCCCAAACGGATGTGGTTTTTTCGCTGATCAACCGGTCGAATCACATTCCTCTGGCCAATCTGATCGACGAAGGCGAACTGCGCGAACAGCTGGATCACATCCGGTCGCTGAGCCTCAGCCGGGGTGAAAGCACCTGGCTGCGCGGCAATATGTTCTATGGGAAACGGCAAATGTTCCGCTCGGATTTCATGGAGTGGTTCGAGAATCTGCGCCTGCCGCCCTACCACCTTGAGCGCAAAGGCGATCAGTATGAACTGACCTTCGAGGGCAAATGGCACGAGGTCATGCTGTGGGAAATCCCGGCGCTTGCGGTGCTGATGGAGCTGCGATCCCGGGCCGTTCTGAACAATATGCGCCGGTTCGAACTGCAGGTGCTTTATGCCCGCGCCATGACCCGCGTTTGGGAAAAAATCGATCAATTGCGCAGCATCGATGGGCTGGGCATTGCTGATTTCGGCACCCGTCGGCGGCATTCCTTCCTGTGGCAGGACTGGTGCGTGCAGGCGATGATCGAAGGGTTGGGGCCCGCGTTTACCGGCACCTCGAACTGCCTGATCGCGATGCGGCGCGAGGTTGAGGCGATCGGCACCAATGCCCATGAACTGCCCATGGTCTATTCCGCGCTGGCGGAATCCGACACCGAACTGGCGCAGGCCCCCTATGACGTCCTCAGCGACTGGCACGAGGAACATGACGGCAACCTGCGCATCATTCTGCCCGATACCTATGGCACGCAGGGCTTTTTGGACAATGCGCCGGATTGGCTGGCGGGATGGACCGGTATTCGTGTCGACAGCGGAGATCCGGCGACAGGTGCCGAGATTGCCATCAACTGGTGGAAATCGCGCGGTGAGGACCCGCTGCAAAAGCGGGTAATCTTCTCGGACGGGCTGGACGTGGACAAAATCCACGAACTACACAGCCAGTTCGCTCATCGCACGAAGGTCTCGTTTGGTTGGGGCACCTTGCTGACCAATGATTTCCGTGGACTTGTCCCGAATGACGCACTGGCACCGTTCTCGCTGGTCTGCAAGGCGGTGTCCGCCAATGGCCGACCAACCGTGAAACTGTCCGACAACCCGGAAAAAGCGATGGGCCCAAAGGATGAGATCGAGCGCTATAAGCGCGTCTTCGGTGTGGGTGCGCAACAGTCGATCGAAGTGATTGTTTAGACCCTAACCATGGTAAGCCGCTACTGTTTTCACCTGCGAGAACCCAAACAGCGCCTCGAACCCCTTTTCGCGGCCATGACCGGACTTGCCGACACCGCCAAACGGCAACTCTACCCCGCCCCCCGCACCATAATTGTTAATGAACACCTGTCCCGAACGCAGCTGTTTCGCCAACCGCATCTGCCGCGCACCGTCGCGGGTCCAGATGCTGGCAACCAACCCGTATTCGGTGGCGTTGGCGATCTGAACCGCCTCCTCCTCGGTTTCAAAGGGGATCAGAACCTGCACCGGTCCAAAAATTTCATCCCGAGCCAGAAGGTGAT
Source organism: Ruegeria sp. BI7 (assembly GCF_056537925.1). Lineage (NCBI taxonomy): Bacteria > Pseudomonadati > Pseudomonadota > Alphaproteobacteria > Rhodobacterales > Roseobacteraceae > Ruegeria > Ruegeria sp. BI7. The sequence continues at coordinate 108,221 of NZ_JBQFSK010000003.1, forward strand.
CTGACGGGACATCGGCAAAAAGGGTTGGCTGCACATATGCCCCCTCGCCGGGGGCATGATCTACGATACGCCCTTGTCCTGCGATGTTGAGGTCGGCGCCTTTGGCTAAAAACCCCTCGACGATCTGTTTCTGACGGGCCGAGATCAGGGGGCCGACCCGCAAATCTTCGGGTGCTGGACCAACAGTCAGATCGGCATAGGCGGTTGCCATGCGGGTTTTGACCTGCTCATACACCCCACGCTGCACCAGAATACGGGACGAGGCCGAGCAGGTCTGCCCGGCATTCTGAATACCCGCGTTCACCAGAAACGGCAGTGCGGCATCAAGATCGGCATCGTCAAATACCAGCTGGGGCGATTTACCGCCCAGTTCCAGCGTCACCGGCACCACGTTGCGCCCCGCTGCCTGTTGCACCAGCGCGCCGGTGGCAACTGACCCTGTGAATGAGATATGCTGCACGCCTGGATGCGTTGACAATGCCGCCCCGGCCTCGGCCCCCAACCCCGGCACCACGTTCAGCGCTCCGGCGGGTAGGCCCGCCTGTTGCGCCAGATGGGCAAAGGCAAGCGCAGTCAAACACGCCTCTTCCGCTGGCTTCAGCACGCAGGCGTTACCCATCGCCAAAGCTGCCCCGACAGAGCGGCCAATGATCTGCATCGGATAGTTCCACGGCACTATATGCCCGGTCACCCCGTGCGGTTCGCGCAGCGTGTACACGGTGTAGCCGTCCAGATAGGGGATCGTCTCGCCCATCACCTTGTCCGCCGCGCCGCCGTAGAATTCGCAGTACCGCGCCAACGCCACGGCATCCGCACGGGCCTGTGTCAGCGGTTTTCCTACATCCATCGCCTCAAGCTGCGCCAAGTCCTCTACGCGCTCCAAAACCAGTTGGCCAAGTCGGGTCAGGACGCGGCCGCGCTCCAACGCCGTCTTTCGCCCCCAATCCCCATCCAACGCCGTTTGGGCGGCCTGCACAGCGGCATCTATATCTGGGGCACTCGCGCGGGCAATCCGGCAGATCTCGGATCCGTCAGACGGATTGATCATCGAAATCGTCTGCTGTGACGCAGGCGCGACCCAATCGCCGCCGATCAGGCAAAGGCCGGGATTGAACCAGAGAGAATTGGGCATTTTGGCCTCCATATCGACTCTAACAAAGGAATTACGCGACATTTGCACCGATACCGGGCAAGATCGGTGCGGCATCGATCAGGGTCCGAGTGTAAGCGTGCCGCGGGGAAGAGAATACCTGTTCGGTCTCACCCTGTTCAACAATTCTGCCCGCCTGCATCACCATCACCCGGTCCGTGATTGTCCGTACGACACTTAGATCATGGCTGATGAACAAGTAAGTCAGGTTGTAGGTGGCACACAGCTCGGCCAGCAGATCCAGAATCTGTGCCCGGACCGATACATCCAAGGCCGAGACCGGCTCATCAAACACGATCAGTTCGGGGCGAATGATCAAGGCGCGGGCAATGGCAATCCGCTGTCGTTGCCCGCCCGAGAATTCATGGATGTATTTGTTCGCATCATCCGGGCTGAGGCCCACGGCGGTCAGCATTTCGGCGATACGGTCTTGCCTCTCTGTGCCGGTGGGCGGGGATTCCAACAGGTGAAACGGCTCGGTGATCAGGCGGGCGACGCGGTGGCGCGGGTTGAAACTGCCATAGGGGTCCTGAAACACCACCTGCATCTTACGTCGCACAGCGGGGTTCGGCTTGTGACCGGCAAAGACAGGTTGGTTGTCCAGTCTGATTTCGCCGCTTTGCACCTCTTCCAAGCCAAGAATTGCCCGTGTTAGGGTCGATTTTCCGCATCCCGACTCTCCGACCAACCCCAACCGCTCACCCCGGTTCAGCGTAAAGCTGACGTCATCTACTGCGCGATGTTGCCCTGCCTTTGCGAACAAGCTGTTTCTCGGCAGACGATAGTCCCGAACAACATTTTTTACCTCGAGCAGCGGTCGAGGTTCTGGCGGTTCAGGCAGCGAAACCTGATGCCCCGAGGCCTGAAACAGCTTCCGTGTATAGGGGTGCTGCATATTGTTCAGCAGGTCAATGGTTGCACCGCTTTCGACCACCTCTCCATGGCGCATCACGACGATTTGGTCGGCCATGTCTGCCACCACCGCCAGATCGTGCGTGATCATCAGCAGCCCCATGCCATATTCGCGCGCCAGCCCTTTGAGCAGGTCGAGTATCTGCGCCTGCGTCGTCACATCCAGCGCGGTTGTCGGCTCATCCGCGATCAACAATTTGGGGCGCAGTGCGATTGCCATGGCGATTACCACACGCTGCCGTTGACCGCCGGACAATTCATGCGGGTATCGCGACAGCGGGAAACGGTCAGGTGGCAGGCCAACGCGGCTCAGAACCTCGTGTGCACGGGCCAACGCCTTGGTGCGCGGCATGGCCTTGTGGATCAGAATGGTCTCGATCACCTGATCGCCAATGGTTTTGACCGGGTTCAAGGCGGTCATGGGTTCCTGAAACACCATCCCAATTTTGGCCCCGCGCAGGGCGCACATTTCGCGTTCAGACTGTTTCAGCAGATTCCGACGTCCCAGCCAGATCGCGCCTTCTGTCTTTGCGCCACTTGGCAGCAAATGCATCACGGCCAGCGCGGTCAGCGACTTGCCCGAGCCACTTTCACCGGTCACGGCAACAATTTGTCCGGCACCAATACACAAGCTGACCCGCTTCAGAATCTCGGTCTCATGGATGGTCAGAGAAAGGTTTTCGATCTCCAGCAAGCTCATGCGCGCGCGACTCGTATTCTGGGATCAAGCCAATCGCGCAACCCATCGCCTAACAGGTTCAGTCCCAGCACAGTGACAATAATTGCCAGCCCCGGAATCAGAGCCAAATGCGGGGCAAAACTGACCATTGTCTGCGCATCAGCCAGCATTCGACCCCAACTGGGTGTGGGCGGCTGCGCACCCAGACCGACATAAGACAAGCCCGCCTCGGCTAGGATACCCAGCGAGAACTGGATGGTCCCCTGAACTATCAGCAGATTCGCAATATTGGGCAGAATATGTTCCGCCGATATCCGCGCCGCGCCTTTGCCCGCGACACGCGCGGCCAGAATGAACTCGCGTTCCCATAGGGACAAGGCCGCGCCACGGGTGATGCGGGCGAAGACGGGAATGTTGAAAATACCGATCGCGATGATCGCGTTGATCGCGCCTGCTCCGAACACCGCTGTGATCAGAATGGCGATGACTAGCGAGGGGAAGGCAAAGACCAGATCGTTGCCGCGCATGATCACCTCATCCAGCCATGATCCTTTACGCGCTGCCGCCGCCAGGCCCAGCGGTACGCCCAGCGCCATACCGATCCCCACCGCCACCAATGCCACCGCGATGGACGTACGAGCCCCCACCATGATCATCGAGAACATGTCACGCCCGAAATGATCTGTGCCGAACCAATGCTGTGCATTAGGCGGCTCCAGCTTGTTGGGGATATCCAGCGCCGCATAATCATACGGCGTCCAGACAAAGGACATCAGCGCCGCCAGCAAGACCAACGAGGACAATACTGAACCAAGAAGCAGGTTGCGGCTCATGACCGACCTCTCAGTCGTGGGTCCACGGCGGCATAGGCGAGGTCGACCAGAAAATTCACGGTGATGACAGCAAAGACAAGCAACATGACCACCGATTCCACCACGACCAAATCGCGGGCCGAGATCGCCTGAAACACCAGCCGCCCGAGTCCGGGCAGATAAAACACCTGCTCGATAATAATCGACCCCGCCAACAGAAACGAGAACTGCAGCCCGAGGATGGTCAGAACCGGGATCAGCGCGTTGCGCACACCGTGCCGCCACAGCGCTTGACGGCGTGACAATCCCTTGGCGCGGGCAGTGCGCATGAAATCTTCGCCCAGTATATCCAGCAGCGAAGACCGCATGACCCGCGCCAAGATCGCCGCCTGCGGCAAGGCCAGCGCAATGGCGGGCAATGTCAGAGAATGCAGGCCGGTCCAGACGCCTTTGTCCCAACCCGCAAAACCTCCGGCGTTGAACCAGCGAAGGTTGATGGCAAAGATCAGCACCAGCATCATCGCGAACCAGAAATTCGGCACTGCGATACCTAATTGCGTTACCCCCATCACCGTCAAATCCCCCGGCTTGCCACGACGGGCTGCGGCGTAAATCCCGGCGGGGAAGGCAATCAGGGTCGATAAGGTCAAGGCGTAAAGCGCCAGCGGCAATGACACCCATAGCCTGTCCGAAATCATCTGCGACACCGGTGTGCGATAGGTGTAAGAGGTCCCAAAATCCCCCACCATCATACCGCCAATCCAGTTGAAATAGCGCTGGATCTTGGACCCGTCCAATCCTAGCTCGGCCCGCAGCGCGGCCAGTGTGTCCTCTTGCGCGTTGACGCCCAACATGAACGAGGCCGGATCGCCTGGCGCCACCTCGATCACCGCGAAGATGACCACCGAGGCGACCGCAAGGCTGATGACCAGCGATATCAGACGTTTGAGGGCATAGCGCAGCATTGAAGCCACGTTAGGATCACATATCGCGCGGGTCCAGCACCTAAGGCACCAACAGATAGGCAAAAATCGCGTAACCGACAATGGCCGCATAGCCCAGCGGGTAAATCCACTTGATCGCGTAATTGTCCAGTTTTCTGGCTCCGTCCTCGTGCCCGGACACTTTCATCTTGCGCAAAGCCACGTTGAACACGATCAGGGCCCCGGTCATCAGGAACATGCATTGCAAGACGAAATCCAGAAAGGTCAGATAACCCAGCTTGGGCAAATCGGCTGAGATGGCCCAGTTAAAGGCCACGAAAACCAGCAGGTTGCCCCCGGCAATCTCGATCCGGCGGCGATACTCGTCAAGGAAGAACAACGCCCAACCCACCGAGATCAGAACCAGCATCGGCAAGAACACCCGGATCACGTAATAAGTCAGGTGCCGGTAGCCCTGAAACGCCAGCGCGACCTGATCGCTGTCCCGACCCGACAGCCCGATGACAGTGGAATGTACGACCTGTGGATTGTCCAACACCCACTCTTCCTCGCCCAACAGATCGCCTAGGCCGGAATACTCTTCCAGCGGATAGTAGGAGACATATTCGGACGGAAAGATCGAGACGACCTCGAAGAAGAACTCCTGCGTGTCGAACGGGTATTTGCGGAAATCGAAATGCGGGGCCTGCAATGTCAGCGAGGATTTCTCGACATAAACCACATGCCCGTCATGGCGCAGCGAGGCTGCGGCTTCGTGTATCCATTTGTTGGATTGCTGGTTGTGGATGACAAAGGCCGGAACAACCGCCCCGATATCCGAGGCATGTTCGGCCAGCGCACTAGGGTTAAAGACCTGAATCTCGCGCCCGACGGCCTCGCGGTCAAAGGCCAGCGCCGGGTCGGTCCATTCGACACGTAGAACGACAACGGCGCCATAGTTCTCGGCCTTTTGATCCACGCTGGTGACTTGATCGATACGGATGCCGATCCCCACCTTCAGCGGGTTTTCCGGCGTGCCAACCAGACCACCGAGCCCACCATCCAGCACATTTTGCGCCTGTCCCTTGCCGCCCAGCGCACACAGGCAGGCAGTCACAGCAACAAAACACAAGAAACGGACCAGATTCATTTTCAGGCTCACTCGGAAACAGGTAATCCGAGGCCGATATCGGCCCCGGACCCGATTATTCGGACCAACTGATCTGGGTCAGGTCGATGGCGGCCGTTGGCGCGTTCTCCCACAGGCCCTGAACACCGGCCTTGGCGACCCCCAGCTTGGCCAATTGGAACAAGTAGCCGTTGACATAGTCCGTGGCGATCAGGCGCTGCATATCGCCCAACAGCTTTTTACGTTCCTCCGGATCGGTGGTCGCGTTCAATGTCTCCATCAACGTCTGGGCATCCAGACTGTCATACTGGAAATAATAGTCGGGGCGGGCATAGATGCCGATATCCATTGGCTCAGTATGGCTGATGATGGTCAGTCCGTAATCCTTACCCTTGAACACAGATTCCAGCCACTGCGCCCATTCCACATTGATAATCTCGGCCTTGATTCCAACCTCGGCCAGTTGCGCGGCGATGATCTCGCCTCCGCGTCGGGCATAAGAGGGCGGCGGCAGGTGCAGGGTGGTCTCGAACCCCTCTTCATACCCCGCATCGGCCAGAAGTTTGGCGGCCTGTTTCGGGTCATGGGCCGAGGTGCCGGTCAGATCGACATAGGCAGGGTTGTGCGGTGCGAAATGAGTGCCGATGGGCGTGCCGTAGCCGAACATCGCACCGTCAATGACCGCCTGCCGGTCAATGGCATGGGCCAGCGCCTGCCGCACGCGGATATCATCAAACGGGGGTTTCTTGTTGTTGGTCGACAGGATGGTTTCCCCCTCGGTCGACCCCACCAGCACCTGAAAACGCGGGTCAGCCTCGAATTGAGGCAGGTTTTCGGGTGCGGGGAAGTTGTCGAAGACGTCCACATCTTCGGCCATCACCGCGGCAAAGGCGGCAGTGGGGTCCGAAATGAATTTGAACGTAGCAGTCTCTAACGCAGGTTGTTCGCCCCAATAGTTGGGGTTCCGGTTTAGCGTGATGCTATCGCCCTGCACCCAGTCACCAAAGGTAAAGGCACCGGTCCCCACCGGGTTGGTCTTGATGTTGTCGATGCTTTCGGGCGCGACGATCACCGCATCCCCCCAAGCCATGTTGAACAGAAAATTGCCGTTCGGCTCGGACAGGGTGACCTTTACGGTCAGCGGATCCACAACCTCAACGCTTTCGATGCCTGCAAACAGCGCCTTTTGCGCATTGGCACTGTCTTCGGCCGTAGCGCGGTCGAGGCTGAATTTGACGTCCTCGGCATCCATGACGGTGCCGTCATGAAAGGTCACCCCGTCGCGCAGCTTGAATGTATAGACGGTGCCGTCCTCGGAAATTTCCCAGCTTTCGGCCAGGCCGGGCACGACCGAGCCGTCACCCATAAAGCGGGTCAGACCCTCGAAGATATTTGTGTAAACCACCGAATCAATGGCCTGCGCGGCGGCGCTGGTCGGGTCCAGGTGTGGCGGCTCCAACTGCATCGCAATCGTAATGTCCGATTTGGCCAAAGCCTGCGAGGCAAACAGGCTGGCGCCCACCGCCAGAGCCGACGCAATACTCCGAAACATCTGCTTTGTCATGAAAAACTCTCCCTGTTTGAATCCTTGGAACCGGCTGTTTTACAGGCTTTTCTGCACTCAATGTCCCTTTAAACCTCGGGTCAATCAAGGAAATGTTCGCGCAACCGGGGTTTCTATAACCTTGTGCAATCTGCTATGCCGCACTGCAACATGAACCCCGCAGGAGCGATCATGAGCGCCACCGCCCGCAAAACAGCCCCGAATGCCGAGGATATCCGCGCCCGCAAAGGCAGCACACCATTGGTCAGTTTGACTGCCTATACCACACCAATGGCACGGCTGATGGATGCCCATTGCGACTTTGTTCTGGTCGGCGACAGCGTCGGCATGGTGCTGCATGGGCTGACCTCGACCCTGGGTGTGACGATGGAGATGATGGTGATGCATGGTCAGGCCGTTGCGCGCGGTCTGGACAGGGCGATGATGGTTATCGATATGCCCTTTGCCAGTTACGAACACGACCCGGCCCATGCCTTCAAGAATGCCGCTCGCCTGATGGCCGAAACCGGCGCAGGCGCGGTCAAGCTGGAAGGCGGCGTGGAAATGGCCGAGACCATCCGCTTTCTGGTCAAGCGCGGTATCCCGGTGATGGCGCATATCGGCCTGACGCCACAATCGATCAACACGCTGGGCGGCTACAAGGTGCAGGGTCGCGACGAACAGGCGAAGGCGGTGTTGGCCGATGCCCATGCGGTGGCCGAGGCTGGTGCATTTTCCGTTGTGCTTGAGAAGGTACCGCAAGGCCTGGCTGATCAGATCACCGCCGAGGTCGCGATTCCGACCATCGGCATTGGCGCCTCAGCCGGATGTGATGGGCAGATTCTGGTCGTGGACGACATGGTGGGCTTTTTCACCGCGTTTAAACCGAAATTTGTCAAACGCTATGCCGAACTTGGTCCGCAAGCCGAGGCCGCCATCGCGGAATATGCCTCCGATGTGCGCGCCCGCAGCTTTCCAGCGGATGAACATGTCTTTGCCGATCAGGCTCCGTCCAAAGGACCTAAGACATGACCGCACCCATTCTGCGCCGCCTAAGTGATTTGCGCGCGCTGACGACCAAATGGCGCGGCAACGGCGAAACGATCGGCGTCGTCCCCACCATGGGCGCGCTACATCAGGGGCATCTTTCATTGGCCGAGGCCGCGAAGGCCGGAACCGACCGGGTGATCGTTACGGTTTTTGTGAACCCCAAACAGTTCAACAACCCCGACGATCTGGCCAATTACCCGCGGACCGAGAACGAAGATGCGCAGAAACTGGCCCCTTACGGTGTCGACGCGATCTATGTCCCCGATCCCGAGGAGATCTATCCGCAGGGCTTTGCCACCACCGTATCAGTCGCCGGTTTGACCGATGTGATGGAGGGTGAATTCCGCCCCGGCCATTTTGATGGCGTCGCCACTGTGGTCGCTAAGCTGTTCCTGCAAACGCAGGCAGATCGAGCCTATTTCGGGCAAAAAGATTATCAACAATTGATGATCGTCCGCCGCATGGCCCGCGATCTGGACATCCCCATCGAGGTGGTCGGCTGCCCAACGGTACGCGAACCCTCGGGGTTGGCAATGTCCTCGCGCAACCTCCTCCTCTCGCCCGAGGGGTTGAACATTGCGGCCAACAAGCACCGGATCATGCAGGGTGTGGTCCAGTCGCTGAAAGCAGGGGCCGCGTTTGAAACTGTGGCCGCGCGGGCCGAGTCTGATCTGCTGGCGGCAGGCTTCACTCAAGTTGAATATATTCAACTGCGCTGCGCCGACACACTGGACCCGCTGACCCATGCCACACGGCCCGCCCGGCTGTTTGCGGCGGCTTGGGTGGATGGCGTGCGGCTGATCGACAATATTCCTGTCTGAACGCTCTGGCACGATCGTCATTGTTTGCGCTAAAGTCCGGCAAAACCAGACCGGAGGGGGGCGCAGGCGTGACCTATATTCTTGCCATTGATCAGGGCACCACATCATCACGGGCCATATTGTTTGACGCGGTAATGCAGCGCGCAGGCACCGCGCAGCACGAATTCACACAGCATTTCCCGCAGGAAGGTTGGGTCGAACACGACGCCGAAGAAATCTGGGAGAGCGTTCTACGCGTCTGCCGCGAGGTGATGGAAACCACCGGCGTCACCGCCGACCAGATCGCAGGCATCGGCATCACTAACCAGCGCGAAACCACTGTGGTCTGGGACCGCGCCACCGGTCAACCACTCCACAACGCCATCGTCTGGCAGGACCGCCGCACCGCCGAAATTTGCGCGCGCTACAAACGGGCGGGGTGCGAAGATGACGTGACCGCCCAAACCGGGTTGTTGCTGGACCCCTATTTCTCGGGCACCAAGGTTAAATGGCTGCTCGATACCGTGCCAGGCGCACGCGACCGCGCCGAGGCCGGAGAGTTGATGTTCGGCACCATCGACTGTTTCCTGATCTGGCGTCTGACCGAGGGGCGCAGCCACGCCACTGACGCCACCAATGCTGCACGCACCCTGTTGTTCGACATCAACAAAGGCGCGTGGAGCGCCGAGATTTGCGATCTGCTGGACGTGCCGATGAACATGCTTCCAGAGGTACACGATTGCGCCTCGGATTTCGGAAATACGACCCTATTTGGGGGAAATATCCCGATTCTAGGCGTGGCGGGGGATCAGCAGGCTGCCACTATCGGGCAGGCCTGTTTCCAGCCCGGAATGATGAAATCGACCTATGGCACGGGGTGTTTTGCCCTTTTAAACACCGGAGACAAACCGGTTGAATCGAAGAACCGCCTGCTGACCACCATCGCTTATCAGTTGGACGGCAAGCGGACCTATGCGCTGGAGGGATCGATCTTTGTCGCTGGGGCCGCTGTGCAATGGCTGCGCGATGCGCTGCAGATCATCGAATCGGCCCCCGAAAGCGGCGAGTTGGCGCAACAAGCCGATCCGAACCAGCATGTCGTGTTGGTCCCCGCCTTTACTGGCCTCGGCGCGCCCTATTGGAAACCTGATTGCCGTGGCGCGATATTTGGCCTGACCCGTAATTCCGGCCGCGCGGAATTGGCCAAGGCCACGCTGGAAAGCATTGCCTATCAAACGCGCGACCTTTGGCACGCCATGCAGGGCGATTGGGGCGCGGATACCGACGTGACACTGCGCGTGGATGGCGGCGCCAGCGCCTCGGACTGGGCGATGCAGGGGCTGTCGGACTATCTGGGGGCCGAGGTCGACCGCCCGGTGATGCAGGAAACCACGGCATTAGGGGCGGCCTGGCTGGCCGGCATGCGCGCCGGTGTTTACCCGGACCAACAGGGTTTTTCCGAAACCTGGGCACTGGATCGTCGGTTTGAACCGGAACTGTCTGCCGAAGAACGCGACGCCGCCTATGATCGCTGGAAACGCGCGGTTGAGGCCGCGATGGCCTTCTAGCTGTGATCCTTCATCAGCCGCTGTTTCTGCCGTGACCAGTCCCGCTTGGCCTGAGTCTCACGCTTGTCGTGCAGCTTTTTACCTTTGGCGATGCCGATCTTCAGCTTCGCCCGGCCCTTGTGGTTGAAATACAAAACCAGCGGCACCAGCGTCATGCCCTTGCGCTGGGTCGCATTCCACAGATTCGACAGCTCTTTGCGCGACACCAGCAGCTTGCGGCGGCGGCGTTCTTCGTGCTTGAAGACCTTGGCTTGCTCATAAGGCGCGATATAGCTGTTGATCAGCCACAGCTCGCCATCCTCGACCGAAGCATAGCTTTCGGCAATGTTTGAACCACCAACGCGCAGGGATTTGACCTCGGACCCTTCCAGCACGATGCCGCACTCGATATCGTCCTCGATCGCGTAATCGAAGCGCGCACGCCGGTTTTCGGCGATAACTTTGTAATTCGGGTCTGTCTTTTGCTTGGCCATGACGCGTTGATTTAGGTGGCTTGGGCGGCCCTTGCAAGCCGTTGCGGTCAGGACGTGGCCGAGATGATCAGATCAGGACCGAAAATCGTGTCGGCGTGACTGTGCAGATAGATCTTCAGCCACGGCGTGAACCGCTGCGGATGTCGTTGCACTTCAGCCAGCAGATCATGGTAGTCGATCCACCGGATATCCATGACTTCTTCCGGATTAGGCTCGATTTTAAGCGGCCCACGAACATGAGCCAGAAAGATATCGACCACTTCGTGTTCGATCATGTTGTTGCCAACATCGGCGTGATATTCCAGCCGGTGCCGGTATTCCGGGTACAAGCCGGTGATCCCCAGCTCTTCTCGCAAACGACGCACGGCACATTCCGAGGGCGTCTCGCCCCAATCGGGATGGGTGCAGCAGGTATTCGCCCACAGGCCCGGCGTATGGTATTTGCCCAAAGCCCGGCGTTGCATCAAGATCTCGGTGCCGCGCACGACAAAGACCGACACTGCCTTGTGCCGCAGGCCCTTTTCATGCGCCTCAAGCTTGTCCACGGGGGTCAATTCACCATCAACCCAGGCCGGGATCATGATTCCCATCTGTCGTCTCCTGCTGCCGATCCGCCAGGGCGGCGGGATGTATGGAATTGGCTGCCGCCGGACCGGCTTGGCTCTGCGAAGTCATGCAAGGGCATGATGAACCGCGTAACCCCAAGGTGACCTTGATCCAAGCTGTTATCAATCGCACGAAAGGCCGCAGGGGGCTGCGGCCTTTTGCAATCTTTCGAATGGTCTGGATTCAGACGTTATTCGCCCGAGACACTGACGATGTAGGCATAGACGTCTTCGCCGCCCTTCTTCAACTTGAAGGTCATTTTCGACTTGGCCGATGTCTCACCCAGGTAATCTTTCAAAAACGCCTTGGGATCCTGCGCGTATTCGACAAAGGTGGCTTCATCCCAGACCAGACCGTTTTCACCAGCCTCAACGATGCTGTCTCCGTATTTGAACCCTTCAACGGTACCCGCGGTGCGGCCCGCGATACCGTATAGGTTCGGACCGGTCTTACCGCCCTTGACGATGACTTCACCGGCCGGGTCAGCGATCTGATGGCAGGATTTGCATTTATTGAAGGCCTTTTTGCCGGCCTCGGCGTCACCTTCCGCATAGGCAGGAAGGGCCAGCAGGCCGACAATTGCGGTAGCGAGGATACGATTCATGAGTTTTGCTCCGATACGAATTGGCTGCACCGAATGGACCGTCGGCGCAAAAAAGAGTCAACGCGCAGATTGCCGCGCGAGGGTAATGTGCACTGCGGCATAAAGACAGTCCTTAACTTTTGTCATGTGGTGCGGTCCAACAGGGCAATAGATCGCCCGCTGCCGGGGTCGCCAGATAAATAGCCCGCGCAATAGCTCGTGCCAGACAGACCGAGGCCGCATGTCCGATCAGCCCCAAGCCGGCTTCGGCGTCGATGGTCTGCGCGCCAGTGCTGACTGCAAAGACCAGATCTCCGTCCCCTGGTGTGTGTGCCGGCAGAATGGCGCGGGCAATGCCATCATGTGCTGCCACTGCCAGTCGCTGGCACTGCGATTTCGACAAGGCAGCATCCGTGGCCACAATAGCGATTGTCGTGTTGCCCTTATCCGACTCGGCAAGTCGCATCGCCTGCGCCTTGAGGCTGGGGGCTGGAAAGCCAAGACCAGCACTTGAATCAGATCCTAAACCGCCAAATTCGTCTCCAAACTCGAACGGCGCTGCCCAGAAATGGCGGTCGCCGGGTGTTGTCACACTGCCCAGCGGGTTGGCCGCAACCAGGGCACCGACGGTCACCCCATTGTCCAGAACCAATGAGGCGGACCCGAGCCCCCCCTTGTGCCGCGCCGCCAAAGCGCCGGTTCCGGCCCCCGCTGTGCCTAACGCAAAATCCACATCTGCGTCGTCAAAGGCCTCCTGTCCCAGCGCGCGATAGGGGTTTTCAACCCAGTCCTTGTCTCCGCCGTTCAACAAATCAAACAGGATCGCGCCCGGCACAATGGGCACCACGCTATCGCCCACCGGATACCCCCTGCCCTGCGACCGCAATGCATCCGAGACGCCGGAACAGGCATCCAACCCAAAGGCCGACCCACCGGACAAAGCAATTGCATCCACTTGCGAGACCGATTTATCCGGCGCCAGCAGATCGGTTTCCCGCGTGCCCGGTGCGCCCCCCATCACGTGAAACGAGGCGGTAAAGGCCTGATCTGCCGTCAGGACAGTTGTTCCCGATTTCAACGCAGCGTCCTGCGCATTTCCGACCCTCAGGCCAGGGACATCGGTGATCAGGTTACGGGGTCCGGGGATCATGGATGGATCTCAGATACAACGGCCACCGTCGACCTCCAATGCAGCGCCGGTGATCATGCTCGCCTCGTCCGAACACAGGAAACAGGCGGCGTTGGCCATGTCGTCGGGGGTCGAGAAACGCCCCAGCGGGATGGTCGACAGGAACTTGGCACGCATTTCAGGCGTATCTTCTCCCATGAAGGATTTCAGCAGTGGTGTTTCCCCGGCCACCGGACAGAGCGCGTTTACACGCACACCCGAAGGCGCAAGTTCCACCGCCATTGTCTTGGTGGCCGTGATCATCCAGCCCTTGGACGCGTTGTACCAATTCAGGTTCGGACGTGGCGACAGCCCCGCGGTCGAGGCCACGTTCAGGATCGCACCCGCCCCGCGCGCTTTCATCGCTGGCACCAGCGCCCGTGCGGTCAGATAGACCGATTTCATGTTCACGTTGAAGACGCGGTCAAATTCCTCTTCGGTGACATTCTCTAGCGGCGTCGGCAGATGCGTGACACCGGCATTGTTCACCAAAATATCCAATTGCCCGAACCGATCCATCGCCATATCCGCCATGGCCTGCACCGAGACTGCATTCGCCACGTCGACCATCTGAGCAATCGCATTCGGCCCAAGCTGATTTGCCTGAACCTCGGCCGCGTCACCATTGATATCGGCAATCATGACCCGCGCGCCTTCGGACAGGAATTTCTGCACGATCCCGGCACCAAAGCCAGACGCGCCACCGGTTACAATCGCGGTTTTCCCCTCTAACCTCATGATCTTGCTCTCCCTTGCCCTATCAAACTAGCAAGGCACCGTGAAACTGCCAGTTCAATCTTCTGCGACCTTGCCGCGCAGCGCCTTCACATCCGAGCGCGCTTTTTTGGCCGCCAGCCGCCGTTTGACCGAGCCATAGGTGGGTTTCGTCGCAATCCGCCGCTTGGGTTTCTCCAGCGCGCGGACAATCAGTTCAGCCAGACGGGCGCGGGCAATCTCGCGGTTGCGGGCTTGGCTGCGGGTTTCTTCGCATTGAATGATGATCGCGCCATCTTTGGTCCAGCGCCGCCCGGCCAACCGTTTCAGCCTGTTTTTGACCGGATCGGGCAAGGAGGGCGAGCGCGCAGCCTCGAACCGCAGCTCAACTGCGGTCGAGACCTTGTTCACGTTCTGACCACCGGGACCGGACGAGCGGACAAAGCTCTCGGTCATTTCCCAGTCCTGCAGGGTGATATCGTCGGTGATGCGCAACATGAAGTGGACCTTATCCGGCACAAGCAGAAACAAAAAGGGCCGCCCCGGCGGGACGGCCCTTCGAAAGTACAGGAGGTTGGGTCGGTTAGATCAATCGACCAGCCGGAGCGAGCGCTCCGCCAAGGGCTGCCCTAACAGGCGATCCCCCCGGTTGTTCCGACACCTCTCTCCAATCTCTTTCTCGACACTGGATCACCTCCTTTTCTATCTGTTGCGGTTAACTTTGAGCCTGACACAAGATGCGCCATTCTCAAAGCACTTTTTTACGCAGGCTGCGCGGTCAACCGCGCAACGATCACCTTGAACGGGATCAGCGCAATCATCGCCAGCGACAACTTCACCAGCCAGTCAGCAAAGGCCAGCGTCACCCACAGGGGCACCATCGGACCAGTCAACATGAAGGGCACAGGCTCCCACGCCCAGTTGATCGCCGCATCAGCATTGGCACCGAAAACCGTGACAGAAGCTGAGAATGCGATGGTGAAAAACAGCGCGGTGTCCAGCGCCGAGCCAACCAGGGTCGACACCAGCGGCGCGCGCCACCAGCGACCACCGCGAAGCGAATTGAACACGGTGACATCAGTCAGCTGTGCAATCAGAAACGCCGTTCCCGAGGCAACAGCGATCCGCAGCGGCACGGCGGCATAGGTAAATCCGTCACCTTGCAGCATGATCTGGCTGCCGATCAGCGAACAGATGATGCCGGTGACAAACCCGGCGAACACCACCTTGCGGGCCGTGGCCACGCCATAGACGCGGTTCATGATGTCGGTGACCAGAAAGGCCAGCGGATAGGTAAAAGCACCCCAGGTCAGCAGCCCGTCAAAAATCAGGAACTGAACCAGAATGTTCGAGGCCACAACAATGGCGGCCATGGCAATAATGCCGGGTATATAAGCGCGTTGCATGTTTTCAGATGCCCGTTTTGACAAGGTAGCGGCGACTTGGCCAAGGGACCGTCCCAAGGCAAGCCGTGCGTTTAGACCTTTGGTTGGGGTGTGTCAATCCGGTAGCAGATACTCCACCAGTTCAGTGCGCTGAAGGACCAGAAAGTTGTCGTCCGAGATCATCGTGGCGCGCAACCGCCCCTGATCATCGCGCCAAACCGACAACCCTTCGAGGTTATCATGCGTGCCTGTGCCGGTCGTAAACAGGTTTTCTTCGGCACCGACTGAATCCTCTGTGATCTGCCACCGCCGCAGGCGGGTGCGGAACCCTGTCAGGGACAGGACTCGTTCCAATAAATAGAACCGACCATCTGGACCAAAATCGGCAGATACAGGCAAGAATTTGCCCCGCTGTGGCAACACGAAAGGGGTCGACCAACCCTGCCCGTCCCAGCGATAAACGGGGATGTCGCCTGCTTCGGTCCGGCTTCTTTCGGGAAGGGTATACAGCCACCCCTGATTGTCGATTGCCAAGGCTTCGAACGACCCATTCAGTTTCAGATTTTCAAACGCCTTTGGGCGCGGCAGCACCCGCGCTTCGGCGTCGGGGGTCGCGTACCGGGCAACGCGATGCACTGACTCAAATGAGATGTAATGGCTACCGTCCGGTGCGACCGCAATGCCCTCGGAATCCCCTGCTTCGCCGGATAGGGGCCGTCCTGTGCTAGAGAGAACCGGCCAGTTCCCGGTGATCCGGACCCCTGTAATGTCATCCTCGTCCCGCGCAATGGTCGCGCGGACAAGAACCGACCGGTCACTAAGCGCAAGCATATGCCGACCGTTGTCCGAGATATACAGGGCCGAAAACCCACCAAACCAATCCGCCGGGTGGCGCCAGACAAAGCTGTTTAGGTATGTGGCCGTCTTGACCTCAACCGCCCAAACCGCACCCGCCAGCAAAGTAGCAATCAGTTGGATTGCAAAACAGCGGCGCATTGCTGGGGCAAATCGGTCAGAACATACTCGCGGCGTTTCTTCGGCGCAGGCGCGTTCGGGTCAGGTGGCGGCGGGTTGAGGATGTTGCGAACCCATTGCTGCGCCTCGGCACACCCATCACCCTTGGGAGGCGCGTCCTGATTGACACAGCCGCGCGATCCCTTGGGGCATTTCAGACGCACGTGGAAATGATAATGATGCCCCCACCATGGCCTGATCTTGCGCAGATAGGCCTTGTTGCCTTTCTCATCATTGCACATCTGAACCTTGGCGCCGGGAAAGACGAAAATCCGCGCCACGCGCTTGTCCTTTGCCGCCTCACGCAGCACGGCGTGGTGCTGTGCCGTCCAATTGCCATTCACATAGGCCCCGTTGGCGCGGCGCAGGGAAATCGACGAGATATTCTCGCGCGCTTTGCGCGACAGCCGCATGTTGTCGCCGGGCAGCATCCAGATATCGATGTCCAACCCCAACTGGTGGCTGCGATGACCAGAAGTCATCGGACCACCACGCGGTTGGCTGATATCCCCTATATAGAGACCATTCCACCCCGGTTGCCGGGCCGCAAACTTGCTGAGGTCCTGTACGTAATCCACCGCCTCCGGGTGGCCCCAGTTGCGATTACGCGACAGGCGCATGGCTTGCCATGTCGGCCCCGTTTCGGGCAGTTGCACCGACCCCGCGGCACATCCGCGCGAATAACTGCCGAACGCGGCTGGTTTTTGCTGTGAACTTTGCTTTTGCGCCCCGAACAATTGCTTGGCCAAGGGCTGCGCCCCGGCTGCTCCTGCCAATGTCATCGCGGCGATTATTGCTAAAAAACGTAGTAAAATCATCTGCTCTGATCCCCTTCCGGTTTAACCCAGCGCATTAGGAACAGGCCCAGAATAAACAACAGAATGATCGGTGACACCCCCAACCGCGCACTGCCCGTAACAGTTGTGGCAATCCCGATTAGCAAAGGCGCGGCAAAAGATGTCGCGCGGCCGGACAGGCCGTAAAGGCCAAAGCTTTCGACTGGCGTTTTTGGGTCGGTATGGCGCACCATCATGGATCGGCTGGCCGATTGCAGGATACCGCCCATACCGCCGATCAGAACTCCGCAGCCAAAGAACACCAGATCCGGCAGGCCTGACCCTTCGGGCAAGGAGATGCCGTAAATCTGCGTCCGATCCATCGACACCACGGTGATGCAGACAAAGATCAGCACCCAGATCGCGACCAGAATAACTGGTTTAGGGCCGTATTTCTTATCCATCTTGCCACCGACCCACGCAAAGATGGCCGAGGCCAGAACGCTGACAATCCCGAACACTCCGATCTTGATCAGCCCCCATTCCAATACCAGCCGTGCATAGACACCGCCGAAACTGTACAGCCCGTTCAGCGCATCGCGGTAGAACATGGAGGAACCCAGATAGGTCGCCAGACTGACCCGGTGCCGCAAGTCTGAGATGGATTTGCCCAGCAGTCGCAATGCCTCACGCAGGCTGCCAGTCTTGTTACTGTCCGGGTCATCACGCACCCAAAGGAAATAGGGCACCATGAACAGGATGAACCAACCGGCGGTAAAGGGACCGACGAACCGCGTGCCCTGCTGGCTCGCCGCATCCAGCCCGAACATCGGGTCCATCCCAATCAGTGTCTTGCCGTTGGGCTGCTCGACGAACAGCAACAGCATGATCGCCAATGAAATCAACCCGCCGAAATAGCCAAACGCAAAGCCCGAACCCGAAATTTCGCCCACTTCATTGTCATCGCCCAGATCAGGCAGCTGAGAGTTGATGAAGATCAGCGCATACTCCGCGCCGACAAAACCCAGCCCAAAGGCCGACAGCATCAGCCACATGTTCGATCCATCTGGCAGCGTGTACCAAAGCGCGGCAGATCCCACCGCGTACATCGCCGAAAAGGCAAAGATCCACGGAATGCGCCGCCCCGACACATCCGCCATCGCACCCAGCAAAGGCGCGCCAAAGGCGATGATCAACCCGGTGATGGTCAGGCAATTGGCCCAAACCGTCTGCGCCCGCGCGGCCGCAGCCTCGGCATCCAACCCGGTTCCTGAAAAATACCCCGCCGCAACCCCGGCGAAATAGGGGCCGAACACAAAGGTGACCAGAAGGGTGTGATATGGTTGACTGGCCCAGTCGAAAAACCACCAACCCCAAATGCGCTTGCGTTTGGAAATCTCTGCCATAACTGCCCCTGTTTATTGTTGCATTCATAAGACGGGGCTTTAACCCAATTCGCAAGCGTTGTGTTGGCGCGGGCTTGCTCTTTGTCGCGGGGGCGCTTACCTCTCATCTCACGTATTTACCGGAGGCCCCATGCTGTCGTTGATCCAAATTCTGCTGCTGATCCTGGACATTGTCTGGTTCATCATTTTGGCCCATGTGATCATGAGCTGGCTGATCAACTTTCAGGTTCTCAACCTGCACCAGCAACTGGTGGCGCAAATTTGGTATGGCCTGAACCGGATATTAGAGCCTATCTATGGCCCAATCCGCCGCGTCCTGCCCGCGATGGGTGGGCTGGACCTGACGCCTTTGGTGGTGCTGATCGGGGTCTACGCGCTGCGGATCATTCTAATTAACAATATGGGCTATTTCGTCTGACCTCTTGTTCACCGAATCTTAGTATGTGATTGTCCTGTCTTAAGAGCAGATAAACCTTAAAACAGGGCAACCCCGCACATGTTCGACGCCGCGCCTTTGCTGCGAGATGTCTTTGGATTCGACGACTTCCGCCCCGGTCAGGAAGAGATCGTCGATGCCGTCACGCTGGGTGAAAACGTGCTGGCGATCATGCCCACGGGCGGCGGCAAATCCCTGTGTTTTCAGCTACCCGCCCTTCTGCGTGACGGGGTGACCGTGGTGATATCCCCCCTGATTGCCTTGATGCGTGATCAGGTGCGCGGGCTGCAAGAGGCCGGGGTCGAGGCCGGTGCGCTAACCTCGGGCAACACCCCCGAAGAAACCGATGCCGTGTGGGAGGCGCTGGAGGCCGGGCGCCTGAAACTGCTCTACATGGCCCCCGAGCGTCTGGCCGCCGGGTCAGCCTTGGGCATGTTGCGTCGGATCAATGTCAGCCTGATCGCCGTGGACGAGGCCCATTGCGTCAGCCAATGGGGCCATGATTTCCGCCCAGATTATCTGCGGATCGGAGAGCTGCGACGCGCATTGGACGTGCCTTTGGCCGCTTTCACCGCCACTGCGGATGCCGAAACGCAGGACGAGATTGTCGAAAAACTGTTCGACGGCACCGCCCCGCGTAAGTTCCTGCGCGGCTTTGACCGGCCCAATATCCATCTGGCCTTTGCCGCCAAGGACGGCCCACGCAAACAGATCCTCGACTTCGCCGAAGCGCGCAAAGGCCAATCCGGTATCGTCTATTGCGGCACCCGCAACAAAACCGAAGTGTTGGCCCAGGCCTTGCGCGCCGAAGGCCACACCGCCTGTCATTATCACGGCGGAATGGAGGCCGAAGACCGCCGCATCGTCGAAACCCGCTTTGCCCGCGAGGATGGGCTGATCGTGGTTGCCACCGTTGCGTTTGGAATGGGCATCGACAAGCCCGATATCCGCTGGGTCGCGCATGCGGACCTGCCCAAATCCATCGAAGCCTATTATCAGGAAATCGGCCGCGCGGGTCGCGATGGCGGGCCTGCCGAAACGCTGACCCTGTTCGGTCCGGACGACATTCGCCTGCGCCGGTCCCAGATCGACGAGGGGCTCGCACCACCGGAACGGCGCATGGCGGATCATGCGCGGCTGAACGCTCTGCTCGGGCTGGCCGAGGCGCTCGAATGTCGACGCAAGACCCTGCTGGGGTATTTCGGAGAACAGATCGAACCTTGCGGTAAATGCGACCTGTGCGACAGCCCTCCGGAAGTGTTCGATGGAACCACCCCCGTTCGCATGGCCTTGTCGGCGATCCTGCGCACCGAGGAATGGTTCGGCGCGGGCCATTTGATCGACATTCTGCTGGGTAATGAAACCGACAAGATTCGCGCCCGGCGGCACGACAACTTGTCCACATGGGGCATCGGCAAGGACTGGTCGCGCCCGCAATGGCAGGCGATCTTCCGGCAGATGATGGGCCACGATCTTGTTCGCCCCGATCCCGAACGCCACGGCGCGTTGCGCATGACCGAAGCAGCCAAGCCGATCCTGAAGGGTGAGGCACAGATCAACCTGCGCAAAGACACGATCCGCAAGGCCACCCGGAGGCCCGCCGTCAAGATGATGGTGTCCGAGGAAGACGCGCCGCTGCTATCTGCGCTCAAGGCCAAACGTCGCGCGCTGGCGGAAAGCGCGCGAGTTCCGGCCTATGTTATCTTTCCCGATCGCACCCTGATTGAAATGGCCGAAAAACGCCCGGCCTCTTTGGACGATATGGCCCGGATCAGCGGAGTTGGCGCGAAAAAGCTGGAACGGTACGGCGACACCTTCCTTGAGGTGCTGACCGGCGCGGTTGAAGAATTGCACCCAGCACGCCGCAAACTGGCGGGCCGCGAACAAGGGGATATCTATGACCGACTGCTTGAGGTTCAAACACGGCTTTCACGCGGCTCCGACGGGATTGACAAACCGCTGACCTGTTCGGCCTCACAACTGGCCAAGGTCGCACAACTGCGCCCCAATGACCCGCGCGGGATGGAACAGGTGCTGGGCAACCGTCGTCACGAAAGGTTTGGTGCCGCGTTTCTGGACGTGCTGCGTCAGGCGGGCTAGATACCCTGCATCAGGCAAGAAACGAGGGCGGATATGCTGGTAGTGGTTTCCCCGGCCAAGCGGCTGGATTGGGCAGAGCGGGACGTTGAGGTCACGCAACCCGACTTTCAGGACGACGCGATCCGACTGTCGAAAACCGCCCGCAATCTGACACTGGGCGATCTGAAAAAACTGATGGACCTCAGCGACGATCTGGCCCGTCTGAACCGTGACCGGTATCGAGCATTTTCGGACTCGCCGAGCGCTGAATTGACCCGACCTGCAGCGCTGGCCTTTGCTGGGGATACCTATCAGGGGCTGGAAGCGACCTCGCTGGATGCCGAAGAAATGGCCTGGGCACAAGACCATCTGCGTATCCTGTCCGGTCTGTATGGGGTGTTACGCCCGCTGGACGCGATTCAACCCTATCGTCTTGAAATGGGCAGCAAGCTGAAAACCCGGCGCGGCAAAAACCTGTATGAATACTGGCGCGATCAGCTGAGCAAGGCGCTGAACGCACAAGCTGATGAGGTTGGATCGGACATTCTGGTGAATTGTGCCAGTCAGGAGTATTTCGGCGCTGTCGACTTGAAGGCGCTAAAACTGCGGGTGGTCACGCCGGTCTTTATGGAAGACAAGGCCGGCACCCCCAAGATCGTCAGTTTCTTTGCCAAAAAAGCCCGTGGAGCCATGGCGCGCTACATCGTTCAACACCGCCTGACCGATCCCAAAGGTCTGTTGGATTTCGACACTGGCGGTTATGAATACCGCCCGGACCTGTCAGAAGAAGACAAGCCCGTCTTCGTGCGGCCCTATCAGGCCTGATCCAGCATCGATGGGTCGTAAGCAACCAATTCAACTGTGTTGCCCTCGGGGTCTTCGGTGAAAATGCCACGCCATCCGATCCAGCCGAATTTTTCAACGCGGTAGGGCTGACCGATTTTGCCATACCAGCGCATCACGGCCTCTTGTTCGGCAAAGGGCAATGACAGAGCAATATGATGCAGCGATGACCCGGCGCCGGTAGTGGGCTTGTCGGCGCCGGTCGGGTGCAACCCAGACCGCGGGGCGGCCGCATGGTGGAACAAAGCCAACACCTGTGTATGTCCGCCAAACCCTTCGGCGATGCGGAAAAAGGTGATGGCGCTGTTGTGATCACCGCTCAGGCGTTCCAGCCCGATCACATCTTCATAAAACGCCACCATCGCGCCCATATCAGCACAGCGAATGGCAATCTCACCCAAGGCACGAGGCTGAAATCCACGGTCAGTCATAGGCTTACCCTATTCAGCCTGTGCATCTTCGGCAATGACAGGCAAAACACTCTCGGGCTGATGGTCCAATATCATCTGGTGGATTCTCCGCTTTTGCAGCGGTTTGGTCAGATAGTGATCCAATCCGGCCGACAGAATGCCCTGATCATCCCCAGCCATGGCATGCGCCGTCAATGCGACGATCGGCACATGCCGATCCGTGTCAATCTCGCGCCGCCGGATTTCCGCCGTGGCCTGTTTCCCATCCATCTTGGGCATCGAAATATCCATGAAAATCAGGTCCGGGTCGAATTTCTGATGCTGGTCCACGGCTTCCAGCCCATTCGCGGCGAATTGCAGGTCAATATTCAAATCCTTGACCATCTTTTGCAGGATCAACTGATTGGTCCGATTGTCCTCGGCTGCCAAAACACGCATCTGGCGTTCACCCTGCGGCTCTGACGGTGCCTCGGGATCACTTGAAGCAGCTTCAGGCGTGACAGGCAGCCGCCCCAATGTCGTCAAGCGCGAATACAGTTCGGCGCGGGGAATAGGTTTCTGCAAAACCCCGTCAATCAGGTTACGTGCCGGGTTGGCGTGGATGACACCGGGATTGGCCGACATCACCACCACGGGCAAATCCCCCCAGCCCCGGCCTTTCAGCGTGGTCGCCAGTTCCAACCCATCCATGTCCGGCAGGTCGTGATCACACAGCAACAGGTCCACACTGCCATCAACAGCGGCCAGCGCCTCACCCCCCGAGGCGCAAACGGTGACTTTCGATCCCAATCGCCCTAGCTGTTTCGACAGGATGGCACGGTTCACCGCCAGATCCTCGACAACGACCACGTGGCGCAACCGACCAGCCAAATCAGGCGGTGTGGGTTGCGGGCCTTCGATGGTGGGCAACGAGATGCGAAATCCAAAACAGGAGCCCTCCTCAGGTTCGCTTTCCACCCAGACCGACCCGCCCATTAGTGTGATCAGCCGCTTGGTGATCGCCAACCCCAGCCCTGTACCCTCGAATGCGCGGTTTTTTTCATCTTCGACCTGATTGAATTCACCGAAGATGTGCCCGATCTTGTCCTCTTCGATGCCGATACCGGTGTCTTCGATCGCAACGTGAATATCGCATGTGTTCGTGTCTGCATTCGGCACACCAGTGACGCGGATCAACACATGGCCTTCGGAGGTGAACTTGACCGCATTGCCCACCAGATTGGTCAACACCTGCCGCACGCGACCGGGATCGCCCACGAACAAGGTCGGTAGGAACAAATCATAATCGACCAGTAAGGACAGCCCTTTGTCGCGCACGCTGGGTTGCATCAGCATCGCAACCTCAAGAATGCAGCGTTCAAAATCGAACTGTTCAGGGTGCAGGATCAGCTTGTCCGCCTCGATCTTGGAATAATCCAGAACGTCGTTGATGATCACCAACAACGCCTCGCCCGAGTTGCGGATGGTGTTGAGATAGAGCCGCTGTTCCTCGTCCAGCGGGGTTTCCGACATCAACTCGGTCATGCCGACAATGCCGTTCATCGGGGTTCTGATTTCATGGCTCATATTGGCCAGAAAGGCAGATTTGGCCCGGTTTGCGGCCTCGGCCCGTTCGCGGGCGGCCTTCAACTCAGCCTCATCCCGAACCGAGGCGGTGATATTCAGGCCCAAACTGACCACGTCACCGCCATTGCCGCGCTGGTCGATCATCTTGAAATATTCACCATTCCACAGCTTGATCACCACCGCTTCCGGCTGGGGTTGTGCCCAGCGGTTCAGCATTCTGGCCTGCCAATCGGTCGGAGATTCCGCGCCAATATCGATCAGCCCTTCATCGGTCAAAATCTCAAGGATACGCGCATAGGAAATACCCGGCGACACTTCATCCAACCCATCAAACAGGCTGAGATAAGTCCCATTGGCCCCAATCATGCGGCACTGATCATCGAAAAAGGCAAATCCGTCCTGAATGGTCTGCATCGAATGCCACAAGCGGCGCTCGGCCACTTCGATCTTGGCATTGGCTTCGGTCAGGTCGGATTTGACCTTTTCGTTTTCATCCCGAACCGTTTCGACCTCGGCCTGGGTTTCACCGATGCGTTTGGTCAGGGCCATCGCATGCAAACCGAGCTTGCGATTGGCGGCTGACAATTCGACCTGCTTCATTTCCAACAGCCGCTCGGCCGCCAGCCGCGCACGCCGTTCCTGTGCCAGTTTGGTTGCTAGACTCATCGTTTCTGATCCCAGGTAACTTGCGCCCAGCATCCCGACAGAGCGTGAAAAAGTGTTTAAGCCGTTGCCCGAACACGGACCATCGTGCCAGAGTTTTCGAAAACCCGGAGGTCTGCCATGCCGCGAAAAACATACTTGCCAATACTCTGCGCCATCACGCTGGGTTCTCATGCGGTGGCGGATTGCGCCACAGAAGCGCAGATTGACCAATATGTGCAGGACTATCTGACCAACACACCGACGACGGCCCTTTCTGCGGATGGCAGCATGGAAGACGCGTTGTGTACACAGGCCAAGATAGTCAGTGTGTTAGAGCCACATTTGGGGCCGATCATCGGCTATAAGGCAGGCCTGACCAGCGCCCCCGCGCAAGAGCGGTTCGGCGCATCTGAACCGGTTCAGGGCGTTCTGTACCGCGATATGATGCTGGACGACGGGGCCACTGTACCCGCCACATGGGGTGCGCGTCCGGTTTTTGAGGCCGATTTGGTGCTGGTTGTCGGCGACGCTGGCATCAATCAGGCGACTGCCCCGGTCGAAGTTCTTGCCCATATCTCAGCCATCCGCCCCTTTATCGAGCTGCCGGATCTTACCCTGGCCGAGGGGGAGCCAATCACGCCGGTTACCCTAACCGCCATTGGGGTTGCCCCGAAACTCGGCGTGTTAGGCTCTGAAATTCCCGTATCCGATCCTACAGCGATGACGCAGGCGTTGCAGGATATGACGGTCACACTCCGCGCCGCGGATGGAGAGGTACTGGCGCAAGCCCCAGGGGCGGCCGTTTTGGGGCACCCGGCAAATGCGGCCCTATGGCTGATGTCGAAAGGTATCGAGTTTCAAGCCGGCGACCTGATTTCCGTCGGGTCTTTCGGCCCGCTTGTGCCGCCTGCAAAGGGCAAAGGCGGGGCGTCCGTCACCTATGCGGGTCTGCCCGGTGATCCCACGGTCAGCGTGGTGTTCGAGTAATCAACGTCGCCCTTCGCGCAACCATCCGGCCAGCAAGAAGCCACCGGCCAGCACCAGCACCAGCCAGGGCGGTAAAAGCCCGGCCTGTGTGACATCGCGCGTCTCATAGGCTTCTCGCGGGGTCAGGCCGATCCATCCGCGCCCAGCAGCTGGACGCCCGGCGCGGACATTGCGGATAGACGGCAACCCGTCTTCCAGTCGGATTGTACCCCCGCGCAGTTCGGCCAGTACGGGTTTCAGCACCTCATCAGTGGCGATGGTGCGCTCAAACTCTTTCGGCGCAGCGGGGCCCAGCCCGATCACTGCCATCTGGTCACCTTCCTGAAGACGGTAGAGGCCAATCTCGGGTCCAAAATAGGTCGCCTCAAACCGCCCAGGGGAGACCTCATCGAGCGTTATTTCAAGCGTTTCGCCATCGGGGCGGGTGATGGTCACCGGTCCGACCTCATCCTCCAATGTCTGACGGACGATACGCATGACCTGCCCGTTGGCTTCGGCCCATAAGGCTTCTTCCTCAAGCTCGGGTTCTTTCATCATCCAATGGGCCAGACGGCGCAACAGTTCCAATTGCGGCCCGCCGCCCTCAAAACCCCGGCTCCACAACCAGGCATGGTCCGACGCCAAGAGCGCCACGCGCCCTTCGCCCACGCGGTCCAGCACCAGCAGGGGCCGCTCATCCACACCGGTCATCAACAGCTCACCCGTGCGGTGGTTGACGTCGATCTGGCGCAGCCATGCGCCCCAATCCTCGGAATCCCCCAGATCTGTCGTCACCGGGTGGCGATGGCCCAGATCGGTCACCATGGGCACGAAACGTTCCTCGATCACTCGGGCAGTGGGTTGTGCCGGCAGAATCGGCGCCAAAGGTGAACGGAAGATGCTGTCGGCGCTGGCAAAATCCGGCCCCGCCGCAATCAAAACAGCGCCGCCTTCGTTGATATAATTGGTGACATTGTCCAGATAGATCGCGGGCAGGATGCCGCGCCGTTTGTAGCGATCAAAGATGATCAGGTCGAAATCGTTGATCTTTTCCAGAAACAGCTCGCGCGTTGGGAAAGCGATCAAGGACAACTCGTCCACCGGCACGCCATCCTGTTTCTCGGGCGGGCGCAAGATGGTGAAATGCACCAAATCGACCGAACTGTCGGATTTCAACAGATTGCGCCAGGTCCGCCCACCCGGATGCGGCTCACCCGAAACCAGCAGCACGCGCAACCGGTCACGCACCCCGTTCATCTGGATCAACGCGGTGTTGTTGCGGTCGGTCAATTCGCCCTCTGCCTGAGGCACAGTGAACTGGATGACATTGCGCCCACCATGCGGCAGAGCGATGGGCAATTCGACATCGACGCCGATGGGAATGGTGAATTGTTCCGGCTCGGCCCCATCTACTGATATCTCAAGCGGCGCAGTGGTCGCCCCGGTAGGCGCAGCACCGCTGTCTTCCACGCGCAAGGTCAGGGTGACAGGTTCACCGATAATGGCAAAGGCGGGGGCATTGCGGACGATCAGGCGGCGATCCCAGTCGCTTTCACGTCCGGTTTGCAGCAAGTGCATCGGCGCGGGCAGGTCGGGGGCCTGCTCGACATCATGCACCAGACCGTCTGAAACCACCAGAATACCCGCAATCCGTGCGCGCGGCTCTTCGGCCAGTGCGGCGCTCAACGCGGCCATAACCTGCGTGCCTTCGTCCCCATCTCCGTCGGCGACCTTGATCCGGCGCAGCTCGGTATTGTCACGGGCTTCGATTTCAGCAGCCAAACCCTCGGCCGCCTGTGCGGTTTGGTCGGCGCGATCCGAAAGGGCCTGACTGGCGCTTTCATCCTCGATCATCAGCACGATATCAGTCAGTGGCGCACGGTCTTCGACCTGATAGACCGGACCCGCCAAGGCCGCGATCACCACCAGCGCCGCCAACCCGCGCAAGGCCCAACCAGACAGGCCGCGCCAAAGGGCCAGCAGAACCCCTGTGACCGCAATCGCGGCGACAATGGCCAGTACTGGCCACGGGATCAGCGGATCAAAGATGACTGTTCCGGTCATTGTCCCAACCTGTCCAAAAGCGCAGGCACGTGTACCTGATCCGATTTGTAATTCCCGGTCAGCACATGCATCACCAGATTGACCCCAAAGCGATTGGCCAGTTCACGCTGACGTTCCCCGGCATAACCACGCCCGACTGGCAACAGCGCCTGTCCGTTGCGGTCAATTGCCCAAGCCCCGGCCCAGTCATTGCCGCCAATCACCACCGGGGTCACGTTGTCGTTGAGATTGCGAAATGGCATGCCCTCGATCTGCTCGGCATCCACCGGGGCGGCCTCGACCCAGATTTCTGTACCAGCGTAGCGACCCGGGAAATCCTGCAGCAGGTAAAAGGCACGAGTCAGCACATGATCACCTGGAACAGGCTCTAACGCAGGAATATTAAGCGGAGCCGCCAGTTGTTGCAGTTTGCGCCCATTGGGGCTCGAGGCCCCAAAGCGCGCGATATCCGCATCACGTGTGTCGAACAGGATCATGCCACCCGATCGCAAATAAGCGTTCAGTTTAACATAGGCCTCAGCCGAAGGCTGCGGCTGATCCGGAGTAATCGGCCAATACAGCAGCGGGAAAAACGCCAGTTCATCGCGCTCAAGATCCACCCCAAAGGGCTCGGCAGGTTCAACTGATGTGCGATAGAACAACGTTTGCGACAAGCCACGCAGACCAGCACCTGCCACATCGTCAACCTGCGCATTTCCGGTCAGCACATGGGCCAGCACCAGCTCATGCGTGGCATTCAGTGCGAATTCTGTATCCTCGGGCGTCTGCGCCTGCGCCTCGGGCACCAACAGCATGGCACCCAGCGCAACCGCCGCCGCTTTGGCCAGACCAAGGCGGCCAGACAAGGCCAATGAGGCGATCACATCAATCGTCAGCAATAGCAGAGCGAGGCTGAGCAGGATGCCCCCGACAGGTGTCTCAGAATTCACCTCCTGCCCTTTGATCGGTACATCCGAAGGCCAGATTGCCGGGCTAATCACTGCCTCTTCTGTCAGAACATTCAAGGCCAGCTTCTGTTTGCCGCTTTCATAAAGGCCGGGCTGCAAATCGGGGCCGATTGTGCCCGAGATCAGCTCGACCCCGTCCACGCCAGCCAGATTGCCCGCATCGGACAGGGCGCCAAAGCCGTCCATCACTTGCAACGGCTCCCACGTGGTACCCTGTAGCTGCGAATCCTGCCGGGATTTCGCAGCCGAGGCCACGGCTAGACGGTCCAACATCTCAACAAACAGTCCCGAAAGCGGCAGGCTGGACCATTCTGCATCCGCCGTCACATGGAACAGAACCACCTGGCCCAAGCCCAGCGCCTTGCGTGTGACCAGGGGCGTGCCGTCGGACAGCGACGCAATCACCCGATCCGCCAAGTTAG
The DNA here is from genome assembly GCF_056537925.1 of Ruegeria sp. BI7. Lineage (NCBI taxonomy): Bacteria > Pseudomonadati > Pseudomonadota > Alphaproteobacteria > Rhodobacterales > Roseobacteraceae > Ruegeria > Ruegeria sp. BI7. The sequence continues at coordinate 137,290 of NZ_JBQFSK010000003.1, forward strand.
GGTCTGGTTGCGCCATGACCTGTGTTGTGACCGTAACATCGCCGGGCACCTGCAAGCCGTAGAAAGGCGAGTTTTCCGGGAAGGGTGCCAGCCCCTTGGCCTCACCCCAGCTCATCGCGCCACCGACCGAGCGACCGCCGCTGCGGAGACGTACCGGCAGCAATATATCTTCGGAATCGCGGCCCAGGTCGCTGGCGGCCATGCGTGGACCGGCAAAGCGCAGCAATAATCCGCCCTGTTCGACCCATTCCACCAATGCCGTCTGCTCCCCGGGCGAAAGTTTGGCCACATCGGCCAGAACGATGGCATCAGGATTGGCAGGTAAAACTTCCGGCAACCCTCCATCCACGAAATCCGCAGTGGGGCTCAGGACCTGGGTCAGGTAGTGCAGCGGTGAGAGCAGTTCCAACCCTTCACGGTTCAACGTTCCGGCGATCAGGGCGACCTCGCGTCGGCGAAGGCTGTCATCCGTTAGCGTTACCGCACCGGCCGAACGCTGCCCCTGAATCTCGAACCTTGTGATCCGTCCCCGCAATTCGGATGGCAGGGCAAGCTCCACCTGCGCCGTTGTTTCATTTTCTTCGAAAACGGCATCAGCGCTATGTAGAATGCGCATGACACCCGCCGGGTCGCGGCCCTGAGCCACAAGCGTGACAGCCGTCGCCGGCCCGGGTTCAGATCGTCTTGCAGTCAGTTGAATAACCCCATCCTGATACACTGCCGGAACCATCGCCAGCACCGGGGCGGCAGTTTGATACACCGTCACGTCACCACGCGATTGCAAAGTGTCCAGAATTCGGGCGCTGTTCGGGTAAGCCAGCTTGTCGCTGAACCAGAATGTGTCAAAGTCCTCTTCGATCTGATCCAGCACGTCAATTGCCTGCGTGATCTGGGTTTCGCTTGGTTGCCACGGCACCGGAACCATCCCCGGCAACCGCCCGCGCCAGGCCTCTGCCGCCTGAAAGACAGGGGTTTCCGGCTCTGTAAGGCGCAAAATGGATACCGGACGGCCCGCGCGTCCGGCCTCAACCAACTGGGCGTCAATTTGCTCCAGCGTTGCTGGCCATCCCGTAGCCCCGGCCCAGCTTGCATCCAACACCAAAAGCAACGGGCCGGACCCGGCCTGAATACGTGACGGGTTCAATACCGGTCCGGCTAATCCGATGATGATCGCGGCAACTGCCAACATCCGCAGCAAAAGCAACCACCATGGGGTACGGTCCGAAACGCTTTCCTTGTCCTTCTGTCCCAAAAGCAATGTGACCGCGGGAAACAAGCGGCGGATCGGTGCAGGTGGAACCGCGCGCAGAATCAGCCACAGGATCGGCAGGGCCAGCAGGCTCAGCAATACCCAAGGGGATGTGAAGCTGATCACTGACAGAAATGCCGTCATCGCAAGCTCCCGTCCAAAGCGCGGTACAACCACAGCAGCGCCGCCTGTGCGCTGTCTTCGGTGTGGTGCAGGCCATATTGCCAATTTGTCGCCCGGCACAATTGCTGTAGCGCTTCCTTACGCTCCGCCAGCCGCTCAAGGTACCGGCCACGCAAAGCACCAGCTTTCAGTGTCTCGTGTTTCAGGGTTCGTCCGACACTCTCGAACACGGTGCGGCCGTGATAGGGAAAAGATTCCTCGCTCGGATCCAGAACATGCATCAAAACGCCCCGTACACCACGGTCGGCAGCTTTGGTCAGGGCCAGCTCCACCTCGCTCATCGGGCCCAGAAAGTCCGATATGAACACGGCACGCGCGCGCGGGATCATGGCGCGATGCTCGGGCGAGGCGTAATCGTCCTGCACATCGCCTGACCAGGCCTGCGCCAGTCGGATGATTTGCGCGTTTCCGCGCCGGGGCGGCAGCGTGGTGCCGGTTAGGCCCACGCGCTCTCCACCGCGTACCAGCAGGATCGAGATTGCCAAACCCAGCAAACGGGCCCTGTCACCTTTCGTGGGAAGGTTCTTGTTGGACGCAAACCGCATCGAGGCACCCTGATCCACCCACAGCATCACCGATTGCGCGATTTGCCACTCCCGTTCACGCACAAACTGCTGATCCCCGCGGGCCGAGCGCCTGTGATCGATCATCCGACGGCTGTCACCGATCTGCGCCGGGCGGTATTGCCAGAAATCGTCACCAAGGCCCGAGCGCCTGCGTCCATGATCGCCCAGCAACACGGTTCCGGCCAGATGTTCGGCGCGTGCCAACAGCGGCGGTAGCCGGGATGCCTCGGCCTCGGATCTTTCCCGCAGGGTCAGCGCGGCATTCACGCCGCGGCCTCGGTACGGATTAACCCGGCGGCCGTCGAGTCGATCAGCTCAGCCAGACTATCACCACGCGCGCGCGCCGCGAAGTTCAGCGCCATCCGGTGGCTGAGCACCGGGCGGGCCATGTCCAGGACATCTTCGGCATTTGGCGCCAACCGCCCCTGCAACATCGCGCGGGCCCGCACCGTCATCATCAGCGCCTGCGCCGCACGGGGACCTGGACCCCAGGCAACTGTTTCTGCGACGCGCTCGGACGCACCTGCCTCTTCTGGGCGGAACGCACGAACCAGATCAAGAATCAACTCCACAACCGACTCTCCCACCGGCATGCGGCGCAGCAAAACCTGCGCGGCCAGCAGTTCATCTTTGGTGAAAATCTGATGGGCTTCGTCTTCTTCGACCCCTGTGGTTGCAAGCAAAATGTCTCGTTCGGTCTGGCGGTCAGGATATTCAACATCGACCTGAACAAGGAACCGGTCCAGCTGCGCCTCAGGCAGGGGATAGGTGCCTTCCTGTTCAATCGGGTTTTGCGTGGCGAGAACGTGGAACGGCTCGCCCAGCGAGCGATCTTCGCCCGCCACGGTTACGGTGCGTTCCTGCATTGCCTGTAGCAGAGCCGACTGAGTCCGCGGGCTGGCGCGGTTGATCTCATCCGCCATCAGCAACTGACAGAAGATCGGGCCAGAGATGAAGCGGAAGTGGCGGGTGCCGTCATCGGCGGTGTCCAGAACCTCGGACCCCAGAATATCGGCAGGCATTAGATCGGGCGTGAACTGGATACGATTGCCATGCAGGCCCATCACCGTCGACAAGGTTTCAACCAATCGCGTCTTACCCAGCCCCGGCAAGCCGATCAACAAAGCGTGACCGCCGCACAACAGCGCAGTCAGGGTCAGGTCAACGACCCGTTCCTGTCCGATAAAGCGACGGGTGATCGAGGCCTTGGCCTCTTGCAGCTTGTTTTCCAGCGCTTCGATCTCGGACACGAGGTCGGCAGGTTCGCTCATGACTTTCCCTTCCGTGGACTATTATGATTGAAGTGTATCGCGCTGAGAGGAAATGGCAAAAGCAATGAGCGGACAAAAACCTGTGACCCCTTCACCTGATGGTCTGGCAGCATCAGTCAAAGCAACCAAATCCAAGGGTTTGCCGCCTGTTCACCTGTGGAATCCTCCGTTTTCCGGCGATCTGGACATCAAGATCGCAAAAGATGGCACCTGGAGTTATTTAGGGTCGCCCATCAACCGGTTCGAGCTTGTGAAGCTTTTTTCCTCAATTCTTAAGAAAGAAGACGGGAAGTATTACCTGGTAACCCCGGTGGAAAAGGTTGGAATCACCGTCGAGGATGCGCCCTTTGTGGCCGTCGATTTCGATATCGAAGGGGAAGGTGACGGGCAGAGCGTGACTTTTAGCACGCATGTCGGTGACCGCGCTGTGGCGGGGCCGGATCATCCCATCCGCATTGTCATCGACGAGGAAACAGAAGAGCCGTCGCCCTATGTATTGGTGCGCACAAACCTTGAGGCGCGGATTGATCGTAAAAGCTTTTACCGCCTTGTGGACCTTGCCCAGCATCAGGATGGCTGGTTCGGCGTTCGGTCGGGGGGGCGGTTTTTTCCTTTGATTCCGTCCGAGGACCTGCCGGATTAAGCCCGTCGCGGGACCCGGCGATCCTGCGCCAGAACCACAGCGACAGCGACGATGCTCGCGCCCAGCGCGCGGGTCCAATTCCACTCTTCGCCCAATACCAACATGATCAGCATCACATAGAAGGGTGCGATGTTGATATGAAACGAGGCCAATGCCACGCCCAGCTTGCCCACCGACGCGATGAACAGCACCTGACTCAGCCCCAGCGAAACCAGCGCATAGATGACCAGCATCCCCATCTGCTGCACATCAATCGGTGCCGAGGGCAGGATATCCATGCCAGCCTGACCCGCCGCAAAGAACAGGAATGCAGCCACGATCAGCCCCCCAACCAAGGTAATCGTGCTGCGCCCGGTCTGGCTGAGTTCGGGGAAATCCCGCGCTGTCGCCATGCTGGCCCAACAAAACAGCCCGGTTGACAGGATGGCACAGCCCGCACCCAACCCCAGCTGCGCCGGAGCTACCGCACTGGTGGCGATCAGCCCGCCGACGATCGACACGACCAGACCTACCGCAAAGTTCCACCGCAACCGCCGTGTGCCGGTCGCCAGTTCCAACAGCGTCGCGAACAAAGGCGCGCAAGAGGCGATGATGGCCACTGTCACCGGGTCGGTCAGTTTTTGCGCCACAATGATCAGGAACATGCCAGCGCCCAGCGTCCCGCCAACAAACAACGCATGTCCCCAACGGGCGCGCAATACGCGTGACGGCCCGTCAATCAGCAACCAGACCGGAACCAGAAACGCCACCGCCAATACCAGTCGTGCGGCAAACAGGGCCACCGGAGGCCAGCTTTGCAACAGCACCTCGGCGGCCGGAAATCCCGCCGCCCAAGTCAGCATGGATGCAACCGCCAGACCATTGCCAGACACCGCGGATGTCCGTCCGCCAGACACAGTAAGGGCGTTCCCGCGCACGGGGTCAGGGCTCATTACCATCGTGTTCAAACCTTCTGTTGGCACGGCGCGCAAAAATGATTCGCCGCGTTGCCCCAAAAGTCTCTGATTTGATCCAGGCGATCTGGCCGATTTTCGACAATCTGTCGTTTTTGATCCCCTTCCCCAAAAATCGCCGTCCCGTTAAGGTCCGGCCAACAACTGCCCGAGACCGCCCATGCCCAAATTTGCCGCCAATATCTCACTGCTCTTTGCCGAGCTTCCGTATCTGGAGCGTTTCCAGGCGGCGGCCGAGGCCGGATTCAAAGCGGTCGAAATTCTGTTTCCTTATGAACTGGCTGCAAAGGAAACACGCCGCGCCCTGCTGGCAAATGGACTGGAACTTGTTCTGATCAACGCGCCGCCGCCCAATTACACCGGGGGTGAGCCCGGCTATGCCGCAGTTCCGGGCGGCGAGGCGCGGTTTCAATCCGATATCCGCCGTGTCTTGCGCTATGCCGAGATCCTGCGACCAGGGCTGATCCACATCATGTCAGGTTATGCCACGGGTTCGGACGCGCAGGACTGTTTCGTGCGCAACCTGCAATGGGCCGCCGATTTTGCCCCGCAACAGCAGTTCACGATCGAACCGCTGAATCCGGTTTCCCAGCCCGGGTACTTTCTGAACGATTACGATCTGGCAATGCAGGTGCTGGACCATGTGAACCGCCCCAATGTCGGCCTGCAATATGACAGCTTTCATGCTCATATGATCCACGATGACGCGGAAACTGTCTGGAATCGCTTTCACCCGCGGATCGTTCACGCCCAGATCGGCGCCGCCCCCGACCGCTGTGAACCGGGGCGCGGACCGACAGATTTCCAACGTCTGTTCGAAGCGATGGACGCAACGGGTTATTCCGGCTGGGTCAGCGCCGAATATATTGCCTCCACGTCACGAACAACGGACAGCCTTGACTGGATGCGAGGCTAGCTCTGGCGTTTTGACGGAAAATACAGCACATCAGGGGAAACAAGACCATCAGGATGCCCGCAATGATCCCCGCCCGCTTTTCCCGCGCCTTGTTCAGCCTGATCATGTCGGGCCTCATGTCCTGCCTGGTGACCGGGATCGCGACGGTAAAAGCCATTGGGTTTGGCCCCAACACCGTCAGCGACTGGATAGCGTCCTGGGCCTTTTGCTGGCCCATCGCCTTCACCGTCATCCTGCTGCTTGGCCCATCCGTGCAACGGTTCGTCAACCGCCTGGTCAGGCCACAGGACTGACCCGCTGTGAAGAGGGCCCGCCGGGCCTGATGAACTGCGCCGCCCTTGTTTTTAGCAGCTAGTGCGCCTCGGCCCAGTTGGCCCCTTGCCCCGCGTCCACGCTCAGCGTTACATCCAACTTCACCGCCGGATCCGAGGCGCCTTCCATCACGTCGCGCGCCACGTCGATCACCTGATCCACCGCGTCCTCAGCCACTTCGAACAGCAATTCGTCATGCACCTGCAACAGCATCTTTGCGGGTAACGCATTGATCGCATCCGGCATTCGCACCATTGCACGGCGGATCACATCTGCTGCTGTACCTTGGATCGGCGCATTGATTGCCGCCCGGCGCGAAAACCCAGCATGTGGGCCCTTGGCATTGATTTCGGGCGTATGGATTTTGCGCCCAAACAGCGTCTGCACGTAACCATGCTCTTTGGCAAAGGCGACGGTGTCGTCCATGTAGCGGCGAATACCGGGGAACCGCTCGAAATAACGGTCGATGAAACCCTGCGCCTCGGCTCGTGGGATGCGCAGGTTGCGCGCCAGTCCAAAACCCGAGATGCCATAGATCACACCAAAGTTGATCGCCTTGGCCTGACGGCGGATATCCGGCGTCATCTCGTCCAGCGGCACATCAAACATCTCGGACGCGGTCATAGCGTGAATGTCCAAACCATCTGAAAACGCTTTTTTCAGAGCCGAAATATCGGCGATATGCGCCAGAATCCGCAATTCGATCTGGCTATAGTCAAGACTGACCAACACATTGCCAGGCTCAGCAATGAATGCCTCGCGAATACGGCGGCCCTCTTCCGTGCGCACCGGGATGTTTTGCAGGTTGGGATCGGTCGAGGCCAAACGCCCCGTGTTCGCTCCTGTAATCGAATAAGACGTATGCACCCGTCCTGTATCAGGGTTGATATGAGTTTGCAGCGCGTCCGTGTAGGTCGATTTCAGCTTGCTGAGCTGACGCCAGTCCAACACACGACGCGGCAATTCATGCTCGGTTGCCAGATCTTCCAGGATATCGGCCCCGGTCGAATATTTACCGGTCTTGCCCTTCTTGCCCCCCTCAAGACCCATCTTGTCGAACAGGATCTCACCCAGCTGCGCAGGTGAGCCGACATTAAAGTTCTCACCGGCCAGTTCGTGAATTTCAGCCTCTAACCCGGCCATTTTCTGTGCGAATGCGTTGGACATGCGGCTCAGCACATCGCGGTCGACCTTGATGCCATGCATCTCCATCTCGGCCAGAACTGGCACCAGTGGGCGTTCGAGCGTCTCGTATACCTTCGTCACCTGCACCTGATGCAGCTGCGGCTTGAACAGCTTCCACAGGCGCAGTGTAATATCCGCATCCTCGGCAGCGTAAGCCGTAGCTTCATCAATCGGAACCTTGTCGAAGGTGATCGCCGACTTGCCCGAGCCCAGCAATGGTTTGATCGGGATCGGCGTGTGGCTCAGATACCGTTCGGACAGGGTATCCATACCATGTCCGTGCTCGCCCCCATGCATCGCATAGGACATCAGCATAGTGTCATCGATCGGGGCCACGTCGACGCCATACCGTTTGAATATCTTGGCATCGTATTTCATGTTCTGGCCGATTTTCAGGATCGATGGATCCTCAAACATCGGTTTCAGCAGGGTCAGAGCCTCATCCAACGGCATTTGCCCATCGGCCAGCGCATCCGATCCGAACAGATCATCCGTTGCACTTTCGCGATGAATCAGCGGCACATAGCAAGCTTCACCCGCCTCAACGCACAGTGAGATACCCACCAGCTCAGCGATCATTTCATTCAGCCCGGTGGTTTCGGTATCGACCGCGATCCAGCCACGCTCATATGCCTGATCAATCCACTTTTGCAGCGCCCCGGCATCGCGTACGCATTCGTATTTCGACGCATCAAAGGGGACGGCCTCAGCCTCGGCCTCTTCGACCGCAGGTGTGGGCGCATCAGCGATTACCGGGGCCTCGGCCCCCAACTTGTCGGCGATGCGCTTGGTCAGGGTGCGGAACTCCATCTCGGCCAGAAAACCCAGCAGAGTGTCCGGTTCGGGGTCTTTCACCTCAAGATCATCAAGGGTGAAATCCAGCGGCGTCTGTTCGTCCAACTGCACCAACTTTTTCGACAGCTCGATCTGATCGCGCTTTTCGATCAGCGTCTGACGGCGCTTAGGCTGTTTGATCTCTTCGGCACGGTCTAACAGGGTTTCCAGATCGCCATATTCGTTGATCAGCAGCGCCGCAGTCTTAATCCCGATCCCCGGCGCACCCGGCACGTTATCGACGCTGTCACCTGCCAGCGCCTGCACGTCGACCACCCGTTCCGGCCCAACACCGAACTTTTCGAACACCCCATCGCGGTCGATGCGCTTGTTCTTCATTGCGTCCAGCATTTCCACGCCGCCGCCGACCAACTGCATCAGATCCTTGTCCGAGCTAACGATTGTCACCCGTCCGCCGGCATCGCGCGCCTGCACGGCGAGGGTCGCGATGATGTCGTCGGCTTCATAGCCCTCCAACTCTTTGCAAGCGATGTTGAACGCCTGCGTCGCCTCGCGCGTCAGCGGCATCTGCGGGCGCAGATCTTCGGGCATCGCCTCGCGGTTGGCTTTGTACTGGTCATACAGGTCATTGCGGAAGGTGTGCGATCCCTTGTCGAAAATCACTGCCACATGGGTCGGCGCGTCCGGCCCGGCATTTCCTTCGACATATTTCTGCAGCATGTTGCAGAACCCGGACACAGCGCCAATCGGCAACCCGTCGGATTTCCGCGTCAGTGGGGGCAGCGCGTGATAGGCCCGAAAAATAAAAGCTGATCCGTCGATCAGATGCAGATGGCATCCTTTTCCGAAATTGCTCATGTACGCGCTCCGTTCTGGTTGGGAACGGTTCTGCCACAGGGTTGTGCAGGTGACCAGCGCAGAAGACAAACAAACTGCGGATCCGCTTGCTTAGCCGAGGTTGAATACCCTGCGCGCCTTATCCCAGACCAGCCCTGTACGATCTGCGATTTGCTGCATCTGCTTGTTTAGGGACCGATCATTCAAACGACGACTCAGTGACCGCAAGGGAACAAGGTTACGCTCACCATACCCATCGATCAGAAAAAACATCCGGGTCTGACCGCGCAACCCGTAGACGATGTTTTCCGCATGGATGTCACGGCCCACAATCTGCAGTTCGAACAACTTTTCCACAAAACGGTTGAGGTCACCCAGCATCTGATCGCTCAGCCCCTGCTGTCGGCACATCGACAAAAGATGGTTCGCAAGCTGGCCATCGCTGGATTGAATCCGTTCAACCACAACCCCCGGCCCGACATCTGTCTGCACAACGCCGAACGACCGTGCCAATGGCAGCTGCGCGATTTCCTCACCGCTTTTCAGCGCGGCTTTCATCTCACATTCGATCTCTTTCAAGGCGTTGCGAAAGGCGGTGTCCGGCAATATCCGCCGCACCAACCGTTTAGAGAACGAGCGGTTCCGGCGTGTACGGGGCCGTGTCACCTTGATCAAAAGCGCGGGCTGATCCGGGTAGGCATACACATTTCTGTGGCCGCCTTTGGCCAGTGGCTCCTGATCCGATAGCCGCAAAAGCTGCACTGCATATGGCATCCGGCCTCCGTTTCGCGCGGCACCTGCCACTCTGTCAGCTTTGTGCCTGGCTGCCGGACAGCACATATTTGCAATCGCAGTACGGACACTCGACCCAACCGATATCCTCGGGGATTTGCAGCCAGACGCGCGGATGGCCCAATGCGCCTTCGCCGCCGTCACAGGCGACACGGGCGGTTTCGACGATCTTGGTTTCCGGCGCTTCGATTGTCACGGCTGGCGATCCTTCTTCGGTTGTCGGCCTCGCGGGCATGCATTAGGTGCGTTTATGAGCGATGAGCAAACCGGGGGCAAGGGTCACATGGCCGATGCGGCAATCAGGATCGAAGGGCTGCGCAAAACCTATCGTGGCGGCAAGGGTCAGCCCGAGAAGAGCGCATTGAAAGGCATCGACCTGACCGTTCCACGAGGGTCAGTCTTTGGCCTGCTGGGGCCGAACGGGGCCGGAAAATCGACCCTGATCAACATCCTGGCCGGGCTGGTGGTGAAAACCTCGGGCCATGTATCGATCTGGGGCTACGATCAGGACCAGAACCCGCGCCAGTCCCGTGCTTCCATTGGGGTGATGCCGCAGGAACTGAACCTCGACCCGTTCTTCACACCGCGCGGTGCGCTTGAGGTGCAGGCTGGCCTTTACGGCGTGCCCAAAGCACAGCGCCGCAGCGATGAGATTCTGGAGTTGGTTGGCCTCAGCGACAAGGCCGAGGCCTATGCGCGAACCCTCTCGGGCGGGATGCGGCGGCGGCTGCTGTTGGCCAAGGCGCTGGTGCATCATCCTAAGATCCTTGTGCTGGATGAACCGACGGCGGGCGTGGATATCGAACTGCGTCAGATGCTGTGGGCCAATGTGCGCAAGCTGAATGAACAGGGCATGACCATCATCCTGACCACGCATTACCTGGAAGAAGCACAGGAAATGTGTGACGAGATCGCCATCATCAACCACGGCGAAATGATCGCGCAGGACAGCACCGCCAACCTGCTGGGCCGGGTGGACAGTCGCACCATGGTGATTGCTCCGGATAGCCCGGTGATCGATTTGCCGACGACCGAAGGCGTCGAAGCCGCTTTGCGAGACGATGGCACCCTGGTATTGAGCTATCGCAGCGCCCAGACCAGCGCCGAACAGGTTCTGGAATCCGTACGCTCTGCCGGCATCCGCATCCGCGATGTTCGTACCGAAGAAGCGGATCTCGAGGATGTCTTCCTCGCCCTTACCTCATCCCGCGCGAATGAGACCCCAGCAGACGATCAGGATCAGCCGCGCCGGGGCCTGCACCGGGTCAAGCTTTAGACCCGGTCGATTCGAGCCTGGTAGCAATTGTTTCGCGCGGATCGGACGTGGATATAGCCCACATCGGGGCGGGCAAAGATATCCCTAACCGCAGTGGCAATCTGGTCTGTGGGTGTGATCGCTCCGGTGCCATAGACGATCCGGTCATCGGTTCCGTAGCCCTTGATCAGATAGTCGGGTGACGTGGTCAGAATTTCAGGCAGCCCTTTCCCCTCGTACCGCTCACACTGTGCAGCGCATAGAAATATCGGACCCGTTTCTGCGTAAGGATGTGTCTCTAGAAAAGGCCGGTGCGCCAATATCAGCATCTCTTCGCCCTCAGGAATATTCTGCAGGCAATGGCGGCATGGATTGCCTGTGCCTGTGGATGTCGCGCGCTCTGGCGTGGCACCATAAGCATCCGGGTGACCAGCCTGAAGGGCGCGCACTTCGTCGGTTGCCAATGCGGTGATCTTGAACATTTTGCGTCTCCTTTTGCCCAATCATGCCCACCCGGAAAATCCCAATCGACCCGTTTCCTGCGCAAAGGACTCGAAAAAGAACAAAACGTGAATATAATATAGAATCGCCATGTATGCCGAACTGTCGATCACGTCGAATTTCACCTTTCTCACCGGGGCTTCACATCCCGAGGAATATATGGAGCGTGCCGTCACCCTTGGCCTACCGGCCATCGCGATTGCCGATGACAATTCGGTCGCCGGAATCGTCCGTGCCCATACCCAAGCGCGCGAAATCGCCCGCAAGGTACGTGAACGGCTGGAGTGGGAAGCGCAGAACACCTCTATCGGCCCACCTTGCCCCGATCACATCCCCAAACCGCCCTCTTACCCCATCCACGCGGTGCCGCGCCTGATTCCAGCGGCGCGGCTGATCTTTACCGACGCGCCCACCGTCACCGCCCTACCCCTGAACCGGCAGGGCTGGGCCAACCTGTGCCGTATCCTGTCCAAAGGCCGCCTGCGCGCCGAAAAGGGCGACTGCATTCTACAGCTGTCCGACCTGTTGGAATTCTCCGACGGTCTCCACCTGCTGCTCTGGCCACAGGCGACACCGTCTCCGGGCGGCGCGAACGGATGGCGGACACAGGCGCAACAGCTGACGCGCCGCTTTGCCGGACGGATGCATCTGTTGATGCACCCCCGGTATGATGGCGCAGATACTGTCTATTTCTCTTTATTAGAGACTGAATCAAAGCAACTCGGCATTCCCACCCTAGCCAGTGGCACACCGCTGATGCATCACGGCACCCGTCGCAAGCTGGCCGATGTGGTGACCGCCATCCGCCTACGCCGCAAAGTCGATGAGCTCGGTCGCGAGGCGCTGGCCAACGGGGAACAGCGCCTGCGGTCTGAGGCCGAGATGCTGCGGATATTCAAAGGCCACGAAGGCGCGGTCACCCGCGCCCATCAACTCAGCGAACAGCTAACCTTTTCTCTGGACGAGCTGCGCTATGAATACCCAAGCGAGGGCAGCGAGCAGGAAACCCCGACCCAACGCCTGCACCGCCTGGCGCATGAGGGTTTAAAATGGCGCTATCCGGCGGGCGCGTCGGAAAAGGCGCAAAAGATGCTGGCGCATGAACTGACCCTGATCGGCAAGCTGAAATACGAACCCTATTTCCTGACCGTGCGCGACATCGTCCATTTCGCCCGCTCACGCGGTATCCTGTGCCAGGGGCGGGGCTCGGCGGCCAACTCGGTGGTCTGCTTCTGCCTTGGCATCACCGAAGTCAGCCCCGAGATGGGCACCATGGTCTTTGAACGCTTCGTGTCCGAGGCCCGCGATGAGCCCCCCGATATCGACGTCGATTTCGAACATGAACGGCGTGAAGAGGTGATCCAGCACATCTACGACCGCTATGGCCGCCACCGTGCGGGTCTCTGCGCCACCGTGATCCACTATCGCGGCAAACGCGCCATTCGTGAGGTCGGACGGGCGATGGGCCTGACCGAAGACACCATTTCAGCCTTATCCTCACAACTCTGGGGCTTTTTCTCTGCCGCCGGGCTCGAGGCTGAACGCATGCGCGAAATCGGTCTCGACCCCGAGGATCGCCGCCTAAAACAGACTCTAATGCTGGTCTATGAGATCAACGGCTTTCCCCGCCACCTTTCGCAACATGTCGGCGGTTTCATCATCACCGAGGGGCGTTTGGACGAGCTGGTCCCCATCGAAAACGCCACGATGGAGGACCGCACAGTCATCTGTTGGGATAAGGACGACATCGACTCTCTGGGTATCCTCAAGGTCGATGTCCTCAGCCTCGGAATGCTCACCTGCATCCGCAAGGCGTTTGACCTGATCGGCCAACACCACCAGACCAGCTATACGCTGGCCACCCTGCCGCCCGAGGACCCAATGGTTTATGACATGCTGTGCAAGGCAGACAGTATCGGCGTGTTTCAGGTAGAATCACGTGCGCAGATGAACTTTCTGCCCCGGATGCGGCCCCGCAATTTCTATGATCTGGTGATCGAGGTCGCCATCATCCGCCCCGGCCCCATCCAAGGCGACATGGTCCACCCCTATATCCGCCGCCGCAACGGAGAAGAGGAGGTCAGCTTCCCCTCGGACGCGTTGGGCGAGGTGCTGGGGAAAACGCTGGGCGTTCCGTTGTTTCAGGAACAGGCAATGCAGATCGCCATTGTCGGTGCCGGGTTTACCCCGGAACAGGCCGACCGCCTGCGCCGGTCGCTGGCAACCTTCAAGAAACATGGCAATGTCAGCGAATTCCGCGCGCTGTTCCTACGCGGCATGAAGCGCAATGGCTATGACGATGACTTTGCCGAGCGTTGTTTTTCGCAGATCGAAGGCTTCGGCTCTTACGGTTTTCCCGAAAGCCACGCGGCCAGCTTTGCGCTGTTGGTCTATGCCTCGGCCTGGATCAAATGCCATCACCCGGGGATTTTCGCCTGCGCGCTGCTGAACTCGCAACCGATGGGGTTCTATGCCCCCGCCCAGATCGTGCGGGATGCACGCGAACATGGGGTTCAGGTGCGCCCGGTCTGCATCAATGCCAGTTTCTGGGACAATGTGATGGAGCCCGACGGCCATGGCGGGCTGGCCCTGCGGCTGGGGTTTCGCCAGATCAAAGGCCTCAGCGAGGAAGACGCCAGTTGGCTGACCGCCGCACGTGGCAACGGCTACCATCAGGTCGACGATGTCTGGCGTCGTGCGGGCCTTGGACCGTCGGTGATCGAACGACTGGCCGAGGCCGACGCCTTCGCCACTTGCGATCTGACCCGGCGCGAGGCGCTGTGGCAGGCCAAGGCGATTGCGACTGCCAAACCGCTGCCGCTGTTCTCGCGGGATCTGGAGGGCGAGGCGCTGGACGAGCCCGAGGCCTATCTGCCTCAGATGACATTGGGCGAACAGGTGGTCGAGGATTATGTCGCCACCCGTCTCAGCCTCAAGGCGCATCCGGTGGCCCTGCTGCGGCATATTCTGACACCGGACCAGCGCGACAAAACCACCCCTGTAGCGTAACCCCTGAACCGGCTATTGACCGCGAACAGAATCGAAACCCCGAGATCACCCATGTCCAGACCGCCCCTGCCTCCGCGATTTCCCGCGACGCCCGAGCAAATCAACGCGCAGGTCAGCGCTTTCTATGCGCGTGTCCGGGAAGACAATGTGCTGGGGCCGATCTTCAACCGACATGTCGATGACTGGCCCGCGCATGAGGAAAAAATTGCCGCCTTCTGGCGCAACGCCATCCTGTACGAGCGTAGCTATGACGGCAATCCACAGCGGGTTCATATCGAGCGGCCCGATGTAAAACCCGAATTCTTCGCCCATTGGCTAGATCTGTTCGAAGAGGTCGCCACCCGGATACTGCCACCGGAAACCGCCATTCCCTGGGTCGCCTTGGCGCGTCGTATCGGAGTGGGGATGAAAGCGGGTGTTCAGTCTGCCCGTCAGCCTAAGGACGCGCCGCCGATCCTGCGATGATCGGATATCATACCGGCTTTGACATGTTAGCGGTAAAATAGGGGCTATCAGACTCTGCAAAATGGGTTTATGCAGCGCTAATAGACAGCCCGAGATCGCTCCGTGCCGTCCTAAACACCGCACATCACCCGAGGCCAGACTCATGAGCACTCAAAACACCACCCTCCGGGGTCTTGGCTATGCGTTTGCAGGCTTTGCAGTTTTTGCGAGTCATGACGCACTGATCAAAGTGCTGGGCGGGACCTATTCGGTGATGCAGATCATCTTTTTCGCCACGCTGTTTTCCTTCGTGCCGATGGCGGTGACAATCCTGACCGACCGGACAACCGGGAACTTCCTGCCCCATCACCCTTGGCTGGTACTGCTTCGCTCGGCCTTGATGGTTTCGTCCATGGTCTGTGCTTTCTATTCCTTTTCGGTTCTGCCGCTGGCCGAGGTCTATTCGCTGCTGTTTTCCTTTCCGCTGATCGTCACCGTCCTGTCGATTCCGATATTGGGAGAGGTCGTCCGCGCCCAACGCTGGGCTGCTGTCGGCGTCGGCCTGATCGGCGTGCTGATCGTCCTGCGTCCTGGCGCGACCGATATCACCCTGGGCCACCTCGCCGCCCTGACGGCCGCGTTCTGCAGCGCCTTTGCATCCGTTCTGGTGCGCAAGATCGGGAATGAGGAACGCTCGGCCGTATTGATCTTATACCCGATGCTGTTAGCCATTGCAGCGATGAGCCTTGCCCAACCCGCCGTGTATCTGCCACCCTCGCTGCTGCATCTGGCAATGATGGCGCTGGTCGGCGTGTTCTCGGTCATCGCCCAGCACCTGATCATCCTTGCCTACCGCGCCGCGCCCGCCGGTGTCATTGCGCCCAGCCAATACAGCCAGATCATCTGGGCCACGATTTTTGGCATGGTTTTCTTTGGTGAACGCCCGGACATCTGGGTGGCGGTTGGCGCAAGCGTCATCATCGCGTCCGGTGTCTATGTAGTCTGGCGCGAAAGCCGCACCAACACCACCTCGGCCAACACCCCTGTTCTGCGGGTACGGTCACCGCGGTCAGATACCGGGGCGTCACGGCCGGGGGAGTAAGGGCAAAAACACGCAAATTCAGGGATCTCTGACAGCCTTTTTCAGCTGTCCTTATGCCTGATCATAAAGTGGCCGTTCGCCCCTTTTTCTTCAAATTTTCCGGTCGCACGCACCAAATCGCTCAACCTCTTGTAACCGTAAGTACGGGAATCGAAATCCGCGTAGATTTTGCTGAGTTGGCTGCCAACGAGCCCAAGCCTAACCCATCCGTCTGGCTCATCTGTGTTCCGAACCACATTGTGAATCAACTGGAAGGCATGGTTCAGATCATATTTTGTTTTTTGGGGGGCCGCAGTCTCAGCCGGCTGGCTGACTGATGCAGTTTTTTCGATATTCTCAACGTAAATAAATCTATTGCACGCTGTGACAAAGGCTTTGGGTGCCTTACGTTCTCCAATACCAAAAACATCCAATCCCTGTTCCCGGATCCGACTAGCAAGTCGGGTGAAGTCGCTGTCAGACGACACCAGAACAAACCCACCAAACCGTTCCGAGTGCAGAATGTCCATGGCATCAATCACCAACGCGATATCGCTGGAGTTTTTACCGGATGTATTGGCAAATTGTTGGTGGGGAACAATGGCGTATTTGGCCAATGACTTAGCGTCCCAACCTTGTGGCGACCCGTTCGAGAAATCACCGTAAATGCGCCTCAGGCCAGCTTCGCCTAAAGTAGCTATTTCTTCAAAAATCTCTTCGGCATGTTTTGCGGGCACGTTGTCCGCATCAATCAGAACCGCAAGGCGGTCTGTCCTTCCTGTTGTCACCTCAATCCCTCAACTATAAATTTTATTCGTAACAAGGAATGTAATGACAAAAAGGGCGGGCAAAAGCCCACCCTTTCAGATTTTTCAAGTTTTATCAGTAAACAACCACCGACCGGATGCTCTCACCTTTATGCATCAGGTCAAAGCCGTGATTGATGTCGTCCAGACCCATGGTGTGGGTAATCATCGGGTCAATCTCGATCTTCCCGTCCATGTACCAATCAACGATCTTGGGCACATCGGTCCGGCCCCGCGCACCGCCAAAGGCGGTGCCGCGCCACGACCGGCCTGTGACCAGCTGGAAGGGGCGGGTCGAGATTTCGGCACCAGCAGGCGCTACGCCGATAATGATCGATTCTCCCCAGCCCTTATGCGCCGATTCCAGCGCGTCACGCATCACACCGACATTACCGGTGGCGTCGAATGTATAATCCGCACCGCCCTTTGTCAGGTTGACCAGATAGGGGACCAGATCGCCCTCGACCTCTTTGGGGTTCACGAAATCGGTCATGCCAAACTTGGTGGCCATTTCCACCTTGGACGGGTTCAGGTCAACGCCAACGATCTGGTCAGCTCCGGCCAGACGCAGGCCCTGGATCACGTTCAGGCCGATACCGCCCAGACCGAACACGATGGCGCGGCTACCAATCTCGACCTTGGCGGTGTTGATCACCGCGCCAATACCGGTCGTCACGCCGCAGCCGATGTAACAGATCTTGTCGAACGGAGCGTCCTCACGCACCTTGGCCAGCGCAATCTCGGGCAGGACCGTGTGGTTAGCGAAGGTCGAGCAACCCATGTAGTGCAGGATCGGATCGCCATCCAGCGTCGAAAAGCGCGAGGTGCCATCGGGCATGAGGCCCTTACCTTGGGTTTCGCGGATCGCCTGACACAGGTTAGTCTTGGGGTGCAGACAGTATTCGCATTCGCGACATTCCGGGGTGTAGAGCGGGATCACGTGATCGCCCGGCTTCAGGCTGGTCACTCCCGGGCCGACCTCGACCACCACGCCCGCGCCTTCGTGGCCCAGAATGGCGGGGAACAGCCCTTCGGGGTCAGCACCCGACAGGGTGAATTCATCGGTGTGGCAAATGCCGGTGGCCTTGATTTCCACCAGAACCTCGCCCGCTTTGGGGCCTTCGAGGTTTACTTCCATCACTTCCAAGGGTTTGCCGGCCTGAACGGCGACGGCGGCACGGGTACGCATATCGTTGTCTCCCTGTCTTCTTTGCCCCGACCCTGCGTCAATCGCAGAGGGTTTTCAACTGCGCTTTGGTGACAGATCGGCTAATGATTTGATATTGCAGAAACGACATTGCCGCAAAGAGGAACGCCAATGCGCCGATTTATTCCGATTTTGATCTTGCTGGCCGCTTGTGCCGAAACGCCACCCGCACCGGAAGACGCCCGCCTTGCACCCGAAGCCGCACCGGTCGATCTGGCCTTTTGCGAGGGTGAACCCTTTGGCGATTCCATTGGTCAGCCGGTTTCGACCATTCAGGGCCAGCTGCCCGAACGCGCGCGTGTGTTAGGGCCGGATGATTTGGCCACGCAGGATTACCGCATCGACCGGTTGAACGTGTTCGTCAATGACGCCGGGATCATTCAGCGTCTGACCTGCGGGTAGGCGTGGACTCGGGGCATGATTCTACGGTAAGAACAAAATGGGAACATTTTGATGTCTGCCGATGCCCAAACGACGAATACTCTCACTCTGGTTTCCCCGTCTGGGGGCTGAACGGCTGGTCCGCGCTGCGCGGGGCCTGCAGGATGGGCCTTTGGCCGTGGTGGCCGAGCAGGCGAACATGCAGGTTGTCACCTCGCTGAATGCACAGGCTCAGGCCGCCGGGTTGCGCGTGGGTCAGCCGGTGCGCGATGCCCATGCCATGTGCGCGAATCTTGTGACGCGCCCTCGCAATACCCCCGCCGAGACCGCGTTTCTAACCGCTTTGCGCCGCTGGGCAGGCAAATTCAGCCCCTGGGTAGCCGAAGAATCACCGGACGGGCTGATTGTCGACCTGTCGGGCTGCGCCCATCTGTTCGGCGGCGAAGAGGCGTTGCTGAGCGTACTTGAGGTCGACTGCGCCGATATGGGCCTGAGCGTACAGATGGGCATCGCCGACACGCTGGGCGCGGCCTGGGCGTTGGCGCGATACGCCGGGCAAGAAGCCACGTCCGACCGCAACGGCGACGCCATCAGCCAAGAGGCCCGTGCCACCCGTGCCCGCGCCACCAAACGGCGGCACTGGACCAAAGGTGGCGCCGCGCCGCAGGTGATGGCCTTGGGTGGTGGCGCGCGGATTGCAGCGCCGGGACAATCCTATGGCGCGCTCAGCCCCCTGCCCATCGCGGCGCTGCGGTTGGAGGATCAGACCGTGGCGCAGTTGAACCGGCTGGGCCTGCGCCGGATCGGCGATCTGTTGGGCCAGCCGCGTGCCAGTTTGGCGCGGCGGTTCGGGCGGGGTCTGGTGCTGCGGTTGGATCAGGCCATGGGCAGCGCGCCCGAACCGGTCTCGCCCGCCCGTCCGCCCCATCGCTTTGCGGTGCGGATGACCCTGCCCAACCCAATCGGTCTGATCGAAGACGTCATGGCCGCCATTGATCGGATACTGCCCACGCTTTGCGCAAAACTGGAGGAGAAAGGCCGCGGCGTTCGCACCCTGCGGCTTGAGGCACATCGCGCCGATCAGGCCGCTGAGATTGTCGAAGTCGGTCTCGCCCGTCCGACCTTTGACAAATATCGTATTCGCCCTTTGTTAGAGATGAAAGTCGACAAGATTGATGCGGGTTATGGCATCGACATGCTGCGGCTTGTGGCAGTCCAGACCGAGCCTATCCACGCCCGCACCATGGCGGGCCATGCCGAGGCCCGCCGCGCCGTGCGGGATCGGCTTGAGGGCAACACGGGCGTCGATGATCTGATCGGCAAGCTGGGCGCACGCGTGGGGCTGGAGGCGATCACGCGGCGGCACCCGGCGGCCTCACATATCCCCGAGAAGACGGCGCAGACGCTGGCCGCAGCCTGGTCGGAACCGGCGCATGACTGGCCTGCCCCTCCGCGTCCCCGCCCCTTGCAGATGTGGCAACCCGAACCGGTGATGGCGCCGGAAACCCCGGACGTGCCCAGCGCCTTTCGCTGGCGTGGGCGCGACTGGCAACTGGCACAAGCCACGGGCCCGGAACGCATTGCGCCGGAATGGTGGCTGGACGATCCCAACTGGCGCAGCGGCGTGCGCGATTACTGGGTGGTGGTGACCGAACAGGGCGAGCGGCTGTGGCTGTTTTATGGCCATGGCGGTACCATGTCGGCAGGATGGTTTTGCCAAGGACAGTTTTGTTAGAGTCTATTTTCCACGATAAACCAGCCAATCAGGCAGATAGTCGATCAGACGCACCAGCCAGGAAAATGGTGCTGGAAAATCCGTACGGAATCGGCGACGTGACATCGCTTTGACCACACGATCTGCCGCCTCCTCGGGCGTCATCAGCATCGGCATCTTGAAAGTGTTCTTCTCGGTCAGGCGGGTCTTGATAAAGCCCGGATTGACGATGCGCACCGTCACCCCTGTGCCCGCCAGGTCGAACCGCATGGTCTCGGCCAACGAAACAAGTGCTGCCTTGCTGGCCGCATACCCCACCGCTGCAGGCAAACCCCGATACCCCGACAAAGACCCAATCAGCGTGATATCCCCGCGCCCCCTGCGTACGAACCTGCGTACAACCTCACCCAGAACCCGCAGGGCACCCGTGTAATTCACATCCGTCATCGCCAGCACGGCCTCGGAATTCCAATCGGCAGAGCGCATCGGTTCATAAGCTCCGGCGTTATAGACCAACCCGTCCACCTCTCCGGCCTCGACCGCGGCACGACGTACAGCGTCCAGATCTGTCACGTCGCACGGAACAGCTTGCGCATTTGGCAGGGCAGAGCAAATCTCGGTCAGACGCTCGGTATTGCGGGCAGACAGGATCAGATGTGCGCCCTGACGGCTCAGCGCCTCGGCCAAAGCCCGGCCCAGCCCTTCGCTGGCGCCAACGATCCAATAGGTTTTTCCTTCAAAGCTGCTCATGCCCTGGCCAATACAGTTGTGTCTATGATTTTACGGCCAGAGCGACGCACTGGATCAAACTCCAGACGTCACAACATAGTGCTTTTGCGAAAAACTTCTAATCCGATTGATCCACCCCGGCATTTCCTGCGTATCCTATTGTAAAATGTCGCACAAAGAGGATGGCATGTTCGACGAAACCCGAGGCGTACGCAAGAAAATCGCGGTAGTAGGTGCAGGTATCTCAGGTCTGTCGGCCGCTTACTATTTGTCAAAAAACAACGATGTGACCGTGTTCGAAGCCGAACCCCGGCTGGGCGGCCATGCCCGAACCGTCATGGCAGGCAAAAACGGCGACCAACCTGTCGATACCGGTTTCATCGTCTTCAATTATGCCACCTACCCCTATCTGACGCGCCTCTTCGATGAGCTGAACGTGCCCGTCATCAAATCCGAGATGAGCTTTGGTGCCACCATCGACAACGGCCGCATTGAATACGGTCTGAACAACCTGCGCACCCTGACGGCGCAGAAACGCAACCTCGCACGGCCTGCCTATTATAAGATGATCGCGGACATCCTGCGCTTTGGCAAAGAAGCCCCCGAAGCCGCACGTGACGATGACACCACGATCGGAGAGCTGGTCGATCAACTGCGCCTAGGCCATTGGTTCCGCCACAATTACCTGATGCCGATGTGCGGCGCGATCTGGTCCACTCCGGTGGAGTTTGTGGATCAGTTCCCGGCCCGCTCGCTGGTACAATTCTTCCGCAACCATGCCCTGCTGGCCAGTGGTCGCGCCAATCAGCATCAATGGTACACTGTCAAGGGCGGCAGCATCGAATATGTCCGCCGCATCGATGCCGCGTTACGTGAGCGCGGTTGTGAAATCCGTCTGGCCTGCCCGGTTGAGCATATTCAACGCGGCGATGCCGGTGTGACTGTCCACAGCCAGGGTCAGGTTGATCTGTTCGACGAAATCATATTGGCCACCCATTCCGATCAGTCCCTTGCCATTCTGGGCGAGACCGCAACAGATGCGGAAAGAGCTGCGTTAGGCTCTATTCGTTATCAACCGAACACGGCTATCCTGCATTGCGACCCAAGCCAGATGCCCCGCCGTCGCGCGTGCTGGTCCAGCTGGACCTACCGTTCGCAAGCGGGGAATGTTGGCGTGACTTACTGGATGAACCGACTGCAGAATATTCCAGACAGCGATCCGCTGTTTGTGACGCTGAACGCATCTTCGGAAATTCCTGCGGGTAAAATCTATGACAAGGTCGAGTTTGCCCATCCGGTGTTCGACAAAGCGGCCCTGAAAGCTCAGGGGCAAATCCGCGAGATGCAGGGACAGAACCGAACCTGGTTTGCCGGGGCTTACAACCGGCATGGCTTTCACGAAGACGGGATTGCCAGCGCGATGCATGTTGTTGAGCGTCTTAACGGCACCCCGCACACACTCGGAGCTGACAATGGCATTCCTGCACAAGACCCGGCCATCCCTGCCTCGGCTGATCTCTGATACCTGCCGCGCTGCACTGTTTTCTGTGATCGTGCTGGCCCCGGGCGGGTTGGCCGCGTCACCGATCACCCAGACGCTGACTGATGCGCAACTCAGAGGCAGCGCAACCTTCCGGTTTTTGGGCATGCCGATCTACGAAGCCAAGCTGTATACGCCGCAAGGCAGCGCGCTCAATTGGACGAAGGACTTTGCATTGCAGCTGACCTATCGCAAATCCCTGAAACAGAAAGCACTGGTTGAATCGACGTTGGATGAGATGGCTCGACAAGGAAACCCTGCCCCGACGCAGGCCCGGTTGCAGAAGTGTTTTCAGGCGGTTAGCAAGGGCGACAACTATATTGCAATTTCGGAAGGCCCGAACAAAGTTGGATTTTGGCGAAACGGCCAAAAGACCTGTACCCTGTCCTATCCCGGCGCCAAAAGCGCCTTTATGTCCATTTTTCTGGGCGACAACACCCGATCGGGCAGTTTCACCCGACAATTGAAGGGCGGATGATGCTGTACCCTCGTGTCAGTCTGTATGCGCTGATGCTCGCTGCGGCGGGGATACCGCTATATATCCATCTGCCGCGATTTGCTGCCGTCAATCTTGGTATCGGGTTGGGTGTGATCGGCACCGTTCTGCTGGTGATCCGGTTAATCGATCTGGTGCAGGATCCGCTGATTGGTTGGGCCATAGACCGCTGGCCAAACGCGCAACTGCTGTTTGCTGCGACCGCTGCGATTGGTTTGGCGATCGGGTTTCCAATGCTGTTTGGACTGCCGCCGGGAACAAATATTGCCTTATTAGTCTCTGTTTTAATCTTACTGTTCTCAGCCTACAGCTTGGGCACCATCCTGCTTTACGGTCGCAGCGCGACGCTTGCCATACAGCCAGAGCCGAAAGAGTTAATAAGAATGGCCGCATGGCGCGAAGGCGGGCAGTTGACAGGTGTCATCCTTGCAGCCAGCGCCCCAGCCTTGTTCGTAGGATTCGGAGCCAGCGCGCAGGGCTATCCCGCCTTTGGCCTGTTTCTGGGCCTGATCGCGATCTTCACCCTGACCCTGACGATCCCAATCTGGCGCCGACCCCCGATTACTGGCGACGGCCTGTCGTTCAATGGGCTCGCACAAGCTGGTGCGCTGCGCTTGCTGCTGCTGGCGCTGGTCAACAGCCTGCCAGTTGCCATCACTTCGACCCTGTTTTTGTTCTTTGTCGAAGATCGCCTGCAATTGCCGGGAAAAGCCGGACCACTGCTGATCCTGTTCTTCCTCAGCGCCGGGGCCAGCGTTCCGCTTTGGGCAAAGCTGGCTAATCGGATTGGCCCGAAACGAACACTGATCATCGCCATGCCCCTGTCGATCGCGGGATTTGTTGGCGCAGCTTTGTTGTCCGCCGGTAATCTGACCGGGTTCGCCGCAATCTGCCTGGCTTCGGGCGCGGCACTGGGGGCGGATATGGTGGTGCTACCCGCGATGTTCTCAGTCGCGCTGACGCGGGCGGGGCTGAACGCATCCGCCGCATTTGGCATCTGGTCATTCGCTGGCAAGCTGGGCCTCGCGCTCGCTGCCTTTTTCACTCTGCCGCTGCTGGAACGCAGCGGGTTCACCCCAGGACAGGCAAACTCGGCCGAGGCGTTGCGGACGCTCACCCTCGCCTATGCCGTGCTGCCCTGCATCCTGAAACTCGGCGCGTTCGGGCTGCTCCTGACGTTGCCTTCTGAGGTCTCAGCCAAATGACTATCGTAGCTATCCTACTGCTTGCCATCCTTGTTCTGGTCGCAGCTCAGCGCCGGTTCCTAAGCTTTCGCTCGCAATCCCCTGCCGATTACAGCGGCACCGGGCCTGCCTTTAAAATGAAAGGAGTCCTGAACGGCGAAATCCTGTCCGAAGGGCTGATCTATGGCCCCAATGGGAAGATGTCGAACAGCTTTGTCGCCCGTATGGTGGGGAAATGGGATGGCAACACCGGCACGCTGACCGAGTATTTCACCTATTCCAACGGCAAGAAGATGGCCCGCAAATGGCATCTGACGCTGGGCACGGGCAACACGTTTACCGCGACGGCAGATGATATCGTCGGTGAGGGTCACGGCACAATTTCGGGATCGACCGTGAAGCTGACTTATCGGATCATCCTGCCCCAAGACGCGGGCGGGCACACACTGGACGTCACCGATTGGATGTACCTGACCGAGAACGGTGTGATCATGAACCGGTCCGAGATGCGCAAATTCGGCATCAAGGTCGCTGAACTGGTCGCCACCATGCGCCCCGCGCCCGAAGCTAAAGCTGCGCATGTCAGCGGTTCAAATGGCTATGACACCGCGGTAGAAACGAGGACCTTGCAATGACGCCCCGCCGCATCCTGATCGCGGCCCTTGCCATCGCGGGGCTTGCCGCGCTGACCGCCTGTTCCGCCAAGCCGCGCGTACCTAAAAGCTTTCTGTCCGACCGGCAGTTGAACCTTGAGGAGTTCTTTGAAGGCAAAACCGTCGCCTATGGTCAGTTTCAGGATGTTCTGGGCAATGTCCCCCGCCGATTTACGGTGGATATCCAAGGCACTTGGGATGGTGAAACCCTGACCCTGATCGAGGATTTCGTCTATGACGACGGCGCCACCGAACAACGCATCTGGACCCTAATCAAAACCGGTCAGGACACCTGGACCGGAACTGCGCCTGGCGTTCTAGGCGCTGCCAGCGGGGTCGAGCGTGGTGATACCTTCAACTGGACATACAAGATCGATCTGCCGATCAAAGACGGCACCATGCGGGTCAACTTTGACGACTGGATGTGGCTGCTAAGCGATGATCGTCTGCTGAACCGCGCCTATGTTTCGCGATATGGCGTACGGCTGGGCGAGGTCATCCTGTTCTTTGAAAAACAGTAGGCCACCGAAAAGGGCGAACCTAAAGGCCCGCCCTTGAATCTAGGTCAATCAGGTCACTTTAGAAGTTGAACCAGACACCAAAGTCGGCCTGAATCCGGCCGTCGTCGTCACCGTCTTTAACTTCGCCAACGGCACCACGCAGTGAAGCGCCCGCACCCAGATCATAGATGGCGCCCACACCGATGTTGCGCGTGTCATTATCGGCCGATCCGTCACCATAGACCAGCTGCAACGTGGTCGCTGCACCCAGGTTATAGGCGACCGAGAAACCGTAAGCAGTGCCGTTTTCATCATCATCGGCCACATCGTCGTCCGCCAGGAACAGCGTTCCGTAGAAGTCATTGAATTCGGCACCCAAAGTGAAGACGGTCAGGCTTTCGTCGTCACCATTCACCAAATCCCGCTGACCGTAAGCCAACGAGGCCGTGATGCTGCTGAATTGGTAGCTTGCAAAGACATCCCACCGGTCTGTGTCTTCGGAAGAACCGTTCAGAGCCTGAGTCTGCTGGTCGTACGAACCCCCAAATGAGAGATCGCCAGTAGCATACTGAAAGAACACGGCATGCCCACCAGAGCCCGTGGAGTCATACTCGAGGAACGAGTAGTTCACGCCGGAATACTGACCCAAAAACTCTTCCAGGCCGGGCTCGGTTCCGAAATAGTCGTCCAGGTTGTCGAACGACCCGGCCACGTTGCCGGCGTCAACACGCAAGCCACCATAGATAACAGAGAACCGCGCGCCGTTCAGACCAGCATTGTTGGCTTCGCCAGTGCTGGAGTTTTCGTCAGCCTGCAGGCGAACACGGCCCTCAAAACGCACCCCACCGTCAGTTTCGGTGAAACCGTCGATGTTCAGCCGGAAGCGCGAAATTAAAATAGCGTCGTTGGTGTCGACCTCAGCCGTGCCAGTGGTGGTTTGACCAGGAGTTTGAACGACGGCACCTCCCACGATCGAGGTGGTGGTCACGTTGGTGTTAACATTGGTGACTGCACCGGCACGGTCCTCAAGGTAACCAATACCAAAACGGCCATAACCGCTGAGGTTGATGCCGGACTCGGCCGCAGCGATGCCTGCGGTTGCAATTGTTGCGGTCGACGCAAAAAGAAGTTGTTTCATGATAAGTCCATGAGAGTGTGAGGAGTTTGGCTTCAAAGTGTGGCTGAGCGCCTAGTCGAACAAATCGCGGGCATGCTCAACAGGGCCCGCGGACATTCGAACGTCTTGCCCTCGGCTTGCGTTGCAACTTTGCACAGGTGAAATCAGATAAACTAATTTTTATTGTTTATTTTTAGATAATTAGCATAGCTTCCAGAAGCCGTTACAAAAAGTTGATCGCAGAAAAAGGCCGCGACCACTTTAATTTAGAGAGACTGACCCAATAGCCGTAAATGGTGTTTTCGATACTCATGCCAACGCCTTTCGGCCACGCTGATCGGTAAAATCCAACGCTTTCGAATATACCTGCTCAGCCTGCCAAGCTCTTCGGCAGATCAGTTGCCGTAATAGACAAATGACAGCGACCGGCTGACACCTCCGGGCGGTTTCGGAAAGGGCGAGGCCGCTGCCACCTGTGCCTTGGCCGCCCGTTCAAGATCTGGTGTGCCATTGGTATCCACAACTTCGACATAGTCCAGGGTTCCGTCCGGCTTGATCACGAAAAACACCCTCGCAAAGCCCCGCGCTGCTGTATAGACGATCGGCGCGCGGTTTAGATGAACCAGAACCTCCCCTGCATAGTTGGTTCGGTCCGAATTTCCCGGCCCCCGCCCGCCTGAGCGCCTGCCGCTATTGCCCGATGTAAATCTGTCGACACCTCGGCGCGCGTATGTGGTCAGGGGGGATTCAATTTCGCGCGATGGATACCGAAGGTTGCTGAAATCCCGCACGCTACGCAACACGTCCCGCGGCTCAGACTGTGGGCGACGATCCGGCAGTTGTGGGCGGATCGAAGAGGCCACGGCCAGCTCTGATCCTTCGCTGCTTTCCTCTGCCTGCGGTGCGGATTCGACTTGGGCTGCGGGAATATCGGGCTCGACCGCCTCGCTTTCAATGGGGATATCCGGTGCAACTGCTGGCAATACGTCTTCCGACGGGTCCGGCAGCGCGGCAAGCTGCTCGGCCTCAACCGGTTCAGGTGCCGCGGCCTCAGTAATCGGCTCGGTCACCTCGGGGTTGCTTTCTGGGATTTCGACAACCTCGGCAGTTTCTACGTCCGGAGTTTCTTCCACCTCGTCACTGGCGCTCTGGTCGCCATCCGTGGTCTCTTGGGGTTCGGGGGCTTCTGACTCGACCGGTTCGGGGGAAACGGGCTGCAACACTTCTGAGGTGCCCGTATCGGGCGCAAAGGTTTGTTGGGGATCGTCCGAGGCCACATGCACTTCGCTGGTTGGAATCTCGGCAGGTTCGGGCGGGTCTTCGACCGGAGGTTCAGGCGTTTCCTCCGGTTCGGGCTCAACAGGTTCAGCGACGGCTTCAACCAGATCTTCGAAACTGTTGCCCAGTTCAACCCTGTCGGGTGTATCAGTGTCACCTGATTGTCCGGTCAGTCTGGGTGCGGTCAGGCTTAGCCCCGTCAGATGCAGCAGCAGCGACAGAAGCGCGGCCAGAACCGCAATGACCACCGACCCCCGGATCATTCCAGCGCCTTTTCGGTCACGACAAACACGGATACGGCGCCCAGTCGCCGCAGTTCAGCCGTCACTTCCATCAGCCGAGCGCCCGGCGCCTCGCGATCCGGGACGATACGTACCGGTCCGGGGTCGCGCCCTGTCATATAGGTTTCGGGGTCCATCGGCGCGCCGCGAAAGCTGAGCGTTCCGTCCCGGTGCAACACCAGCGCATCGGGCGGTTCGCGGCCTTCCAACTCGGACGTGTCGACCAGATTCAGATCAGGGTCCAGCGGCGTGGCCACCGTTCCCGCGATCAAAAAGAAGATCAGCATCAGGAACACGACATTGATCAGCGCAATGGTCGAGTCGCGTTTGCGGCGGGGGCGGCCAGGACGGATCATTCCAGCACCAGAACGCTGAGGCCCTCGCGCCCGCGCAGCAAAACCAGCAGGTCCACCAGCCGCTGCGCCGTCGTGTCAGGGTCCAAACTGACCAGCACCTGCCCGGTCGTCACCTGTGTGGTCAGGTCCGCAAGCGTGACCGGAGTACCGTTCAGAACCAGCCTTTCTTCTCCCAGCTGCACAAAGGCGCGATCTTGAGGTGTGTCCGCGGTCGGGTTGCCCGCTGTGGCAGCGCTCAGCTCGATCTCGCCATATTTGGAAAAGGTCGAGGTCAGCATGAAAAACAGCAGCAACAGAAAGATCACGTCGATGAGCGGTGTCATCGCCAGTGGTCGCCTGACAAAGGGTGCGAGGTTACGCATGTCCGGGCGTGGCCGCCATGCTCTGTGCGTCCTCGGCCAGCGGGATGGCCTGCCCCGGCACCAGTACGGTGCGCAGCGCCTTATCGGCGAACACCCGTTCCCGTGCGGTGCGGCTTTCGAACCACGACAGCACCATCGAGGTCGGCATCGCCACCGCCAGGCCCACCGCAGTGGTCACCAGCGCCACCCAGATACCACCCGCCAACAGCGACGGATCAACCGAGGACCCGGCGGTTTGCAGACTGCGGAACGCTTCGATCATGCCCAGAACCGTACCAAACAGACCCAACAGCGGCGCCAGCTGCGCCACCGTATCCAGCAGACGGAAACCACGTTCAAGCCCGGCCAGCGCCAGCCCCGCCTCGGCATCCAACCGTTGATCCAGACCGGGTGCGTCCGGCGCATCCATCGCCACGCCGACCAGCGGCGCAAGATAGCTGTTGCTTTTGGCCAGTCGCGCGCGGGCGGCTTGCTTGTCACCGGCATCCCAAGCGTCCAGCGCCTGCGACAGCACCCGGTGCCGACCAACACCCGAGGCGGCGAATTGCCAAAGCTTGTAAAGCGTCACCGCCAGCGTCACCACGGACATGGCGATCAGGATGGCCACAACCGGCCCGCCCAGGGCCAGAATTTCGCGCAGGGCGTCAAGAATACTCATCCCAAAAGCTCCACTTCAGTACGGCTGCGCAAGGTTGGTGTCTTGTCGCAGATTTCGCTGTCAGCACCGTCGACGGTACAGCCGCTTAGCCCATTGATCAGAACCCGCCCAAGATTTTCACAGGCGATGTCGCGTACATCAAACTGACGCACGCGGGGGCGTTCCGCTGGCAGGTCCCGAAATCCAAAAAGGGTAAAGCGTTCGAACACACCAGCGGCATCGAAAATCACCACCTGATAATTGGCAGTGTCGATCGCCGATGCAGTTTCGTTTTCGACCAGAAAGGTCAAACGGCAGGCGCCTTCGACATCTTCAGTCGCGTTCAGCTCGACCACCAACCCCGGCGCATCCTTCGCCGTTTGGGCCTGAGCCGCAAAGGGCAGCGTGCTAACGATGGCAGCAAGGGCCAAAGGGCGAAACTTCATGAATACGCTCCCAATTGTTTCACGCAGGCAGAGGTTCTGACAGCGCTATGTCCGTCTTATCCAAGACCGCTGGGGCGCGAAAGGGTTGCGGACATCTTTGTGATAAAGTGCGATTTTCGACCCGTTCAACCCTATTGCTGGGTCAAGGGCAACAGCGTGCCGCTCTAGTTGATGTCACTGGGGCAGTTGCAGGCAGTCCTATTTGTCATCGCGCAGTCCACTCACTGGCACGAACAGACTTACATGTCGGACCTGCGCCCACTTCAGGTCTGATCGGCTTAAAATTCTCGTTCGCAAGCACACTCACACGTGAATAGCTATCGGGGAAGGAGTGCAAACAAACCTCGTGGTAACGTCAGCTTCTGCCCCACGACAAATCTTGCTTTTATTGAAAAAGTGGTGAGCCGTGCAGGATTCGAACCTGCGACCCACTGATTAAAAGTCAGTTGCTCTACCAACTGAGCTAACGGCCCACTCTTTTGTTGGATCTGTTCGATCCGTGGCGCTCTCTAAGGTATTTTCCCGACTGGGTTCAAGCCCTTATTTTGCACCTCGTTTCACCGTCACTTAACTTGTTTCCGGCGTCCCGATAGGCGGCCTAATTAGGGAGGTGACGCGGGGGGGTCAACCCCTTTTTTCAGGAATCTGCATCGCAGGGTGGATTCCTTTCAAACGCGTGGTTATATGCGCGCCATGCAACGAATGATGACCTCTGGTTTGCCCTTCATGAAGATGCACGGGCTTGGCAATGACTTTGTCATTGTAGATGCGCGCGCGCAAAGTGTTGAGATTTCGCCTGCGCTTGCTAGGGGAATCGGGCACCGACAGTTCGGCGTGGGTTTCGACCAGCTGGCCGTGATAGAAAACGGTAACGCAGATGCGCATCTGGTGTTTTATAACGCCGACGGGTCGACCTCAGCGGCGTGCGGGAACGCCACGCGCTGTATCGCCCGTTTCCTGATGGAAGAAAGCGGCAAATCGGAACTGACGCTGACCACCGAACGCGGCACGCTTTTTGCCTGCGATGCCGGGGACGGCATGACCTCGGTGAACATGGGGCAACCGCAGCTGGAATGGCACGAGATTCCGCTGGCTGAAGAAGTTGATACACTGGAATTGCCGATCGAGGGTACTCCGACCGCGACCGGTATGGGCAATCCCCATTGCACTTTCTTTGTCGAAAACGCCGAGGCGATTCCCCTGGGAGAATTTGGCGCGCGGTACGAATATCACCCGCTGTACCCTGAGCGCACCAATGTGCAGGTGGCGCAAGTCATCGGACCGGACCACATCCGCATGCGTGTTTGGGAGCGGGGCGTGGGAATCACGTTGGCTTCTGGCTCGTCCTCCTGCGCGACAGCTGTGGCTGCTGCTCGTCTTGGCCTGACTGGTCGCAAGGTGCAGATTGATCTGGACGGTGGCACCATTTGGGTCGACTGGCGCGAAGATGGCGTCTGGATGACCGGACCCACCTGCCATGTGCTCTCGGGCACTCTGACCCCGGAATTTCTGGGATCTCTGGAATGAGCGCTCCCAAATTCACCACGCTAGGCTGTCGCCTGAACGCCTATGAGACCGAGGCGATGAAAGAGCTGTCGCAGCAAGCCGGTCTGACCGACGCGGTGGTGGTGAATACCTGCGCTGTAACTGCCGAGGCCGTGCGCAAGGCCCGGCAAGAGATTCGCAAACTGCGGCGGGAGAACCCCGACGCACGGCTGATCGTGACTGGATGTGCTGCGCAAACCGAACCCGAGACCTTTTCCCGGATGGAGGAGGTCGATGCGGTAATTGGCAACACCGAAAAGATGCAGCCCGACACCTGGAAAGGCATGGCCGCGGATTTCATCGGTGAGACTGAGGCTGTGCAGGTCGATGACATCATGTCGGTGACTGAGACGGCGGGACATCTGATTGACGGATTCGGCACCCGCTCGCGCGCTTATGTGCAGGTCCAGAATGGCTGTGACCATCGCTGCACCTTCTGCATCATTCCTTATGGCCGCGGTAACTCACGCAGCGTCCCTGCGGGCGTGGTGGTGGATCAAATCAAGCGGCTGGTGGACCGGGGCTATAACGAGGTTGTACTGACCGGCGTTGACCTGACCTCTTGGGGCGCTGACCTGCCCGCAGAGCCCAAGCTGGGCGATTTGGTCATGCGCATCCTGAAACTGGTGCCAGATCTGCCGCGCCTACGGATCAGCTCGATTGATTCCATCGAGGTGGATGAGAATCTGATGCAGGCCATTGCGAACGAGCCGCGGCTGATGCCGCATCTGCACCTGTCGCTACAGCACGGGGATGACCTGATCCTGAAACGGATGAAGCGCCGCCATTTGCGTGACGATGCCATCCGCTTTACTGAAGAGGCCCGCAAGCTGCGGCCTGAGATGACCTTTGGTGCCGACATCATCGCTGGCTTCCCGACTGAGACCGAGGCGCATTTCGAGAATTCTCTGAAACTGGTCACTGACTGTGATCTGACTTGGCTGCACGTCTTTCCCTATTCCAAGCGCGACGGCACACCAGCGGCTCGGATACCGCAGCAGATCAACGGGAACATTATCAAGGACCGCGCCGCCCGTCTGCGTGCGGCGGGTGAGGCGCAGGTCGCAAAGCACCTGACCGCCCAGATCGGCAAAACCCATCACATCCTGATGGAAAACCCGCATATGGGCCGGACCGAGCAGTTCACCGAGGTCGCGTTCAAAACTCCGCATTCCGAAGGGCAGATCGTGACGGCTACAATTACTGGAGCTTCACACTCACAGCTCAATGCCTGAGGTTTAGGAAATTCCACTCATATTAATTCATTGGCCGAAATCACGGCGCGGCCCCCCAAAGGCACCTTGGATGCCATTTCCCAGCCGATATTCTGTCCTGGACCTTTAGGCGGTACGGATGCGGTCCCAGAATTGTCGCTGCTTTGTGACGCGTTCTGTTGCAGTGCAGACAGGCGGCAACAATGTTAGCGTCGGAGTCCAAACCACCGTCTGACCGTGCATTAAGATGCTCCGCGGTGCATTGAAGCCTGCTAACACAAGCGGTGCTTACCCCGAGAGTCTTCGCAAATAGAGATTGATTGCCAGACCACATCAAAAAGCCGCAATAGTAGCAGCGACCATTCTGAAGTTTCCATTTTTGGGAACGAATGCAGTTAAGTTTTTTTCTCATAGTTGACCCAGTTGCGTTTCTCTAAATGAGACGCGCAGCGGTCAATCTTGAATCCGCCCCGATACTTGGGAGTCATCTGCTAACACCAAACAGCACTAAATTAGTGCCGCGTCGTATTCTTTAATTCAAACAAAGATTTACCCCAATAGCAACGAAAAAGGCCCGGTGTTGAACACCGGGCCTCGTAACATTCTGGAGCAAGCTCCGATCAGACGGTCTTCTTGCCTTTCACACCTGCCCACAGACGCTTGTTGACCAGGTACAACAGCACCGACAACAGCGACAGGAAGATGACACCGACGAAGCCCGAGTATTTGCGCTCCATCATCTTCGGCTCGGCGGTCCACATCAGGAAGGCCGCGATGTCTTCGGACAACGCTTCGACCGTGGCCGGGTGACCATCGGCGAATTCCACCTGATCTTCGGCCAGGGGCGGTGCCATCGAAATCCAGCCGCCTGGGAAGGCGGTGTTTTCGTACAGGATCGTGCCGGCCTCTTCTTTTTCATGGCCGGTATAGCCATCCAGCAGCGAGGCGATGTATTCCGCGCCACCCATGCCTTTGAAGAACTGGTTGATGCCCAGACCGTAAGGACCGTGGAAGCCCGCACGGGCCTTGGCCATCAGGCTCAGGTCCGGTGCGCCAACACCGTCATTTGCCGGGAAGTGATCGGTCGGAATGGCCGGGCGGAAATCGTCCAGCTCGGGGTCGAACACTTCGAAGTTGCCCGCCGCATAGGCGATGACTTCTTCTTCCGAATAGCCCAGCGCTTCAAGGTCGCGCAGGGGCACGTATCTCAGGCCGTGGCAAGCCGCGCAAACCTCGGTATAGATCTGGAGACCGCGCTGCAGCTGGTTCTGATCCCAGGTGCCAAACGGCCCCTCGAACGAGAAGTGGAAGTCCTCGATATGCTGTTCGCCGCCGCCTGCCGCGTAAGACGCAGCAGGAGCAAGGGCGAGAGCAAACGCGGCACCGATTGCAAGTTTCTTGAACATGTTTCCGGTCCCTCTTCTTACTCGGCCGGCGTGGCGTCGGCGTCAGCCTTGCCATAATGCGCGTTGAAGTCTTCTTCGATGGTCTCGGGCTGGGCCAGAGGTTTCTCGATCACGCCAAGGATCGGCAGGATCACGAAGAAATAGGCGAACCAGTAGGCGGACGCGATCAGCGAGAAGGTCGCATAGGGCTCTTCCGCGGGCATCGCACCCAGCCACATCAGGGCAAAGAAATCGATGATCAGCAGGTAGAACCACCATTTGAACAGCGGGCGGTATTTGCCCGAACGCACAGTCGACGTGTCCAGCCACGGCGCCAGCGCCATGGCCAGGATCGCACCAAACATCGCGATCACACCAAAGAATTTGGCGTCGACGATGCCACCGGTGATGAAGCTGGCGAACTGCACAACCCAGACCTCACCAGTGAAGGCACGCAGAATCGCGTAGAACGGCAGGAAGTACCATTCGGGCACGATGTGCGCAGGCGTCACCAGCGGGTTGGCTTCGATATAGTTGTCCGGGTGGCCCAGATAGTTCGGCATGAAACCGACGACCGCCCAGAACACAACCAGGATCACAGCCAATGCGAACAGATCCTTGATCACGAAGTACGGCCAGAATGGCAGCGTGTCTTTCTCGGCTTCGGCTTTCGAACCGCGGCGCACTTCAACACCTGTTGGGTTGTTGTTGCCAGTGGTGTGGAAGGCCCAGATATGCACGATCACCAGCGCCGCAATGACAAACGGCAGCAGGTAGTGCA
The DNA here is from genome assembly GCF_056537925.1 of Ruegeria sp. BI7. Taxonomy (NCBI): domain Bacteria; kingdom Pseudomonadati; phylum Pseudomonadota; class Alphaproteobacteria; order Rhodobacterales; family Roseobacteraceae; genus Ruegeria; species Ruegeria sp. BI7. The sequence goes on from NZ_JBQFSK010000003.1 coordinate 171,894, forward strand.
GCGAGAAGAAGCGGTTCAGCGTGGCGTTGTCCACCGCGGGTCCGCCCAGCAGCCAGGTCTGGATCGCGTCACCCACGAACGGGATCGCGCCAAACAGGCCGGTGATCACGGTCGCACCCCAGAAGGACATCTGACCCCAAGGCAGAACGTAGCCCATGAAGGCGGTGCCCATCATCATCAGGTAAATCAGCATCCCGATGATCCACGTGATCTCACGCGGGGCTTTGTACGAGCCGTAGAACAGGCCACGGAAGATGTGGATGTATACCGCAACAAAGAACAGCGATGCGCCATTCATGTGTAGGTAGCGCAGCATATAGCCGCCATTCACGTTGCGCATGATGTGTTCGATGCTGGCAAAGGCCAGATCGACATGCGGGGTGTAGTGCATCACCAGAACGATACCGGTGACAATTTGCAGCGCCAGGCAGAACGCCAGGACGATGCCCCAGATCCACCACCAGTTCAGGTTCTTAGGCGTTGGGATCATAAGGGTGTCATACAGCAGGCCGACGATCGGCAGACGGCTGTTCAGCCACTTCTCGCCATTTGTCTTCGGCTCGTAATGATCGTGGGGAATTCCGGACATCTGGGTCTCCCTTAGCCGAGCTTGATGGTTGTCGCATCCACCCATTCAACGGGCGGAACGGGCAGGTTTTCAGGCGCGGGGCCTTTGCGGATACGACCGGCAAGGTCATAGTGCGAACCGTGGCAGGGGCAGAACCAGCCACCAAAATCACCCGCATCGCCCAGTGGGACACAGCCCAGGTGGGTGCAAACGCCCATCTGAACAATCCATGCGCCGGGCGCTTCGCCTTCGGGCGACGGCATCACGCGGTTGGCGTCAGTCGCAGGCGCATCGGCGGGCAGGTTGAAGTTGCGCGCCAGCGGATCAGGCAGTGCATCTACGCCTTCGGCGTCCTGTTCCTGAGCCTCTTGGATCTCAGCACCGGTACGGTGACGGATAAATACAGGCTTGCCCAGCCATTTGACGGTCAGCTGCGTGCCCGGCTCGACACCGCTGACGTCCTGGCGAATCGAGGACAGCGCCTGAACGTCTGCCGATGGGTTCATTTGGTTGATCAGGGGCCATACGGCTGCACCCGTCGCAACGACACCTGCGCCGCCTGCGACGTAGTAGAGGAAATCTCTGCGGGTGCCTTCGTGGTCTTCTGCGTGGGACACGAGGTTTTCTCCGATTCCGGCGCCCGCGATTGCGGGCAAACATGCATCAGCACCGCATCAAAGCGGCGTCTCATCGCGGCTATCTAGCCGGGAGAAATCGGTTCGTCCAGCGGTCATAGGCGCGCAGGACGCCTCAACAGGGCATTCATGTCACAACGACGGGGTATTTTTTCAAGATGGGGGCGGATTTAAGCGGGGGAACCAGCCGCCTGTCTAAACCTGCTGCCCATGTGATTCGGATGAGGCATACTGAGGGCGAAACCGGCATGCAGAACTGGGTTTTGCCCCGCAAGAAAGCGGGCATCGGGCAAGATTCAGACCAGATTCTGCCACCCTATTTTCCACTTTTCTGGAATGTGTGACCAATTAAAAACTGAGTTAAAAATGTATATTTTATAACGGGTTATATACGTCTGAATTCGATTGCACTTTTAACGGGAATCCACGAAAGGCAAGGAAATTCCAACCTCTGCAGGACGTTTTCAATGTCAAACCCCGTGTCACAACTTTTTGCACCAACGCTGACCCTTTTTCTGGCCATCGCGTCTCAGGCCGTGGCCGTTGGCGATCCGGCTAAGGGTGAAAAACTATATAACCGCTGCTCTTCTTGCCACGCGATCATCAAAGATGGAGAAATTTTGGTCAAAGGCGGCATAACCGGGCCGAATCTGTATGGTGTGGTAGGTCGTGTTGCCGGATCCGAGACTGATTATCTTTACGGAAGCGAACGCCTGCCCATCGGAATGTTCACTGATGACATGATCCGTGCGGGCAACGAAGGGCTTGTGTGGACCGAGGAAAATATCATCGCTTACTCGCAAGACCCGATTGGGTTTATTCAGGATTACCTGAATGACGAAACCGCACGCCCGAACATGAGCGTGAAGCTGAAGAAAGGGGCCGAAGACATTGCTGCCTATCTGGCCACCTTCAGCAGCCAGTAATGCAAAAGGCTCCGCCCCATCCTCGGCGCGGGGCCTGTTTCCTAGGCTGGCGGGCGGGTGGCAACCATGCTTGGCCGTTCGCTGAAATCCGCGTACCACGCGGCCAACGCATCATTGCCCTTACGCCAGCCACGCGCATCATGCCGCATGTCCAGATACCCCAGTGCGCAGGCCACAGCGATCTGGCCCATATCCAGCGGGCCCGCCAAATGGGCCATCCACCGTTGGTTCAGCGCAGCGCAGGCGCGTTCGATCTTACCCCATTGCGCATCCTTCCAAAGGTCCCACTGCTTATCCTCGGGGCGGAAACGCTCTTCATAGGCGACCGCCAAAGCTGAATCCATAATACCGTCTGCCAGCGCTTCCAGTGTCAGCACGTCCCAGCGCCCGGAACCCTCGGGGTACATCCCGGCCTTGGCGCGTGCATCCAGAAAGGCGCAGATCACCCGACTGTCGAACAATGTCGGGCCATCGGACCGCTCCAACGCGGGGATTCTGGTCAACGGCACTTTGCCCAGCAGGGAATCGGAGGGATCCAACGGCGTATTGGCAATGGTCATCACCTCGACATCGTCAAGTTGGTTGGCTTCATGCAGCAAAACCATAACCTTACGCACATAGGGGGACATCGGGCTGTGATAGAGTTTCATTCACATTCTCCTTGGCTTCAGAAACCCTACAGCAGCTGGTTTGAAACAAAACCCATCAATTGCCAGCACCTTCACCCTTGCGGAACCGCGCGGGCCTTGGCAATGTCGATCCCGTTCTCAGGGCGGGGCGAAATTCCCCACCGGCGGTATGCGGGCCAAGACCCGTAAGCCCGCGAGCGGCCCCGTTGACCGGGGTGTCAGCAGATCTGGTGAGAGGCCAGAGCCGACGGTTACAGTCCGGATGAAAGAGAACGTGCAAGTAACGCCGGTGATACGGCGTATTTGCTCGTGATCGCCTTGGGTGACGTGTCTGTTACGAAAGGAGATCATGATGACACACACCCGCTATGCTTTTATCAAAGCCAACTGGCATTCCGATATCGTTGACCGCGCGCTGGATGGGTTTCTGGACCTCATTCCCGCCGAGCAGGTCGACGTTTATGACGTCCCCGGCGCGTTCGAGATGCCGCTGCTGGCCCGCGACCTGGCCCAAACCGGGCGTTATGCCGCGGTCGCCTGCGCCGCATTCGTCGTGGATGGCGGTATCTACCGGCACGATTTCGTTGCCCAAGCCGTGGTTGACGGGCTAATGCGCGCTGGGATGGACACAGGTATTCCGGTCCTATCGGTATCGCTGACCCCGCACCAGTATCAGGAAACCGACCACCACAATGCCATCTACCGCGACCACTTTGTGCAAAAGGGCCGCGAAGCCGCACAGGCGGCGCTGAAAATCACCCAGACCCGCGCCGGGTTGGCGGCAGCTGCGTGATGTGAACAAGGTTGGGGTCAAACGGCCCCAACCGCAAATCCGCTTGAGGCCGCGGGCCTTGCCCGCTAATCACGACGCGCAAAGGAGCATGCCCCATGTCGATGAACAGCTTTGGACACCTCTTCCGCGTCACCACTTGGGGCGAAAGCCACGGGCCCGCTTTGGGTGCCACCGTCGATGGCTGCCCGCCGGGCGTTGCGATTGACGAGGCGATGATTCAGCACTGGCTGGACAAGCGCAAACCAGGGCAGAACAAATTCACTACCCAGCGACGTGAGCCTGATCAGGTTAAAATCCTGTCCGGCGTGTTCGAAGGCCAGACCACCGGCACGCCCGTGCAACTGATGATCGAGAACACCGATCAACGCTCAAAAGACTACGGCGATATCATGGACAAGTTCCGGCCGGGTCACGCCGATATCACCTATTGGCAGAAATACGGTATCAGGGATTACCGCGGTGGCGGGCGCAGTTCGGCCCGGGAAACCGCATCGCGTGTGGCCGCCGGGGGGCTGGCGCGCGAAGCAATCAAACAGATCGCTCCCAATGTGCAGATCACTGGCTATATGGTGCAAATGGGGCCGCGCAAGATTGACCGCACCAATTTTGACTGGTCGCAAATAGAACAGAACCCGTTTTGGACACCTGACGCGGCAGCAGCCGTAGACTGGGCGACCTATCTGGATGATCTGCGCAAATCCGGCAATTCGGTCGGCGCAGTGGTTGAAGTGGTAGCCCGAGGCGTCCCTGCCGGCATCGGCGCCCCGGTATATGCCAAGTTAGACACTGATCTGGCTGCTGCGATGATGTCGATAAACGCCGTCAAAGGTGTTGAGATCGGTGAAGGTATGGCCGCTGCCGAACTGACCGGCGAAGCCAACGCAGACGAAATTTTCATGGGGCAGGACGGTCCGCAATACAGCTCCAACCATGCGGGCGGTATTCTGGGCGGTATCTCGACTGGGCAGGATCTTGTGGTGCGATTTGCGGTGAAGCCGACCTCGTCGATCCTGACCACCCGCAAAACCATCACTAAATCCGGTGAAGAAACCGAGATCATTACAAAAGGGCGCCACGATCCTTGCGTCGGCATCCGTGCTGTGCCCGTGGGCGAGGCAATGATGGCCTGCGTCATCCTCGACCACTTGCTGCTGCACCGTGGCCAGATCGGAGAGAACCGTGGACGGATCGGCTGATCTGCGCGCGCGCCTGCGCGCCGTCGTCGCGCAGCGGATGGAGACCGACCCGGCGCATGATCTGGCCCATCTGGACCGGGTTTGGGTGAACGCGCAGGCCATTGCGGACGATCAGACCGACATGCCCGTGTTGCTGGCCGCCAGCTATCTGCATGATCTGGTGAACCTGTCCAAAGACGACCCGGATCGCCATCTGGCATCCCGCCAGTCCGCGCAGGAATCAGAGCCTATACTGGGCAAACTTGGCTATAGCCCAGACCAAGTTCGCGCAATTCAGCATGCGATTGAGGCACACAGCTTCTCTGCCAATATCACGCCAGTCTCACCCGAGGCCTGCATCTTACGCGATGCGGATCGGCTGGACGCGCTGGGCGCGATTGGCATTGCGCGGAACTTTTCGGTTTCAGGCGCTTTGGGACGGGCGCTGTACGATCCGGCAGATCCGTTTGCCGCAAGTCGGTCCTTGGACGATCTGACTTATTCGCTGGATCACTGGAAGGTAAAGCTGCTGGGCCTGCCCAGTGACATGCTGACCGAGGGCGGAAAAACCCTTGCACGACAACGCATCGAGCTGATGATCCGCTTTCTGGAGGACTTCGCGGACGAGATCGGCCAGTCTCTGCCTGCGGACTGGACAAATTCCTGATTCCACGCGTTGATCTTTGTCGAACAAAGGCGCAGGTTCGCGCCGATGGCAAAACCGTTAACATCGCATCGACCGCTGCTGGCCGTCGCTCTGAAAACGAGCGCGGTGTTTTTGTTCACCGTGATGGCCGGGTTGATCAAGTCGCAGTCTGATCACTTTCCGCCGGGAGAGATGGTGTTTTTCCGATCACTGTTCGCCATTCCAGTGATCGTCATCTGGCTGATCTCACGCGGAGAATTGGCGCAAGGCTTTGTCGTGCGCAAACCCATGGGTCACTTCTGGCGCGGCGTACTGGGGACCACAGCGATGGGGCTGACCTTTACTGGCCTTGGCCTGATCCCCCTGCCCGAGGCCACGGCAATTGGTTACGCGACCCCGATTTTCACCCTGATTCTGGCCGCGATCATGTTGGGCGAGCGCATCCGCAAGATTCGGATTGCCGCCGTGGCCATTGGCCTCTTGGGTGTTCTGATCATGATCTGGCCCCGACTGGGCGGCAACAACATGGAGGCCGCCGCCACCATCGGCGCGCTGTGCATTCTAGGGGCGACCGTTGCACGCGCCTTTGTGCAGATTCACATCCGGCAGTTGGTGCAGGTCGACCACCCGGCGGCCATTGTGTTTTATTTCTCGATGACCGCGACCTTGCTGTCCGGTCTGACCGTTTTCTGGGGCTGGGTCCTGCCAACGTGGGAGCAAGCCGCCGTGTTGATTCTGGCTGGGTTGATCGGCGGTGTGGCACAGATTCTAGTGACCTCGTCCTATCGCTTTGGTCAGGCGTCGATGCTGGCGCCCTACGACTATACTTCGATGTTGTTTGCCATTGTCATCGGTTATGTCTGGTTCAGCGAACTGCCAACACTGGTGATGTTGATCGGTGCGGCGCTGGTGATCGCCGGCAATATCGTGGTGATCTGGCGCGAACATCAGCTGGGTCTGGAACGCGGACGCGCCCGCGCCGTCACAGACCCAAAAGCCTGACCTTTACCTTTGCCAAACTTCCCCTAGGGTGTGGCGCGACACAAAATGAGGGTTCCCCATGAGCGACGCGCAGGATCACAAGGAAAAGATGCAAAAGGTGCAGGCTCAGCACCGCAAGAAAGTCTCAGAGGCGGTCGATCCCGACCGTGGGCTGGTGCTGATCAACACCGGCAAAGGCAAGGGCAAATCCTCGGCTGCTTTTGGCGTGGTGATCCGCGCCCTGGGTTGGGGGCAGAAGGTCGCCGTGGTCCAGTTCATCAAGGGCAAGTGGAAAACCGGCGAGCGGCGTTTCTTTGAAGAACGTGATCTGGTCACCTGGCACACGATGGGCGAGGGCTTTACCTGGGACACCCAAGACCGCGAGCGTGACATCGCCGCCGCTAATGCCGCCTTTGACAAGGCCCGCGCGCTGATGGCCAGCGGGGATTATGATCTGGTGGTTCTGGATGAGATCAACATCGCCCTGCGCTATGAATACCTGTCGGTTGATCAGGTGATTGGCGGTCTGAACGAACGATCGGAAAAGACCAGCGTTTTCCTGACCGGGCGCGACGCCCCGCAAGCGCTGCGCGACTATGCCGATCTGGTTACCGAAATGACCGAAGAAAAGCACCCGTTCCAAGCCGGTATCAAAGCCCAGCGCGGCGTAGATTTCTGAAAACAAAGTCTAAACAGCCCCAATTCGGGGCTGTTACACCGCCTGATTTTCATTGAGAAAACGGACAGACCCGCGTTGGCTGGCGACGCTGTCAGGTAAACGGTCGGTTGACTTGGCATCTGTGGCAGGTTTTTTCTTGTCGACATAGGCGCAAAAATCGTCGTCACAACAGCAGCCACACGCGGTTGCGGCCTCGTACCGTGCCATGATTTCGTCCAGCGGATCGCCCATACCAAGCTCTTTCCATGCCAGTCTGTTTCGTTTCCGAGGCGGCGGCGGGCTCTCACCAAGTCATGCGCTAAGCCCGCAAACCGCCTCGAAATTCGGTGCCGGATAGTATCATACCCAGCGTTGCTTTTTATCTGATTATTTTAGTCGGGAATTGCAAGGGCAAAAGCGCCGTGTGATCAGGTGTGATGCGTTTGATGAGCGGATGAGCCGCCTGTTCTTAAAACAAGCGACTCACAGACATAAAAGTGGGCGTATTTCACACTCAGGCGGTTGCGCCCTGTTCCGACGCGCTAAGCGAGATCACAGCAACCACCGCCGCACCATTCAGCCAGTAGTAAATTGCGTCCAGCCCCGTAAAACCAAACAGGCTAGGCGCGGCCAGGAACGTGACGCCGACGAGCAAATCAACCGCCAGGTGGAATTTATAGGGCAGAACCCGCCAGACGCCGAGATGGTGGTCGGTCAGCACGGTCAGAACAAGCGCCGCGACACCGGTGACTACCGACAGCCACAACGCCATTGGGTTGGATTGCCCCAACCCTAAAACAAAAGGCAACACCATCAGCGCCAGAGCAACCGGATAATCAAGATAAGCATGCACAGTGCGGGTAACAAAACGGACAGACATTGTTTTTTCCTTTCCTAATTTGGCATGGCACCAAGTTAAGATTGGATAGTCGGACGTTTAATTCTGGATCGTTCGCGAAACATTGCAGATCGTTCGAAAATCCAGCGGATCAGTGCATGGACCGGTAAGCTGCCGGAGACAGGCCAATCTGTTTCTTGAACACGCGGGAAAAGGCCGCTTCTGACGCATAGCCAACCTCGGCCGCCGCATCCGCCACGTTCCAGCGATTCTCAGTCAGGCCGTGACAGGCGATCTGCATACGCCAATCCGTCAGATATTGCATGGGGGTCGCGTTCATCTTCTCGGCAAACAACTGCGCGAAGGCGGTACGTGACATCCCGGCCTCACGCGCCAGTGACTCGACACTCCATTCCTGTGCGGGGGCCTGATGAAAGGCGGTCAGCGCCCGCGAGATGCGCGGATCAGCGAACCCGGCCAAGGCGGTATCGCTGGGGCTTTGGTATTCCAGATGGGCGCGTATAGCTTGCGCAAATAGCACTTCGGACAGTTTCAGGGCGATCAGGTCGCCCCCGATACGGGCACCGTTGATCTCGGACCCGATCATGCGCAGGGTCGCTTCGATCCAGGCACCGGCCTCTTCGCCGTAGTTTTCGATCAGAATGTACGACGGCAAGCGGTCGATCAGCATATGACCTGCGCCCCTTCGTCCCGGCGGACCAGTGAATGAGAAATGGCCGCACACCAGCTGAGTATCGCGGCTTTTATCCTCGCCCCCGTAAATCAGGACGCCATCGCCCTGATAACCGGCCTCCTCCAGAACCTGCTCTAATGGCAACGCGTCCAGTGGCTTGATCTCATTGCACAGCAGCGCGTGCGCGGCCCCGTGCGGGATCAGGATCAAATCGCCTTGCTTGAGCCGCAGCGTTTCCCCTGTGTTAGAGACGTAAACCTTCAATTCGCCGCGCTGAACAAAGTGGAACCGGGCGACATTTTGATAGGCAGGGACCTGGATACCGAAAGGCGGCGTGAATGACGTGCGGAAGTAGAATGTCCCCCGCAAGGACAGGCGGGTGAGGATATCGCTGAGCAGGTCCAACATGGGCGTAACCTATCGCTGCCTGCGCTGCCGTCCAGCCCGTTGAACGATCTGCACAAGAACTTGAACGGCAGGCAAAGAAAAACCCCCACGAAACGCGGGGGTTCAAAACTGTGCGTTTCTGGTCAGATCAGGCGCGAACCAGCGCCTCATAATCTGCAGCGATCTCGCGGGTCAGATCTCCGACTTCGAAAGTGTAGTCGCCGATTTGCCCCACCGGAGTGACCTCGGCCGCTGTGCCGGTCAGCCAGCATTGCTCGAAATCAGCCATTTCTTCGGGCTTGATACGACGTTCAATCACGTTGATGCCCTTGTCTTTCAGCATCTGGATCACGGTCTGACGGGTGATGCCGTTCAGGAAGCAATCGGCCAACGGAGTATGTACCTCGCCATCCTTGACGAAGAACACGTTGGCACCGGTCGCCTCGGCCACATAGCCGTTGTAATCCATGAACAGCGCGTCCGAGCAGCCCTTGGCCTCGGCCTTGTGCTTGGAAATGGTGCAGATCATGTAGAGACCCGCCGCCTTAGCGTGAACCGGGATGGTTTCCGGACTTGGGCGTTTCCATTCGGCGATGTCCAGCTTGGCGCCTTGCATCTTAGCGTCGCCATAATAGGCGCCCCAAGGCCAAACCGCGACAGCCATACGTACCGGGTTTCGGGCCGAGGCCACGCCCATATCTTCGCCCGAACCGCGCCAGACCAGCACCCGCACATAGGCGTCCTGCAGACCGCTGGCTTTCAGGGTTTCTTCCTTGGCGGCTTCGATCTGATCGATCGTATAAGGCATCGGCATGTCCAGCGCGTCGGCAGATGCGATCAGACGCTCGGAATGCTCGCGGCTTTTGAAGATCTTGCCGTTATATGCGCGCTCACCTTCGAACACCGAGGACGCATAGTGCATCGCATGAGACAGGATGTGTACATTGGCATCGCGCCAAGGCACCAGTTCACCGTCTATCCAGATCACGCCGTCACGATCATCATACCCCGCCATGCGAAACCTCCTGAACTGGGTTGAATTTTTCGCTTGTTGCGCCATTTAAGTCCGATGCGGACATAAAGTTGCGCAGAAACTGCGGTTCGATACCTGTCCACTCTTGGAATGTCAATAACGCTGACATAAAGTCGGTCCTGAGTAACGAATGAGGCAAATGATGTCGGATACGCGCCCCGCCCAAGTGTTTGGCGGTGAAAGCCTTTTGTTTTTGACCGACGAACAGTTGCGACAAGGGATCGAAGCGATGTTTTTCGCTTACCGGGGCTTTACCGCCGATCCTGATCGCATTCTGGCGCAACTCGCCTATGGTCGAGCCCATCACCGCGCCGTTCATTTCATCAACCGTGCGCCAGGAACGACCGTGAACAACTTGCTGGCAATCCTTGGCGTGACGAAACAGTCGCTGAACCGGGTGCTGCGGACCTTGATCGATGACGGGCTGGTCGAAAGCCGCGTGGGCACAGTGGACAAGCGCGAACGCCATCTGTTTCTGACCGAAAAAGGCAAGGCGCTTGAGGCCAAACTCTCTGAGGCTCAGCGGGTGCGAATGCGCGCCGCCTACAAGGATGCGGGCCCAGAGGCAGTATCAGGATTTCGTAAAGTACTTGAAGCAATGATGGATGCTGATATGCGTCATGCTTACACGAAACTGCGGGATACGACCTCATGAGCGATTTGGATGCCCATCTGCTGATCGTCGACGACGATGAGCGTATTCGTGATCTGCTCAAGAAATTCCTGATGCGCAGCGGGTTTCTGGTGACCGCCGCCCGTGATGCCGCCCATGCGCGGCGGGTATTGTCGGGGCTGGACTTCGACATGATCGTTCTGGACGTGATGATGCCGGGCGAAGACGGCGTAAGCCTGACCAGAACGCTGCGCGAAACCCATTCAACCCCGATCCTGCTGTTGACCGCGCGTGGTGAGACCGAACACCGGATCGCGGGGCTTGAGGCCGGTGCGGACGATTACCTGGCCAAACCGTTTGAGCCGAAAGAGCTGTTGTTGCGGATCAACGCTATTCTGCGGCGGATGCCCGAAACGCCTGCCCAGGATACGGCGACCAAGATTCTGACCCTCGGCCCGATCCGCTATGACGTGGAACGTGGTGAGATGTGGCAGGGCGAAGAACCGGTGCGTCTGACTGCGACGGAAAGCCAGTTGATGAAGATCTTCTCGACCCAACCCGGTGAGCCTATCAGCCGCGCCAAGCTAGTCGAGGATCTGGGCCGCGACAAGGGACAGGCGCAGGAACGCGCGGTGGATGTGCAGATTACCCGGCTGCGGCGCAAGATCGAACAAGACCCAAAGCAGCCACGTTATCTGCAGACGGTCCGGGGCGCCGGGTATATGCTGGCGCCGGATTGATCAGGCCGCTGCGCGGCGATTATTGGCCTTCGGCGAAGGTATTTTTAGCCAGATAAACAGGGGATCGATATGAAAACCGCCCTTTTGACTCATGCGGATTGTCTGGAGCATGTCACTCCGGATGGGCACCCTGAGCGGGTGGCCCGGCTGGAGCATATCCTGCATGCTTTGGAGTCATTGGACCTGAACCGGGTGACAGCCCCGCTGGCGGCGGATGACGATCTGCTGCGCATACATCCGGAAAGCTACATCCGGGATGTGCGCAAAATGTGCCCCGCGGAGGGCTTTGCCCAGATCGACGGGGACACGTTCATGTCTCCGGGCTCGGTCGATGCGGCCTATCGCGCGGCGGGGGCTGTGGTACGGGCGGTGGATATGGTGCTGGGCGGTGAGGCGCAAAATGCGTTTTGTGCGATCCGGCCTCCGGGGCATCACGCCGAAACCGACACCGCCATGGGGTTTTGCCTGTTCGGCAATGCCGCGCTGGCGGCAAAACATGCGTTGGATCATCACGGGCTGAACCGCGTCGCAGTGGTTGATTTTGACGTGCATCACGGCAATGGCACGCAGGATTTGCTGTGGGATGAGAAACGCGCACTTGTGATCACCAGCCAGCAGATGCCGTTATGGCCCGGATCGGGGCGTCCGGATGAAACCGGCGCGTTTGAGACCATTCTCAACATCCCCCTGTCCCCCGGTTCCGGCGGGGCCGAGATGCGTGCGGCCTATGAAACACAGGCGTTCCCGCGCCTGCGCGCCTTCAAGCCGGACCTGATCATCATCTCGGCTGGATTTGACGCGCATCAGGACGATCCATTGGCCAATCTGAACTGGTCCACAGGTGACTTTGCCTGGGTCACCGCGGAGCTTTGCAAAATAGCCGATGAGCTTTGCGGGGGACGTATCGTCTCGACTCTGGAAGGCGGGTATGATCTGAACGCACTGGCCCAGGCCACACGCGCCCATGTGGAAGAATTGATGAAGGCAGCCCGATGACCGATACTCCAGTAGACCAGATGACATTCGAACAGGCGATGAAAGAGCTTGAGGCCGTTGTTGGCCAGCTCGAGCGCGGCGATGTGGCGCTGGACCAGTCCATCGCGTTGTATGAGCGCGGCGCGGCGTTGAAAAAGCGCTGCGAGGAGGAACTGAAGCGGGCCGAAGAAAAAGTGGCCGCTATTACTCTGGACGCCAACGGTCAGCCGACCGGGACGACGCCTGTCGAAGGTCAGTAAATGTTTCGTGAAAAACTAGCGCAGGATGCGGCGCGGATTCAGGATCAGTTCGATCTGGTTCTGGGCGCGCTGGACGATCTGAATGTGACCCGTGCGATGGCCTATGCCATCAAAGGTGGCAAACGGGTGCGTGGGTTTCTGGTGCTGGAAAGCGCGCGCCTGCACGGCGTGGATGCAAGTCGCGCCGTTTGGCCTGCCACCGGGATCGAAGCACTGCACGCGTACTCACTAGTCCATGACGATCTGCCCTGTATGGATGACGACGATCTGCGCCGTGGGCGACTCACGGTTCATGTGAAATGGGACGACGGCACCGCCGTTCTGGCCGGGGACGCGTTGCAGACGCTGGCCTTCGAACTCTGCACCCGTCCCGAGGTCGGCACGGCCGAGGTTCGGGCAGAATTGGCTCTGACCCTTGCCAAGGCCAGCGGAGCGCAAGGTATGGTGCTGGGTCAGGCGCTGGATATCGCGGCGGAAACGGCTGCAGCACCGCTGACCCTGGACGAAATCACGCGCCTTCAAGCGGGTAAGACCGGTGCCCTTATTGAATGGTCCGCATGTGCAGGCGCACGTTTGGCGCAGGCCGACCCCGGGCCGTTGCGCCAATATGCCCGGGCACTGGGGCTTGCTTTTCAGATCGCGGACGACATTCTGGATGTCGAGGGTGATGCCGAAAAGGCTGGAAAACGCCTGCAAAAGGATGCCCAGGCTGGCAAGGCCACATTTGTTTCACTGTTGGGTCTGGAAGCAGCCAAAGCCCGTGCGGCGGAACTGGTGGATCAAGGCTGCGCCGCACTGGACGGCTATGGCGCATCGGCAGAAACCTTGAAGGACGCCGCCCGCTTCGTTATTGCCCGGGACAGCTAAGCCAGGAACGCCAAATGTCTGACCGCCCGAAAACGCCTTTGCTGGACCTTGTGAACCGCCCTGCGGATCTCAAGCAGTTCTCGGACGTGCAGCTGCATCAGGTGGCACAGGAATTGCGAACCGAAACGATCTCGGCCGTATCCGTCACAGGTGGGCACTTGGGCGCGGGCCTAGGTGTAGTCGAGCTGACCACCGCGTTACATGCGGTGTTCGACACGCCCCGCGACAAGATCATTTGGGATGTGGGGCATCAGTGTTATCCGCATAAGATCTTGACCGAACGACGCGACCGTATCCGAACCCTGCGCATGAAGGACGGGCTGAGCGGGTTCACCAAGCGCAGCGAAAGCCCGTATGATCCGTTTGGGGCGGCGCATAGCTCAACCTCGATCAGCGCCGCACTTGGGTTTTCCGTGGCTCGCGATCTGGGAGGCGTCACGCCCGAAGGGCTGGGTGACGCAATTGCCGTGATCGGCGATGGGTCGATGTCGGCGGGTATGGCCTTTGAGGCGATGAACAACGCCGGTCATCTGGGTAAACGCTTGATCGTCATCCTTAATGACAATGAGATGAGCATCGCCCCACCCGTCGGTGCACTGTCCAGCTATCTGTCGCGAATTTATACCGAAGCCCCGTTCCACGAATTGAAAGCGGCTGCCAAGGGTGCGGTTTCGCTTCTGCCTGAACCGTTCCGAGAAGGTGCGAAACGGGCCAAGGAAATGCTGAAAGGCATGGCGGTGGGCGGCACGCTGTTCGAAGAGCTTGGCTTTTCCTATATCGGGCCTCTCGACGGTCACGACATGGATCAGTTGCTGCCGGTTTTGCGCACGGTCAAAGCACGGGCAACCGGTCCGATCCTGATCCATGTGCTGACAAAAAAGGGCAAAGGCTACGCGCCCGCCGAGCAGGCCCGCGACAAGGGCCACGCCACCGCGAAATTTGACGTGGTCACGGGCGAGCAGAAAAAGGCCCCGTCCAACGCGCCGTCATATACGTCGGTCTTTGGCAAAGCGCTGGTTGATGAGGCGGGGCGCGATGACAAGATCGTTGCGGTCACGGCCGCAATGCCGGATGGCACCGGGTTGAACCTGTTTGCCGAACGCTACCCGTCGCGCTGTTTCGACGTCGCAATTGCGGAACAGCACGGCGTGACCTTCGCGGCGGCGCTGGCGGCTGGCGGTATGAAACCGTTCTGCGCGATGTATTCGACCTTTTTGCAGCGCGGCTATGATCAGGTGGTGCATGACGTGGCCATTCAGCGCCTGCCGGTGCGTTTTGCCATCGACCGGGCAGGGCTGGTGGGTGCTGATGGCGCAACCCATGCGGGATCCTTCGATATTGCCTATCTTGCCAACCTGCCCGGCATGACCGTCATGGCCGCTGCGGATGAGGCCGAACTGATGCACATGGTGGCCACGGCGGCGGCCCATGATGACGGTCCCATTGCGTTCCGCTATCCGCGCGGCGAGGGTGTGGGCGTCGACCTGCCTGAACGAGGCGAGGTGCTTGAGATCGGCAAAGGCCGCATGATCCAAAAAGGTGCGCGCGTGGCGCTTTTGTCCTTTGGCACCCGCTTGGCCGAGGTGCAGAAGGCCGCCGAGGCCCTTTCAGCCCGCGGGATCACACCCACCATCGCCGACGCCCGTTTCGCCAAACCGCTGGACTGTGATCTGATCCTTGATCTGGCCGCTAACCACGAGGCTCTGATCACCATCGAAGAAGGTGCCGTTGGCGGATTTGGTAGCCACGTGGCACAGCTATTGGCGGATGCGGGTGTGTTCGATCACGGGCTGAAATACCGCTCGATGGTGCTGCCGGATATCTTCATCGATCAGGCCAGCCCAGCGGACATGTATGCCGTTGCGGGCATGAATGCCGAACAGATCGAAGCCAAGGTTCTGTCGGTTCTCGGCGTCACAACAATAGGCGAAAAACGCGCCTAAGCGGCTACCGGAACACGATTCGGGAATGCATGTGGTGCCTCAAGAGGGACTCGAACCCCCGACCTTGTCCTTACGAAGGACCTGCTCTACCAGCTGAGCTATTGAGGCAAGCGAGGGTTCGTTTAAACGGTCGGGGTGGTACGCGCAAGCCTACTTCTTTTTGGTTTCCTCGTGCTTTTTCCACGCGTTTGGGCAAGCTGCGCTGTTGGCCGCTCGACCCCAACGCGAACATTCAGTGACAACGAATGTGAATTTATTGTAACGGCGCGGGTTAGGGATTGTTGCTTGCGTATTATTTCGATATTTCATGAAATATGATAAATCGAATAACAAACCAACTCGCTGTCCTTGGCCACCCGCAACGTATTTCGGTGTTTCGTATTTTGATGCGACGCTTTCCTGACGCCGTTCCGGCGGGTGAATTGGCGACAGAGCTGAGTATCAAACCCAGCACTCTGTCGAACTATCTGAACGCATTGCAACGATCCGGGTTGGTGACGCAGAAACGGTCGGGGACTTCCCTGCTTTATTCGGTTGAAATGAAGAACGTGCAGAACATGCTGGGCTTCCTGCTGAACGATTGCTGCCGTGGCCGCCCTGATATCTGCATGCCATCCGAGCAAGGAAACGGCGCAATAACGGGCCGCAAATTCAACGTGTTGTTTATCTGCGTAGGCAACTCGGCACGTTCCATTTTTGCCGAGACCCTGCTGCGAGACATCGCCGGGAACCGGTTCAACGTCTACTCAGCTGGCACAAAATCGTTTTCCGAGCTGAATCCGATGGCCATGCAAGTGCTTGAGGACAAGGGTCATGACACCTCGGGTCTACGGTCCAAAAGCATATCTGAATTCTCGGGCCCCGACGCGCCCGAGTTGGATTTCGTTTTTACTGTCTGCAACAAGGCCGCAAACGAAGAATGCCCCGCCTGGGAAGGTCAGCCGATCAGCGGCCACTGGGGTATGATCGATCCGGTCCAGACCAAAGGCACAGACGCCGAAAAAAGCCTGGCCTTCCAGAACACTTATGGCGCGCTCAAGCGCCGGATCGAAGCCTTCACCTCTTTGCCGGTCGAAAGTCTTGACCGGATCGCATTGCAATCTGCTGTCGATGACATCGGCAGAACGCCTGTCGAGGAAAAACTATGACAACCTACGCACTGAACGGTTTGGGCCGGATGGGAAAGCTGGCCTTGAAACCATTGCTGGAAAAAGGCGCCAAGATCGCCTGGATCAATGATGCAGTGGGCGACCCCGAAATGCACGCGCATCTGCTGGAGTTTGACACCGTGCATGGCCGCTGGGATGCCAATTTCGAGCATGACGCAGAGAGTGTCACGATCAATGGCACCCGCCTGCCTTTTATTGGCACCAAGGACCTGAATGCCCTTCCACTGGACGGTGTCGATGTGGTTATCGATTGTACAGGCGTATTCAAGACTGAGGCCAAGTTGGCCCCTTATTTCGAGGCTGGCGTGAAAAAGGTTGTCGTCTCGGCCCCGGTCAAGGATGGGCCCACCGCAAACATCGTCGTGGGCGTCAACGATGCCACCTATGACCCGAACAAGCACCTAATCGTCACCGCTGCCTCATGCACCACCAACTGCCTGGCGCCGGTGGTCAAGGTGATCCATGATAACCTGGGCATTCGACACGGATCGATGACCACAATCCACGACGTGACCAACACGCAAACCATCGTGGATCGACCGGCCAAGGACCTACGCCGCGCACGCTCGGCGTTGAATTCTCTGATCCCGACCACCACAGGATCGGCCACCGCAATCACGCTGATCTACCCCGAACTCACGGGGCGGCTGAACGGCCATGCGGTGCGTGTGCCGTTGCTGAACGCCTCGCTGACCGATTGCGTGTTCGAAGTCGAGCGGGAAACAACTGCTGAAGAGGTCAACGCCCTGTTCAAAGCCGCTGCCGAAGGGGGCATGAAAGGTATTCTGGGTTATGAAACGCGGCCTTTGGTGTCGACCGACTACACCAATGATACACGCTCTTCGATCGTGGATGCGCCTTCGACCATGGTGGTGAACGGAACGCAGGTAAAGATCTATGCCTGGTACGACAATGAAATGGGTTATGCGCACCGCCTGGTGGACGTTGCCCTGATGGTTGGGTCGGGGCTGTGACACAACGGCCCGAGGGTCTGTCGGCCTATATCGCGGTCACAGCCGCCTATTGGGCGTTTATGCTGACCGACGGTGCGTTGCGCATGTTGGTGCTGTTGCATTTTCATTCGCTGGGTTTTTCCCCGGTGCAGCTGGCCTATCTGTTTGTTTTGTATGAGGTCGCAGGGATCGTAACCAATCTGACGGCGGGCTGGATTGCGGCACGCTTCGGGTTGACCTCGACGCTTTATGCCGGTCTGGGACTTCAGGTTCTGGCCTTACTGGCGATGACGCAACTGGACCCGAATTGGACCATCGCAGCATCGGTGACCTTTGTGATGATGGTGCAAGGGGCCAGCGGCGTGGCCAAGGACCTGGCCAAGATGTCCTCGAAATCTTCCGTGAAACTGCTGGCACCCACCGAGGGGGGCGGGCTGTTTCGTTGGGTGGCGGTGCTGACCGGATCCAAGAATGCGGTGAAAGGGCTGGGCTTTCTGCTGGGTGCGGTGATGTTGGCCACCTCGGGATTCATGATGGCGATCCTGATTATGGCCGCAGTTCTGGCGCTGATATTGATTGGAGTAATACTGTTCATGCCCGCAGGTCTGCCCATGGGCCGCAAGGGGGCAAAATTCTCCGAGGTGTTCTCGAAGTCCGCCAATGTGAACTGGCTTTCGGCGGCGCGTGTCTTTCTTTTTGGCGCCCGAGACGTGTGGTTCGTGGTCGGCATCCCGATCTATTTCTACGCCGTGCTGTCCGACGGCACCCAAGAAGGAAACCGCGCAGCCTTTTTCATGATCGGCTCTTTCATGGCGGTTTGGGTTATCCTCTACGGCGCTGTTCAAGCCAGCGCGCCCAAGATTCTGCGCGCCAGTGAACGCAGCGAAGCAGACCTGATCCGCTCCGCCCGCAGCTGGGCCGCAGCTTTGTTTTGCGTACCCGCCGCATTGACGATTGTGGTGCTGTTCTCTTCAGACCCCGAAACATGGTTAACCGTCACGCTGGTTCTGGGCCTGCTGCTGTTCGGCGCGGTGTTCGCAGTCAACTCATCGCTGCATTCCTACTTGATCCTGGCCTTCACAAAATCGGAACGGGTGACGATGGATGTCGGATTTTACTACATGGCCAACGCGACGGGCCGTCTTGTGGGCACCGTCCTGTCCGGGCTGACCTATCAAATCGGAGGTCTTTCCCTGGTCCTGGGCACCGCAGCCGCGATGGTTGCACTGGCAGCGCTGGCATCGGGCAAGCTGACCGATCAAACCGCTGACGCCTATTCTTGAATGTCGTCGTACACTACCTGACCGCCCGGCCGCCTATAGCTGTGTTTCAGCAAACTTGGCGACCCCGGCAGGATTCGAACCTGCAACCTGCCCCTTAGGAGGGGGCTGCTCTATCCAGTTGAGCCACGGGGCCGCGCAAGGCTCTCTGTAACCCGGTTTTTTCAGGTTGTCATGACCTTTGCACAACAGTTGTAAATCAAGTCCCGTTCACGCTACCATCGGGCAAAACAACAGTGCAGGTGCCCTCCGTGACCACAGAAACAAAACGTCCGCTTACCCTTCGTGATGTCTCGGAAGCGTCAGGAGTGTCCGAAATGACAGTCAGCCGCGTTCTGAGGAACCGAGGTGACGTGTCCGACGCCACCCGCACCCGCGTTTTGGCTGCCGCGAAAGAGTTGGGATACGTTCCTAACAAGATTGCAGGCGCGCTGGCTTCCAGCCGCGTAAATCTGGTTGCGGTGATTATCCCGTCGCTGTCCAATATGGTCTTTCCCGAGGTTCTGACCGGTATCAATCAGGTGTTGGAAGACACTGAATTGCAGCCCGTGGTCGGCGTCACCGATTACCTGCCCGAGAAAGAAGAAAAGGTCCTTTACGAGATGCTCTCGTGGCGGCCGTCGGGTGTGATCATCGCGGGACTGGAACATACCGAAGCCGCCCGCGCAATGTTGGATTCAGCCGGAATTCCGGTGGTCGAGATCATGGATACTGACGGCAAACCAGTGGACGCGATGGTCGGCATCTCACACCGCCGTGCCGGGCGTGAAATGGCTGCTGCGATCCTGAAAGCGGGTTATCAACATATCGGTTTCATGGGCACCAAGATGCCGTTGGACCACCGCGCGCGGAAACGCTTTGAAGGTTTTACCGAAGTGCTGGGCAAGAACGGGATCGAGATCGAAGATCGCGAGTTCTACTCCGGCGGCTCGGCCCTGGCCAAAGGGCGCGAGATGACGCAGACCATGCTGGATCGTTCGCCCGACCTAGATTTCCTGTATTATTCCAATGATATGATTGGTGCTGGTGGATTGCTGTACCTGCTGGAACAGGGCATCGACATACCGGGACAGATCGGTCTGGCCGGGTTCAACAATGTGGAACTGCTGCAGGGGTTACCACGCAAGCTTGCCACGATGGATGCCTGCCGTCTTGAGATCGGGCGCAAGGCGGCCGAGATTATCGCCACGCAATTGGCCGATCCGAATACCGAGGTCGACACGCGTCTGACACTGACCCCCAAGATCAGCTACGGCGACACCCTGAAGCGGCGCTAAACTCATGGCGCCGCGGCGGCTGGACAACAAAACGGCCCGCGCGTTGTTTATGGATCACCATGCGCTGGCCGAACCGCCTTCGGGCGGGGCCAAAGGTGCGGATTTATTGGATTTGATCCACCGACTGGGCTTTGTTCAGCTGGACAGTATCAATACCGTGGCGCGCGCCCATGACATGATCCTGTATTCGCGCAGGCCATCCTATCGCGCCAAAAACCTCAAACAGCTTTACGAACGTGACAAGGCGCTGTTTGAACACTGGACTCATGACGCTGCTGTCATCCCGATAGAGTTTTACCCCCATTGGCATCTGCGATTTCAACGTGATGAGGTATTGTTGAAATCCCGGTGGAAAAATTGGCGCCGGGATGGGTTTGAGCAGCAGTTTGCCTCTGTCCTGCAACATATCCGCGATCATGGCCCGGTCTCGTCCTCGGATGTGGGCAAGGACGAGAAAAAGGGCTCGGGCGGTTGGTGGGATTGGCACCCATCGAAAACGGCGCTTGAGTTCCTGTGGCGGTCGGGCGCGCTGACCGTGGTTGGCCGCAACGGATTTCAAAAGCAATACGATCTGACCGAACGGGTCATCGAGACGCATCTGTGTCCTGGCAACATGCCCTGCAACCCCGAGGAAACCATGGATTGGTTGTGCAAAGCAGCGTTGGACCGGCTGGGATTTGCAACACCCGGAGAGCTGGCGGCATTCTGGGATACGGTCAGTGTTAGCGAGGCCAAGAACTGGTGTAATAAGGGTCTAACACAGGGCATTCTGGAGGAGATTGAAGTCACCTGTGCCGATGGAAGAATCCGCAAACTGCTCGCGCGCCCGGATTTGGCCGAGAAAAACCCGCCTTCGCCGTCCAGCCGCATTCGCGTGCTTAGCCCCTTTGACCCGATGCTGCGCGACCGCAACCGCGCGGAACGTCTGTTCGGGTTCCATTATCGGATTGAGGTCTTCGTTCCCGCCGCCAAACGGACCTATGGCTATTACGTGTTTCCGCTGCTGGAAGGGGACCGATTGATTGGCCGGATCGATATGAAAGCCCAGCGCGACCGTGGCATTCTACAGATCAACGCGTTATGGCCAGAGCGATCCGTGCGCTGGTCCGACGCGCGGACACGCAGGCTGGAGGCCGAGATGGACCGCGTCCGCCGGTTTGCTGGATTGGACGGTATTGAATTCGCAACCGATTGGCTGAAAGACCCTAAATAGGGTCTATTCTGAATCCGTCAGCGTCAATTGGATCGGCTGCAACCCGTCAATCCCCCCTTCGATCACATCCCCAGCCTGCACTGGGCCAACACCGGCGGGTGTGCCCGTCAGGATCAGGTCACCTGGACGCAGATGGTAATATCCGGACAAATGGCTGATGATTTCGTCGATCTTCCAGATCAGTTCGCTCAGCGTGGCATCCTGACGAATGTCGCCGTTCACGCTTAGATGAATGCGTGTGTTGTCTTGCGGTGACCAGTCCGCAGCCGAGGTCAGGGGCGCAAACACTGCGCCGGCCTCAAGGTCCTTACCCAGATCCCAGGGTCGCTGTTTGTTGCGCTCTCGGATTTGCAGATCCCTACGGGTCATGTCCAGGGCACAGCCATAGGCATAGACGGCGTCCCAGGCCTGCGCACTGGTGGCGCGGAAAACGGGCTTGCCGATGGCTACAGCCAGCTCCATCTCGTAATGAAAATTCTCGGTCCCCGGCGGGTATGGCACAGACGCACCAGTCAGAACTGCGTTTGGCGCTGATTTGGTGAAATAAAAGGGGGCTTCGCGGTCGACCTCGTGCCCCATTTCGGCGGCATGAGCGGCATAGTTACGGCCCACACAGAAAATTCGCCCCACCGGATAAGACGCATCCTGCCCCTGCATCGGAATCACAACCGGATCGGGAAGAGAAAACAAATTGTCTGGCATGGCAGCCCCCTATTCTATCAGCCAGCGCGCATCTTAATGCGGTGAACCGCGGGAACAAGTCGCCGCTTCTCGCGACATCGGCTGAATTCACTGCAATTTTACCTGCCAATCGGCAAGCCCTGGCCGACAGCTGTTCACAATCTGATCGACGGGCTTGGAAAACGCTCAAACAGCTCTAAGTTGAAAGATGGCTGGGTGACGAGCGCTGGCAAATCGGGGTGCCGCGCGCTCTGACCGCCACTCACAGATATGGCGGGGACCCAAGCACCCGCCACGACGTCAAGACATCCCATAGGGTCCCGCATCACGCGGCATTATCGGGTGCGAATATTTCAGAGAACTATGGTCAAAGGCGTTACCCCCAATGTCTTTGGCGCAAAAAGCCGGTTACTTTTTTGATTGGCGCGTTCTCTGAATTGCGGGCCGGACCGTCGGGAACTATCCGGTGCAACCGGCCTCGGGCCAGGCATATAATCCAGTACACGTCTGGCCGCCCCGTCAGAGATAGCACCTGTCTCTGGCGGGGTTCGTATTTGGGGTGTCACGTTTCCAGTTCGCGCAATTCGTTCAGCAGGTCCAACAGGGCCTCATGCCGGTCGGGCCCAAGTTTGGTGCGCAGATCCTCGGCCAGATGGATGGTTATCTGAATATTGTCCTGGATAATCTGCTTTCCTTTGGCTGTGATGTCG
Source organism: Ruegeria sp. BI7 (assembly GCF_056537925.1). NCBI lineage: Bacteria > Pseudomonadati > Pseudomonadota > Alphaproteobacteria > Rhodobacterales > Roseobacteraceae > Ruegeria > Ruegeria sp. BI7. Next base: position 194,538 of record NZ_JBQFSK010000003.1, read on the forward strand.
ACGATCTGGCGGCGCTTGTCACAAGGGTGCGCGCTCCGCAGGATCAGGCCTTTGACCTCAAGCTTTTGCAGAATGCGAGTTAGGCTGGGCAACAACAGGCAAGCACGGTCCGCAATATGAGTCGGCTCTTGCGGGCCTTCCTCGTTCAGGACACGCAACACGCGCCATTGCTGTTCGGTCACACCAACATCCACCAGCATCTTGCGAATGGGTCCCATGACCCGTTCCCGCGCCCGCAGCAACGCAATGGGCAATGAACGTGACGTCAATGGTACATCATTGGTCATACGAAATTCTTGCCGAATTCCGCCGACACTGCAACGGGACAAAGGGTTTTTTCGGCTGTTCTTACCTATTTGGCCATAAATAGACTCTATGCGATGGGATATTTTCACAGAGTTGTCATTTTGTGATGAAGTGAAGGATCGAAAGATCGTTGACCTTCTGCCCGCGTTGTCCATCACTATCAGCAAGACAAAACCAGCCTGGGGGTAACCCCCACCAAACAATGCTGAGGATAGCGATGAAATGGGATGAATTCTCAGACTGGGGCAAGAAAATATCCGAATGGGCACAGGATTATCACCTGACCGTGGGGGACAAACCGGTGCGCTCCCAGACCGAGCCCGGAGAAGTGTTCAACGCCCTGCCCGCCCATCCGCCGGAACAGGCGCAGGCGATCGAGGACATTTTCCGCGATTTCGAAGATATCGTGATGCCCGGCATTACCCATTGGCAGCACCCCCGGTTCTTTGCCTATTTCAACTCGAACGCCTCGGCCCCTTCGGTTCTGGCCGAGTTTCTGGCCAGCGCAATCGCGCCACAATGCATGCTGTGGCAGACCTCGCCCGCCGCAACCGAGATGGAAACGCGGATGATGGACTGGCTGCGACAGGCGCTGGACCTGCCCGAAGAGTTTGCTGGTGTCATCCAGGATTCTGCTTCGTCGGCAACGCTGGCCGCTGTGCTGACTATGCGGGAAAAAGTGTTGAACTGGCAGGGCAATCGTCAGGGGTTGTTCGGTCAGAAACCGCTTCGTGTCTATTGCTCGGCCGAGGTCCATACATCGGTGGACCGCGCCATCTGGGTTGCGGGGATTGGGCAGGATAATCTGGTACGTGTTCCGACTAAGGGAGATTGGCGCGGGATGGATCCTGCGGCACTAGATAGGGCAATTCAAGCCGATTTAGACTCTGGTTTTCAGCCCGCCGGTGTCATTATGTGTGTTGGTGGCACCGGAACTGGGGCCACCGATCCGATCGACGAATGCTTGAAGGTGGCGCAGAAATACGGGCTTTATACGCATGTGGATGCGGCCTGGGCCGGGTCGGCGATGATCTGCCCTGAATATCGCCATTATTGGCCCGGTGTGGATCAGGCCGATAGCATCGTCTTCAACCCGCATAAATGGCTTGGTGTGCAATTCGATTGCTGTGCGCATTTCCTGAAAAACCCGGATGACCTGGTGCAGACGTTGGCGATTAGCCCGGAATTCCTGAAGACACATGGTAAGGACGGGGTCATCAACTATTCGGAATGGTCGGTGCCTCTGGGCCGTCGGTTCCGTGCGCTGAAACTGTGGTTCGTTATACGCGCCTATGGGCTTGAGGGGTTGCGTGAGCGACTACGCAATCATGTGAACTGGTCCGTCGACCTGCATGACAAGTTGGCGGCCGAGCCGGATTTCCAGATCACCACGCAACCGATGTGGTCGTTGTGGACCTTCCGCTATGCGCCTGAAGGGCATCCCGATCTGGACGCGCTGAACCTGCGGCTGGTTAATGCCATCAACGATGATGGCCGCATTTACCTGACCCAAACCCGTGTTGACGGTGATATGACGATCCGTTTTCAGGCGGGTCAGTTCGAAACCACTGAAGATGACGTGCGAATGGCCTATGATGTCATCACCGAAATCGCACGCTCACTAACCTAAGGGTTCCACCATGTCTGCACCAAAAAATACTTTCAAACAGGCTCTGATCAACGGAGAACGCCAAATCGGTTGCTGGAGCAGTTTTGCCGAACCCATCGCAACCGAGATCATGGGCACCGCCGGATTCGACTGGCTGGTGATCGACGGTGAACATGCGCCGAATGACATCCGTTCGATACGCGATCAGCTTATGGCGCTGGCCGCCAGCCCCTCGCATCCGGTGGTACGCGTGCCCGTGGGGGAAACGGCGAAGATCAAGATGGTGCTGGATGTGGGGGCGCAAACCATTCTGGTACCGATTGTAGAAAGCGCCGAGCAAGCGCGGGAATTGGTTCGCGCCTGCCGTTATCCACCCGAAGGTGTACGCGGTGTCGGTGCAGGGGCCGCACGCGCGACTGGTTATGGGTCCGTCCCGGATTACATTCAAACGGCGGATGCGCAGATTTGTCTGCTGGTACAGGTGGAAAACCGCGCCGGGATGGCAGCGCTGGACGATATTCTGACGGTTGACGGTATTGATGGCGTGTTCATCGGTCCGGCGGACCTGTCCACCGACATGGGCTATCAAGGCAACAGCGCCGCGCCCGAGGTGCAGACCACCATCGCCGACGCCATCACCCGTATCAAAGCCGCCGGCAAGGCACCTGGCATTCTGGGCACCAATGATGAGGCAAGCCAGGCCTATATGGCCATGGGCGCGCAGTTTCTGGCAGTGGGAATCGACGTGATGCTATTGGCGCAGGCGGCGCGGGCCTTAGCAGCCAAGTGGAAAGCGAAGTGACGCCTTAGCCCTGCATCCCTGCCGCGGCCTGCGCGTAACCACCCGAAGCTCCATCGACGAAATGCACATGATCATCGCGCGTGGCCGAGGGCACAAAACAGGTCATCATCGCCTCATCCTGCGCGTGCAGACCATAGCGAACCTTGCCCTGTCCCCGCGCTTGTTCCAGCATCATGCGGATCTGCGATAAGGTGGCCGGATCGCAATCCAGCGTCATTTTCAACCCGTCATCGAATTTGCGGAAATCGGCATTGCGACTGACCATGTGTTTGTAATGCTCAGGGTCGAACTGACCCAATCGCTTGCCGGTCTTGAACAGCAGCGCAATCAGCAGGTTTTGCCCCAAAAGTTTGAGTTTCTGCGCAAACAAGTTGCGCCCGGCCCGTGACACACGCGCATCAAGCGCGACATCGGGGGGCGGCCAACTGATCGGTGGGCCGTTTTCTGGCACGGGGTGGCCTGCGCGCTCCAACCGATCGGCCGCTGATAGGACGGATTGAGACAGATCGGCAAAATCGCTTTCGGTGGCTTTGGAAGTCGGCTGCACCACGACCGAGACGATCATTCCATGCCGCGCCCTGCTATTGGACCAGCGACAGGACAGGCCGGTAAGGTCGGGCTGCGCGCCGGGGTCGGCGGGCGGCACTTCGAACTGGCCTTCTTTCATCTGCGCCTCAGCCCAGGCCAGCCCGCCCCCCGAGAACATGGCGTAATCCACCCCGTCTGACGGCGCATAGCGTGCCACACGCAGGTCTTTGCCCGCCATGCGGATTTCGGACACGGGGACCAAGGCCCCGCGCAGAGTAATCCCAAACTCCTCGCCCGCCCAGCGCCGAAGCTGGGCCAGGACCGTTCGGCCCGTGTCAACCGCGCTGGCGGGTATGGCAAACCCGGCCCCGTCGCCACCGAAGACATAGGGAAACTCCTGACCCTTCAACCCGTTGATCATGCCCGAGATCACAGCCGCGCCGACCATATTGACAGTTTTGTAGCGCCCGTTGGCAATCTCGCCAGTTGAATCAACGATGTCGGCCACGCCCAGCGCCCAATCATCCGGCACAGCCGTAAACCGCGCAGGCTGAGCCAGTCGAGTAAAGTCCCGCTGCAGGGGAAGGCTGTCATAAAAGGCGGCCTGGGCGTCTTTCATTTGCACCTCGGGGTGATGGGTAAATAGTTAGATAGACCGAATGTGAACGCTGTCCGGTGAAAACAGTATAGCACACGCGCTTGTGTGGCGCATCGTGACGTGCGAAGCATTTCCGCGCAGGCGGGGGTAGAAGGGACGAAAAATGAAGGCAGGTCTGGTGGTCTTGTGCCTGGGCTATGTGCTCAGCCAGTTCTTTCGCGCCTTTCTGGCGGTTCTCAGCGTTGATCTGGGCCGCGATATCGGCGCCACACCCGAGGATCTGGCCTTTGCCTCAGGTCTTTGGTTTCTGATCTTTGCCGCGATGCAATTGCCGGTAGGATGGGCGCTGGATCAAGTCGGGCCGCGCCTGACCTCGGCCGTTCTTTTGCTGGTCGGCGGCGCAGGTGGCGCAGCCCTGTTTGCCGTGGCCCACACGCCGTTTCACATCGCCATCGCCATGGGATTGATCGGGGTCGGATGCTCGCCTGTTTTGATGGCATCTTATTATATCTTCGCGCGGGAATACCCGCCCGCCCGCTTTGCGACATTGGCCGCCGTGATGTTGGGCGTTGGATCGGTCGGCAATCTGGTGGCCTCATACCCCACTGCGCTGGCGGTCGAACTGGTTGGATGGCGCGCAACGATGTGGGTGTTGGCGCTGTTTTCGGGGGCTATCGCACTGGGTATCTTGTTCACCGTGCATGACCCAAAACGGGTCGAGACCGAACACAGGGGGTCCGTGCTGGATTTGCTGAAGGAACCCGCGCTTTGGACGATCCTGCCTTTGATGCTGGTCGCCTATGCACCCTCGGGCGCCACACGAGGGCTGTGGGCCGGGCCGTACCTAAGCGATATATTCAACCTAAGCACCACTCAGATCGGGACGGCGACTCTGATCATGGGCGCGGCGATGATTGCAGGCACCTTTGCCTACGGGCCGCTTGACCGGATGCTAGGCACGCGGAAAAGGGTGATTTTCGGCGGCAATGCGTTGGGCACCGTGGCACTGGTGCTGTTGTGTCTGTGGATCGACAACGCAGTCTGGGTATCAGTGGTTCTGATGGCGGTGATTGGGTTCATGGGGGCCAGCTTTCCGGTGATCATGGCGCATGGCCGCGCATTCGTTGCACCGCATCTGGTTGGGCGCGGCATGACCTTGCTGAACCTGTTTGGCATCGGCGGTGTGGGGCTAGCGCAATTTATCACCGGACGCATTCACGCTGCCACGGTGGACATAAGCCCGACCGCACCCTACACAGCGATATTCGGCTTTTTCGCGGTCGCGCTTGCCATCGGGTGCGTGATTTATCTATTCAGCCGCGACAGCATAGACTGATCCCGCCTCGGATCATCGGGTATGGAGAGCTCAATGCAGGATATCGAAGTTCTGGCGCCGAACCTGAAACATAGTCTTTCGGGAGTGACCACAACTGTTATCCGGCTACTGCCCATCCAGGAAAAGATGATCAACATCCGCGCCACGGGCCCAGGGTTGCCAGATAATATTCCGCATATTCCCCTTTGGAAGACTCTGTTTTTGCCCAATCGTGCGCCCATCGTCTGGCATGCGCGTCGCAACACCGAAATGCTGATGGGGCTGTTCCTAAGGTCCGTATTCCGCCGCAACTATAAAATGCTGTTCACGTCGGCCGCACAGCGCGATCATTCGGGATTTACCAAAAAACTGATCTCGAAAATGGATGCGTTGATTGCCACCACACCACAGGCGGCCTCATTCCTGCAACACCCGTCGAAGGTGATCATGCATGGCGTTGATACGCAGATCTTCCACCCGGCCGAGGATAAGGAAGCACTGCGCGCCAAGCTTGGATTGCCAACCGGGACGTTGATCGGGTGTTTCGGGCGTATTCGACCCCAAAAAGGCGTCGATCTGTTGGTTGATGCGGCGATCAAGGTGCTGCCATCCTTTCCTGATGCCAAAATCGTCTTTACCGGCAATGCCACGAAAGAATTCGAAGCCTTCCAGCGTGAACAGGAAACCAAGCTGAAACAGGCCGGGCTGGCCGACCGTGTCCGGTTTCTGGGCGAACGCCCGTGGGAGGAAATCGTCGAAACCTACCGTGCGCTGGATTTGTTCGTCGCCCCTGCCCGCCATGAAGGGTTCGGCCTGACCCCGCTTGAAGCGATGGCATCAGGCGTTCCGGCCATCGCCTGCCATGGCGTTGGCGCCTTTAGTGCGCAGATTCAAGACGGTGTAACCGGTCGTTTGGTAAAAAAAGACAACGTTGATGCGCTGGCCGAGGCTTTGCAAGACATGCTGAGCGACCCGGACAAGATGGCCGCCGCCGGAACTGCTGCCCGCCAGCATATCGAACAGAATTTTCGAATCGAAGGCGAGGCAGAAGAGATCGTCAAGGTCTACCGATCCCTGTTAGCGCAAGACTGAGGCCGGAAACGCCTCAAATCGCCGTCATCCTCGGAATAATGGAGCGATTCCTCTTTTTTCTTTGCTGCAACGCGGCTATGAACGCGCGTCCTTAACTTTGGAGACATGAAATGGGCTATCGCGTCGTAGTCGTCGGCGCCACGGGTAACGTGGGCCGCGAAATGCTGAACATCCTGGCGGAACGCCAGTTCCCTGTCGATGAACTTGCTGCCCTGGCAAGCCGTCGTTCGCTGGGAACTGAGGTGACTTTTGGCGACAAGACCCTCACGACCAAAGACCTGGACACATTCGATTTCACCGGCTGGGACATGGCACTGTTTGCCGTGGGGTCCGAGGCCACCAAGGTTTACGCCCCCAAGGCGGCCGCGGCTGGCTGCGTGGTGATCGATAACTCGTCGCTCTATCGCTATGACCCGGAGATTCCGCTGATCGTGCCGGAATGTAACCCGCAGGCGATTCACGACTATAAGAACAAGAACATCATCGCCAACCCCAACTGCTCGACCGCGCAGATGGTTGTCGCGCTGAAGCCGCTGCATGACCGCGCCAAGATCAAGCGCGTTGTCGTGTCGACCTATCAGTCGGTTTCGGGTGCTGGCAAAGAAGGGATGGATGAGCTGTGGGATCAGACCAAAGCCATCTACAACCCCACCAGCGAGGTTGAACCGAAGAAGTTCCAGAAACAGATCGCCTTCAACGTCATTCCTCAGATCGACGTCTTCATGGAAGACGGCTCGACCAAGGAAGAGTGGAAGATGGTTGTCGAAACCAAAAAGATCGTCGATCCGTCGATCAAGGTCACGGCCACCTGCGTCCGCGTTCCCGTGTTCGTCGGCCATTCCGAGGCCGTGAACATCGAATTCGAAGAATTCCTGGACGAAGACGAAGCCCGCGACATCCTGCGCGAGGCACCGGGCATCATGGTGATCGACAAGCGCGAACCCGGCGGCTACGTCTCGCCGATCGAATGCGCGGGCGATTTTGCCACCTTCATCAGCCGCATCCGTCAGGATTCGACGATCGAAAACGGCCTGAACCTGTGGTGCGTGTCCGACAACCTGCGCAAGGGCGCGGCGCTCAACGCTGTGCAGATTGCCGAACTGCTGGGTCGCGAAGTCCTGAAAAAAGGCTGATAAACATATCGAATGTGCCATGTTGGATGACGTGGCACATTCCACCTCTGCCTGTTGACAAAGACAGGCTGGCTTGTCACCAAAATGACGCGCTTTGACAGCGGGACATGTGACACAGCAAACCACATGCATTGCCCCGCACAAAGCGGCAGAGGCAGAGCATGCGAGTTTTGACCAAGCACAGGATTGTACGAAACCTGATCATAGGCTGCGCAAGTATGCTGATGGGTCTGGTCATTATTGGCTTTACAGGCCCCGTCATTGCAGCTGGGGATTCGTTCGCCCTGCTTCGCCCGCTGGCCGGTATTCTGCTTTTACCATGCGCCGTGATTTTGCTGTGCATGCGCGCGCGCTACGTCGCTTTGAGCGCGATAGCCGTTGCCGTCCTCGCGATTGGGTCAATCGCAACCAGCTATGCAGCGCCCTCAGGTGATTGCAATGACGCTTGCCTGACGTTGTATCAAAAGAACCTCATGAGCCAGGCCTGGCCACGCTATCCCTTGGCCGATGACATAATAGAATCCAACGCCGAGATCGTGACCTTGCAGGAAGTGTCCAGTCACAATCGCAAGTTCATGAGAAACATGTTCGAACATTACCCGGCAAAATCGATCTGTGAATTTCGCCCCGAACAAAACGTCGCCATCCTGACCACATTGCCAATTGTCGAAGGTTCCGAGTTTTGCCTGGAAGGGTATGGGCTTGTCGGGGTGCAGGTTAAAACCCCCGGCGGCGGTCTGGTTTGGGTTGTATCCGTACACCTGAACTGGCCGTTTCCTTATGACCAATCCAAACAAAGCCAAGTGATTGCTGACCGCATTAAGGAACTCGACGGGCCGGTTCTGATTGCCGGAGATTTCAATATGGTGCCCTGGGGCCAAAGCGTTCAGCGGATCGCGGCGGCAGCAGACAATCAAAGCTTTGGAACTAACCTGAACACTCATAACCTTGGCAGCTGGCAGATACCCTTGCCAATCGACATCCTGTTGTTCCCGAAAGGAACAACGGGAACGGTTGAGCTGCGCCCCTTCATGGGCTCCGACCACCTTGGAAAGCTCGCCAGAATTCGATTTGAATAATCTGCCCGGCCGTTGCGCCGAGCTGCATAGATCAAAAACTGCGGCGCAAAACCTATCGGCTTAGGGTTGCCCTTCGACCAGCGCCTTTAGATTGCTCAGCCCCTGTTCGTAATCGCCGCCGACCCACTTATCCATCATCAAACCCATCCAGTGTGCCATCGGGTTCATCCCAAGATCGGACTCAAATCCCCAAGTTACCTGCGTCTGATCGCCTTCGGGCGCCAGCTCAAACGACGCCGATGCCGTGCCCATCGGACCAAAATCCAGCGCGGTTCTGACGGTCTGATCCGGAACACTTTCGATGATTTCCTGCGTGCCGCTGCCGACCTGTGGATCCTCGGAACTCCAGCTCAGGGTGTTGCCCACCCCAGCTTCGGGTCCGCTATAGGACAGTTGCGTTTCCGGGTCCCGCGCCAGCCAGGGAGACCATTTCTCGGTCTCTTGCATGGAATTCACATAAGGAAAGATGGCGCTGGCCGGGGCATCGATGGTGATGCTGCGCGACACGATCGCCTTGCCGGGCAGCAGGTATGAGACACCGATCAATAGCAAAACAAGACAGATTAGAAAAAGAACAATACGTTTGATGACTCGCATATCGCGCCTCTGACCCAAACTCGTATCAGGCCACTATACCAAAAAAGGGCGCAGAATCAGAGACCTGATCCCCCGCCCATTATTCGCGTGACGTTTCAGCGCCGCTTAGACCACGACGAATTTCTTTTCCTGCGGATCATAGCTTTGCAGCCCGCCTTCGCCGATATCGGTCCACAACCCATGCAGGCTGAGCGAACCATCCTGCACCGCAGAGGACACGAAGGGAAAGGTCATCAGATTCTCAAGCGAGGCCACAACCGCCTGCCGCTCAAACTGACGCGCCTGTTCAACGCTGTCCTCGACATCGGCGACCAAGTCGTATTTCGGTTTGAGGATATCCATCCAGCGGCCCACAAAGCTTTCTTTGGCTTCCAGTTGCGGGGCCTGCCCCTTGCACATGTCGATACAGCCCTGCACACCACCACATTGCGAATGGCCCAGCACGATCAGATGCGCCACTTTCAGGGCGGTGACCGCATATTCAATCGCCGCACTGGTGCCGTGATGATCACCATCCGGTGCATAGGGCGGCACTAGGTTGGCAATGTTGCGGTGAATAAAGAACTCACCCTGATCGGCCCCGAAGATCGAAGTGACATGGACGCGGCTGTCACAACATGAAATCACCATCGCCCGTGGACGTTGTCCTTCAGTGGCCAGACGGCGATACCAGACTTGATTTTCAGAATATGTGGTGGCTTTCCAGCCGTGATACCGCTTGACCAAATAGTTCGGCAAAGGTTTGGCGTGATCCATTTGAAAGTCCCTGATTTGTTCGCTGGGGGCTGCTCTACCCCGAATTCGAAGAAAATTCGAGCGATTATCCCCCGCGAATGCAAGGTTTTGCAAAGGAATTCGCGGTCAAAGTCGGTCCATGCCGTGGGGGCGCAAAATATTGGGGTGAATGTGGTGGATAAGATACTCACGCTTGAACACAAGGAAACCGTTCGTCTGGATCAGGACCGGTTGAATGGATTGTACCGGCAATTGGGCGACAAGAACGCACTGGACGTATTGTGCCGCACGGTCGAGGAACTGGCCGTGCGCCTGTCGAACTGCGAACGGTTCTGGCGGCAACGCGATTGGGCCGGGTTGCGCAAATGCGCGCGGTCGCTGGTGGCGATCGCCGAACAGATCGGCATGGTCGCACTGGCCCGCGTCGCCGGGGATGTGGCGCAGTCCGTGGATGCGGGGGATGCCGTTGCCACCGGCGCCACCCTGTCGCGGCTGATCCGGGTCGGTGAAAACTCGCTGACGGTGATCTGGGATCAGCAGGACCTTTCGGTCTGACGGGGCTTGCGGACGGGCCGTGGGCGGCTAGGCTGGGCGCAAATCGAACAAGCCGAGATTTCCATGACCCTGTCCTTCGCTTCCTCTTCTGATCCATCGCTTCCGCTGCATGTCATCGCACAACCCGATCTGGAAGGTTGGCTGAGCGATCAGCCAGACCATATTGCAAACTGGGTCAGGGCCAGCGGGTTCACCGGCGCGCTGGGTCAGGCATTGCTGATTCCCGGACCGGAAGGCAAACCCGAATTTGCGCTGGGGGGATATGGCAAAGCAACAGGCCGGGTGCGCAAGCGCTTTCCGCTGGCCGCCGTGGCCGAAACCCTGCCAGAAGGCACCTATCACATTGCTTCTGGCGTCCCATCCGAGGTGTTAGCGACCGAATGTCTGGGCTGGTTGCTGACCGGCTATGCGTTCAACCGCTATGCCAAGCAATCTCCGGCCAACGCCCGGCTGATCGCGCCCGAGGGCGTCGACGCCACGTTGATCGAAGTTTTGGCCCAAGCCGAGGCCCTGACCCGCGATTTGGTCAACACGCCCACCGCAGATATGGGTCCGGATCAATTACAAGCTGCGGCAGAGGCGCTGGCGCAGGAATTCGAGGCGTCGTGCGACGTGATCCGCGGCGCGGCGCTGTTGGATCAGAACTTTCCGATGATCCACGCCGTTGGCCGGGCATCCGCGCAGGACCCCCGGCTGATCGAGATAAACTGGGGCAGTGTCGGCCCCAAGCTGACATTGGTCGGCAAAGGTGTGTGTTTTGATACCGGTGGGTTGAACCTGAAACCCGGCAACTCGATGGGCTTGATGAAGAAGGACATGGGCGGATCGGCCAATGTGCTGGGCCTGGCCCGGATGATCATGGCGTTGAACCTTCCGCTGCAACTGCGGGTGTTGATCCCAGCGGTTGAGAATTCGGTGGCCGGAGACGCCTTTCGCCCCGGCGATATCCTGACCTCGCGCAAGGGCCTGACGGTTGAGATCAACAATACCGACGCCGAGGGGCGGCTGGTACTGGCCGATGCGCTGACGCTGGCAGATGAGGGGGAACCGGATCTGGTAATCTCGATGGCCACGCTGACGGGTGCCGCGCGGGTGGCCGTTGGCCCCGATCTTGCGCCGTTTTACACCGATGACGACAGTGCTGCCGATGCTTTGGCACAAGCAGGCAGGCAGGCCGCTGATCCGGTTTGGCGGATGCCGTTCCATGAACCCTATGAGGCAATGATCGAACCCGGCATCGCCGATCTGGACAATGCGCCTCCGGGTGGGTTTGCAGGCTCGATCACCGCCGCGCTGTTCCTGCGTCGGTTTGTGGGCAATAGTCGTTACATGCATTTCGACATCTACTCGTGGCAGCCCAGCAAGGTCCCGGGCCGCAGCAAAGGCGGCCTCGGTCAAGGCCCCCGCGCCATATTGACCGCCCTACCCGAGATTCTGGGCTTATGACCCAACAGCGCATCATAACCCCCGTCGCTGACCTGTTGCGCCGCCCGGATGGTCCGCGGGACCGGCAGCTTTTATTCGGTGACACCGTCACCGTCCTTGAAACGCAACAGGGTTGGGGCCGGATCACCGCCGACAAGGACGGTTACCCGGGCTGGGTAAACCTGGATCATTTGGGGGCACCGGTGCCCGATACGCATTGGGTCACGGCGCCTGCGACCCACGCCTATGCGCAGCCGGATATAAAAAGCCCCGACCGGATCTCGTTGAGTTTCGGCAGCAGGGTTCAGGTTCTTTCGGAAAATGGCCGGTTTCTGGAAACTGAGCTGGGATTCATCCCCGCCGTTCATGCCAAGCGCAACGCCATCCACCTGACCGATCCGGTTTCCGTGGCCGAACTGTTTCTGGGCACACCCTATCTTTGGGGCGGCAACAGTCGGTTCGGGCTGGATTGCTCGGGTCTGGTGCAGGCTGGGCTATTGGCCTGCGGCACGCCCTGCCCCGGCGATAGCAGCGATCAAGAGCGTGAATTGGGCGAGGCCCTGCCCGCTGGGACGGAACCGAAACGCGGCGATCTGCTGTTTTGGAAGGGTCACGTCGCCTGGGTCTATGGCGACAACATGCTGCTACATGCCAATGCGTATCACATGGATGTGACGTTCGAGCCGATGGATCAGGCTATCACGCGTATTCTGGAACAGGGTGATGGGCCAGTGACCGCCCACAAACGGCTCTAATCAAGGTCGACCGAGCGAATCAGCTTGCGTTCCAACACCCTTAGAACTGTGCGCAAATCCTGGCCGCGTTTCAGGATGCGGCCATCCATGCCAACAACCGAATACATCCCCTGCCTTTGCCGCAGACGTGGATGTTTCTCGACCCGGTAAATCGGATGTTCTGCCGTTCGCCGAAAGATGGAAAACACCGCCATGTCGCGCAGGTTGGAAATTCCGTAATCGCGCCATTCTCCGGCGGCGACCATCCTGCCATAGACGGATAGAATATGGGACATCTCGTGCCGGTTAAACGCGACGGGCATCTGGGCCGAGTTTGCAGAAAACCGGCTGGGAGGCTGCATGTTCATACCCCAAGCCTTGCCGGAAATTGCGTTTGAATCAAGCCCAAGCACAACAGGATGTGATTTTTTGGTTCGCCCTGTGCTAGCGCCGCCCGACCTGACGGCAGATCAGAATCACCGGCAACAGCCCCACCGCAAGGATCACCAGCGAGGGCACGGCGGCACCCTCCAACCGCTCATCCGAGGCCAGCCGATACGCCTGTACCGCCAGCGTATCAAAGTTGAAGGGCCGCATGATCAGGGTGGCGGGAAGCTCTTTCATCACGTCGACGAAGACGATCAGCAGCGCCGTCAGCAGCGAGGGCGTCAGGATCGGCAAATGCACCCGTCTCAGCGTTCCCAACGGGGTCTGGCCCAGCGACCGTGCAGCGGCGTCCATGTTGACATGCACCGTGCTTTGCCCACCCTCATAAGCGCTGAGCGCAGCGGCCAGGAAACGCACCATATAGGCCGCGATCAGCAACCAGATTGACCCGGTAACCAGCAGTCCGGTCGAGATATCGAAAGTTTCGCGCATCCAAGCATCCAATGCGTTGTCGAAACTGGCAAATGGCACCAAAAGGCCCACCGCGATTACACCGCCCGGCACTGCATAACCCAGCCGCGCGACATAACCCGTCGTGGCTGACCCTTTGCCCGGGCGCAACCGCTGATAGAACCCGATGCAAATCGCCGCAAAAACGGTGACGACGGCGGCCGTACCTGCCAGCGTCAACGAGTTCTGGATAAACCCGATATAGCGCCGCGACAGCAGGTTCTGTTCCGATTCAAGCCCCATCTGCACCAGAATGAACACCGGCAGCAAAAAACCCAATAGCACCGGAATGGCACACAGCGTGAACCCCGCAACTGCAAACCAACCTTTAATCTGCTGTGCTGGCAGTGGGGCGTGGCTTTTACCTGCCTGGTAATATTTTGCCTTGCCCCGCCGAGTGCGTTCGATCACTGCCAGTAGCAATGCGAAACCCAGCAGGCACATGGCCAGCTGCGCGGCGGCAGCGCGGTCTCCGATCGAAAACCAGCTGGTATAGATACCGGTGGCAAAGGTCTGAACGCCGAAATAAGCCACGGTGCCAAAATCGGCGATGGTCTCCATGATCGCCAGCAGGACCCCGCCGGCAATTGCCGGGCGCGCCATTGGCAAGGACACATGCCAGAACGCCAGCCAAGGGCTTTTTCCCAACGCCCGCGCGGCCAGAAAAGCGGTCGAGCTTTGCTGTAGAAAGGCGGCGCGGGCCAGCAAATAGACATAAGGATACAGAACCAGGATCAGCATCACCGCCGCGCCCCCGGTCGAGCGAATCTCGGGGAACCAATAGTCGCGCGGGCCCCAGCCGGTCACCTCGCGCAGGGTGGTTTGAACGATGCCGGGGTGATCCAGAATGAACGTATAGGCATAGGCCAGAACATAGGCCGGAAAGGCCAGTGGCAAGACCAGTGCGATCTCAAGAAAGCGGACGCCCGGAAAGCGGGTCATCGTCACCAACCAGGCCGCGCCCACACCGATGGACAAGGTGCCGATGGCGACCAGAACCACCAAAACTAACGTCGTCAGCGCATAGCCGGGCAGAACCGTATCCAGCAGGTGTGAGATCGTTTCCGTCCCACCCGTCACTGCCGCCAGAACAACCGCCATCATCGGCAGCAGGCAGGCCGCCGCCACCATATAGGACACCACGGCCACCAACCGGGTGCCAAACACGCCCCGATTGCGCGTTCCGTGTTCTGAGTATTCGATTTCGGCCATGTTTCCAGTGTTTCAGGCAAAGAGGCGCAGGTTTCGCCTTTAATCGACTAAAATGCTAAGAAACACCAGTAGGCAGAGGAACAATTCTGCGGCACAAACTGCCGCAGAACCCTTTGTTGGACTATTCGTAAACGCGCTGATCCTCGATCACCAACCCGTCCTTGGGCAGCGAACCAGGGGCCACAACCTCAATCGCGCCTTTCAGTTTCAGCACTTCAATTACGGATTTGGCATAGGTCACGTCATCGTCGCGTGGGCTTTCGATCTGAACGGTCATCGTGTCCATTTCCCCCTGTCGCGCGGCGATGACACGGGCTTTGACGATCTCTGCATGTTTGTCGACCAGCGCGGCCACCTGTTCAGGACGCACGAACATGCCTTTGATCTTGGTGGTCTGATCGGCCCGTCCCATCCAACCCTTGATACGCAGGTTGGTGCGGCCACAAGGCGATTGTCCGGGCATGATCGCGGACATATCACCGGTGGCAAACCGGATCAGCGGATAATCTGGGTTTAGCGAGGTCACCACGACCTCACCCACCTCACCCGTTGCAACCGGGGTGCCTGTGCCGGGCGTGACGATTTCGACAATCACATGCTCGTCGATGATCATTCCCTCCATCGCGTGGCTTTCATAGGCGATATTGCCCAGATCGGCGGTGGCATAACATTGCAGACAGGAAATACCCCGGTCGGCATAATCCTGACGCAGCGATGGGAACAGTGCGCCACCACCCACCACGGCAGAAGAAAAGTTCAGCTCCACACCCATCTCATCCGCTTTGTCCAGAATGACCTTCAGGTAATCCGGAGTACCAGCATAAGACGTACACCCCACATCCCGCGCCGCAGTGACCTGCAGCTCGGTCTGGCCGGTACCGGCGGGCAGCACAGCGGCCCCAACAGCCCGCGCACCACTTTCAAAAATCATCCCAGCCGGGGTCAGGTGATAGCCAAAACAGTTATGGACGATATCACCGGGTCCTACGCCTGCCGCATGCAGGAACCGGCCCATGCGCCACCAATCGGGATCAGTGCTGCCGGGCTCATAAATCGGACCCGGGGACTGGAAAACATGGTGAAAATGCCGCGCCGGTGTGACCGTGAACCCGCCAAACGGCGGCCGCGCCGCCTGTGCCTGCGCCAGTTCAGATTTGCGCAGCACCGGCAGTTTCACCAGATCCTCGGCCGAGGCAACAGCATTGCAATCAACCCCTGCCAGATGCGCCGCAAAACCGGGCGCGGACAACGCCCGCTGAATTTGAACACGCAGCGTCTGCGCCTGATCGGCAGCGCGCTCGTCGGCTGAACGGGTCTCTAGCGCGTCGTAGTAGTTCTTCATGACCAGATCCTCCATCCGCTTACAGCCACCTTTTGCGGCGGCGGTATGAGCGCACGTCACGGAAGCTTTTGCGCCCCTCGTCGGACATGCCCAGATAAAACTCTTTCACATCCGGGTTTTCGCGTAGATCGGCCGCCGGGCCGTCCATCACAACACGCCCCGATTCCAGAATGTATCCGTAATGTGCAAACCGCAGTGCCACATTGGTGTTCTGTTCGGCCAGCAGGAAGGACACGCCCTCTTTCTCGTTCAAATCCTTGACGATGCCGAAAATCTCTTCGACTAACTGCGGCGCAAGACCCATCGAGGGCTCATCCAGCAGGATCGTTTCTGGCCGCGACATTAAAGCCCGACCCATCGCCACCATCTGCTGTTCCCCGCCCGAGGTATAGCCCGCCTGCGAGCGACGCCGTTCGGCGAGGCGCGGGAAATAGGAATACACAAGTTCAAGATCCTGCTGGATCGCCGCGTTGCCATCCTTGCGAGTATAGGCCCCGGTCAGCAGATTTTCCTCGACCGTCAGGTGTTCAAAGCAATGGCGGCCTTCCATCACTTGAATGACGCCCTTTTCCACCAGATCGGCCGGATCGCTTTCATGCACGCTGGTGCCGCGATAGGTGATCGTACCCTTGGTGACCTCGCCCCGTTCGGACTGCAGCAGGTTCGACACCGCCTTGAGCGTCGTGGTCTTGCCCGCCCCGTTGCCGCCCAGCAAGGCGGTGATCCCACCCTTGGGCACGGTTAGGCTGACGCCCTTCAGCACAAGAATGACGTGGTTGTAGATCACCTCGATATTGTTGACCTCCAACAGGGTTTCGGCCTGTACATCGGTGGTTTGTGCCGCATCCAGCATCGTCAACTCCCGTAGATTTCGTTGATCTTGCGCTCCAACTCAGCCGCGGTCAGCCACGGGATGGGTTGAGAGCTTGTCATGTTCTTCCCCGCCTCGAACAAGGCCCCGGTGATACATTTGTCAAACAGGGGTTCGGGGTTCTTGCAATTGAGCGCGGTCAGTTCAGGCGCAACCAATGCCTTAAAGCTCCAAGAGGGGTTCTGTTTCACAACGCGAAAGGTTCGGTCGATCGACTCGCGAAATCCCTGATCGGTGACCAGTTGGAAATTCCGGCCTGACAACGCGAGGATACCGGGTCCCGGGTCCTTTTCTGCGACAACCAGATCGCCGTTCACCAGCAAAGTTACCCGAACGTCAAATTGTTGGCCTGTGCGCTGCGTAGCTGTTTGCTGACCCTGGGCCAGACCTTCCAGAAACACGTGCTGGCGCACACCTGCATCCGCATAAAGGTCCCCATTGATCTTGCGAGGCGGGAACAGAACCGGAATGGCCGAGCTGGCCAGAACCGCCTCGGACACGCAATCCTCTTTTGTCGCGAAATCATCTGGGGTGGTGGCCAGATACTGACCGATATCCATGATGTCGAACCGCCCGGTTTTCAGATTGACCGCGCCGACCACCACGCTGTTGACCTCTTGCCCGGATTGGCCCGGGTCGGCCCGCTTGGCGATACGATTCAGCAGAGGTTCGTCAATTTCACTTTCGACCAGCCGTTTCAGCTTTTTGGTGCTGAAGACAGAACTGGCCAAAGGAATCGGCGGCACGATTTGCAGCGACAGCACATCGTTCAAATTGATCCTGGTATTGGATTTCAGGCGCGCGTCAAACGCCGATCCCGCAAAGGCCAGAGGGGTAATCAAAGCCCCGGCGCTGGCCCCGGTCACGACGTTGAAGTCTGGCCTGCCGTTTTCTGTCCAGCCGGTCAGAACGCCTGATGAGAAGGCACCATATTGCCCACCGGTGGTCATAGCCAGAATTTCGACGGGAATGCCCCGCCCATCGCGGTCAAGGTTTGCACGTTGCGCGGCCTGACCTTCGAACACCCGGGAAAAGAGATCCGCAGTCGCATCCACATTCGGCGCTGAGCTGCGCCCGACAACGGATTTCGCCGGAACAATATCTCGGACAAGCCCGGTGCAGGTCGGCCCGTCGATCTCGGGCGCGCTGCACGCAGCAAGCCCAAGTACCGCACTCAGCACTATCCCTGTTCTTATCCGGAGAAACTCCAGCATCACCGCGTGTCCTTGTTTGGGGGTTGGGGCGGCAGATCACCGCCACCCCTTTTTTTGTTGCGCTTTAGTTGCAGCGCCCCTCGAGGTTGTTTTCCGATGCATAAGCTGCAGAATCCTCGTCGATGAGCGCACCGATTACCTCGGCATCCGTGGGTTTGAAGTCCGAAATGACATTCCACGTTTGCGCAGATGCATCCCATTGCGTGACACCAACCAGACCGGGGCCACCATGATTTTCACAGCTGACGTCGAATGTTGGGCCAAAGCCGCTCATTCCAAGCTCGGCCATTCTATCCTCGGTGATGCTGAGCGCTTCCATGCCGTCACGCATCATGACGGGCGTGATTTCCGCAACACCGTGAATTTCCTGCGCTGTACGGATAGCCTCGGATGCCAACATGGCCGCATAAACCGCACGGTTGTACTGAACGGTTCCGACCTTGTCACCTGCACCAGCCGCTTTGCCTGTTTCATGGACATATTTCTTGATGTCGTCGAAGACAGGAAAGTCATCGCCCGTTGCCGTAAAGGCCAGCGCCTTATAGCCGTTGGATGCCTCGCCCGAAGGGATAACATCCGGTTCGGCCCCGGACCACCAAATACCGATCATGTTCTCCATCGGAAAGCGGATGTTCGCAGCTTCCTGAATGGCGACCTGGTTCATAACGCCCCAGCCCCAGAGGATGACATAGTCAGGCCGATCTCGGCGAATTTGAAGCCACTGGGATTTTTGTTCCTGACCAGGGGAATCGACTGGCAGCAGGGCAAGCTCGTACCCATGCTTTTTTGACAGTTCTTCCAGCGTGCGGATCGGTTCCTTGCCATAGGCCGAATTATGATAGACCAGCGCGACTTTCTTGCCGCTCAGGTCACCACCGTTTTCCTCCAGCAGGTGATTGATCGCACCCGATGCGCCATTCCAATAGTTGGCGGGATAGTTGAACACCCATTCAAAAACTTTGCCGTTGGCCGCCGAAGTCCGACCATAACCCATCGTGTGCAGCGGAATGCCATCCGCAGAAACCTTTGGGATCAGCTGATAGGTGATTCCAGTCGACAACGGCTGATACACCAGAGAACCTTCGTTCTTTGTGGCCTCATAGCATTCGACGCCTTTTTCAGTCGTGTATCCGGTTTCGCATTCGACCATCCGGATCGGCACGCCGCCAATACCGCCGTCCCGTTCATTCAGCATTGTGAAATAATCGTTGTAGCCATCCGAGAACGGGATGCCGCCAGCGGCAAATGGGCCAGTGCGATAGCTCAGATCGGGGATCACAAGATCCGCCATAGCCGGAGCTGCAGCCATCAGGGCGCCAAGCGCCGCGGTTGCTAGTGTCAATTTCATCGGGTGTCTCCTCCCTTGGTTGGTCCGATGTTGGGGTCGGGCTTTGCACCCGTTATCTGATTGGGCCTGCCCCTTAGTGCGGGAACGGCCAGAGTCTGAGTTTCTCTTTCGCCACGCGCCAAAGCTGCGCCAGACCGTGTGGCTCAAGGATCAGGAACATGATGATCAGCGCGCCGACAATCACCAGCTGCAGATGCGCCACAATATCGGTGGGCCAGCCCAGCCAATCGGCGCCAACGACTTTCAGCACCACGGGCAGCAACACCAGAAATGCGGCGCCGGCGAATGAGCCAAAAATAGACCCTAACCCGCCGATAATGATCATGAACAGCACCAGGAATGATTTCTGAATGCCAAAGACCTCACCCACTTCGACCGCGCCCAGGTAGACCGCAAAGAACAGCGCCCCGGCGATGCCCACAAAGAACGAACTGATGGCAAAAGCGGTCAGTTTCGCCTTCAGCGGGTTCACCCCGATGATCTCGGCGGCGATATCCATGTCGCGGATCGCCATCCAGCTGCGCCCCGTGGTGCCACGCGTCAGGTTGCGCGCAATGACGGCGCTGACCGACAGGAAGATCAGGCAGAACAGATAGGTGGCCCAGGCCGGTGCGTTCGGGCCGGTGATGATGATGCCGAACACGTCACGCTCGGGCGCGTTGATTTGGCCCGAAGCGGAATAGTTGTAGAACCACGGTACACGGTTGAACAGCCAGACCAAAAAGAACTGCGCGGCCAGTGTTGCCACCGCCAGATAGAACCCCTTGATCCGCAGGCTTGGCAGGCCGAACAGCACGCCGACAATGGCGGTGATCCCGCCCGCCAGAATGACATGTATGAACATACTGACATCCGGGAACGCGGTCATCAGCTTGTAGCAGGCATAGGCCCCCACGGCCATGAACCCCCCGGTGCCCAAGCTGACCTGACCGCAATAGCCCACCAGAATGTTCAACCCGATCGCTGCAATCGCATAGATCAGAAACGGCAACAGCAACGCATTGGCCCAGTAATCATTGATGAGGAACGGAATTATTCCAAAGGCCACGGCGAGCACGACATAGTACCGATACCGGTCGAACTTGATCGGAAAGGTCTGGTTGTCATCGATGTAGGAGGTTTTGAAATCCCCGGCCTCACGGTAGAACATGACTTATTTCTCCCACTCTTCCTGCGCCCGGTTGCGGGCCTTGGCATCCAGTTGGTTCGATCCTTTGGCGTATCCGCTCGCCTCGGAACTGCGCACCAGTTTCATGTAGGCCAGAACGCCCGTGATTAGCCCGGCAAAGGCCAGAATCGCAGCGACCACCAACTGGCTTTCGGTCAGATCTTTCGAAGTGACGGCGATATAGCCAAAGGCCCAGAACCCGGCCCATGCGATGACGTTGATGATGGCGATCAGTTTGGTCATGCCCTACACCCTCTCGATGATTTTCTCACCGAAGAGACCTTGCGGTCGGAACACCAGGAAAATCAGCGCCAGAACATAGGCAAACCAGTTCTCGGTCGCACCGCCAACCAATGGGCCGATGGCGAACTCGAACAGTTTCTCACCCACACCGATGATCAGCCCACCGACAATGGCACCTGGGATCGAGGTAAACCCGCCCAGCATCAGCACCGGCAACGCCTTAAGCGCGATCAGCGACAGCGAGAACTGAACGCCCGACTTGGTGCCCCACATGATGCCCGCGACCAGCGCCACGAACCCGGCCACCGACCAGACCATGATCCAGATGAAGTTCAGCGAGATGCCAACCGACAGCGCCGCCTGATGGTCATCGGCCACAGCGCGCATGGCCCGGCCCTGTTTGGTATACTGGCTGAACGCCACCAGGGCCGCCACCAGCAGCGCCGCAATCACGGTCGCCACGATGTCCAGATTATCGAGGAAGAAGCCATACCCGAAGATGTTATAGGTGCTCTCATCAATCCACAGGTTGATGCCCTGCGGAAGGCCCACATCCAGCGTCTTGATCTCGGACCCCCACATCAGGTCGGCCACACCTTCAAGGAAATAGGCCAGCCCGATGGTGGCCATGAACAGGATGATCGGCTCTTGCCCTACCAGATGACGCATGACGAACCGCTGTACCGCCCAGGCCAGCAATACCATGACACCCATGGTCAAAAGGATCGCCACAAAAGCGGGCACATTCCACCCGAAAGTATGAACGTGCGTGCCAAAAGTCGCGTTGATCACATGCGCAAAGGGCACCTGCCCGTTCATGACCCCGACCAGCGTCATCGCCGCAAACAGCGCCATAACGCCTTGGGCATAATTGAAAATCCCCGAAGCTTTGTAGATCAGAACAAAGCCCAGCGCGACCAGCGCATAGAGCACCCCGGCCATCAGACCATTGAGGATGACCTCCATCGCGAATACGAGTTGTTCAGGCATCTGCGCCTCTCCCCATGTCTGTCCGATGCTCAGTCATGACTGACCCCCAGATAGGCGTCGATGACGTCCTGATTGCTGCGCACCTCATCCGGGGTGCCGTCGCCGATTTTTTTTCCGTAATCCATCACGACCACGCGGTCGCTCAGGTCCATCACCACGCCCATATCGTGTTCGATCAAGGCAATGGTGGTGCCGAATTCGTCATT
The DNA here is from genome assembly GCF_056537925.1 of Ruegeria sp. BI7. NCBI lineage: Bacteria > Pseudomonadati > Pseudomonadota > Alphaproteobacteria > Rhodobacterales > Roseobacteraceae > Ruegeria > Ruegeria sp. BI7. The sequence goes on from NZ_JBQFSK010000003.1 coordinate 216,537, forward strand.
CACGTCTAGGATAAAGCGGCTCATGTCCTCTTTTTCTTCGACATTCATGCCCGCCATCGGCTCATCCAGCAGCAGCAGCCTGGGTTCGGCCGCCAGCGCACGGGCCAGCTCGACCCGCTTTTTCAACCCGTAGGGCAGGCGCGACACCGGCGTTTTGCGAATGTGCTGGATTTCCAGAAAATCGATGATCTTCTCCACCGCCTCGCGGTTTTCCACCTCTTCCGCTTCTGCCTTGCCCTTCCACCAGGCCTGCTGAAAAATGTTGGTCTTCATAAAGTTCAGCCGTCCGGTCATAACGTTGTCCAAAACGCTCATACCTTCGAACAGAGCGATGTTCTGGAACGTCCGCGCAATGCCTTGCTGCGCGACCTCGAATGGCCGCATCGGTGGGCGCTTGGCCCCGTGAAACCAGACCTCACCCTCTTGCGGGACATAGAACCCGGAAATCACGTTCAACATCGAGGATTTACCTGCCCCGTTCGGGCCGATGATGGCGCGGATCTCACCCTCGCGAATATCAAACGAGATGTCCTTGATCGCCACCACACCGCCAAACCGCAAAGTGATGTTCTTCATCTCCATCACCACGCCGCCGATGTTGCGGCCGTCTTCGGTGACATATCCTTCGGAACTATCCAGCATCAGTCACTCCCTGACCTACGCAAAAACGGGATGGCGGGCGGGGCGATGACCGCAGGTCGAGCGGCGCTCGGCGACCCATCATTCCGCAGCCACTTTATGTTGAGCGACCGGTACAACCGGCGCATCTACGATCTCAAGCGTCGCGCTGATCGATCCCTTGCGGCCGTCCTCATAGGTCACTTCCGTTTTGGTCGAGACGGTCTCTGACCCGTCATACAGCGCTGCGATAATGTCGCTGAACTTGTCCTCGACAAACCCGCGCCGCACTTTCCGCGTGCGGGTCATCTCGCCGTCATCAGCATCCAGTTCCTTGTGTAGAACCACAAAGCGATGCACCTGACAGCCCGACAGCATCTCGTCGGCGGCAACAGATTTGTTCACCTCTTCCACATGCGTCTTGATGGTCTCTAACACCTGTGGATTCGCCGTCAGTTCTTGATAAGACCCGTAGGCCACGTTGTTACGTTCCGCCCAATTGCCCACTGCTGTCAGGTCGATATTGATAAAGGCCACGCAGCGATCCTTGCCGTTTCCGAACAAAACAACTTCAAGGATGTCAGGATAGAATTTCAGCTTGTTCTCGACGTATTTCGGCGCAAACATCGACCCGTCGGCCATCTTGCCCACATCCTTTGCGCGGTCAATTATCCGCAAATGTCCTGAGTTCTCTTCGATGAAACCGGCATCGCCAGTGGCAACCCATCCCTCGGCATCTTTGGTCGAGGCCGTGGAATCCGGGTTTTTGAAATACTCAACAAAAACACCGGGCGAGCGATAGTGAATTTCTCCCTTGTCATCGATCTTCAACTCGACATCCGGCGCAGGCACACCAACCGTATCCGCGCGTACTTCGCCGTCCGGTTGCACGGTGATGAACACGGTGGCCTCGGTCTGGCCGTAGAGCTGTTTCAGATTGATGCCAAGGGATCGGTAGAAATCGAAAATCTCGGGCCCGATGGCCTCACCCGCCGTATAGCCCACCCGGAACCGACCATAACCCAGCGTATCCTTCAGCGGGCCGTAGACCAGCAGATTGCCCAGCGCGTATTTCAACTTATCACCGAGGCCCACGGGTTTGCCATCCAGCAGCAAACCTCCGACCTTCTTGGCATGCGCCATGAAGTGATGGAACATGCGCTGCTTCAGCTTGCCCGCGTCCTCCATCCGGATCATCACGTTGGTCAGCTGTGTTTCGAACACGCGCGGCGGGGCGAAGAAATAGGTCGGTCCGATCTCGCGTAGATCGGTCATCATCGTATCGGCGCTTTCGGGGCAGTTCACGCAGAACCCGCACCAATAGGCCTGACCGATGGAAAAGATAAAATCGCCCACCCAGGCCATCGGCAGGTAGGACAGGATATCCTCGCTCTGGGTCAGATGATCGAACTCGGCTGAATTCTTGGCGCTTTCGATGACGTTGCGGTTCGACAGCACCACGCCCTTGGGCTTGCCGGTAGTGCCCGAGGTATAGAGCATCACGCAGGTATCGTCATAGGTGATCGCAGCGATGCGCTTGTCCAGTTCCGCATCGAACCGGGCGTGACCGGCACGGCCTTCGGCCATGATATCATCCAGCGCATTCATCTGGGAATGGTCGTATTTCCGCATCCCCCGCTTGTCGGTATATAGGATGTGTTTAACTTGATGCAGGTTTTCCTGAATCTCGATGACCTTATCGACCTGCTCTTGATCGCCGCAGACGACGTATTTCGCGCCGCAATGCTCCAGCACATAGGCCATCTCTTCGGCCACCGCGTCCTGATACAGCGGAACCGGAACCGCACCGACCATTTGCGCCGCGACCATCGACCAATAATGCGCCGGGCGATTGCGACCGATCACAGCAATATGGTCGCCTTTTTCAACACCCAACTCGAGAAACCCCAACGCGATGGCACGAATTTCCTTAGTCGTCTCAGCCCAAGTCCAGCATTGCCAGATGCCGAATTCTTTCTCTCGATAGGCCGGGGCGTCCCCGAACTGTGTCGCGTTTCGGTGTAGCAGCGCAGCAAGGGAGTGCATCCCCTCGGCGCCCGACTGCGTCTGAGCCAATCTTCCTCTCCTCCACATCCGGCCTCTCCCCGGGCCGGAAAAAGCGGACCCGAGGATCAACCCCGGACGCCAACGCCCGATTAAGGGACGCTTGCACGATCAGCGTCAACTTTTTCCTGATGTTTTCTCAATTCTTACGAATTGTAACAACCAAGACGTGGTAAAACCTGACCGATCTCGGGTGTGGAAATTGCAAACCTAAACCGAACGATCAGATAATCAGCCCTGACCTACTATCAAATGCTCTGATCGTAAGGAACGATTTGCCGCCGCAGACATCGGTCTTGCGGAGGTCTTCTAATGGCTAAATATTCTGGATTACCACATAAGACACGGCGCGTTGGGCGCTGGTAAAATTTCAGAAAATCGCGTGTTGATGAAGGCCGACAACAACAAAGGCCGACGCCGCAATAACCAATGCAGACGCGAAATACTTGAAACTTAGCTGTTTCTTTTCAGGCTTCATCGTCCATGTCGCCCATTTGTTTTGCAATTCATTGTTGGTGGAACTCGTATCGCTTTTCATAACATCACCAATCCGATCTGCGCCATTCAATCTGCGAAGCCGCCCCTGACCTTATCATTGAGTAATTCTGCAGACAGGCACCATTAGGTGTTTTCGACTCGCCGTAAGCTAACAGAGTTTGCATCAACAATATTAAATACAGAAGCAACGCTTTGTTCACATTGCATTCACATTCTCTTGGTTGAAAACGGAACTGATTTCGTTCCGACGTCCAATCTGACGGACTTACAGCCAGTCCCGCAAAATTGGGATCAGCGGCACATCCGCTGCAGGCATCGGGTAGTTTCGCAGCTCATTCGCGCGCACCCATTTCAGAGCCTGCCCTTCTTTAGACTGCGGGATCCCCTCCCACTTGCGGCAGGCAAACAAGGGCATCAACAGGTGAAAATCGTCATAGCTGTGACTGGCGAAGGTCAGCGGGGCAAGGCACGAGGCCCAGGTGTCGATGCCCAGCTCCTCATGCAATTCGCGGATCAAGGCGGCTTCGGGCGTTTCTCCGGCTTCGATCTTGCCGCCGGGGAACTCCCACAAGCCCGCCATGGATTTGCCTTCCGGGCGTTGCGCCAGCAACACCCGGCCCTCGATATCGATCAGGGCGACGGCAGACACTAATACGGTTTTCATGGTCGCAATCCCGGACGCAAAACCGGGCTCCACTTTTGCTGGAATTGCTCCGGTTTCACGAGCGATAATCCGCGTTGATCTCGATATACCCGTGGGTCAGATCGCAGGTCCAAACGGTGGACTTACCTTCGCCCAGCCCCAGGTCGACCGAGATCACCAGATCCTGACCTTTCATATAGGCGGCGGCGGCGTCTTCGCTGTAATCGGGGCTGACCCAGCCTTTCTCGGCCACCAGAATGTCACCGAAAGAAATGCTCAGCAGGTCCCGATCCGCCGCGGCACCCGATTTTCCGATGGCCATAACAACGCGGCCCCAGTTCGGGTCCTCGCCCGCAATTGCGGTTTTGACCAGAGGGGAATTGGCAATGGCCAGCCCATGCACCTTGGCATCTGCGTCCGAGGTGGCCCCAGTCACGCGGATTTCCACGAATTTCGTCGCACCTTCTCCGTCGCGCACTACCTGCTGCGCCAAATCCAGCATCACGCCTTCCAGTGCCTCAGCGAAGGCGGCATTGCCCGTCGCATCCACGCCTGACGCCCCGGTCGCGCACAGCAACAGGCTGTCCGAAGTTGAGGTATCGCTATCCACCGTGATGCAGTTGAATGTCCGGTCCGTCTGCGCGCCTAGCAGCGCCTGCAGCGCCGACTGTTCGACCTGCGCATCGGTGAAAATGTAAACCAGCATCGTCGCCATATCCGGGGCGATCATGCCTGATCCCTTTGCAATCCCCGCAATAGAGACTGTTTTTCCATCAATCTCGACCTGCGCGCAGGATCCTTTCGGGAACGTGTCTGTGGTCATGATCGCGCGCGCCGCATCCTCGACCGCGTGACGGCTGAGGCCCGCTTTCAGAGCCTCAAGCTGCGCCACGATACGCTCATGAGGCAACGGCTCACCAATTACGCCGGTGGACGAGGTAAAGACCCGTTCGACCGGAACACCGGTGGCCTTGGAAACTGCCTGCGTCACCTCGGCCACCGAGGTCTGACCATAATGACCGGTAAAGGCATTGGCATTGCCTGAATTCACCAGGATCGCAGCTGGTCCCTCGTTGGTTCCGCCGATCTTGTCCTGACAGTCTAGGACCGGGGCCGCGCGTGTGGCGGAGCGTGTGAACACCCCCGCCACCGAAGTGCCGGGATCCATCACCGCCAGCATAACATCAGTACGGCCCTGATAGCGCACACCGGCCTCGACCGTGGCGAACCGCACACCTTCAATCGCGGGCAAATCGGGAAAGGCCGCCGGGGCCAGCGGAGATACCTTTGTGATCGTGGCCACGGGGGTTACTCCTGAAGCAGTTCGATCTGACGCAGCGCCTCGGGGCCAGCACCCTCGGGGGCGGGACGATCGATGTCGGCCTCGCGGGTCAGCTCGTCGATCCGAGCCTGAATGACGCCCTGTTGCAGGGTTTGGGTCAACTCGGCGCGTACCTGTTCCAATTCAGGCGCTTCGGTTTTGCGCTTGTCGTTCAGGGTGACCAGATGCCAGCCGAACTGAGTTTTCACCGGCTCGGAAATCTGGCCTTTGTCCAGCGCGATCACGGCCGCCTCAAATTCCGGGACCATCTGACCGGGTCCGAACCAGCCCAGCTCACCCCCGTTCGGGCCCGACGGGCCGGTGGAGTGTTCTTTGGCCATCTCGGCAAAATCGGCGCCGTCATCCAGCTGTGCCTTGATTTCTTTGGCTTTGTCTTCCGTTTCCACCAGAATATGGCTGGCGTTAAACTCATCCGAACCTTCGAAATCTGCGTACTGGGCGTCATAGGCGTCTTGTATCACGTCGTCGGTCAGGTTTTCGTCGATCAACGCATCCACCGCCTGCACCGCCCGCATGGATCGCGTCTCGTTTTCCAAGGCCAGAGTGTTCAGTTTGCTCAAAGCGTCCTGCTGCTGGCTCAACAATTGTTGCTGGATCAGCTGATCCAGAATCAGATCATACAGAACATCATCTTCGATCTGCTGGTACTGCTCGGGCAGCGCGGCTGCGGTGGCGATGATGTGACCCAATGTGATTTCATCACCGTTCACACGAGCGACCACGGTGGCGGCATCAGGTTTGGTTTCGGCGGCCAATGGCAGGGCCATCACAGCAGCAAGCGCCAACGATGGCAGAAAAGTGAGGCCTTTGGGCATGGAATCATCCTATTTCTTTGCCGCGACAGGGCGCAGCGTTGACACTCTGGGACCTGCCGCTTACATCGCTTTGAAGCCTTGGACAGGGCCGCCTTTCACCCCCCGTATCTATGGGTTGCGCGCAAGGTGGGCAAGCCTGTCGCAACCACGATAAGAACAGATCCGCTGGAGTGAACATGCTGGGACTCGGAACGCTCGCCAAAAAGGTGTTCGGAACACCGAACGACCGCAAGATTAAGGCGACCCGCCCGTTGGTCGAGAAAATCAACGCGCTGGAGCCAGAGTTCGAGAAACTGTCCGATGACGGCCTGATCGAAAAAACCGCCGAGCTGCGCAAACGCGCGCTGGATGGTGAAAGCCTGGATGACCTGCTGCCTGAAGCCTTTGCCAACGTCCGCGAGGGCGCCAAACGCGCGCTGGGTCTGCGCGCCTTTGACGTGCAGCTGATGGGCGGCGCGTTCCTGCATCAAGGCAACATCTCGGAAATGAAGACCGGTGAGGGCAAGACGCTGGTCGCCACCTTCCCCGCCTATCTGAATGCGCTGACCGGCAAGGGCGTTCACGTGGTCACGGTTAACGAATATCTGGCCAAGCGCGACTCGGAATGGATGGGCAAGGTGTTTGCCTCCGTGGGCATGACCACCGGCGTGATCTGGTCGGGCCAACCCGACGCCGAAAAGAAAGCGGCCTATGCCTGTGACGTGACCTATGCCACCAATAATGAGCTGGGTTTCGACTATCTGCGCGACAATATGAAGGCCGAGCTGGACCAGATTTACCAGAAATACCACAATTTCGCGATTGTGGACGAGGTCGACTCGATCCTGATCGACGAGGCGCGAACACCGCTGATCATCTCGGGACCGTCGCAGGACCGTTCGGATCTGTATACCGCCATTGATGGATTGATCCCCTCGTTGCAGGACGATCACTATACGCTGGACGAAAAGTCCCGCAACGTGACCTTCACCGATGAGGGCAACGAGTTTCTGGAACAGCAGCTGATTGCTGCGGGGCTGATCCCCGAAGGGCATTCGCTGTATGATCCCGAAAGCACAACCGTGGTGCACCACGTCAACCAGGGTCTGCGCGCGCACAAGCTGTTCACGCGCGACAAGGACTATATCGTCCGTGACGGCGATGTCGTGCTGATCGACGAATTCACCGGCCGGATGATGCCGGGCCGCCGCCTGTCCGAAGGTCTGCATCAAGCCATCGAAGCCAAAGAAGGTGTGCAGATTCAGCCGGAAAACGTGACGCTGGCCAGTGTGACTTTCCAAAACTATTTCCGCCTGTACGACAAGCTGGGCGGCATGACTGGCACCGCACTGACCGAGGCCGAAGAATTCGCTGAAATCTACGGTTTGGGCGTAGTCGAGGTTCCGACCAACAAACCGATTGCCCGTTTGGACGAAGACGATCAGGTCTATCGCACCGCCGGTGAGAAATACGGCGCGATGATCGAACAGACCAAAGAGGCGCAGGAAAAGGGCCAGCCGGTCCTCCTGGGCACCACGTCGATCGAGAAATCCGAACTGCTCAGCCAGTTGCTGCAAAAGGAAGGCATTGCACACAATGTTCTGAACGCCCGCCAGCACGAGCAAGAGGCGCAGATCGTCGCCGATGCCGGCCGTCTGGGTGCGGTGACTATCGCCACCAACATGGCTGGCCGCGGCACCGATATTCAGCTGGGCGGCAATGTGGAAATGAAGGTTCTGCAGGCACTGGCCGAAAACCCCGAGGCCGACCCGGCCCAGCTGCGTGCCGCTGAAGAATCCCGCCATGCCGAGGAAAAGGAAAAGGTTCTGGCAGCCGGTGGTCTTTATGTGATGGCGTCCGAGCGTCACGAAAGCCGCCGCATCGACAACCAGCTTCGTGGCCGTTCAGGCCGTCAGGGCGATCCGGGCCGCACTGTGTTTTACCTGAGCCTTGAAGACGACCTGATGCGAATCTTTGGGTCAGAACGGCTCGATAAGGTGCTGACCACCCTGGGCATGAAAGAAGGCGAAGCCATCGTCCACCCCTGGGTGAACAAGTCGCTGGAGCGCGCGCAATCCAAGGTCGAAGGCCGCAACTTTGACATGCGCAAGAACGTTCTGAAATTTGACGACGTGATGAACGACCAGCGGAAGGTAGTGTTCAGCCAACGGCGTGAGATCATGTCTTCGGACGACCTGTCCGAAATCGTCTCGGATATGCGCGAACAGGTGATCGACGATCTGATCGACGAACACATGCCGCCAAAATCCTATGCCGATCAATGGGACACGGACGGTCTGCACGAGGCGGTCAAGGATAAGCTGACCATCGACGCCCCTGTACAGGACTGGGCCGCCGAAGAAGGCGTGGATGACGAGCAGGTACGCGAACGTCTGATCAACGCCGCAGACGAGATGATGGCGCAGAAAGCGGCGGCCTTTGGTCCCGAAAACATGCGCAACATCGAAAAACAGGTGCTGTTGAACACCATCGACGGTAAATGGCGCGAGCATCTGTTGACGCTGGAACATCTGCGCTCGGTCGTTGGGTTCCGCGGCTATGCCCAGCGCGATCCGCTGAACGAATACAAGAACGAAAGCTTCCAGCTGTTCGAGTCGATGCTCGATAGCCTGCGTGAGACCGTGACTCAGCAATTGTCACGCGTGCGCCCACTGTCTGAAGAAGAGCAGCGGGAAATGCTGGCGCAGATGCAAGCACAACAGGCTCAGGCGCAGCAGCAGGTCGAACAAGCGACCGAACGGGCCGAAGCGGTAGCCGAGGCCGAAGCCTCGGGCGATCCGCGTCCCGGCTTTGTCGAGGATGATCCAAGCACCTGGGGCAACCCGTCGCGCAATGACCGTTGCCCCTGTGGATCGGGCAAAAAATTTAAACACTGCCACGGGCGCCTGACCTAACGTCAGCGTAATTCAGACACATTGAGTCCTCCTCACGGCCACATATTGGCCGTGATTCAGAATCAATATGCGACTCGCTCCTTCAACTGGGGAGGGTGTCTTGTTTGTAATAAAGAACTACGTGACCACCGGCGGCACAGTCGTTTGCGCGCTGGCAATTGGTTACCTGATGCAAAATGGATTTCCTGCGTGGTCTGACGACGTGCAGGGCACTGAACTTGCGGCCGCTGATCAAGGTGCCGGTATTCCCGGGCTGGAGGACATCGTCTTGACCTCCTCGACCCCCGCCCAGGAAACGGTTCGCGCCATCCCTTCTGCACAACGAGTTGAGACTCCCAGCCGGTCAACCCCCTCTGATCACGCTGATTGTAGCCTTAGTGCCCGCGCACGCGCCGTGCCCGGTGCTGCCGCGCGCCTGATCATCAAGGCCCCCTGCCACGGTAATGAACGGATCGAGGTGCATCACAGTGGACTGACCGTAACCCAGCAGACAGACGCCAATGGCACGCTGGACCTGACCATACCGGCCTTGTCGGAATACGCGATCTTCCTGATCTCACTTGACGATCAGAAAGGGACCGTAGCCACCACTCACGTTCCCGACATCAGCCAGTATGCCCGCGTTGTATTACAATGGCAGGGCACGACCGAGCTGCAGATCCACGCGCTGGAATTTGGGGCCAGCTATGGGGATGCAGGTCATGTTTCGGCTCAGTCTGACTCGCAAGGCGCAGGCAGTGTCGTTCAGCTGACGCAACCGACCTTCAGCGATGCGCGCAACCTCGAGATCTATTCCTTTCCCGCCGCGCAATCGGATCAATCGGGCTCGATCGAATTGACGGTCGAGGCTGAGGTGACGTCAGAAAATTGCGGCACGGACCTGCACGTTCAGTCGCTGGAGTTGCGCGAAGACCGGAAACTGCGGCCGCGCGAATTAACGCTGAACTTTCCAGACTGCTCCAAAACAGGTGAGTTTCTGGTGTTGAATAATCTGTTCCAAAACCTGACAATCGCGGCAAACTAAAACCGCAGGCAGGCTCGAACTTCCTATGACATTTCTTCGTGTGGCGGCGGTCACACTGTTTTCGGCAACACTTTCCTCAGCCGTTCAGGCGCAGGATATCTCGCTCACCTCTCATGACGGCAAGGTCGAGGTGACAGGCACTCTGCTTGGCTTTGACGGAGAGTTCTACCGCGTCGACACCCAATTTGGTGAGCTGACGGTGGATGGCTCGGGCGTGACCTGCGATGGCCCTGCCTGCCCCAACCTGACCGATTTCGTGGGCGAACTGAGGTTTTCAGGTTCTTCCGTCATGGCCGAGAAGGTGTTGCCTGCCCTGTTGATGAGCTTTGCCGAACAGGAAGGGCTGTCAGTCACGTCCCGTCAGCCCGCTCCGGACAGTTTGATATACGAGCTTCATCAGGATGGGCGCGACGCGCCGCTGGGCCGATTCTATTTCGATATCGGCAATACCGGTCAGGGCTTTGCCGATCTGATCGCGGATCAGACCGACATTGTCATGGCTTTGCGCGAAATCCGCCCGTCAGAGCAAGAGGCTGCCGAGGCCGCTGGTTTGGGCGATTTGACCCACGCACGCCGGTCGCGGGTTATTGCGTTGGATGCGTTGGTGCCCATCGTGGCGCCGGACAATCCCGTGCCCCAAATCTCTCCGGCGGTTCTTGCCTTGGTGTTTTCTGGCGCGATTGACAATTGGTCCACCTTGGGTGGACCCGACGCACCAATTGCTCTGCACCTGCCCGACGTCGGATCAGGTCTGGCACAAGGGGTCGAGGATCAACTGCTTTCACCCGCCAGTATCGATCTGTCTGATGCCGTTATCCGGCATAAGCGCAGCAGCGATCTGGTTCAAAAGGTCATCAAGGACCCTTTTGCCATCGGCATCGCTAGCCAGGCCGAGGCTGACGCGGCCCGCGCACTGCCCCTGACCGGTGGATGTGGTCACGTGTTGATGGCCACCCGGCAGACGATCAAGACCGAGGACTACCCGCTGACCTCACCCATGTTCCTGTACCTCCCCAAGCGCCGCCTGCCCCGTATTGCCCGGCAGTTTCTGGCCTATACCCAAGGCGACGCAGCCCAAAAGGCGATCCGCAATGCGGGTTTTGTCGATCAGGAACCCGAGATGATGCGGATCGGACTGCAGGGCGATCGTCTGGCCAATGCGGTGGCCTCGGGTGGCCCCGAGGTTGGGTTGGAGGAATTGCAGCGCATGGTCGATACCCTCAGACCCATGTCCCGGCTGTCGCTATCGGTCAGGTTCGAGGCAGGCTCGTCCCGCCCCGACGCACAATCACGGTCGAACATCCAGCATTTGGCCCAACAGCTTGAGGCCGGGACGCTGAATGCGCGTAAGCTGGTGTTCGTTGGTTTCAGCGACGGCGACGGAGCCGCGACTGCAAATAAGCGGATCGCCTTGCTGCGCGCCAAAACCGTGCGCAATGCGGTGTTGGCGGCGGTGGAAACTGCCATTCCCGATAGTGTTGAATTGCAAGTCGATGCGTTTGGTGAGGCGATGCCGATGGCTTGCGACGACACCGAATGGGGCCGAAAGATCAACCGCCGGGTCGAGATCTGGGTTCAGTAACTCGCTACAGGTATCCCTGCGACCGAAAGCTCAGCTCATTCGATTTGCCGATGATCAGATGATCATGCAGCGTCAGCCCCAGGGCCAGACATGCGTCCTGTATCCGGTTGGTCATGTCGATATCTGATTGCGACGGGGTCGGATCGCCCGAAGGGTGATTGTGTACCAGGATCAAGGCTGACGCATTCAATTCCAACGCCCTTTTCGCAACTTCGCGCGGATAGACCGGTACGTGATCGACGGTGCCCTTGGCCTGTTCCTCATCCGCGATTAGCACGTTCTTGCGATCCAGATAGAACACCCGGAACTGCTCCGTCTCGCGATGGGCCATCGTGGTGTGACAATAGTCAAGCAGTGCATCCCAACCTGAAATCACGTGCCGCTGCATCACCCGCGCCCGGGCCATGCGATGGGCGCAAGCCTCAAGTATCTTCAAATCGGTGATCACCGTGTCACCAACGCCCTTGATCTGACGCAGCCGTTCCTCGGGCGCGGTCAGAACCCGGTTGAAATCCCCAAACGTGTCCATCAGCGCCCGTGCCAGCGGCTTTACATCCTGCCGCGGGATTGAACGGAACAGCACCAGTTCCAACAGTTCATAATCCGGGATCGCCGCTGATCCACCTGACATGAACCGTTCCCGCAGGCGTTTCCGGTGGTCTTTGATATAGGACGGCAATCGCCCCGAGGGCAGGGGCGCCACCGGGGCTTCGTCACTTTCAAACAGCATCGGGGCTTCGGCAAAGGCGTCCTGAGTCATGCGCTCAGATTTGCGCAGAATCGGTTTCCGAAAGGTTAACGCGCCCAAACAACCTTAGACCCCTTTGGTCGATAGTCACCGGTTTCCACCTACCTCGTGTATCAATTCACTCATGTAGTTGAGGCTGCAACCAGGACAATCTCACCGGACCAATCCGATTGAATTTGCTCAGCCGCCCGCCATGCGCGCAATCCGCTAGAGCAACAAAGCGCAAGTCTTTTTCCTTTGTTAGGCTCTGTTTTCAGGGATTCAACAATGTCCCGACGTGCTCTGCTGTGAAGAGGCTCGGGGGCCTCGTCCCGGGTGCGCAGTTCAATGATCACATCATCTTCGGTCAATTGGCTGGCGGAAAGAAATCGAAAGTGGTGCGCCGGTTCCGGTGCGCCGTCAAATCGGAATGTGGTGCTGCGCAGCGTGCGGGCGTCAAACTGTACCAACTGTCCCAAAGGCGAGGGGTCCAGGCCAAGGATCACGCCCAGCGCCATTTGCGCCTGCAAGGCACCTATTACCCCAACGACAGGGCCCAGCACGCCGGCCGTTGCACAGCTCGCGCCGCTATCCGGTGCATCCGGGAACACCGCACGCAAGGACGGCGCGCCAGCACAGAACCCACCGACATAGCCGGTCAGCCCCAATACGGATGCGCTGATCAGCGGCTTGCCCTGCAACAAACAGGTATCCGACAGGATATAGCTGGCCGCATAACTGTCCGCGCAGTCCAGAACAATGTCAGAGCTGCGGACAAAATTTAACACATTCTGATTTGTTAGAGCCTGATTCTCGGCCATTACGGTGATGTCACCATTCAGCGCCCGGCAGCGTTCTGCGGCGACTTTGGCCTTGGAGCGCCCACAGTCGGATTCAGCGAACAATGTCTGCCGATGCAGGTTCGATAGCGCGATTTCATCTCTGTCCAGGATGGTCAATTGCCCTACCCCGGCCCCGGCCAACAAGGGTAAGACCGGGGCGGCTAACCCGCCTGCGCCCACCACCAGAACCCGCGCTGCTGACAGGCGGGTCTGGCCTGCCGGTCCAACCTCGGGCAGGATCATCTGGCGGGCATAGCGGCTCATCTCGTGACCTCGATCCATTCGCGAACGCGGGTTTCTGGATCGGAATTCAGCGTGATGTCCGTGACGACCGAGACGATGTCGGCCCCCGCCTGCAAGACGCCCGGCGCCCGCTCAACGCTCATGCCGCCAATCGCGACCAGAGGGATATCCCCCACCCGCGTCTTCCATTCGGTGACGCGTGGCAGGCCCTGCTGTTCCCATTTCATTTTTTTCAGGATCGTCGGATAGACTGGGCCCAAAGCCACATAATCCGGGTCCATGGTCAGGACTCGCTCTAATTCATCATCATCGTGGGTGGAGACACCCAGTTTCAGCCCCGCCTTGCGGATGGCTTTCAGATCGGCCTCGTCCAGATCCTCTTGCCCGAGATGAATCCACTCGCAACCAGCGTCGATAGCCGCCTGCCAATGGTCGTTGACCACCAGCACGGTGTCGTGGGCACGACACAAGTCCCGTGATTGGGCGATCTGTTCCCGTATGACCACATCAAGCTGATCCTTAATCCGCAGTTGCACCAGCTTCACACCCAGGGGCAGCATCCGGCGCAACCAATCAGAGTGGTCGAAGATCGGATAAAATCGGCCTAACATCATGATAAGAAGGCCTTTCCGATTACCGGAGTTGACGGTTCGGCCATATCGCGCGCCTCGATCGGGTCGGCTTGATGCGCCAGTTGCCCGGCCTCAATCGCCAGTATCATCGCGCGGGCCATGGCCACAGGGTTTCCAGCACGAGCGACAGCGGTATTCAGCAGAACGGCGTCATAACCCAACTCCATCGCCTGCGAAGCGTGACTGGGCAGGCCGATCCCGGCATCCACAACCAATGGAACATTGGGGAACTCGGCCCGCATCGCGCGTAGAGCATATTCATTGTTCAGCCCGCGCCCCGACCCGATGGGTGCACCCCAAGGCATCAGCACCTCGCACCCGGCGGCCAGCAGACGCTCGCCCACGATCAGGTCGTCGGTGGTGTAGGGGAAAACCTGAAACCCGTCCTCGGTCAGTATGCGCGCGGCCTCGACCAGTTGAAACACATCTGGCTGCAAACTGTCAGTGTGGCCGATCAATTCCAGCTTGATCCAATTAGTGTCAAACACCTCACGCGCCATATGGGCGGTGGTTACGGCTTCTTTGACCGTGTGGCAACCAGCGGTGTTTGGCAGGATCAGCACGCCCAGCTCGCGGATCATCTGCCAGAAGGTCTGCCCAGCCCCGGATTCACGGCGCAAGGAAACTGTGGCAACACCCGCGCCGCTCTCGCGAAACGCCTGTTCCAGAATGGCGGGGCTGGGGTACTGCGCCGTGCCCAGCATCAATGAGTTGGGAAGTTGGGTCCCATAAAAGCTTTTCATCCTCAGCCTCCCTGCATCGGCGCGACGACTTCAACCCGGTCGCCATCGGTCAACTTTTGAGCAATGCGCAGACCCGAGGGCACAAAGTCTTCGTTTACAGCTGTCGCTACCCGTCCAGAGAACCCGCATTCGACCAACAGATCCGAGAGGATTTCGGAGCGCACCTCGCGCGATTCACCATTAAGCACGATCTTCATCAACCATCTCCGAATGTTTGTTGTCCAACGCCAGATCGGCCACTCCCTGCGCCAGCGCTGGGGCCAGCAGATAGCCATGGCGGTACAGTCCGTTGGCATAAATCGTATGCCCCAGCCGCCGGATGCGGGGCAGGTTGTCGGGAAAAGCCGGGCGCAGATCGACACCGATCTCAAGCACCTCGGCCTCGCCAAAGGCGGGGTTCAGCGCATAGGCGGCGCTGAGCAGTTCCAGCATAGATCGGGCCGTGATACGGCTGCTGTCTTCGCTTTCGATCATCGTTGCGCCCAGCATGTAGAAACCATCCCCACGCGGCACGATGTACAGCGGTATCCTGGGGTGCAGTAGACGTACAGGTCGCGTCAGGTTCACGTCCGGGCAGCGGATCACCAACATCTCTCCCTTGACGCCGCGCAGGTCGTGCAATACCTCACGCGCGTGCAGACCGCGGCAATCGATTGCATTCTCCAGCTGGGTCGGGACCAGTTTCCGGCGGAAAACCACCCCTTGGTCCTGCAATTGGCGGTGCAGATCCCGCAGCGCCTGTCGCGGGTTCAGATGAGCCTCATCCGTGAAATGCAGACCTTTGGTGAAACGGGTTAAATCAGGCTCTAAATTGGCAATTTCAGCCTGACTAATCTCGGTATACCCCCCGGTCCGACGGGCGAACCGACGCAGATCCGGCAGATCACGCGGGTTGGCAACAACCAGCGTGCCACGTTGTTCCACCCGAGTACGCGTAGTCCACCACTCGAACGCAGCCTTGCCCAGCCGCAACACCGGTTCTTCGGCGTTTTCAAACTCGCACCACGGGGCCAGCATACCCCCAGCCCACCAAGAACACCCATGCGGGCCCGGAGGGCCGCCGGGATCGAACACCTGAACCTGCGCCCCGCGCGACACTAGCTCGCTGGCTACGGCGAGCCCGGCCACACCGGCCCCTATGACCGACCAGACCGTCACGCGGGCCAGACCCGATGGAAATGATGAACCGGGCCATGCCCCTGTCCGACCATCAGACTGTCAGCTTTAGCAATGGCCCCTTGCAGATACTCATGCGCCTGCGCGACCGCGTCGGTCAGGCCCAGCCCTCGCGCCAGCCCGGCTGCTATCGAAGACGACAGGGTGCAACCGGTGCCATGCGTATTGCGCGTATTGCGCCGAGTGGCGGTGAATTCTGCCACAACTCCCGAAGGATCAAGCAAGACGTCGTGGCAAACGTCGCCGCGCCCATGTCCGCCTTTCATCAATACCGACCGCGCCCCCAGCCCGCACAGCGCCGTCCCCTGCGCGATCATCTGATCGGGGGATTCGGCATCCGTGGTGCCCAACAAACACGCGGCCTCGGGCAGGTTCGGGGTCAGCATGGTCGCTTGGGGCACAAGAACATTACGCAGGGTCTGAACCGCATCCTGTGCCAGCAAGGCATCGCCAGATTTGGAGATCATCACCGGGTCCAGAACGACGGGGCCATCATACCCAGCGATAGTCTCGGCAACGGTTTGAATAATTTCAGGGGTCGCAAGCATGCCGATCTTGATCGCGCTCACATCCAGGTCGGTCAGCACCGCCTCGATCTGAGCGGCCACTACGTTGAGCGGTATGCCATGCACTGCGGTCACAGCCCGCGTGTTCTGCGCCGTGACCGCCGTGATCACGCTGGCCCCATACACGCCCAACGCAGACATCGCCTTAAGATCCGCCTGAATCCCGGCACCACCGCCACTGTCCGAGCCCGCAATTGTCAGGGCAATATGCGCCATATCGTTGCTCCATCATCAGGGGGCAACGCAGCATGGAAAACGTCTGTTTGTGTAGACCGTTCCCTACGCCGGTATTGCCCGGATCAGGTTCGATGGGTTAGCGCATTCACGCCTCTCAGCCCCTTGATCAGGGCACCCCAACGGTTGGCGCGACAATCTCAGGGGATGCGAAGGGATTCAAGGGCCAATTTTCGCGAAGTTCATGGACAAACTGGACCTATAAAACGAAAAAAGCCGACCCAAGGGGATCGGCCTTTTGGCAACTTGGTGGAGTGATCTTAGCCCTTCATCCCATCCCAAAAGGATTTGACGGATGAGAAAAAGCTTTTTGATTCCGGGTGGTTATCCTCACCCAAATCGTCGAACTCTTTCAGCAGTTCTTTTTGGCGACTGGTCAGGTTGACCGGCGTTTCCACCGCCAGTTCGATGAACATGTCACCCACACCGCCGCCACGCAGGGCGGGCATGCCTTTGCCGCGCAGGCGCATCTGACGGCCCGATTGGCTGCCTGCCGGTATTTGCACGCGGCCGCGGCCACCATCGATGGTTGGCACTTCGATCGAACCGCCCAGCGCGGCCTTGGCCATGCTGACCGGAACGCGGCAATAGAGGTTCACACTGTCACGTTCGAACAGCTTATGATCCGACACTTCGACAAAGATATACAGATCACCCGGAGGACCACCACGCATCCCAGCTTCACCCTCACCTGCCAGGCGGATGCGGGTTCCGGTCTCGACACCGGCGGGGATGTTGACGGACAGCGCACGCTCTTTTTCCACGCGGCCTGCACCGCCACAGGCTTTACAGGGGTTCTTGATGATCTGACCCAGACCCGAACAGGTCGGGCAGGATCGTTCGACGGTAAAGAAACCCTGCTGTGCACGCACCTTGCCCATGCCCGAACAGGTTGGACAGGTGGTCGGCTCCACTCCGCCTTCTGCACCCGATCCGTCACAGGCCGAACAGGCCACGGCAGCAGGAACACTGATGGTTTTCTGCAGGCCCGCGAACGCCTCTTCCAGCGTCACGCGCAGGTTATAGCGCAGGTCCGATCCGCGCGCCGCACGGCGCCCGCCACCGGGGCCGCCACGCTGACCGCCCATGAAATCGCCGAACAGATCGTCGAACACGTCTGAGAATGCGCTGGAGAAATCACCCTGTCCAAAGCCGCCGCCCGGACGACCACCTCCGCCGCCCATACCGTTTTCAAAGGCGGCATGGCCGAAACGGTCATATGCGGCCTTTTTGTCGGCGTCGCGCAGAACATCATAAGCCTCGTTGGCTTCTTTGAACTGCGACTCGGCATCCGGGTTGTCTTTGTTGCGATCGGGATGCAACTCTTTGGCTTTCTTGCGAAAACCCTTTTTGATTTCATCCGCTGATGCGCCCTTTGATACGCCGAGCACATCGTAGTAGTCGCGTTTTGACATCAGTATTTCCTTCAGCCTCAACGTATTTGGGCCGGCCCGGCAACCGGACCGGCCCACATTGGCCCGGTTACCCGTTAGTTACGCTTGTCGTCGTCCAGATCTTCGAACTCGGCGTCAACAATGTCGTCCTCACCCGGCGCAGCATCTGCCGCCGCAGGCTCATCCTCACCTTCTTCGGCTTGTGCCTTGTAGATGGCTTCGCCCAGCTTCATGGCCGCTTCGGTGACGTTCTGGATGCCCGACTTGATCTTGTCGGCATTCTCGGTCTCCAGCTCGTCCTTCAGCGCGGCAATTGCCAGCTCGATGGCTTCGATGGTGGTCGGGTCGACCTTGTCGGCATGCTCTTCCATCGACTTTTCGGTCGAGTGGATGAGGCTTTCCGCTTGGTTCTTGGCGTCGACCAGCTCGCGGCGTTCCTTGTCGGCTTCCGCGTTCTCTTCGGCGTCCTTGACCATCTTGTCGATGTCTTCATCCGACAGACCGCCCGAGGCCTGGATGGTGATCTTCTGCTCTTTGCCGGTGCCTTTGTCCTTGGCCGAAACCGAGACAATGCCGTTGGCGTCGATATCAAAAGTCACCTCGATCTGAGGCATGCCGCGTGGTGCAGGCGGGATATCTTCGAGGTTGAACTGACCCAGGATCTTGTTGTCCGCAGCCATTTCACGCTCACCCTGGAACACGCGGATGGTTACGGCGTTCTGGTTGTCCTCGGCGGTCGAGAAGACCTGAGACTTTTTGGTCGGGATCGTGGTGTTGCGATCGATCAGGCGGGTGAACACGCCACCCAGCGTTTCGATACCCAGCGACAGCGGGGTCACGTCCAGCAGAACTACGTCTTTGACGTCGCCCTGCAGAACACCGGCCTGGATGGCGGCGCCCATGGCAACCACTTCGTCCGGGTTCACACCCTTGTGCGGCTCTTTCCCGAAAAACTTGGTGACCTCTTCGATCACTTTCGGCATCCGGGTCATACCACCGACCAGAACAACTTCGTCAATGTCGCCAGCCGACAGACCAGCGTCTTTTAGAGCGGCCTGGCAGGGCTTCATCGACTTCTTGATCAGGTCCGAAACCAGCGATTCCAGCTTGGCACGGGTCAGTTTCATGACCATGTGCAGCGGCTGACCGTTCGAACCCATCGAGATGAACGGCTGGTTGATTTCGGTTTGCGAAGTCGAAGACAGCTCAATCTTGGCTTTCTCAGCAGCTTCTTTCAGACGCTGCAGCGCCATCTTGTCTTGCGACAGGTCGACACCGTGTTCCTTTTTGAACTCATCCGCCAGGTAGTTGACAATGCGCATGTCAAAGTCTTCACCACCCAGGAAGGTGTCACCGTTGGTCGATTTGACCTCGAACAGGCCGTCGTCGATTTCCAGAATGGTCACGTCGAAAGTACCGCCACCAAGGTCATAGACCGCGATGGTTTGAGTTTCTTCCTTGTCCAGACCATAGGCCAGCGCAGCCGCTGTCGGTTCGTTGATGATCCGCAGCACTTCCAGACCGGCGATTTTACCGGCGTCTTTGGTGGCCTGACGCTGTGCGTCGTTGAAATATGCAGGAACGGTGATCACGGCTTGCGTGACTTCCTCACCCAGATAGCTCTCGGCGGTTTCTTTCATCTTGCCCAGAGTGAAGGCCGAGATCTGGCTTGGGGAGTACTTTTCACCGCGGGCTTCAACCCACGCGTCGCCATTGCCGCCATCGACGATGGCGTACGGCACCATTTTCTTGTCTTTTTCGACTTCTGCATCATCCACACGACGACCGATCAGACGCTTAACACCAAAGATCGTGTTGTCGGGGTTGGTGACCGCCTGGCGTTTTGCAGGCTGACCGACCAGTCGCTCATCTTCGGTGAAGGCGACGATCGAGGGCGTGGTCCGCGCCCCTTCGGCGTTTTCGATGACCTTCGGCTGCGAGCCGTCCATGATGGCCACGCACGAGTTGGTGGTTCCGAGGTCAATCCCGATTACTTTTCCCATATGTTCAATCCCTTTCTCTTCAAGGCGATGTCCCGAGGTCCGAACCCGTTATGGCACCCGGCCCCGATCTGATGTGCGCAACAGCCCTACACCATCGCGCGTCCCGGCGTATATAAGGGCGGGATCAGAGGCCTGCAAGCGTTGTAAAACGCAGGTTTTCGGGAATCTGTGGCCTTTTTGGCAAGGTTTTGGCAAGGATCGGGGATTCTCGGATGGCGCGGCTGCTTTTACGCGGTTTTGATATCAGGAAAGCCTGGCTGGACGGGCCCGCGCAGGAGCGGCTGATCGACAGCCTGCGGCCGATTCTGAAATCGGCCCCTTTGTTCCGGCCAGTCACGCCATCGGGTAAGGAAATGTCCGTGCGTATGACGTCGGCCGGGTCACTGGGCTGGGTCACCGACAAGACGGGGTACCGATATCAGACGCAACACCCCAAAGGCGCGGTATGGCCCGCGATCCCGGAGCAGATTCTTGGTATCTGGCGCGACCTTGCCAGCGCGGACCGTGATCCTGATTGCTGTTTGATCAACTACTACGGCGAAGGGGCTCGGATGGGGTTGCATCAGGACAAGGACGAGGCCGATTTTTCCTGGCCGGTCCTGTCGATCTCACTGGGGGATGATGCCCTGTTCCGCATCGGCAACCAGACACGGGGCGGCAAGACCGAATCCATCTGGTTGAACTCGGGTGATGTGGTGATCATGGGCGGGCCCGCCCGGCTGACCTATCACGGCGTCGACCGCATCCGGTTCGGATCATCAAAACTGTTGCCCAAGGGTGGTCGGATCAACCTGACGCTGCGTGTGGCCGGTTAGCGGCGCGCCTCCCAGCTTTGGGACACGTGCTGACGAGAGAAGAAAATTCCCAACAAGCCGATCAGCAGCAGGATCAGCCCCACCCAAAGCGCGTATTCCCAGCTGGTATTGCGAGGAAAATAATTGCGGAAAAGAAAACCGCGGCACTGATCGATGAGGTGAAACAGGGGGTTCCAGGTGAACATGGCCAACGTGGCACCGCCCAGCGCATTCGCCACGAACATTTTACCCGAAAAGATCATGTTCAAGCGCCGGTAGATATTGGTCAGGACTGTCACAAAAGTGGGAAACCACGGTCGCAGAGCCATGAAGACGACGCCAATTGCGCAGCCAACAAACCAGCTCAGGATCAACATGCCAAAAGCGCCGCCCGGTTCCTGAATTTCAATTGGCGCGACTGCTACACTATAAATAAAGAGGATCACGATGATTGTCACAATCTGCGTGTAAAGCGCCCCAAAAGCGGTGGCCAACAGGACGACAACCATGTTCATCGGCGAATGCAGCATCATCGGGTTGTTGCCGGTCCCGACCCCAGCTACCGCGCTGACGGATTTGATATGGGTGATGAACAGAAACACGCCCGACAGCAGAAACAGGACAAATTCGCCCCGGATTCTTGCAATACGTGGTCCCAGGAAAGACAGGATCGTATATAACACTAAAACCAGGGCGAGAACCTGCAAGATGTTGATGATTATGGCCACGACCGCGTTGTGATGCTGGGACCGTATGCTGCGAACAACGGCGTGGAAAATCAGCTCGGCCGTTGTGAACGCGCCGCCCAGTAAGGACTGGTTTCGCTTGAAATAATACACCCGAAGCGTCTTTCCCGTTTTTTCGCCTGCAATCTGTCACGAAATTCTTGCCGTTCCGTAACCGGCACATCATAAGGCCGTCAGGCTATTCGATCAACAAATCACAGGAACGGAGCTTTTTTGTGACCTACGACGCCCTCATTCCCGTCATTCGACGGCTGGCCCTGGAAGCCGGTGACAAGATCATGAAGATCTACAATTCGGATGATTTCGACGTAAAGGTCAAATCCGATTCCAGCCCGGTGACCGAAGCAGACGAAGCTGCCGATGCCTTGATTTCGGCCGGTCTGCGCGATGCCTTCCCGGATATTCTACTGGTGACCGAGGAACAGTCCGCCTCGCATTCAGAAAAGGGTGACAGATTCCTGATTGTTGATCCTTTGGACGGCACCAAGGAATTCATCAACCGGCGCGGCGATTTCACGGTGAATATTGCGTTGGTCGAAAACGGCGTTCCAACGCGTGGCGTGGTTTATGCGCCTGCAAAGGGCCGCATGTTTTATACACAAGCCGATGGTCAGTCGGTTGAAGAGACCGGAGCATTGGACAAAGCCCAGGCTGGGGAGGTGACTTCCATTTCAGTGTCTAATCCGGACAATTCAGCGCTTCTGATCGTGGCGTCGAAATCGCACCGCGATCAGGCCACCGAGGATTACATCAACAAATATCAGGTGAAGGACAGCAAGAGCGCGGGCTCATCCCTGAAATTCTGTCTGGTGGCCACGGGCGAGGCAGATCTTTACCCCCGCGTTGGCCGCACGATGGAATGGGACACAGCTGCGGGCCATGCCGTGCTGGCCGGTGCGGGCGGCAACGTGGTGCGCTTTGATGATCATTCACCGCTGACCTATGGCAAGGACGGCTATGCAAACCCGTTCTTTATCGCCTACGCTCCGGGTGTTGACCTGAAGGAGGCCTGATGTCCGTTCTGATCGCCATTCCCGCCCGCTATGCCTCGACCCGCTATCCGGGCAAACCGCTGGTTCCGCTGACCGGCGCCAATGGCACCGCGATGACGTTGATCGAGCGGTCCTGGCGCGCTGCCTGTTCGGTGTCGGGCGTCGACAAGGTGGTCGTTGCCACCGATGACGACCGCATCCGCGAAGTGGCCGAAGGGTTCGGGGCCGAGGTGGTGATGACCTCGGAAAGCTGTGGCAATGGCACCGAACGCTGCGCTGAGACCCATGCCAACCTTGGCGCTGGCTATGACATCGTGGTGAACCTGCAAGGCGACGCGCCGCTGACACCGCATTGGTTTGTCGAAGACCTAGTCGCTGGCCTGCGCGCCGCGCCCGGGGCGGGCGTGGCCACACCCGTGCTGCGCTGCGATGGTGACGCGCTGAACAGCCTGCTGAACGACCGCAAGCACGGGCGCGTTGGCGGCACCACCGCCGTCTTCGCCGCGGATCACAGCGCCATGTATTTCTCAAAAGAAGTCGTCCCGTTCACCGCCGAGACCTACGCAGGCGAAGAAGAGACCCCGGTTTTCCACCATGTCGGCGTCTACGCCTATCGCCCCGATGCTTTGACCGCCTATTCCACCTGGCCGGTGGGCCCGCTGGAACAGCTGGAAGGGCTTGAACAGCTGCGATTTATGGAAAATGGCCGCAAAGTTCTGTGCGTTGAGGTTGAGGCCAAAGGCCGCCAGTTCTGGGA
The DNA here is from genome assembly GCF_056537925.1 of Ruegeria sp. BI7. Taxonomy (NCBI): domain Bacteria; kingdom Pseudomonadati; phylum Pseudomonadota; class Alphaproteobacteria; order Rhodobacterales; family Roseobacteraceae; genus Ruegeria; species Ruegeria sp. BI7. Next base: position 239,866 of record NZ_JBQFSK010000003.1, read on the forward strand.
ACTGAACAACCCGCAGGACGTTCCCAAGCTTGAGGAAATGATGGCCGCGATGGGGTTGGATTGAGCCATTTTCCCCCTGACCTGGACACACCCGTTGGCATAGCAGGGCGCAAACTTCTTTGTCTGGAAGACAGATGACCAATATTCTTGTAACCGGCGGAGCTGGATATATCGGATCGCATGCCTGCAAGGCGCTGGCGCAGGCGGGCTATACACCCGTGACTTATGACAACCTGATCACCGGCTGGCAGGACGCGGTGAAATTCGGACCGTTCGAACAGGGCGATCTGCTGGATCGCGCTCGGTTGGATGAGGTCTTCGCCAAATACCAGCCCGCCGCCGTAATGCACTTCGCCGCCCTCAGTCAGGTGGGCGAGGCGATGTCCCAGCCCGGCAGATATTGGACCAACAATGTCACCGGATCACTGAACCTGATCGAGGCAGCCGTGGCAGCCGGTTGCCTGAACTTTGTGTTCTCATCGACCTGCGCCACCTATGGTGAGCATGACAATGTGGTGCTGGATGAAGACACACCGCAACTGCCGCTGAACGCTTATGGTGCCTCAAAGCGGGCCATCGAAGATATCCTGCATGATTTCGAGGCCGCATATGGCCTGAACCACGTGATCTTCCGCTATTTCAACGTGGCCGGTGCCGACCCCGAGGGCGAAGTGGGTGAATTCCACCGTCCCGAAACTCATCTGGTGCCGCTGATGCTGGACGCCATTGACGGCAAGCGCGACGGGCTGACCGTATTCGGCACCGATTACGACACGCCCGACGGTACCTGCATCCGCGACTATGTGCATGTCTGTGATCTGGTCGATGCTCATGTTTTGGGGTTGAACTGGCTGGAACAGGGCAAGGGTAGTCGGGTTTTCAACCTTGGCACCGGATCGGGCTTTTCGGTGATGGAGGTGATCGGCCATTCCAAAGCCGTCACCAACCGCGAGGTGCCCTATTCCATCGGCCCCCGCCGCGCTGGCGATTGCACCAAGCTTGTTTCAGGCTCGGTCCGCGCGGGGCAAGAGCTTGGTTGGACCCCAAAAAGATCAACGTTAGAGACGATGATCAGTGATGCCTGGCGCTGGCATCAGAACGGCAATTACGAAAAGTGAGCCATAGGTGACAGATCATGCAGCCGATAATCTTCCACCCATTGGATGGGTGCAGAAGTACCGGTTGCGTCTGAAACGACGGCGGTTGCTTTGGCGATCCTTTCGCAGCCGCCATCAGCTAGCCAGCCTCAAGGATCAGACCGCGCAAATCAGACCAGGCGCGGTACTGGCCTTCACCACGCTGCGCAATGAAGTCAATCGCCTTCCGTGGTTCTTCCGCCACTATCGCGGGCTTGGGGTGGATCACTTTCTGGTCGTGGATAACGGCAGCGATGACGGCTCGGTCGAATTTCTGCGCGATCAGCCCGATGTGTCGCTGTGGCAGACCCTTAACAGCTATCGCGACGCGCGATACGGTTTGGATTGGCTGACATGGCTGCAAATGCGCTATGGCCACGGACACTGGACCTTGATGGTGGACGCGGATGAGCTGCTGATCTACCCCAACCACGACAGCAAATCCCTGCATGACCTAACAGGCACCTTGGACCAACAAGGCCACATCGCCTTTGGCGCGCTGCTGCTGGATCTCTACCCCAAGGGGCCACTGGGCGCGCAGCCCTATGACCCCGAAATGGACCCGACCAAAACCCTTAGCTGGTTCGATCCCGGCCCCTACCGGGCGCAGCGCCAAAGCCCATTGGGCAACCTGTGGGTGCAGGGTGGCGCGCGAGAACGGATGTTTTTTGCTGACAGGCCGCGGCATTCGCCCACGTTGAACAAAATACCGCTGGTGCGCTGGTCACGGCGCCATGCCTATGTGAACTCGTGCCACTCGGCCCTGCCCCGACACCTGAACACGGTCTATGACGGCCCCGGCGGCAAGACGCCTTCGGGCGTGTTGCTGCACACCAAATTTCTTCCCGAGGTGGTGGACAAGTCATCGACCGAAAAAACCCGACGGCAGCATTTTCATGATCCCGACCTATTTGGGTCATATTATGATGCAATTGGAAACCGCCCCGACATGTGGACGCCTCAGTCCGTGCGTCTTGAGGGCTGGGCCCAGTTACAACAATTGGGTCTGATGGGGAAAGTTTGCTGAAAAGCAGCATATGTGACTAACGGTTTTTAAATTCGTTGCCTTGAAAGATACATCAATGGCATAAAACGGCACTTGCCCGGCACCACTCTGGATCGTCCAGCCCTGGGCATGCTCGCGTAACGAAAAAGGCAGTGCAAACGCGTGAGCCTGTTGGATTCATACCGAATGAGATTGCGGCGCAAGCGTCGTCTGGTGCGCTGCCTGCGCAAACGCCAGCAATTAAATCCAATATCCGACAAGACCAACGATATCCGACGCGAAGATATCTTGTTGATGAGCGTTCTGCGGAACGAGAAAATCCGCCTGCCTTACTTTCTGGAATACTACCGCAGGTTGGGCGTCGATCATTTTCTGTTTGTCGACAACGACAGCGATGATGGCTCGGGCGAATACCTGGCAAGCCAACCCGACGTTTCGGTCTGGCGGGCAAATGCCAGCTATAAACAGGCTTCGTTTGGATTGGATTGGTCAAACTATCTGTTGCGGAAATACGCGCATGGACACTGGGTTCTGACAGTCGACCCGGATGAGTTCTTTATCTATCCGTTCTGCGACACCCGTCCGATCCGCGCCCTGACCGACTGGCTGGATGGCTGCGCGGTACGCAGTTTCGGCACCATGCTGATCGACATGTATCCGCAAGGACCAGTGGATGCTCAGCCGTATCACGAAGGGCAGGACCCGTTTGAGATCGCCCGCTGGTTTGATGCTGGCAACTATATGATCACAAAGAACCCTGAGTATAAGAACCTGTGGATTCAGGGGGGACCTCGTGCGCGCGTGTTCTTTCGCGACACCCCCTTGCAAGCGCCTGCGCTGAACAAGATCCCCTTGGTCAAATGGGACCGTCGCTATGTCTATGTCAGCTCGACCCATTCACTGCTGCCGCGTGGATTGAACCAGGTTTATGACGATTGGGGCGGTGAAAAGACCAGCGGCGCGTTGCTGCACGCCAAGCTGATCAGCACGCTGGGCGACAAAGCCCGCGAAGAGATGCAGCGCGGCCAGCATTACCGCCACTCTGGCGAATATCGCGCATATGCCCAGGGACTGGACGAGCAGCCGGTATTCTGGTGCGACCGGTCCGAGAAATACATCAACTGGCGTCAGTTAGAGATTCTTGGCCTCATGTCGAAAGGAAACTGGGCATGAGCCGTCTGGGCGTTGTCATGCTGGTACATACAGCATTGCATCGGGCCGAGCAGGTAGCGCGGCACTGGACGGCATCAGGCTGTCCGGTAGTGATCCATGTGGACCGGAAAGTGCCGGATCAAGCTTATTCCGATTTCGTTGCCGCGTTCGCGGATGAAGCGTTGATCCGGTTCTCGGAACGCCATACCTGCGAATGGGGTAGTTGGGGAATTGTCGCGGCCTCACAATCCGCGGCCGAACTGATGCTTGAGGCTTTTCCGGATGTACATCACGTCTACCTGTCTTCGGGGGCCTGCCTGCCACTGCGGCCCGTGGATGAGCTGATCGACTATCTTTCTGACCGGCCTCGGGTCGATTTCATCGAAAGCGCCACGACCGCCGATGTCAGCTGGACGATCGGTGGGCTGGATCAGGAACGTTTTACACTGCGCTTTCCGTTTTCCTGGCGCCGGAACCGCAAACTGTTCGACGCTTATGTAAAACTGCAACGCGCCCTCGGGATGCGCCGCAAAATCCCCGAAGGGCTGATGCCGCATATGGGCAGCCAATGGTGGTGCCTGACCCGACAGACCCTGTCGGCCATTCTGCAGGACCCCAAGCGGCAGACCTATGACCGCTATTTCCGCCGCGTCTGGATTCCGGATGAAAGCTATTTCCAGACGCTGGCCCGACTGTATTCCACCCACATCGAAAGCCGGTCGCTGACCTTGTCGAAATTCGACTATCAGGGGCGACCACATATCTTTTATGATGATCATCTGCAGTTGCTGCGCCGCTCGGACTGTTTTGTGGCCCGAAAGATCTGGCCGCGTGCTGATCGGCTGTATCAGGCCTTTCTGACCGATCAGAGCAGCGCCATGCGACCAGCCGAACCCAACCCGGGCAAGATCGACCGGGTATTTTCCAAAGCGGTCGAGCGTCGAACCCGTGGGCGCGACGGGCTGTACATGCAAAGCCGCTTTCCCCGCCACGGCAGTGAGAACGGCCTGACCTCATTCCCTTATTCGGTTTTTCAGGGCTTTGCCGAGCTGTTCGAGGATTTTGAACCCTGGCTGAACGAGACCACAGGTGCGCGGGTGCATGGGCACCTGTTTGGCCCCGCGCGGGCCGAGTTCGCCAACGGAGACACGATCACCAACGGCGCGCTCAGCGATTGTGCGGTTCTGCGTGACTATAACCCGACGGCCTTTGTCTCGAACCTGATCTGGAACACACGAGGTGAGCGGCAGTGCTTTCAATTCGGCCCCGGGGATACGCAAAAGATCAACTGGTTTCTTGCGCGGGATAAGAACGCGCAAATCTCGGTCATAACCGGGGCCTGGGCGATCCCGCTATTCCGATCGAACTTGAACTTCTCCGACATCCGCTGTGAAGCGGCACGCCTTCAACAGATTGAAACCAAACAGCTTGAGGTTCTGGGCTCGGTCTGGACCAAGGCGCAGGTGCGGACCTGGTCCTTGGCCGAATTTGTGGAATCTCCGATGGAGCCCATGCAGACCGTGATCGAGGAAATCGGCACCCATCGCGCGAACTATTTGACCGAGGCGCCAAAAATGGTGGATTTGACTGGCTTTGGACAATTCCTCCAGAACCTCAAAAATCAGGGAATGCACCCTTATATGGTGGGGGATTTTCCGGCGGATGATATTTTCGGCGCGCGGGTTCGACCATTCAAGAAACCCTATCTGGTGCAATAGCCTGTCATGACATCCAAGTTCGACTATTTCGTCATCCTCGCCGCGATGCGCACCGGGTCCAACCTGCTTGAGTTCAACCTCAACGCGCTTGAAGGCGTCACCAGCTTTGGTGAGGCATTCAACCCACATTTCATTGGTCGGCTGAAATCTGAAAGTCTGTTGGATGTAACTTTGGAAGATCGTGACGGCGATCCGATGAAACTGGTACAGGCAATCAAAGATGCACCCGGCGAGTTAAATGGGTTCCGCTTCTTTCAGGGGCACGATGCCCGCGTGTTAGAGCCTGTTTTGGCTGACCCACGCTGCGCCAAGATCATTTTGACGCGCAATCCTCTGGACAGTTACGTTTCGTTGAAAATTGCGCGGGAAACCAAGCAATGGCAACTGAAGAACATCAAACGCCGCCGCGAAGCACAGGTAGAGTTTAATGCGGAAGAGTTTGAATCCTATCTGGATAGACAGCAGGATTTTCAGCTCTTGTTGCTCAATACCCTTCAGCGAACGGGTCAAACCGGGTTTTACATTTCCTATGACGACCTGACCAATCTGGAGGTGCTGAACGGGCTGGCCGCGTGGTTGGGTATATCGGCGCGGTCGGCTTCGATTGACGATACGATCAAGCCGCAAAACCCAGGCCCGACCCTGTCCAAAGTGACAAACCCGGAAGAGACCGAGCATGCCTTGGCCCGGATCGACAGTTTCAACCTGCATCGCACCCCGAATTTCGAGCCCCGGCGCGGATCGACCGTCGGCAATTATGTTGCCGCGCCGCATACGCCGCTGATGTTTATGCCGATACGCGGCGGGCTTGAGGCACCTGTGACCCAATGGATGGCCGATCTTGACTTGGTCAGCACCGACAAGCTGGTCACCAATCTGAACCGCAAACAGATGCGGCGATGGCTGCACGCTCATCCCGGACACCGAAAATTCGCGGTACTACAGCACCCTCTGGCACGGGCGCATTCGGCCTTTTGCTCCAACATCCTCAGCACCGGGCCCGGCGCTTACCTGAAAATCCGAAATATGCTGCGCAACCGGTTCAAAATTCCGATCCCGGGTCAGCTGCGTGACGGCAATTACCCGGTTGATCAGCATTATGAGGCGTTTTCGGCTTTCCTAATCTTCCTACGCCAAAATCTGGCTGGACAGACGCCCGTTCGTGTGGATGGAACGTGGTGCAGCCAGTCTCAGGTATTAGACGGGATGGCATCCTTTGCTCTACCTGACCTCATCCTGCGCGAGGATGAGATCGCAACAACCCTGCCCGATCTAGCCAGACGGATGGGGCATGACAGCCCACCGACACCCGGGTTTTGCGCGCCGGAAATCCCGTTCACGTTGGCCGAAATTTATGACGACAGATTAGAAACGCTGGCGGTTGAGGCCTACCAGCGCGACTATGTGCAATTCGGGTTCGGGGATTGGGAACCAGTTACGGGCGCAGCGTGATCAGTGTGCCCTTGTTGACCATCGCATAGATCTCTTCGATCTCTTCATTCTTGACGGCGATACAACCGGCGGTCCAATCCGCTGTCTTCTTGGCGCGTTTCAGTTCCGACCGCTTTTTCGGCTGACCGTGAATGAAAATATCACCACCCGGATCAACACCGGCCGCCTTGGCCTGCGCGATATCATTGGAATTCGGATAGGAAATCCCCAGCGACAGGTGATAGCGACTGTTGGGGTTGCGACGGTCGATCAGATAACTGCCTTCGGGGGTGCGGCCATCACCGCGCTTGGTCTTTGTGCCATTCGGCGCAAAGCCCAGATCCACCTTATATTCCTTGAGAATGGTTTCGTTGTGCAGAAGATACATCTTCCGCGAACCCTTGTTGATGACCAATGAGGTCACCTCGGGGCCATCGTATGTCAGAAATCGTGGGCTAGCTGTGGCACAGGCCGAAAGGCCCAGCGTTGCCATAGCGCCCAATCCAAATACTCGACGATCCATGTTTCACTGCCTGCTCTTTTTTTCAGCATTATGCCAGATTTCCGAAAAACTGAAATCACTTTTTGATGTGCTGCTGTTCGGTCAGGCGGCGCTCGATGCTTTCCAGCCGTTCCAATACTTCGTCGCGATAGGCGTCAGTTCGCACCTCATCCTCGGCATGATGCGCATCCTGCATCGAGTTCACAATCAGACCGACCAGCAAGTTCACCACCGCAAAGGTGGTGACCATGATGAACGGAACAAAGAACAGCCAAGCATAGGGATAGACCTCCATCACCGGACGGACAATGCCCATGGACCAGCTTTCCAGCGTCATGATCTGGAACAGCGTATAGGCCGACAGACCTAGGTCGCCGAACCAGTCCGGGAAAGTGGCCGAGAACAGCTTGGTCGAGATCACGGCACCGATGTAGAACAGGATCGCCATCAACAGGAATACGCTGGCCATGCCCGGCAGGGCCGAAATAAAACCCTCGACCACCCGCCGCAGGCGCGGCGCGACCGAGATAACCCGCAGTACCCGCAGGATTCGCAACGCCCGCAACACCGACAGCCCCCCGGCGCTGGGGATCAGGGCGATGCCGACAACGATAAAGTCAAAAACGTTCCAGCCGCTGAGAAAGAACCGTCGCCCGGTCGCCAACAGCTTCATGGCGATCTCGGCCACGAAAATGGCCAGACAGATTGTGTCCAGCGTCACGATCAGGGGTCCCGCGGCCTCCATCAGGGTTGGCGATGTCTCCATCCCCAACAACACAGCATTAAAGATGATGACCGCAGTGATGAACCGGCCAAAAGTGGGATGTTCGATGATGGTCAGCAGACGCTGATTGAAGCCCATATTGACACTCTCCTGTCTGCTCATGATGCGGGGCCCCATACAAACCGCGCGGCAAGTTCCGTGTGTGACGACCATCGAAATTGGTCCACCACCTGTACCCATTCAAGAGTGTAGCCCGCATTAACCAGCGTTTTTGCGTCCCGCGCGAAGGTCACCGGGTTGCACGAGACATATGCAATCACCGGGCGCTGCGCCTGTGCCAGTTCGACAACTTGCGCCTCGGCCCCGGCGCGGGGCGGGTCCAGCACAACAGCGTCAAAGGATTTCAGCTCATCGGGCATCAGCGGGCGGCGGAACAGGTCGCGGGACTCGGTCGTGACCCGTTTCAACCCTTGCGCGCGGCGCCAGCCCTGATCCAGCGCATCCGTCATCGCGGCTTCACCTTCGACCGCGTGTACCTCGGCATTTTCGGCAAGTGGTAGTGAGAAAGTCCCACTGCCTGCAAACAGGTCGGCAATACGCTTCGCACCCTGTATTGCCTGCAAAACGGCCTGTAACAGAGCCTGTTCTCCATCTCTTGTCGCCTGCAGGAATGCTCCGGGCGGTGGCACAACCCCGGCACCCCCAAAGCGTTGCATCGGAGGTTGGCGCATTGCGATCACTTCACCATCCCAGCTAAGCCGCGCCAAGCCGTGCTTCTCGGTTGCCTGCGCCAATGCCAGTTCCAACGGCCCATCCAGCGGTTTGCCACCCTTGACGGCCACATCCAGCCCGCCTTCGGACAAGGTCAGTGTCACGGCCAGCACGCCCTTGCGACTTCCGCCCAGAATAGCCAGCGCCTCGGCCACCGGTATGGCAGCAATCAGGGCCGGGTCCAGCAGATGACAATCGGGGATTTCGGTGATCGTGTCGGACGCTCGGCCATGGAATCCAGCCAGCGTGCCCTTTTTGGTTCGACGCACGGCGATCGTGGCACGGCGGCGCGACCGCTCGGGCGAAGTATGGATCGGGCGCATCTGCGCCTCTAGCCCCTGCGCCGCCAGTGCGGTGCGAACCACTTCGACCTTCCAGTCGGCCACAAAATCATCTGCTGCGTGCTGCAATTGGCATCCACCACAGGCCTTGTAGTGACGGCAAGGAGGTTTCACCCGTTGGTCCGAGGGTGTTTCAACCCGTAGGTCAGTCAGCAGCTGCCCTATTAATGTACCACTTACCACCTCACCTGGCAGGGTACGCGGCGCGTAAACCGGGCCGTCAGCAATGCCGTCTCCCTGATGACCCAGGCGATTTATGGTGAAGTATTGCGTCATAAGGGGCCTGATACCGGGGCTTTGCGCGCAACAAAACCCCCTAGCACGCTTTGTGCGTTATTCGGCGGCTTCGGCCTGAATGAACCCGCCCGATTGGCGATGCCAGAACCGCGCGTACAGCCCGCCCTGCTCCAACAACGCATCATGGGTGCCGGATTCGACGATCTGCCCCTGATCCAGGACGATAATCCGGTCCATCTCGCTGAGCGTGGACAGGCGGTGTGCAATCGCCAGGACCGTCTTGCCCTGCATCACCCGGTGCAGGGCGGTTTGAATCGACGCCTCAACTTCGGAATCCAGCGCCGAGGTCGCCTCATCCAATACAAGTATCGGCGCGTCCTTGAGGATAGCGCGCGCCAAAGCGATCCGTTGCCGCTGCCCACCGCTGAGCTTCACACCGCGTTCGCCCAGATGCGCGTCATAGCCGCTGCGGCCATGGGCATCTTGTAGGCTAAGAATAAACTCATGCGCTTCGGCTTTCTTTGCCGCTTCAATCATGTCGCCTTCTGACGCGTTTGGGCGGCCATACAGGATATTCTCACGCGCCGAGCGGTTGAACATCGCAGTTTCCTGCGTGACCATGCCGATCTGACTACGCAAACTGTCCTGCGTTACCTGGCTGACATCTTGCCCATCAATGCGAATAATGCCTTTTTCCCCGTCATAGAGCCTGAGCAACAACGAGACCAAAGTGGATTTCCCAGCACCCGAGGCCCCAACAATTCCCAGCTTTTCACCCGGATGCACGGTCATGCTCACACCGGACACACCGCCCACATCGCGACCATAGGCAAAGCTGACATGGTCGAAATCTATCCGCCCCTCGGTCACTGTCAGGTCAGTGGCTTGCGCGGCGTCCTCGACCCGGTCGCGTTTGGCAAGCGTCTTCATACCGTTCTCGACCTCACCCACATTCGCGTATAGCCCCATCAGTGTGAAACTGACCCAGCCGGTCATCTGCGCAATTCTGATCGAAACCGCGCCAGCCGCCACGATATCACCCGCCGTCGCAATCCCGTTTCTCCACAAAAGCAGCGTCGCGCCCAGCAAGAGAACCGGAAGAACCCCGGCCAGCACCATCAGGATAAATCGGAAGCTGGCAGACAATGCCCCGAAGGCCAACATCTTTTCGCGTAGATCAACCATCGAGTTTCGCGCGGCCTGATCCTCATACGCAGAATGGGCGAACAGCTTTACGGTCTTGATATTGGTGATGGTATCAACCACTTGCCCGGACACCATGGCGCGCGCGCCAGCCCGCGCAGCAGACCGGGCGCGAATGCGTGGCAGATACCAGCGGATCAGCAGAAAATACACCACTAGCCACCCGGCGAAAGGTAACATCACCAGTGGATGAATAGACCCTAACAAGAGCAAAGAGCCGGCAAGTGAGGCCAAGGCAAACACAATTGCACTGATTGTCTCGGACACGACCGAGGCCAGCGCATTCGATGTCTGCATCTGTTTCTGCGCGATCCGGCCCGCGAAATCATCGTCGAAATAAGTGACCGATTGGCCAAGGGTCCAGCGGTTCAGCTTGGCCAGCACCAGCGGCGGCACATTGGGCATGACGATATAGTTGTTCGTCACCGAAGACAGCCCAAACAGCGCCGGGCGCACCAACATGAAAAATGCCACCACGCCCAGAATCATCCACAGATTATCTGCGTTGAAAAAACCCTGAGGTCCATCTTCCGAGGCAAGATCGATCACCAGACCCAACATCCAGGCCGTTCCTGCCTCCATCGCGCCAGCCATGGCCGAAAAACTGGCCGCGACAAAAATCATCGGCCACGCGCCGGACAGGCACCAACGGATGAACGCCCCCAGCGTTTGCGGCGGGGGCGTCTCAGAGTTTTTGAACGGATCTATAAGATCGGCAGCCTTCATTCCGCAGCCTCCGGGTTCAGGAAGCCCCCAGATTGCCGCGCCCAGAACTGGGCGTAAAGCCCCCCATGCGCCAACAATTCGGAATGGCCGCCCTGCTCTACAATCCGACCTCCATCCATAACCAGAATACGATCCATCTGCGCAATGGTGCTCAGCCGGTGGGCAATGGCGATCACGGTTTTACCTTGCATCATGCCGTAGAGGGTCTCCTGAATCGACGCTTCGACCTCGGAATCCAGGGCGGATGTCGCCTCGTCCAACAACAGGATCGGTGCGTCCTTCAGGATCACCCGCGCCAGAGTCACCCGCTGCCTCTGTCCACCGCTCAGCTTCACGCCCCGTTCCCCCACATGCGCGTCATAGCCGGTGCGCCCTTGTGGGTCTTGCAGGTCGAGGATGAATTCATGCGCCTCAGCCTGTTTGGCGGCAGCAATCATCCGTTCCTCGGATGCCTCGGGACGACCATACAGGATATTGTCGCGCACTGACCGGTGCAGCAGCGCACTGTCCTGCTGAACCATGCCGATATGGCTGCGCAGACTGTCCTGCGTGACGCTTGCGATGTTTTGGTCGTCAATCAGGATCGCACCCTGTTCCACGTCGTAAAACCGCAAAAGCAGCTTAACTAGGGTCGATTTTCCGGCACCGGACCGCCCGATCAGACCAATCTTTTCACCCGGTTGAATGGTTAGGTTGATATGATCCAGCCCACCGGTTTTGCGGCCATAGTGATGCGACAGGTCGCGGATTTCGATCTGACCTGTGGTCAGTTGCAAAGGTTTCGCATCCCGCGCATCCAGCAGGTCGATAGGCTGGGCAATCGTCTCCATCCCTTCAGCCACTACACCAAGCTGGCGGAAGAAACTGGTCAACGCCCACATGATCCAACCGGTCATCGCATTCAGTCGCAAGGTCAGCGCGGTCGCCGCTGCCACCACACCGACCGTAGCACTGCCCTGCATCCACAAGGCAATGGCCCAACCGACAACACCAACGATCAGCAGGCCGTTCAACGTCACCAGAACCACATCCATAATGGTGAAGATCCGCATCTCAACCTGGAAGGTGCGACGGGTTTCAGCGATGGCTTCGCGGGCATAGTCCAACTCTTGATCATCATGCGCGAACATCTTGACCGAATGGATGTTGGTGTAACTGTCCACCACCCGACCCGTCACCGCCGAGCGCGCATCCGACGCCGCCTTGGACGCCGGTCCGACCCGAGCGACCGTCCAGCGCACCAACAATGCATATAGTGCAAACCAGATCAGCAGCGGCAACAACAGGCGCGGATCGGCCGCCATCAATAGGATCGCCGCCCCGATCAGATAAGCCAGCGAGAAGGAAATCGCATCGAAAACCTGAAACACCGCTTCGCCCGCAGCTGGGGGCGTCTGCATGATCCGGTTTGCGATACGGCCCGCGAAGTCATTCTCGAACCACCCCACGGACTGACGCAGCACGTGCTTATGCGCCCGCCAACGTATGATGGTGCCAAAGTTCGGCAGGATCGTGTTGTTCAGCAGCAGGACATCAACCACATGCAGCATCGGCCGTAACAGCAGCACAAACACAGCCATCAGAATCAATTCAGTCCCGTGGGCCTGCCAGACCTCAGCCGGAGGGCCAGACAACAGGTCAACCACGCGGCCCATGTAATAAATCAGCCCGACCTCAACCGCGGCGACGATGACTGAAATCAGCGCGGTCCAGAAAAACACCCGCATGAAAGGTCGGGAATAATCCAGCATAAACGGCCACAGCCGCGTGGGCGGTGTGTCGGTCTCGGTATAGTCGGCAAAAGGGTCAACAAGGTTTTCGAAATAGCGAAACATGGAGAGTGCTCCGATTGAGCAGTAAATAGGTCATGCGAAGAAAGATGGCGCCAGAACACCACCCCTACGGGTCAAAGTGTTCCGGCTTTAGCCGAACCAGATCCCGTAATACATTCGCATCCCTCCATTCATGTGACAGGCGCACGAAACCACAAAGAAGTTGATTTGTCATCCCCTTTTGAGACTTCGTGTCAGATGCTCAGCAATTCCTCGCGGGTCAGCGCAAAGCCTGATGCAATCCAGCGCGCCTCAAGCTCGGCCAGTTTTTTGCCCAGCGCGGGACCGGTGAAATCGGGAATCAGGTCGGTGGCCTTGATCGGGAAATCAGCTTCAGCCCCTTTGTGCAGATCGGTGCGCAAGGTTTCGCTCCACGGCTGTTCAAGGAAGGCGCAGCGCAGCAGGGTTTCGTGCAAGCCGCCCTCTTCGCCATAGCGAAACCCCAGTTCGGCAACGCTGGCGGTACCGGATGCCTCATCCCGCATGCGGGTCAGACGTTGTAATTGCGCCTTGCTCAGGCGCAGGGTCTTGGCGATATCCGGTGTTGCGATTGCGGCCAGACGCCGAATTGACTCAGGGGCGGCCCCGGCCTGTTCCTCTAAGGCTATCAACGGTGCCAACGCACGGTCCTCGGCCCCTGGCAACAGCCGGGCCAGAACTCCCGATTGACGCATCGCGGCAATCGAGGGTGCCGGATCGGGTGCGCCCATAAGTTTCAGAAGTTCGGCCCCGACCCGTTCACGAGACAGGCCCTCTAGCCCGTCCAGATTAGACGCAATCGCCGCCAGAGCGTCCGGATCAAACCCAGCCTCGGCATCGCCATACCAGGCGTGAAACCGGAAATACCGCAGGGATCGCAGGTAATCCTCTCGAATGCGGTTCTCGGCGTTGCCGATAAAGCGCACGCGGCGGGATTGCAGGTCGGGCAGCCCGTTCAACGGGTCGAGAATACTGCCATCGGGCTGCGCATAGATCGCATTCATGGTGAAATCGCGGCGCGCGGCGTCCTCTTCCACCTTGTCGGAAAAAGCCACCACCGCCCGGCGGCCATCGGTTTCCACGTCGCGGCGAAAGGTGGTGATCTCATGCGGGGCACCGCCACTGACCACAGTGATCGTGCCGTGGTCGATTCCGGTGGGGATGGCCTTGAGGCCCGTTGCCTGCGCCAGCTCCATCACCCGTTCGGGGCGCGCATCGGTGGCAATATCGATATCCGAGACCGGCGCGCCCAGCAGCGCGTTGCGCACGCAACCCCCGACGAACAACGCCTGCGCACCAGCGCCCGTCAACGCCGCACAGACCTTTTGCGTTGCCGGATCAGTAACCCAGGCCTCAGAAATTCGCGTCATTCATTCACCCGTGCGGCCAATCCCCGCAACATTCGGGCCGTCGCGCCCCAGATGTAGTAGGGGCCGAACGGCACCGTGAAATAATACCGTTTGTGACCACGCCAGCGGCGCGATTCAACGATATAATTCGCGGGGTTGAGGACATGTGCAAGCGGAACCGAAAACACCTCGTCCACTTCGCCCGGTTCGGGGGTCAGTTGAAACGGTTCGCGCAGGATCGCGACAACCGGTGTAACGGTAAAGGACGTGACGGTTTCATGAGACGATAGGTGGCCCAGAATCTCGGGCAAGTCGGGCGGCAGACCGATCTCCTCCTGCGCCTCACGCAGTGCAGTGGCGGTGACATCTACGTCGCCTTGATCCTGCTTACCGCCGGGAAAGGCGATCTGGCCGGGGTGGTGTTTCAGAGCCGAGGATCGTTTCGTCAGAATCAGCCGCGGCGTGTCGTCAATCACCGTAATCGGAACCAGCACCCCCGCCGGGCGCAATTTGCGCCCTTCAGGCAGGATGGTTTCGGGGTTCAGGTCGAAATCGCTTGAACCATGGCCGGGGCGGCGCAGGGCCGCCCGCAGCTGGTCCGTAGGATCAGGCGTCGTCCGCATCAAAGCCGACCGAACCCGGTTCCAGTATGTAATGTGCGCCACAGAACTGACAATCGGCGGTTACCTTGCCTTCGGGCGTGGTCATCTTTTCGATGTCCTTGGCCGAATAGATCGACAGGCTTTGCCGCACACGATCTTCCGAACAGGTGCAGCCGAATTGCACGGACTGAGCGTCATAGACCCGCGGCTGTTCCTCGTGAAACAGCCGGATCAACAGGTCGGTCGGCGCCACCGAAGGCCCGATCAATTCGAGATCCTCGACCGTATCCAACAGGATGTTGACGCGGCCCCAGTTTTCACTCTCTTCCCCGTCGACCAGATCTTCGGCGGTCAGGATCTGCCCTCCACCTTGTCCGTCCGCCACAAAGGGCGAGGCCTTGGGCATGTGCTGCAGCATCACTCCGCCCGCGCGCCAATGTTCACCGACGCCCGGCTCGGTCGATTTGCCAAAGCTGAGCGAGAACCGCGTCGGCAGCTGCTCGGATTGTGCGAAATACGCCTCGGCACAGGCAGAGATCGAGCCCCCCGCCAGCGGAGTGATCCCCTGATACGGCTGCGTGCCTTCACCCTGGTCGATCATGATGGCGAAATATCCCTCGCCCACCTGATCAAACGGCCCGCCATCGGTCAGGCGGTCGCGATCATAGCTGGCATAGGCGCGGATGCGGGCCGGCTCACCCTCGACCTTGGGTGCAAAGTAATCGGTCGCGATCATGCGCACCGGGCCCTTGGACTGCACCTGCAAAGACAGTTTCCAACGCAGCGAAACGGTCTGGCCGATCAACGCGGTCAGCAGGGCCATCTCGGCCACTAACGCCTCGACCTTTTCGGGATAGTCATGCTGCTTCAGGATGCCGTCCAGCACGCCATCCAGACGGGCTACACGGCCGCGCATATCCGATACATCAAGTTGAAAGGGCAGGACAGTATCGTCCCACGCGATTTTCGTTCCAAGAGACATGGGGTTTCCTTACACGCCACGGGTTGGCATACCGGCACCATATAGGTTGAACAGATTGGGTTTGAAGGGGCCATACATGATCAGACGGTTCGGTGAAACCCCGGAAAAAGGACGTACATATACACGCAGACCGGGTGTCTATGCGTTGCTGCCGCAAGGAAAAGACCTGCTGGTCACGTGGTATGACGATGGGCTGAACCCCGAATTGCAGCTGCCGGGCGGTGGCATTGATCCGGGCGAATCCCCGATTACCGCGCTGCATCGCGAAGTGTTCGAAGAAACCGGCTGGCTGATCGCCGCCCCGCGGCGGATCGGTGCGTTTCGCCGGTTCACCTTTATGCCTGAATATGACCTTTGGGCCGAGAAAATCTGCATGATCTACAGCGCCCGTCCGGTGCGCCGGATGGGACCGCCTCGCGAAGAGTTTCACGAAGCACTTTGGATGGAAACTGCCGTTGCGGTGCAGATGCTTGGCAACGAGGGGGACCGTCACTTTGCCACCCGACATCTGAACAGTTTCTAAGCCCCGTTATATTCAAAGAACACGGCGGACACGTCATCATCCATGCCGCTACCCGGTGCCATGGCCTGCGTCATGCGCCAGAACATATCGTCCAGAAACTCAGTACCGCAGCGGTCGGGCGCACAATCGCGGGCCATCTGCTGCAGGCCTTCTTCCTCAAGCAAACCGCCATCGGCCAGACGACACTCGGTAAAGCCATCAGAATACAGCATCAGTTTATCGCCAGGTTGCAGGTAAGTTTCGATCCGCTGAAAGGACACATCGGGCAGCAAACCGATGGGCAGGCCACCCTCGCCCAGAAATTCGGCACTGCCGTCTTGGCGCAAAACAAGTGGATGCGGGTGCCCGGCCTGCACCATCTTAAGATGCCCGTTGCGCAGATCGACAATAGCATAAACCATGGTGAAGTATTCTTCGACGCCGGCATCGGCCATCAGGCGGCAATTGAGCATCTCGGCCACCTGTTCGGGTGGCAGCAGAGCATAGAACTTGTCAAAGCGTTTTTCCATCGCCACGTTCTGATCGAAATGATTGCTGGACAGATAGCCGCCCAATCGCGCTGTCATCATCGCCGAGGTGATACCGTGGCCCGACACGTCAATGCTGTAAAACCCCAGCCGATTGACCCCGGGCGAGAACATCCCCACCAGATCACCGCCAATATGCCCACAGGGTTTCAGCAGCATGCTGACCCGCGATTTCCCGAAATCCCGCGTCAGTTCGGGGACAAGGGATTCCTGAATTTTCCGGGCCTGAATCAGGTCTTTGTCGATGGCATCATGCGCCACGCGCAGGTCTTCTAACGCGGATTCGATCATCCGGTTCTTCTCGGACAGTTCGCGCTGCATATCCAGAATCCGCGCCCCGGCCGAGATCCGCGCGCGCAGCTCATCCGCCTCAAGCGGTTTGATCAGGAAATCGTCCGCACCAGCGTCCAGCCCGCGCGCCACCTCTTGCTTTTCACTTTTTGAGGTCAACAGGATGAAGTAACTGTATTGATCACTTTCCAGCGCCCGGAAGGCACGGCAGAATTCCAGCCCGCTCATCCCCGGCATCACCCAATCGCTGAGAACCAGATCCGGCGGGTCGGTGGCGCACATCTCGATCGCGGCGTCGCCGTTATCGGCCTCTAGCACCTCAAAGCCCCACTTTTTCAGCGAGGCCACCAGAATACGACGTTGCAGCCGGCTGTCATCGACGACCAGCACCTTTTGGATCGCACCAAAATCCTGATCGGACCTGGCCTCTGCCTGACTGCCCTCTGCCACCTGAACCCTCTGTACTGTGACCTTTACGGAACGCAGCGACCCTAGCGCAGGGCGGTTTAACATCCGGTGAAGGCGTCTTTGGCTTATTGCTTAACCCGCTCTTTACTTGCCGTGGGCTATCCAAGTCAGGTCGCGATATGTGTGGAGAGGCCGAACATGATCGACTGGTCCAGGGTCAGACAGCTGCGGGATGAGGTGGGTGCCAGCGAATTCGAAGAGGTGGTGCAGATCTTTCTGGACGAGGTTCAGGAAACCATCGACCGGCTGTATCAGGACACCGACCGGGCTGAATTCGAACAGAACATGCATTTCCTCAAGGGCAGCGCGCTGAGTCTGGGGTTCGACCGGTTTTTCAAGCTGTGTCAGGACGCAGAGCGCAACGCCGCCGCTGGCAAGGCTAGTGACGTCGATCTGCCTGCCATCCTGACAGTCTATGACGACTCAAAAACTGTGTTCTTTGCCGAGAAAGCCGCGAACCTGTCCTAGATCACGAACTGGGCCAGCGTCTCGTCTTCGGTGATGTCGGTATAGGTAAAGCCAGCCTCGTCCAGATGCGCGAACAGGCGTGCGAAATTCTCGGGCTTACGGGTTTCGATGCCGATCAGGACCGAACCGAAATTGCGCGCCGACTTCTTCATGTATTCGAACCGGGCGATATCGTCTTCCGGCCCTAATATGCCCAGAAACTCTTTCAACGCGCCGGGGCGCTGCGGCAGGCGCAGGATAAAGTACTTTTTGACGCCGGAATAACGCTGCGCCCGTTCCTTGACCTCGGGTAGACGTTCGAAATCGAAATTGCCGCCCGAGGTGACGCAGACAACGGTTTTGCCGCGGATAAAGCTTTGCACATCGGTCACTGCCTCGATCGCCAGGGCGCCTGCGGGCTCAAGCACGATGCCTTCGACATTCAGCATTTCGATCATGGTGGTGCAGATACGGTCTTCGGACAGGACCAGCACGTCGGACAGGTGGCGATCCTTGAGCAGTTCAAACGGTTTCGCCCCGATCTTCCCGACCGCTGCCCCATCGACAAAATTGTCGATCTGATCGAGCGCCACCGGATGCCCCGCCGCCATGGCCGCATGCAAACAGGCCCCGCCTTTGGGCTCGACAAACAGGCAATGGGTCCGATCCCCGAACCATGTCGCCACGCCCGAGGACATGCCGCCCCCGCCAACCGGCAGGATCACGTGATCAGGGACGCTACCCAGCTGCGCCTCAACCTCGACAGCCAGTGACGCCTGCCCTTCGATCACATCCTCATCATCAAAGGGCGACAGAAAATGCCCGCCCTGCTGCGCACACCACGCCTGCGCAGCGGCCAGCGTGTCGTCGAAATAGTCTCCGGTCAGGTGAATTTCGATGTTTTCGCCGCCAAAAATGCGGGTTTTCTGAATTTTCTGCTGCGGCGTCGTCACCGGCATGAAGATCACACCACGCACGTTCAGGTGCTTGCACATATACGCCACGCCCTGCGCATGATTGCCCGCGCTGGCACAGACGAAAAGCTCTTGCCTCTGCTGCTTGCGCATCGCGTTGAACGCACCACGGATTTTATACGACCGCACCGGGCTGAGGTCTTCGCGCTTGAGCCAGATGTCAGCACCAAATCGGTCAGACAGATGGGCATTCCGCTGCAACGGCGTCGCGGGAAAGACAGTACGCATCGCCTGTTCGGCAGCGCGGGCGCGGGTCATGAAATCAGTCATGACCGTTTCAGTGCCGCATCACCGCCGAAAGGGCAAGGAATACATATGTGTACGTGGGTCAGGTGAGTGCGCGTTTTTCGATGAAGACACCGTACATTGTTGTAAAAATGCTAACATTGATCATCGGCAGAACAAGCACACCAAAGAACAGTGTTAGCAAAACTCCCAAGACTGGAATGATCGCCAACACAGTGAAAACAAGCTGAACGAGTAGCTGGAACAGAAACGCCACGATGAGCATGACTAGAAGCGCGCTCGCCGCCCCGGACGTGCTATTCCAGGCTTCAAGAGGCGTAACCGGATGACCAATCGCCGCCGCAGGCAAAATAATGGAAAACCGGTACAAACAAACCATCAGAAAGACCATGTAGGCAAAGACCAGAATAATCGCCAAAACAGGTGAACTTTGCACCACAGCGGTAAGAAGCATCCATCCTGGGAGCGAAGCGATTGCCATGATTAAGCCAAGAAGAAATGCCCGCCCAAGGTAGGCGAGGATTCGATCAAATCGGAATGTTGGAAAAATACCTTTAGGATATTCTTCCAGCAGAATGAAACGATGCCATGAAACGGCAATCCAGAAAGTCGTGATTGCAAGGACCATTGCTAGCCCAAAAACCAAAAGTAGAACAGAGCCCGGCGACGTGCCCGGAGGTAATTCGCCTGTTTCCGCCTCAAAAGCTTCTAACGGAACGCCAGACACCACGAACAACACGACAATCAATGCCGTGGCAATCAAAGCGGGACCAAAGGTGATTTGTACAACCTGCTTAAGATTGCCGAAAACCATCCGCACCGAATGCACAAAAATCTGCCAACCCAACATCCTGAAACTGCCCTCTCAACCAATCCTTGTTCTTGTTCCATCCGTTTCACCCTAATTCCCGCCCTGCGTCAACGCAGATAACTTGCCCCCACGTTCAAAACCCGTTAGGGGCCAAGCGTCTTACGCATAAGGGGAAGTCAGATGTCCGCGCCCAAGAAAGTTGTTCTGGCCTATTCCGGTGGCCTTGATACCTCGATCATCCTGAAATGGTTGCAGACCGAGTATGGCTGTGAGGTCGTGACCTTCACCGCCGATCTGGGTCAGGGTGAAGAGCTGGAGCCCGCCCGCCAAAAGGCCGAGCTGCTGGGGATCAAGCCCGAAAACATCTATATCGAGGACATCCGCGAAGAGTTTGTTCGCGACTTCGTCTTCCCGATGTTCCGCGCCAATGCGCAATACGAAGGCCTGTATCTGCTGGGCACTTCCATCGCGCGTCCGCTGATCTCGAAGCGTCTGGTCGAGATTGCCGAGGCCACCGGTGCCGACGCCGTTGCACATGGCGCGACCGGCAAAGGCAACGATCAGGTGCGGTTCGAACTGGCCGCCTATGCCCTGAACCCCGACATCAAGGTCATTGCACCCTGGCGTGAATGGGACCTGACCAGCCGCACCAAGCTGTTGGAATTTGCCGAAGCGAACCAAATCCCAATTGCCAAGGACAAACGCGGTGAGGCGCCGTTCTCGGTCGATGCCAACCTGCTGCACACCTCGTCCGAAGGTAAGGTTCTGGAAGATCCGGCGGATCAGGCGCCAGACTATGTCTATCAGCGTACCGTCCACCCCGAGGACGCACCGAACGAGCCCGAGTTCATTGAGATCGGCTTTGAAAAAGGCGACGCGGTCAGCATCAATGGCGAGGCGATGAGCCCGGCCACGATCCTGACCAAACTGAACGAATATGGCGGCAAGCACGGCATTGGCCGCCTGGATCTGGTCGAAGGCCGGTTCGTGGGCATGAAATCGCGCGGCATCTACGAAACGCCCGGCGGCACCATCCTGCTGGAAGCGCACCGTGGTATCGAGTCCATCACCATGGACCGCGGCGCGATGCACCTGAAAGACCAGCTGATGCCGCAATATGCCGAGCTGATCTATAACGGCTTCTGGTACAGCCCCGAGCGGGAAATGCTGCAAGCCGCCATCGACAAGTCTCAGGAACATGTCACCGGCACCGTCCGCGTGAAACTGTACAAAGGCTTGGCCTCAACCGTGGGTCGCTGGTCGGATCATTCGCTGTATTCTGAAGAGCATGTGACGTTCGAAGATGACGCCGGCGCCTATGACCAAAAAGACGCGGCCGGATTTATCCAGTTGAACGCGCTGCGCCTGAAATTGCTGGCGGCGCGGGATAAGCGCCTGTCCAAGTGATCGACGACGACGACATCAACGACGAACTCGATCTGTTCATCGAAGCGCAGGACGCGGTCTGGTCCGACGTCCTGCGCGAATTGGAACAAGGACAGAAAACCAGCCACTGGATGTGGTTTGTATTTCCGCAATTGGCCGAACTTGGCCGGTCTCACATGGCGCAGCTGTACGGGATCGAGGATTTGGATGAGGCCACAGCTTATCTGGATCATCCAGACCTCCGCCAGCGCCTGACCAAGGTTGCTGGGTTGATGTTACAGCACAAAGGGCGCGATGCCAGTGACATTCTGGGTGGGATTGACGCAAAGAAACTGCGGTCCTCGATGACGTTGTTTGCATCCGTGCCCGGAGCTCCGTCAGAGTTCGAGACTGTTCTTGATGCCTTTTATGATGGGCAACCCTGTGAGCGGACCCGGCAAATCCTGCAAATGTCGTGACTGCAGGGTCCAGTCGGGTCACCCTTGCACAAGAACGCCCATTCTCTTTACGCATAGGCAAATTGTGAAGGGGACAAAGATGCTGCAGGACATCGCCAACGGCATTCAGCAAGGCTTGGATGGCAAAAGCTTTGAGGGCTCGCTGAAATTCGATTGCGGCGAGGATGGTGTCATCGTTCTGGCCGATAATCGGGCCAGCACACAGGATCGCGACACCGATTGCACCATCCGCATTTCGCAGGACAACCTGACCAAATTACTGACGGGCAAGCTGAACCCGATGACCGGCGTAGCATTGGGCAAGCTCAAGATTTCGGGCAATATGGGTGTGGCGATGAAGTTGGGACAGCTGCTAGGTTAAGACGATAAACTCGTCTCACCACCCCGTGACAAACCATGTCAGCGGATTGCGCCAACGCATAAGTCAGGGCAGCCTTATCCCGAAAAGGAGACCTGCCATGACCCGCACCGCCTATCTCGATTTTTTCAAACCTACGCTTCAGTTCACGCTGATCGCTCTTGTCGCCCTGCTGCGTGCCGCCCCGGCACCCGCCGCCGGGTCCGAAACCCTGACGGTTGCAGGGGGCTGTTTCTGGTGCGTCGAATCCGATTTCGAATCCGTTCCGGGCGTGACTGGCGCCGTGTCGGGTTTCACCGGTGGCAGTACCGCCAATCCAACCTATGATCAGGTCACCAAAGGCGGAACCGGCCATTACGAGGCGGTTCAGATCACCTTTGACCCGGCCCGCGTTTCCCGTGAAACCCTGCTAAGTATGTTCTTCCGTTCGGTCGACCCAACGGATGCGGGCGGTCAGTTCTGTGACCGGGGTGACAGCTACCGTACGGCAATTTTCGTCTCTAACGCTTGGGAAAAAGCCCTGGCTCAGCAAGCCAAGACAAGTGCCCAGGACGCGCTGGGGCAACAGATCGTGACGCCAATCCTGCAGCAGGGGGCATTCTACCCGGCTGAGGCGTATCACCAGGATTACTATAAAGGGAACAAGCTGGTCCTGACCCGCTTTGGCCCCAAACGCCAGCACAGCGCGTACAAAGCCTATCGCAAAGCCTGCGGCCGTGATGACCGGGTCAAGCAGCTTTGGGGCAGTGACGCACCGTTCGCGGGGTCTTAATCGAGCCGCGCTTCGCGCACCTCTTTGAGATCGGGAATAACATCAGCTGTGCCGTGCCGCGTGACCATCAAGGCCGCGGCACGGTTTGCTTGTGAAATCACCTGTGCCATTGGCATCCCGCGATCCATTCCTGCCAGAACATAGCCGGTGAAAGTATCCCCTGCGCCAGTGGTATCCACGGCCTTTACCTTGTGCGCCGGAAAATCCGTAGCGGCGCCACGATGGTAATACCGCGCTCCTTTTGACCCCAAAGTGACGATTACATGCTCGACCTCAAGGTCGGTAACGGATTGCCCGGTTGCCTGCCGCAGTTGTTCAGCCTCGATCTCATTCAGGATCAGAAAATCCAGATACGGCAACACGGCCTGAACCGCGTCAGCCTGGAACGGTGCGGCGGCATAGCAGACAGTCAGCCCCAGATCGCGCCCCATCTTTGCAGATTCAACCTGTAAGTTGGTTTCGTTCTGCATCACCAGCACATCACCTTCCAGGGCCGAGGACAGCGCTTGCCCCAACTGAACCTGAGTGATCGCGTGGTTTGAACCGGGGAACAGAATGATGTTGTTCTCACCCTGTGCGTCCACCGCAATGATGGCATGACCGGTCGGAACCTCGACTCCAGTGATATGGCGCGTGTCCACGCCATATTCGGTCATACGATCCAGCGCCCAGCGCCCATCCGGCCCCACGGCCCCGATATGCGCCACTTGCGCCCCGGCCCGAGCGGCGGCCACAGACATATTTGCCCCTTTGCCACCCAGATACCGATCCAGCCGATTGGCCGAAAGCGTCTCTCCCGGTCCGGGCAGGTGCGGCACGTCATAAATCATGTCCGCGTTGATCGAGCCGAGGTTCCAGATCGTCATGGCTTAAGCGATATCGCACGAGGCCAGGATGGCCATGTTCAAGATATCATTCGCCGTTGACCCGGTCGAACAGATCTGAATCGGCTTGTCGACACCAGACAGGATCGGGCCAATCACCGTGGACCCGCCCATTTCCTGCATCAGCTTGGTCGAGATCGACGCCGAATGTCGAGCGGGAACGATCAGGATATTCGCCGGGCCGGTCAGGCGCTGGAACGGATAGCCTGCCTGCTGATCCTCGTTCAGGGCAACGTCCACGGTCATCTCGCCCTCGTATTCGAAATCCACTTTGCGCTTATCCAGCACAACAGGCGCGCGGTGCATCTTTTCGGCCCGTTCCGACACCGGATACCCAAAGGTCGAGAAACTGACGAAGGCCACGCGCGGCTCAAGCCCCATATGACGTGCCACTGCGGCTGAGCGTTCGGCGATATTGGCCAGGTCATTCTCGTCCGGCCATTCATGCACCAGCGTATCACCGATCAGCACGATCCGCCCCTTGTGCAGCAGCGCGGTCACACCTACCGCACCATGCGCTTTGTCCGCGTCGAACACGTGATTGATCCGGTCCAGCACATGCGCCGATTTGCGCGTGGCCCCGGTTACCAAGCCATCACCGTGCCCATGCGCCAGCATCAGGGATGAGAACACATGCCGGTCACGTGCCGCTAGGCGGTAAATATCCTTGCTATCAAAACCTTTGCGCTGCAGGCGCTTGTACAGGAAATCGGTATAGGTCTCGAGATGCGTGGTGTTGGCGGCATTCACCACCTCCAACTCGCGCACGGCATCGCCCAGCCCGGCCTCTTCCAGCTTTTGTTTTACGTCATCGGGGCGACCGACAACCAGGGCCTTGCCGAATCCAGACCGCTGATAGGTCACAGCAGCGCGCAGTACACGTGGATCGTCACCTTCGGCGAAGATCATGCGGCTTTGCGCTTGGCGCGCACGGGCGTTCAGCCCGCGCAGGATGCTGGCAGTCGGGTCCATGCGGGATTTGAGGCTCAGCTCATAGGCGTCCATGTCGATGATCGGACGCCGCGCTGCGCCGGTATCCATGCCCGCCTTGGCCACGGCAGGTGGGATACGATGGATCAGTCGGGGATCAAACGGTGTCGGGATGATATAATCGCGACCGAAGGTCAGCGATTTGCCATAAGCCATCGCAACCTCATCCGGCACATCCTCGCGCGCCAGACGGGCCAGCGCATGGGCACAGGCAATTTTCATCTCGTCATTGATGGCACGGGCATGAATGTCCAGCGCACCCCGGAACAGATAGGGGAAGCCCAGCACGTTGTTGACCTGGTTCGGATAATCACTGCGTCCGGTGGCGACGATGGCATCCACACGCACCTCATGCGCCTCTTCTGGCGTGATTTCAGGATCTGGATTGGCCATGGCGAAAATCACCGGGTTGTCTGCCATGCTGGCGACCATGTCCTGCGTGACCGCGCCTTTGACTGAAACGCCCAGGAACACATCCGCGCCGTTCATGGCGTCTTCCAGCGAGCGCAGTTCAGTGGTGACCGCATGGGCCGATTTCCACTGGTTCATACCCTCGGTCCGGCCTTGGTAGATCACGCCTTTGGTGTCGCAGACGATGCAGTTTTCATGCCGCGCACCCATCGCCTTGAGCAGTTCTATACAGGCGATACCCGCCGCACCCGCACCGTTCAGAACAATCCTCACATCCTCGATCTTTTTGCCCGAGATATGCAGCGCGTTCAGCAGACCTGCCGCGCAGATCACCGCCGTGCCGTGTTGATCATCGTGAAAGACGGGAATGTCCATCTCTTCCTTCAGGCGCTGTTCGATGATGAAACACTCGGGCGCCTTGATGTCTTCCAGATTGATGCCGCCAAAGGTCGGCCCCATCAGCTTCACCGCGCGGCAGAATTCATCTGGGTCTTCAGTGTCCAACTCGATATCGATCGAGTTCACATCGGCAAACCGTTTGAACAGGACCGATTTCCCCTCCATCACCGGTTTTGAGCCCAACGCGCCCAGATTTCCAAGACCCAGAACCGCCGTGCCGTTCGAGATTACCGCGACCAGATTGCCCTTGTTGGTATAGTCATAGGCCGTTTCGGGGTTTTCCGCGATTGCTTCACATGGAACAGCGACACCGGGACTATAGGCCAGCGACAGATCACGCTGGGTTGTCATTGGAACCGTGGCCTGCACCTCCCACTTGCCGGGAGTGGGGTCCAGGTGAAAGGCCAGGGCTTCTTCGTCGGTAATTTTCGCTTTGGGCATCTGATATGTCGTTTCTTTACATCTGTTGGGCTGTCGCCTCATAGCGCAGGAAAACGCGCGCCTCAACGAGAATGAGTTTTCGGCTTTTACAGAAGATGCGGGATTTGTAAGGTCGCGCCCGGAACACGCCAAAAGGGGTCAGCCTTGTCCACAGTCACGCCGATGATGGCGCAATATCTCGAAATCAAAGAGGCCCACGCCGATGCCCTGCTGTTCTACCGTATGGGCGATTTCTACGAGATGTTCTTCGAGGATGCCATCAACGCAGCCGAGGCGTTGGATATCGTCCTGACCAAACGCGGCAAGCATAACGGCACCGACATCCCGATGTGCGGTGTGCCTGTTCATTCCGCCGAAGGTTATTTGCTGACCCTGATCCGCAAAGGCTTTCGCGTGGCCGTCTGCGAGCAGATGGAAAGCCCGGCCGAGGCGAAGAAAAGAGGCTCTAAGTCGGTGGTAAAGCGCGATGTCGTGCGTTTGGTGACACCCGGCACATTGACCGAAGATGCCCTTTTGGAAGCCCGCCGCCACAACTTTCTGGCCGCCTATGCCGAAGTGCGGGATGAGGCCGCCTTGGCCTGGGCTGATATCTCTACCGGGGCGTTTCACGTAATGCCTTTGACAACCGTGCGGCTGAGCCCCGAACTGGCACGGCTTGCCCCGTCCGAGCTGATCGTTGCCGACGGATCGGAACAGGCTTTGCAGGAACCAGTCCGTGATTTGGGAATTTCGCTAACCCCCATCGGCCGCGCCAGTTTTGACAGCACGGCCGCCGAAAAACGTATTTGCGGATTGTTCCACGTGGGCGCTTTGGATGCGTTTGGAAATTTCGGTCGGGCCGAGGTTTCGGCAATGGGTGCCTTGATCGACTATCTTGAGATCACGCAAAAGGGCAAACTGCCCCTGCTGCAGACCCCCTTGAAGGAATCAGAGGATCGCGTTGTCCAGATCGACGCCGCCACACGCCGCAATCTTGAACTGACCCGGTCCTTGTCGGGTGGTCGCGCCGGATCCCTATTGTCGGTGGTCGATCGCACCGTCACTCCGGGCGGGGCAAGGTTGCTGGAACAGCGCCTGTCCAGCCCCTCGCGCAATCTGGACGTGATCCATGCCCGGCTGGATGCTGTGAGTTTTGCAGCTGAGGACAGCTTGACCGCCTCAGACCTGCGCGATGCCCTGCGCAAAACCCCCGATCTGGACCGCGCCCTGTCGCGCCTGTCGCTGGAACGGGGTGGCCCGCGTGATCTGGCCGCCATCCGCAACGGAATGACGCAGGCAGCTGCTATTGCAGGTATCTGTGACACACAGGATTTGCCGGTTCTGCTGGCCACCGCAGTGCAGAACTTGATCGGGTTTGACGATCTTTTGACCTTGCTGGACGCAGCCCTTGTGGCAGAACCGCCCCTGCTGGCCCGTGACGGCGGTTTCATCGCTCCGGGCTTTGACACTGAACTGGATGAGGCCCGTACGCTGCGCGACGAAGGCCGATCCGTCATTGCGGGATTTCAACAGAAATACGCAGAACACACCGGCATTGCTTCGCTGAAGATCAAGCATAACAACGTGCTGGGTTATTTCATCGAAACCACGGCCACCCATGCCGAGAAGATGCTGAACCCGCCATTTTCTGAGACCTATATCCACCGCCAGACCACTGCCAATCAGGTGCGCTTTACGACCGTCGAACTGTCCGAGATCGAAACCCGCATCCTGAACGCCGGTAATTTGGCATTGGAAATAGAAAAGAGGCTCTATCAAAGGCTTTCTGACGAGATTCTGGCCCTCGCTGCTCGTCTCAATCAAGCCGCCCGAGGGCTCGCCGAGCTGGATTTGACCACCGCATTGGCCGATCTGGCGCGCGGAGAAAATTGGTGCCGTCCCCAGGTCGACACATCGCGCGCCTTCCACGTGCAGGGTGGACGTCATCCGGTTGTGGAACACGCGCTGCGCCAACAAAGCGGCGATGCCTTCATTGCCAATGATTGCGATCTCAGCGCGGATCAGGGCGCGGCGATCTGGCTGCTGACCGGTCCCAACATGGCGGGTAAATCGACTTTCCTGCGTCAGAACGCCTTGATTGCCCTGCTGGCCCAGATGGGCAGTTATGTTCCCGCTGAACAGGCGCATATCGGTGTGGTCAGCCAATTGTTCAGCCGCGTCGGCGCATCCGACGATCTGGCCCGAGGCCGTTCAACCTTTATGGTGGAAATGGTCGAGACTGCCGCCATCCTGAATCTGGCCGACGACCGCGCGCTGGTGATTCTCGATGAAATTGGCCGTGGCACGGCCACCTATGACGGCCTGTCCATCGCCTGGGCCACGCTGGAACATCTGCACGCCGCCAACCAATGCCGCGCGCTGTTCGCCACCCACTACCACGAACTCACCGCCCTGGCCGGCAAGTTGGAGGGTGTCGACAACGCCACCGTGGCAGTCAAAGAATGGGAAGGTGAGGTTATTTTCCTGCACGAAGTCCACAAGGGGGCCGCCGACCGCTCCTATGGGGTGCAAGTCGCGCAGCTTGCCGGTCTGCCCGCATCGGTGGTGGATCGAGCCCGCGTCGTACTGGACCAGTTGGAAAAAACCGAACGCGAAGGCGGCAAACAAAAGGCGCTGATCGACGATCTGCCGCTGTTTTCCGCCGCTCCGCCGCCCCCGCCACCTGCACCCAAGGCATCGCCGGTCACGGATATGCTGGACGACGTGCTGCCTGATGAGCTGACCCCGCGCGAGGCGCTGGACCTGATTTATAAACTGAAAGAGGCGGCCAGATCCTGACCGCCTCAATAAATTTGGTTTTAAAGCCGCTTAGCTTGCAGGTGTCGACGACACACCCACTTGCGCCGGTCGCAGTAGACGATCATGCAGCATGAAGCCTTCGGCCGATACCTGAATGATGTCACCGGCGCGGGTTCCAGGAACCGGCGCTTCGAACATCGCCTCATGCACGTTTGGATCAAATCGATCACCAACCTCGGGCGTAATCACTTCGATACCGTGCTTTTGGAACACATCCTTCAGCGCCCGCATAGTCAGCTCGATCCCTTCCAGCAGACCAGCGGCCACTTCTTTTTGCTCATCGGTCGCAGCTTCGAGTGCGCGCTTCATGTTGTCGTAGACCGGCAGCATATCACGCGCCAGTTTCGAGCCACCGTATTGTTCGGCATCGCGCCGCGCTTTGTCGCCACGCTTACGGGCGTTTTCCGCGTCCGCCAGCGCACGCATGAATTTGTCCTTGTAGTCGTCGCGCTCCGCGCGCAACTCATCCAGCTCTAGCGCTTCATCGCTGAACTCAGCGATTTCTTCAGCCAGCTCTTCAGCTTCAGCCATTGCGATATTGTCCAGAAAATCTTCGTCCTTGGGCTCTGCCATCTCTTACCCTCTAGCTCCGGTCGGATATCAGCTTGCCGACCAGTTGCGCCGTATAATCCACGATCGGTACGATCCGTCCATAATTCAGACGCGTGGGCCCGATGACCCCGACCGCACCAATTATCTTTCGATCAGCGTTCATATATGGAGACACCACCAAAGAGGAACCCGAAAGTGAGAAAAGTTTGTTCTCAGAGCCGATAAAAATGCGCACACCCTCGCCTTCTTCGGTCAATTCAAGGAATTCCGCGATGTCTCGTTTGCGTTCCAGATCATCAAACAGAGAGCGGATTCGGTCCAGCTCCTCAACTTCACCCGGTTCACCCAGCAGATTCGCCCGCCCGCGCACAATCAGACGAGCCGAGTCGCCCCCATCCCCGTCCCAAGCCGCCATGCCGCTTTCGACCATTTCCCGTGCCAGCACGTCGATCTCTTGTTTACGCGCGTCAATCTGCGCCTGCATCTGACGGCGCACTTCGCCAAGCGTGCGGCCTTCGATCAACGCGTTCAGGAAATTCGCCGCTTCACGCATCGAACTGGGTGTCTGCCCCGGTGGCGGTGTAAACAGGCGGTTTTCAACGTGCCCGTCAGCAAAAACCAGCACCACCAATGCACGGTCATGAGCTAACGAAACAAATTCGATATGCTTGATCTCGGATTCTTGCTTGGGCGTCAGAACTAGAGACGCACCATGTGTCACGTGTGACAAAGCTGAACCCACACGGTCCAACATCCCGCCTACATCGCCCGCGTTAGAGCCTAATGTTTCATCCAGTTTCTGTCGGTCAGCGGCACCCAGATCACCGACCTCAAGTAACCCATCAACGAACATCCGTAACCCTTGTTGCGTGGGAATCCGACCGGCACTGACATGCGGGCTGTCGAGCAAGCCCAGAAACTCCAGATCCTGCATCACGTTGCGCACGGTGGCAGCGCTGACTTTTTCCGACAACGTGCGGGTCAGGGTGCGGCTGCCAACGGGCTCACCGCTGTCCAAATAGCTTTCGACGATCAGCCGGAACACCTCACGTGACCGGTCGTTCATCTCGTTCAGAATTTTGCTCGCTTCGCTCATCAGCGGTCCCCTGCTGGGCCGTCATTAAATCGCAGGCATATGAAAGGTCAATCGGGGTTGCATCGTAAGCCATGAGGGCGTTATCCCCAACCCAGCAAACAAAGGATTTTCCATGCGACCCTCAGGACGAGATTTAAGCGAAATGCGCACCGTTTCAATCGAAACGGAGTTCACCAAACATGCCGAAGGTTCCTGCCTGATCAAAATGGGTGACACCCATGTACTGTGCACCGCCACGATCGAGGATCGCGTACCCCCCTTCATCAAAGGCTCGGGTCTGGGTTGGGTCACGGCTGAATATGGCATGCTGCCCCGCGCAACCAACACCCGGATGCGGCGCGAGGCGGCGTCGGGCAAGCAAGGTGGTCGCACCGTGGAAATCCAGCGCTTGATTGGCCGTGCCCTGCGGGCTGGCGTTGACCGGGTTGCCCTGGGCGAACGCCAGATCACTGTGGACTGTGATGTGATCCAAGCCGATGGGGGCACTCGTTGTGCTTCGATCACTGGTGGTTGGGTTGCACTGCGGCTGGCGGTGAACAAACTGATGAAGGCCGGGGACGTAATCTCGGATCCGTTGATAGACCCTGTTGCAGCGGTTTCTTGCGGTATTTATGCCGGCCAGCCCGTACTGGATCTGGACTACCCAGAGGACAGCGAAGCAGGCGTAGACGGCAATTTCATCATGACCGGCTCGGGCAAACTGATCGAAGTGCAGATGAGCGCGGAAGGGTCCGTGTTTAGCCGCGCGCAGATGGATCAGCTAATGGATCTGGCCGAAAAAGGCGTGGCCGAGCTGGCCGCAGCCCAGAAAGCCGCAACCGCATGACCCGCAAGTTCGACGGCGACAGGCTGCTGGTGGCCACGCATAACAAGGGCAAGCTTGAGGAGATGAAACATCTCCTTGAACCCTTCGGCGTGACCATTGTTGGCGCGGCTGACATGGACCTGCCCGAACCGGAAGAAACTGAGGACACGTTCGTCGGCAATGCCCGGATCAAGGCCCATGCTGCCGCCCAGACCACTGGCCTGCCTGCCCTGTCGGACGATTCCGGGATTTCCATTGATGCGCTGGATGGCGCTCCGGGTGTTTACACCGCCGATTGGGCCGAAACCGGTGACGGTCGCGATTTCTTGATGGCCATGACCCGCGCCCATGATGAGCTAGAGGCGAAAGGCGCCGCCCATCCACGCACGGCGCAGTTCCGATGCACTCTGGTACTGGCCTGGCCCGATGGGCATGACGAGGTATTCGAAGGCATCGCCCCCGGTCACTTGGTCTGGCCCATCCGCGGCAAGGACGGGTTCGGCTATGATCCAATGTTTGTCCCGGACGGGTACGACATTACCTTTGCCGAGATGGATCGCTGGGAAAAGAACAAGATCAGCCATCGCGGCCGCGCTGTGGAAATGTTCGTGAAGGGCTGCTTTGGCGGATGATTGGCGCAACGGGGGCTTCGGCCTGTACGTGCATTGGCCTTTTTGCGAGGCCAAGTGCCCCTATTGCGACTTCAATAGCCATGTTTCACGTAATATCGATCAAAAACAATGGCTTAATGCATATTTGGATGAGCTGCGCCGCACGGCTGCCGAAACACCAGGCCGGGTTTTAAACACGATCTTTTTCGGCGGCGGCACGCCGTCGTTAATGGACCCAGACACTGTCGCCGCTGTGATCGATCAGGCCCGCGCCCTCTGGCATCCGGCCAATGACATGGAAATCACGCTTGAGGCCAATCCGGGCTCGGTCGAGGCTGGCCGTTTTGCCGCATATCGGGACGCCGGGGTGAACCGCATCTCGATGGGGATTCAGGCGCTTAATGACGAAGATTTGCGTCGATTGGGTCGCATTCACACTGTGGCTGAGGCACGTTCTGCCTTTGATATTGCCAGAAATTGCTTTGATAGGGTCAGTTTTGACCTGATCTACGCCCGCCAACACCAAACCCCCGAAGACTGGCGAGCCGAACTGACCGAAGCCCTTTCGATGGCTGTCGACCACCTGTCGCTGTACCAACTGACCATCGAGAACGGAACCGCCTTTGGGGATCGCTATGCCGTTGGTAAACTGCGTGGCCTACCCGAAGATGACAGCGCTGCCGACATGTATTTGGAAACACAGGACATCTGCGAGGCACATGGCCTGCTGACCTACGAGATTTCCAACCACGCACGCCCCAGCGCTGAATCACAGCACAACCTGATCTATTGGCGCTATGGCGACTATGTCGGCATCGGGCCTGGTGCCCATGGGCGCGTCACCTTGAATGGTCAAAAACTGGCTACAGAAACCTACCTGTCCCCAAACGCTTGGTTAACTGCCGTCGAAAAAGGCAGCGGAGAAAAAGAACGCTCTCCCCTAACAGCGCAAGAGCAGGCCAAAGAATACCTTATGATGGGGTTAAGAGTTGTAGAGGGTCTAGATATTGATAGGTATAATGCCCTGGCAGATCACCCGTTGCCGCAGGACAAATTGGCCGATCTAACAGAATTTGGAATGATCAAACAGACAAATGGCCGATTGATTGCCACCAAAGATGGGCGCGCCGTTTTGAATGCGGTGATCCGGGAACTTTTGGGATAGATGATGCAATATGTTTGGGCCACCCTGGGTTTGATTTGCGTTGGCTTCGCGGTGGTCGGCATCGTTCTGCCCTTATTACCTACTGTTCCCTTTTTGCTGCTGGCCGCGTTTTTCTTTGCACGGTCGTCTTCTCGCCTGCACAACTGGCTGATTACACATCGCACTTTCGGCCCGTTGATTGTTGACTGGCAAACGTCCGGCGCTATCCGACCTGGGGCAAAAAAGGCGGCCACCATTTCGGTTGCCGCCGTGTTCGGGCTATCGGTTCTGTTGTCCCTGCCGTCTCATGTCCTGATCATTCAGGCCGTGGTTTTGGGCGCGGTGATGCTGTTTATCTGGACCCGGCCTAACGGCTAAGCTTGGCGCACAGATCGTCCAACTGATCCAGGTTTTCATAGGTCAGCACCACTTGCCCGGTTTCTGTTCCAGCCTTGTGATTGATCGCAACTTTCATCGCCAGAATTGCCGACAGGTCTTTTTCCAAGGCTCGAGTATCAGCGTCTTTACCCGCATCCAGATTCCGGGAACGCGGGGCAGCTTTCGCCGGATCTGCCTGTTGTTTTTTCACCAGCGCTTCGGTTGCGCGAACCGAAAGCCCATCCCGTACTACGATTTTCGCCAGTTCTGATGGGTTTTCGGCCGTTATCAACGCTCGTGCGTGCCCAGCAGACAGCTTACCTTCGATGACCAGCGTCTGAACGTCCAAGGGCAACGACAGCAAGCGCAATAGGTTCGCAATATGACTGCGGCTTTTCCCCAAGGCTTCGGCCAACTTCTCTTGAGTATGCCCGAAACGGTCCATCAACTGCTTATAGCCAGCAGCTTCTTCGACCGCATTCAGGTCAGCCCGCTGTATGTTTTCGATAATGGCGACTTCCAACACCTCTGTGTCGTCAAACTCACGCACAATAACCGGAATATCATGCAACTGCGCCATCTGAGCAGCGCGCCAACGCCGTTCCCCGGCTACGATTTCATATCCACCATTGCTGATTTCCCTCACAATCAGCGGTTGAATAATGCCCTTTTCTTTGACCGAGGCTGCCAGTTCATCCAATTGATCCGCTGAGAATGTACGGCGCGGCTGGTTTGGGTTGGCCTGCAGCTTTTCAATCGGAACTTTCATGTCCGGACGACGCGGTTCTGTAGTCACCAGACCTTCGGCTTCCTGCGTTACATCTGCCATCAGGGCAGATAGTCCCCGGCCCAAACCTCTGGGTTTTGATTTTTTGACGGCCACTGCGCCCTCCTCACTGCCGCTCAGGCAGCGGCATTTTTGTTCTTGTGAATGACTTCACGCGCCAAATGTCGATATGCCATCGCACCCAACGATCCCGAGTCATACTGCAAGACCGGCAAGGCGTATGACGGCGCCTCACTGACCCGCACATTTCTGGGTATCTTGGTTTTAAATACCATCTCACCCAGATTGTCACGTGCATCCTTTTCAACCTGGCGAGACAAGTTGTTGCGGTTGTCATACATGGTCAACACAACACCTTCGATTCTCAGGTCCGGATTCGCAGTTTGCCGGACCTCTCGGATCGTCAACATCAACTGCGAAAGCCCCTCCAGTGCAAAGAATTCACTTTGCAGGGGAACCAGAACGGAATGGGCCGCTACCATCGCATTCACAGTCAGCAAGTTCAGAGATGGCGGGCAGTCAATCAGCACAAAATCAAGCTCAAACTGGTCGATCGAGGTCTGGCGCAAGGCGTCATGCAACAAATAGCTGCGTTTTTCATTGGAAATCAGTTCGATATCCGCCGAGCTTAGATCAACGGTTGCCGGTATTACCAGCAACCCGCCAATTTCTGTCTCTTGTACCACAGCTTCAAGCGGTGCATCGTCCAGGATCAAATCGTATGTGGTCCAATCCCTGTCCTCAACACCCAAACCGGTTGACGCGTTCCCCTGCGGATCCAGATCCACCACAAGAACCCTGCTTCCTGCTTCTGCCAAACCGGCCGCAAGGTTGATCGCAGTTGTTGTTTTTCCCACCCCACCCTTTTGATTGGCGACCGCAATTATCCGGGGCCCTGAGGGACGAGACAGATCAACCACGCGATACTCCTTTGATCCTTAGAATAACAGCTTGGGGCTCAGTTAAACTTGTAATCGGCTCGCAGTCGAAATTCCATTCCTTGCGCGCGTCATTCAGCTCTTTTTTCCAGCTTGCGCCTTTCGGCAACAGCGCCGTACCGGACTCTTTTAAATGCCTGTCACAAAAGGACAATAACGTGGGCAGATCCGCAAGGGCACGGGCAGACAAAATATCCGCATTTAGAAAGTCTACGGATTCGATCCTTTTTGAAACAATAGAACAGTTTGCCCCGCATTCCCGTGCAACGCTACGCAGAAAGGCAGATTTACGCTGATCGCTTTCTACAAATGTAAATCGCGCCTCTGGCGCTTCCTCTATAGCCATGATCGCGCAAACCATGCCAGGGAAACCACCGCCGCTGCCCAAATCTACCCAATTATGGAACACATCCGAACACCGGTATACCTGCACTGAATCCAGAATATGCCGTGACCAGATGTCAATCAGGCTGTTGCGCGACACCAGATTTATCTTAGGATTCCAGCGCCGAACCAGCTCTACATAGGTTTCAAGACGGCTAAATGTTTCACGTGAAACATCTAAACCTTTAAATACCTCATAGCTCATGCCTTTCGGACCTTTTGCTCTCGCCTCAACTTGGCCAGCAGTAAGGTCAAAGCGGCGGGCGTCACGCCCTCTACCCGCCCGGCCTGAGCAATATTGATCGGCTTTGCCTCAGACAGTTTTTGTTTCATCTCAGAGGATAGGCCTTCCAACGCCGAATAATCGAAATCGCGTGGTATTTCATAGGATTCATCGCGTTTCATGGCTTCAACGTCTTTTTTCTGTCGCTCAATATAGTTCGCATAAAGCGCATCCCGTTCGACCTGGCTTCGGATATCTTCCTCAATATCTTGCAAACCCGCCTCAAGCGGAATCAGATCATTGAACGTAACATCAGGAAAAGCCAGCAAAGCCATGCCATCTCGGCGATTTCCGTCCTGATTGACTTTGATTCCAACTGCACGGACCTCCTTTGGTGTATAAGTCCGGTCTGTCAGTATTGACTTGGCAGCTGTAAGTTTCTCTATCTTTTCATGAAATCTTTCAGCCCGCGTATCACCAACACATCCAAGGTCAATTCCAAGAGGTGTTAATCGCTGATCAGCGTTATCAGCCCGAAGAGACAACCTGAACTCTGCCCGAGAGGTGAACATCCGATAAGGTTCTGCAACCCCTCGCGTAGTCAAGTCATCGATCATAACGCCTATATAGCTGTCAGCACGCGTGAAATGAACGGGTTCCCGATCCAGGACAGCGAGTGCTGCATTCAAACCAGCGACAAGCCCTTGTGCGGCTGCTTCTTCATATCCTGTAGTCCCGTTAATTTGTCCGGCAAGATATAGCCCCGGGGCATCAGGCAAGGAAAAGGACGACGTCAGAACACGGGGATCAATATAGTCATATTCAATTGCATAGCCCGGTTGCAGGATCTCCGCCTTTTCCAGACCTTTGATCGACCGCACATAATCATGCTGGACGTCCTGCGGAAGCGAAGTTGAGATCCCGTTTGGATAGATCGTGTGATCATGGATCCCTTCAGGCTCAAGGAAAACCTGATGGGATTCTTTCTCGGCAAACCGAACAATCTTATCCTCAATCGAAGGGCAATATCTGGGCCCGACCCCATCAATATGACCGCCATACATTGCCGACCGTGACAGATTTTTTTCAATTATCTCATGTGTACGCGCATTCGTATGCGTAATTCCGCACGAGATTTGGGGTGCGACAGTTGACTCAGACAAAAACGAGAATAGCGTCGGATCTTCGTCTCCATCCTGCTGCTCTAGATCTGACCAATCAATGGTTCGACCGTCCAACCGGGGTGGTGTACCTGTTTTCAATCGCCCCATTGGAAGGTTTAAGCTGTCCAATCGCTCTGCCAGTTTGACAGAAGGTCGGTCCCCCATTCGCCCGCCGGGTCGGGAAACGTCTCCGATATGAATCACACCGCGCAGAAAGGTCCCGGATGTAAGTATCACGGCCGAGGCATGAATCTCGGACCCATCTGCCAATTGTATTCCGACGATACGAGGTCCATCTGTCAGAAAATCTGTGACCTCCCCGACCACCACGGATAAATGCTCTTGCGCCTGTGTCACTTTCTGCATGGCATCACGATACAGTGACCGGTCTGCCTGAGTTCTTGGGCCCTGCACAGCAGGCCCTTTGCGGCGATTCAGCAATCTAAATTGAATACCGGCCTGGTCCGCAACGCGGCCCATGACACCATCCATCGCGTCGATTTCGCGAACCAGGTGGCCTTTCCCCAAACCCCCAATGGCAGGATTGCAGGACATCACTCCAATATCGGACGCAGACAGCGTCACCAATGCCGTCTCAACCCCCATGCGTGCAGCGGCATGGGCGGCCTCGGTTCCGGCATGTCCGGCGCCAATCACAACAACATCGAACTTTGAATGTTTCACGTGAAACACTCCTTACTTACCCAGGCAGAAACTGGAGAATATTTCATCCAAAAGGTCTTCGACCCCTATTCTGCCGACCAATGTTTCAAGGGCGCGGATAGCCGTCCGCAACTCTTCTGCCGCGATATCATACAGGTCCGGGCCTGATTCCAGAACTGTCATCGCCGCGACCAAAGCTGCCTTGGATTCATTCAGTGCGACTCGGTGGCGTTCACGGGTTGCAATACCATGGCTTGTGGATCTCTCACCCAATACACACGATATATGGGAAATTAGCTGATCAATTCCATGACCGGTTTTCCCGGAAATCCCGCCCTTATCGTCCCCGCGCAGGTCAGATTTCGGAAAAAGCTGAATGTCACCTTCGACCATGGGAACACCAAGGTCTGACGGGTCTTCGGTCAGAAATACCCGCAAATCAGCCGCGTCCGCACGTTTACGGGCCAGCTTAATCCCAAGGTTTTCAACGTGATCTTCGGTTTCGCGCAACCCTGCGGTGTCCAGCAAAGTCACAGGCAAACCACCGAGATCCATGCGAACTTCAATAACATCACGAGTTGTGCCGGCATATTCCGACGTGATCGCGGCCTCTCGACCCGCCAACGCATTCAGCAAGGTCGACTTGCCTGCATTTGGAAGGCCAACAATGGCAACTTCGAACCCGGTCCGGATACGTTCGGCAATTTTTACACCGTCCGCTTCGCGTTGCAGGTCTTGCATGACTCCGGTCACCAATGTGCAGACCTCAGGTGTCACGTCGGTTGGAACCTCTTCATCGGCGAAATCTATCACGGCTTCCAGCAGAGACGCCGCCCGGATCAGGTCACGGCGCCAGCGTTCGGCCAAGCCACCCAGCTCTCCGGCCAAAATGGTCTGGGCCTGTTTACGCTGCGCCTCGGTTTCGGCATCGATCAGATCGGCCAGACCTTCGACCTGCGTCAGGTCCATCTTGCCGTTTTCCAATGCACGGCGCGTGAATTCCCCGGGTTCCGCAAGCCGCAACCCAACCGTATCGGACAAATTGCGCATTAGCGCATTAACCGAAGCCGTGCTGCCGTGTATCTGCAACTCTGCGACGTCTTCACCGGTAAAGCTCGCCGGGGCCTGGAAGGTCAGAACTAACCCATCATCCAAGCGCGACCCATCAGCTGCACACAAAGACCGAAGCCGCATACCGCGGGGCGGTAGCGGGCTGCCGGTCAGGTCGGCTGCGGCTGAATGCGCCAAAGGACCCGAGAGGCGGATGACCGCCACCCCTGCTTTACCCTGGGCGCTGGCCAAGGCGAATATCGTATCCATTCGAAGGCCTCGCGTCGGTTAAGACCTGTATCAGGTATTCATCGAGTCGAAGAACTCACCGTTAGTTTTGGTCTGCTTCAACTTAGACAGCAGGAACTCGATCGCATCAGTGGTGCCCATCGGGTTCAAGATACGGCGCAGAACAAAGGTCTTGGCCAGATCACCTTTGTCGACCAGCAGGTCCTCTTTCCGGGTGCCGGATTTAAGGATGTCGATCGCCGGGAACACGCGCTTGTCTGCGATCTTACGATCCAGAACGATTTCCGAGTTACCCGTGCCTTTGAATTCTTCAAAGATCACTTCATCCATCCGGCTACCGGTATCGATCAGCGCGGTTGCGATGATCGTCAGCGATCCACCCTCTTCGATATTCCGCGCAGCACCAAAGAAGCGCTTGGGCCGTTGCAGAGCGTTTGCATCCACACCACCGGTCAGAACTTTACCGGATGATGGGACCACAGTGTTAAACGCTCTACCAAGTCTTGTGATCGAATCGAGAAGAATAACAACATCTCGTTTATGCTCGACCAAACGTTTGGCTTTTTCGATCACCATCTCCGATACGGCGACGTGACGCGTTGCCGGCTCGTCGAAGGTCGAGGACACAACCTCACCCTTTACCGAGCGCTGCATGTCAGTCACCTCTTCGGGGCGTTCATCGATCAGCAGAACGATCAAATAGCACTCCGGGTGGTTCTGTTCGATAGAATGCGCGATGTTTTGCAAGATCACCGTCTTACCAGTCCGCGGCGGCGCCACGATCAAAGACCGCTGTCCTTTACCGATAGGTGAGACCAGATCAATCACCCGGGCCGACTTATCTTTGATGGTGGGATCTTCGATCTCCATCTTCAGACGTTCATCGGGATACAAAGGCGTCAAGTTGTCAAACAGGATCTTGTGTTTGGCTTTTTCAGGCTCTTCAAAGTTGATCTTGGTGACTTTGATCAGCGCGAAGTACCGCTCGTTCTCATCCGGTGCCTTGATATCACCTTCGACCGTATCCCCGGTGCGCAGCGAATGCTGACGGATCATATCCGGTGAAACATAGATGTCATCTGGGCCCGGCAGATAGTTCGCTTCGGGTGAACGTAGAAAACCAAAGCCGTCCTGCAGCACTTCAAGCACGCCATCACCGCCAACGGTCCAGCCGTCATCGGCGCGTTCACGCAGAATCTGGAACATCATCTCGCCCTTGCGCATGGTCGAGGCGTTTTCGATTTCCAGCTCTTCGGCCATCGCCAGAAGGTCTTTGGGGCTTTTGGCCTTAAGGTCAGCCAGATTCAGGGTGTCAGTTGTCATGATATATACCTTCGCCGCAGGCATCGCGGCACGAAGTGGAATTTCAGTACGGAAGATACGCCGCCCGGACGGGCGTGTTGATCTCTACATAAGCGCGGCTGACTGCGGAGTCAAACAGGCCCTCAGAATTTCAAAATGACCGCCAGAACGATGGCAACCATTAAAATGGTGGGAACCTCATTCATCATGCGGTACTGGCGCCCAGTGAGCGTATTTAGGCCCTCTAAGAAGTCTTTGCGCCGCGCCATCAGCCAGTGATGGAACCAGGTCATGCCGATCACGGCAGCACCTTTAATCCAGGGCCATGCAAAATCCCAACCGACAATGCCTGGTGTGAACACCATGATCAGGCCACACACCCACGCCACGATCATTGCCGGGCGCATAATCACGCGCAGCAGCTTTTCTTCCATTTCAAAGAAAATGGTTTCAGCACCATCGACGGCTTGCGCCTTTTCTACGTGATAGACGAACAGTCTGGGCAAATAGAACAAACCGGCCATCCATGAGATCACGGCCATGATATGTAAAGACTTCACCCACGGGTAAATCGTGAAAAGAAGATCGGTCATCCTGGCTCCGGGCGTTGCTCGGAACTCTCCCTAATAAAAAAATAAGAAAAGAAAAAGGAAGATGGTTTTGTAGGGTGAACAAAATTCGTGGATTACTTTTTTACACATGTGTTTTCCCCAGGTGGACATTTTTACGCGTCAAAGCGATGATTCTGTTAATAGTGAAAATAAAATAATTAAATCAGCGTGTTAAGGTATGTCTGCAAAAGATGCTCTGGGGATAAGTTTCTGAGTATATGTGGAGTTCCCGCTTATCCCGTCATTCCGACTTATCCTTGTCCCGGATGGACAGCGTTCGAGCGACTCAGGGAAGATCTGCGCGAATATCCCGGGGTTGCGTGTCAATCGGAAAACCATACAAACCATTCAAGAACGCTCAACGATTTGCACACGGGGTTGTCCACATGTCTGTCCCCATCATCCTGGCCTCAGGCTCATCCATACGTGCGCAGCTGCTGGAAAACGCAGGCGTGCCGTTTTCCGTTCATGTCGCGCGCGTGGACGAGGATACCATTAAAGGCGCGTTGCTGGCTGAAGAAGCATCCCCTCGGGACATCGCCGATGCACTGGCTGAGATGAAGGCGCGCAAGGTCAGCGACAAAAAAACAGGTGCGATGGTTCTGGGGTGCGATCAGGTGTTGGATTTCGACGGGAAGCTGTTGTCGAAAGCGGAAACGCCCCAGGAGGCGCTGGCGCAGCTCAAGGCGATGCGGGGCAAGCGGCACATGCTGTTGTCGGCGGCGGTGATCTATCAGGATGGCGAGCCGATCTGGCGCCATGTCGGGCAGGTGCGTTTGCGCATGCGGATGAGTTCGGACGCGTACCTGCGCGACTATATCGACCGCAATTGGGACAGTATCCGGCACGCGGTGGGGGCTTATAAGCTGGAAGAAGAAGGCGTGCGCCTGTTCGCCACCATTGACG
The DNA here is from genome assembly GCF_056537925.1 of Ruegeria sp. BI7. NCBI lineage: Bacteria > Pseudomonadati > Pseudomonadota > Alphaproteobacteria > Rhodobacterales > Roseobacteraceae > Ruegeria > Ruegeria sp. BI7. The sequence continues at coordinate 281,604 of NZ_JBQFSK010000003.1, forward strand.
GCGACTATTTTAATGTCTTGGGTATGCCCCTGTTGGAACTGCTCAATTTTCTGGCCGTCAAAGGGGTGATCGACCAATGACACATAACCGAATTCCGCTGGCCGGAGTAATCGGACACCCGATTGCGCATTCCAAGTCGCCCCAACTGCATGGCCATTGGTTAAAGAAATATGGGCTGGCCGGGCATTACATTCCCGTGGACGTGGCGCCCGAGGATCTTGAGACGGTTTTGCGCACCCTGCCAAAGGCGGGGTTTGTCGGGGCGAATGTGACCGTGCCCCACAAAGAAGCGGCGTTGCGTATCGCCGATCACGTATCGGAACGCGCATCGGTCATCGGGGCGGCAAATACCTTGGTGTTTCAAGATGATGGCACAATCCACGCGGACAACACCGATGGCTATGGGTTTATGCAGAACCTGCGCAGCGGCGCGCCGGATTGGGTTCCGTCGGATGGCCCGGCGGTGGTGTTTGGTGCGGGTGGCGCAGCACGGGCGGTGTTGCAGGGTTTGTTGGACGCGGGCGTGCCCCAGATCATGCTGACCAACCGCACGCGCGCCCGGGCGGATCAGTTGAAAGATGAATTTGGCGACCGCATCACCGTTGTGGATTGGTTACAGGCCGGCAATGTCATTGAAGAAGCTGAACTGGTGGTCAATACGACCTCATTGGGCATGCAGGGACAACCGGAACTGCGGGTGCCCTTGGATGGGTTGCAAGCGGGTGCGGTTGTGACTGATTTGGTCTACGCACCTTTGCAAACGCATCTTTTGAAATCGGCTGAGGAAGCAGGCTGTACCACGGTCGATGGTCTGGGCATGTTGCTGCATCAGGCAGTGCCCGGTTTTGAACGCTGGTTCGGCACCCGCCCTGAGGTGACCGATGACCTGCGCGCGGCGGTTTTGGGATGAGTTTCGCGCTTGGTTTAACCGGTTCGATCGGGATGGGCAAAAGCACCACGGCGCAGATGTTCGTCGAAGAAGGCTGTGCGCTGTGGGATGCGGATGCAGCCGTACATAGACTCTATTCAAGGGAAGGAGCGGCCGTCGGGCCGATGCGCGCTGCTTTTCCAGATGCCATCATCGATGGGTCTGTCAATCGTGACGCCCTGAAACAAGTCATCGCGCAGCACCCAGCCGCGCTGAAACAGATTGAGGCCATCGTACATCCGCTTGTTGCCGCAGATCGCGCTACTTTTCGGGAATACGCGACCGCGGATATTCTGGTGTTCGACATCCCCCTGTTGTTTGAAACCGGTGGTGATGCGGTGATGGATGCGGTGGCCTGTGTCTCGATCCCGGCGGACGAACAAAAGCGTCGCGTGATGGCGCGCGGTACGATGACTGATGCACAGTTTGAACAGATCCGCGCCAAGCAAATGCCGAATGACGAAAAATGCGCGCGGTCAGATTATGTGATCGTGACTGATACTCTGGACCATGCCCGCGCGCAGGTGCAGGATGTGGTCAGGCAAATACGGGCGGGGATAGCAGATGCGTGAGATTGTACTCGATACCGAAACCACGGGGTTTGATCCCGAAAGCGGCGACCGGATTGTTGAGATCGGCGCGGTCGAGCTATGGAACCACGTGGCCACGGGCGAGACCTATCACGTCTATATCAACCCTAAGCGCTCGATGCCCGAAGAGGCGTTTGGCGTGCATGGGATCGGCCCCGACCTGCTGGAAAACCCGCGCCCGCCGGAAAAGGGTGAGGTCACGCTGAAGGACAAGCCGGACTTTGCCGAGGTGGGTCAGGGCTTTCTCAATTTCATCCAGGATTCGAAGCTGGTGATCCACAACGCATCCTTCGATATGAAATTCCTGAACGCGGAGCTCAAATGGATGGGATTGCCGCAGATTCCGATGGATCAGGCGCTAGATACGCTGGCGATTGCGCGAAAACGGTTTCCGGGCTCACCTGCGTCACTGGATGCGCTGTGCCGTCGGTTCAATATCGACAACACGAACCGGGTACTGCACGGGGCGTTGCTCGACTCGGAAATTCTGGCCGAGGTCTATCTGGAACTGATCGGGGGGCGGCAGCCGGACTTCGGCTTGTCCGCGACTGCTTCCTCGGCCGCGGGCGGTCAGGACGATTGGCGCCCAGCGGCGCGTCCGACACCATTGGCGTCAAAGATCACCGACGAAGAACGCGCGGCGCATAAAGCATTTGTAGAGAAATTGGGCGAAAACGCCTTGTGGACCCGCGCCTGAGGTGAAACCCGGCGCGGGTCAAATCGATTAGGCGTTCGCCTTCTGCGCTTCGGCTTGACGACGCAATAGTTCGTTGCGGTACAGCGCGACAAAGTCGATATTGTCCAGATTGACCGGCGGATAGCCACCGTCACGGGTGACATCGCTGACGATGCGGCGCAGGAACGGGAACAACATGCGCGGGCATTCGATCATCAGGAACGGATGCAACTGGTCCTCGGCCACGCCTTCAATGTGGAACAGGCCGCAATAGTCGATTTCGCACAGGAACAGAACGTCTTCCAGTCCTTTTGCTTTCGACTTGAGGTTCAGTTTGACTGCAACTTCATACTGATGCTCCGTCGCGCGCTTTTTTGCATCCAGATTCACCTGAACGGCAATTTCGGGCTGAACGTCACCGGACACACCTTTTTGTGCCATCACGTTTTCAAAGGACAAATCGCGGATGAATTGCCCCAGCACTCGCATTTGTACCTGGGGGGCGGCTTGGGCTGCCGTGTTTTCTGCAGCGTTTTCTTCGGCCATGGATCTACTCCAAAAATGAAATTCGACACTGCTTAGCAAGTTGGGCGCGGCACCTCAATGCAGGTCACGGTCCTTCAACCCATTTCGATGGTTTCGAAGGGTCCTGACGGGGCCGAACTTCGGTGAATTCGCCGTCAATCACGTCATCTTGCTCGAATGGTTCAGGACCAGACCGGAACTGTGCCCCATTGCCCATCTGGAACTGGGTGATCGTCACCTTCGATTTCAGGTATCGGAACACGGCCACGCGAATGCCCGGAACAAGCAGGGCAAAACCGACCGCATCGGTGAAAAACCCAGGCGTCAGCAACAGAACGCCGGACAACAGGATCATCGCCCCATGGGCCAGGGGTTCTGTCGGATCGTCCAACTCGGCAAAGGATCGCTGCAGGTTCGCCAGCGCCATGCGACCTTGTGTCCTGACCAACGCAGTGCCCAGAACAGCGGTCAGCACCACTATTGCAAGGGTTGGCCACAGGCCGATCAGACCACCCACCTGAATGAACAGGGCAATCTCGATGATCGGAACCAATAAAAATGCCAAGAACAGGTACATATGCGTTATCCTTTACCAGTGGTCGGGCAGTGGACTTGCCACGAACTGTCACCTACATAGTGGCATGAGGCCGCGTATACAAAGTCGCGGTCTGAAAAGAGGATGAAATGAACGAACCGATGATCCAGTTGCTGGTCCTGGCCGGAATAGCCGTTTTCCTGATCCTGCGCCTGAAAAGCGTGCTGGGTACGCGTGAAGGTTTTGAGAAACCTCCTGTTCAGGAACAACCCGACGGGCACAGTGCCCGCCGCGGGTTTGAGGTGATTGAAGGTGGTCCTGATTACGACATCACAGACCATGTTGCCGAAGACAGCGAACAGGCACAAACGCTTGCTGCGATGAAGCGGATCGAGCCCAGCTTTTCCGTCACCGAATTCGTGCAGGGCGCGCGCGGTGCCTATGAGATGATCGTCATGGGTTTCGAAAAGGGTAATCTGGACGAAATCCAACCCTTCCTGTCCGAAGAGGTGTTCGACACGTTCGTGTCCGTCGTGGCCGCCCGTGAAGATCAGGGCCTGACCATCGAGGCCGAGTTTATCGGCGTGCGTGAAACCACATTGGCCGACGTTAAATTCGACAAAGATACCAATCAGGCCGAGATCACCATGAAATTCGTGGGTGAGCTGACCTCGGTTGTGCGTGATCGCGGCGGAGATATCATCGAAGGTAACCCGAACACCGTCAAACGCCAAAAGGACAGCTGGACCTTTGCCCGTGTCATGGGCGCGGACGATCCGAACTGGCTGCTTGTCGCCACGGACGCATGATTGCCGCACTCCGGTCGCTTTTTCTGGTGGGTGCGATGACCACCGCTAGCGCCGCCGGAGCTGAGGCGACGCGCTCGATCCTGTCGTTTGATGACCTTGAGGGCTGGGCCGCTGACGATCACGGGGCGGCCCTTTCGGTTTTTCTGAATACGTGCGGCGATCTGAATGATCCGGATTGGCGTGCCCTTTGCGCTGTGGCCCGAACCTATGAAGGGGATGCAGCGCAGGCGTTTTTCGAGCTGTTCTTCCGTCCGGTTTTGGTTGAAGACGGTAAAGATGCGCTGTTCACCGGCTATTTTGAGCCCGAACTGGATGGATCGCGCAGCCGGACCGACCGGTTCAAATACCCAATCTACAAAATGCCACCCGAAGCACGCGCCGAAGGGCCTTGGCTGAGCCGCCGGGACATCCTTACCGGGGATGCTATGACTGGCCGGGGGCTTGAGATCGCCTGGGTTGATGACCCGGTCGAGCTGTTTTTTTTGCAGATCCAAGGCTCGGGCCGTATTCGTCTGCCCGATGGTGGTGGCTTACGCGTGGGCTATGGCGGCGCGAACGGGCATCCGTATCGGTCGATCGGGGCCGAATTGATCCGCCGCGGTGCGTTAGGCGCGCATGAGGTGAGTGCGCAGATGATCCGCGCCTGGGTGCGCAAAAACCCCGAGGCCGGGTCTGAACTGTTACTTCACAACCCTTCTTACGTTTTCTTTCGTGAAGTCACCCGCGTTGCGCCCGAACTTGGCCCGCTGGGAGCGATGAACCGATCTGTCACCACTATGCGCAGCATTGCCGCGGATCCTGAATATACGCCGCTGGGGTCTCCGGTCTGGGTGGAAAAAGACGGCAAGGACCCGATGCGCCGATTGATGATCGCGCAGGATACGGGTGCTGCCATCAAGGGTGCTCAGCGGGCGGATATCTTCTTTGGCACCGGTGATGCCGCTGGACAGGCAGCCGGGCGTCTGAAAGATCCGGGCCGCATGGTGATTCTGTTGCCGATCCAACGCGCCTATGCCCTGATCCCGGATGAGTTCTGATGACCCGGCGCAAACTGACCGAAGAAGAGATCGAGCTGTGGCGCAAGGTCACCAAACAGGCTGAACGTCTGCATCCTGAGCTGCCGCAATCGGTTCATCCCACTACCCTGCCTAAACCGAAACCAACCAAAACACCAAAGATGCGGCTGGACGGGTTCGAGATCGGCCAGACCGCGCCCGCCAAAGCGACGCGTCATGCATTGAAGCCCTCGGTCACTGACAGCCTGCGCGCCAGCCCGGTGCAGATGGACACCAAGGCTTTTGGACGGATGAAGCGCGGCAAGCTGAAACCCGAAGGTCGGATTGATCTGCACGGTATGCGGATCGACACGGCGCATCCGGCGCTAGTGCGGTTTGTGTTGACGGCGCAGGCACAGGGCAAGCGGCTGGTGCTGGTGATCACGGGCAAGGGTAAGGACCGTGACGAACCCGGCCCCATCCCGACCCCACGCGGCGTACTGCGTAATCAGGTGCCACACTGGCTGTCCATCCCACCGCTGGCGCAGGCTGTGTTACAGGTAACACCCGCCCATATCAGCCACGGCGGCGACGGGGCCTATTACGTGTATCTGCGCCGGGGTCGTTAAAACACGGTTTTCGCGCGGTGAATGCCGGTCCAGACCAAACCGCTGACTACAACAAAGAACGCAGCGATCCACATAAATTGAGTACCAAGCGTGACGTTGTAGTCGATCAGCACCCCAGTTAGAGCTGGACCAATGGCCGAACCCAGCACCATGACCGCGGTCGCCAGTGCCTTGATCGCGCCAATATGGCGAGTGCCGTAAAACTCCGCCCAAAAGGCGCTAGGCAATGTGTTGTTCGCACCGACCGTCAGAGCCAGAAAGATCAGGCCGATCAGGGCGCCGGTTATGGTGTTGGTGAACGAGAGAATAGCAAAGCCCACACCGATCGGCAGTTGATAATACGGCATGATCCGCGCGGTGCCCCATTTATCCAGCGCCCAACCAGCGGCAAACATCGACAGGATCGAAACGCCGGTGAATACAGGGAACAGCGCCACCAGTTGAATATGCGGCCAGTCCCTGACCTGCGCCAGATGGACCTGATGAAAGAAAAACGCGGTGATGAAGGCAGATGGTGCAAGGATCGCGGGAACCATGAACCAAAACAGCGAATTGCGCAGCGCCTCGCTCCGGGTCCAGTGATGATCCTGCATGCCAGTGGCAATGTGATCCCCTGACAGGCTTTGCGGCGTGCGCTCCAGACGCAGCAGACGCATCAGAACCGGGATACCCAATACCGTCACACCTGCGGCCACCACCCACAACAATCGCCAGTCGAGAAACACCATCGCGGCGACAAAAATCACCGGCAACAGCGCCTCTCCGACCGCGTATCCCAGCGAGGCGATCGACAGCGCCTTGCCACGTGTCGCGGTGAACCAGCGCGCCATGGCCACTTGCGCCAGGTGGGTACTCATCCCCTGCCCGAAAAGGCGCAACAGAAAGATCACGATAGGCAGAAGGAACAGTCTATTGTTCAACGCCATCGACAGCGCTGCAAGCGTCAAACCAGCCAGCACCACCGGCCCCAGAACCCGAACACGAAGGATATCGGTCAACCCGCCGGCCCAGATCATCACCACAGCCGCAACGGTGGTACCTAGGGAATAAAGCCCTCCCCAGGCCCCGTGACTCAGCCCATAAGCTGCACGGATTTCACCGGCAAAGACCGAGATGAAAAAGGTCTGCCCAAAGCTGGACAAAAACGTCAGCAGTACCCCGGCGCCCAGCCAAGTGGCGTTTGAAACAAGAAAGCTACGCAGTCGCAACCGCGTCACGGGGTCGAGACCTGAGCCTGTCCCGTTTCCGTCAACACGATCCCGGTCGCGCCTGTGGGGTTGCGTTCGCTGGGGGGGACCAGAATGTCGATAGCCGGACGCTCGTCAGGGCCAAATGTATTGTTGACCCGCCGGATCGAGTTGAGGATCGCCAGCAAAGCCGGAGATGTAGCAGCAACGAAATGCGAAGATTCGGCATCGCTGTTGAATGCGGTCGTGTCGATCACGTTGATAGGAAAGTCCTCAAGCGTTTTGATCGAACTGATATTGCCCAGCCGTTCGCCCTCGTCCGTGCCTCGCAGACGGGCTGAAATGTTCAGGATTTTGTCCTTTTGCGAGACCATGACAATGAACGGGTCGGGTGGATTGTCGATCCTGTCCATCTGCGAACGGAACAAATCCACATCCAGATCAGGAGAGATCAGAACCACACCCTCGATATTTCTTTTGGCCCAACCCGGTTCCTGCAATTCGGTTTGCCGCATCATCTCCATTGTCAGGGCGCTGCCCATGGAATGCGCCACAAGCAAAACCCGGTTTACGCCCATCGATTTCAATTCGCGAATGGTCTGTTCCAAACCGTCGCGGGCAAAAAGCATGCTGTCCAGATCGTAAGCGTACCCATATCCCGTCGCACGGCTGGGCCAGGAATACACCAGGATCGATCCGGGTAGACCAATGTCATGCGACAGCTGCGCCGCGCGAAAGATGGTTTCGGTTTGGGTCGAGTTATAGCCATGCACAAAGATCGTCACTTCGTCCTGCCCACGTAGATGTTGCCGCAGCCCCTGAGGCCCGTTCAATTCGGTCACATCAGCCAGAACGAACTCTTTTTGCGGGTTGGGATTTGCATAAGAGAACTTCAGGGTTCCCGGCGTGTGTGTTGGCGGTATGGACACGGTGGTTTCCAGAAACTGCAGCTTTTCACTGCGCCTGAAACCAAATGATCCGTCTGCTTCGCGGGCCCTGGTCGTGCTGGCAAATACGGTTTTCGTCGTTCCTATGGACGCAGCCGACGGCACAATTTCAGAGACCGTCCTGTCAACACAGGCGCTCAGAGACAAAGAAATAATTAGAATAATCAGGTAGCGCATCAAACAGGGTCCTAATGGCCTTTTGCGCTAAGCTATCGAATTCTTGCCCCACGTCCAGCGACATGGGGCAGGATCAGCGGCAATTTCCGGCTGAAGACGTTACAGAACGTAACGGCTCAGATCCGTCGACTTGGTCAATTCGCCCAAGTTTTCGCTGACAAAATCGGCGTTGACGGTGATCTCAGCCCCGGCCTTGTCAGGTGCGGTGAACGAAAGCTCCTCGAACACCCGCTCCATCACTGTGTACAGCCGCCGCGCGCCGATATTTTCGACGCTTTGGTTCACATCCGCTGCGATCTTGGCCAGGGCGGCGATGCCGTCCTGGGTAAAGCTGACAGTGACCTCTTCAGTGCCCATCAATGCGGTGTATTGGCGGGTCAGGGCGTTGTCGGTTTCGGTCAGAATGCGGACGAAATCCTCTTCCGTCAGGGCGCGCAATTCTACGCGGATCGGCAGTCGGCCCTGAAGTTCGGGCAGCAAGTCTGACGGTTTGGCGATGTGGAACGCACCCGAAGCGATGAACAGGATATGGTCGGTTTTCACTGCGCCATATTTGGTCGAAACGGTTGTACCCTCGATCAAAGGCAGCAGGTCGCGCTGCACCCCTTCGCGGCTGACGTCGCCACCGCGGGCGTCGGAACGGGCGCAGACCTTGTCGATCTCATCCAGGAATACGATGCCGTTCTGTTCCACCGATTCCAGCGCCACCCGGTTGACGGTTTCATCATCCAGCAGCTTGTCGGCCTCTTCCCCGATCAGCGCATCATAGCTTTCGGCGACGGTCAGGCGTTTCTTGACGGTCCGCCCGCCAAACGCTTTGCCGAAGATATCACCCAGATTCATCATCCCCATCTGGCCGCCAGGCTGACCGGGAATGTCGAACATCGGCATCGGATTCGACGTGTCGGACAGCTCCAGCTCGATCACCGTATCGTCCAGTTCCCCGGCTTTAAGTTTCTTGCGGAACATCTCACGCGTGCCTTCGCGGGCATCGGTGCCGGCGATGGCTTCGATGACGCGGTCTTCGGCGGCCTGATGAGCCTTGGCTTTGACGTCTTCGCGCATGTATTCGCGGGTCTGGATGATGGCAGCATCCGCCAGATCGCGCACGATCTGTTCGACGTCGCGCCCGACATAGCCAACCTCGGTAAACTTGGTGGCCTCGACCTTGATAAAGGGCGCGCGGGCCAGTTTTGCCAGACGGCGGCTGATCTCGGTTTTGCCGACACCGGTGGGGCCGATCATCAGGATGTTCTTGGGATAGACCTCGTCCCGGATGTCATCGGTCAGTTGCTTGCGCCGCCAGCGGTTGCGCAGCGCCACGGCCACGGCGCGCTTGGCGTCTTTCTGCCCGATGATAAAGCGGTCCAGTTCCGAGACGATCTCGCGCGGGGTCAGGTCGGTCACAGGGGCAGTCCTTTCGGTCGGCATGGCTAAACTTGGGCTTAGGTAATCACCGCAATCGCGAAAACAACCAAGCCCTTTTCATTGGCAGCGTTGGTTAGCAATGGCCCATCCGGTTTGCAAACGCTTTCCATAGGTGAAACGCGCGCCCTCTGTTACAGTGATTTCAAGGTGTTGAGGGTCAGGAGTGCAAAAGTGACGAAAATTGCCAAGATCACCTTGCTGTTCGTGGTGTTTGTGGACCTGATCGGGCAAGGGCTGGTGTTTCCCATCATCAACTCGCTGATCATGGAGACGAAATCGGGGTTCCTGCCCGAGAGTACGCCCGATGGTCGCCGCCATCTGTATTACGGGCTGGTGATTGGTTGTTTCTTTTTGTCGTGGTTTCTGGGTGTGGTCTATGTGTCCAAGGTCTCGGATTCCATCGGGCGTAAGAATGCGCTGCTGGTCTGTCTGAGCGGGGCACTGGTAGGGTACGCGTTGACCATTGCGGCGCTGTATATGAACAGCTTGCTGTTGCTGATCATAGGCCGTTCAATCACCGGGTTCACCGCAGGGAACCAGCCCATCGCGCAGGCGGCGATGATTGACGGCAGTACCGACGCGGCGGATCGCGACCGCAACATGGGTTACATCATAACCGGTGTCAGCTTTGGCCTTGTCGGCGGTCCAATCATTGGCGCGGTTCTGTCCGATGCCAACCTGTTGGGCAGCTTTGCCACGCTGAAAACCCCGTTCTATGGCGCATTTATTCTGGTGTTGATCGCCATCTTCCTTGTGCTGACCTTTTTCAAGGACACCCGGACCGAGCGTACGGCTTTTGTGTTCCGCCCGCGGGACGTGACCGACAGCCTGATTGCTGTGCGAGAACACCCGATGGTTCTGAAAATCCTGCCGGTCTATGCGCTGTTCATGATCGCCAACGTCACATTCTATGTCTTCGTAGACAATTTCCTGACCAGCGCCTGGGGATATGGCGTCATTGGTGGCAGCATGGCGATGGTGGTGATTGGCTTTGCACTGGCGTTCTCAAGCACCTTCCTTGTGAAGCCCGCACAAGAGAGATTCAGCAAGCACCAGATCATCTACACCACGCTGGTGGTGATGGTGATCTGCGGGTTCGGCTTTGCCTTCAGCCCCAGCGGCGTGCTGAGTTACGTGCCGGTCTTCTTCTTCTATTTCTTTTTCGGCGTCTCATACCCAACCCTGTTGGGGCTGTTTTCTTCGGCCGTTGCCGAGACCGATCAGGGTTGGGTCATGGGTGTGACCACCGCTGTCTTCTGTCTGGCGGGCGGGGTCATGTCTCTGATCGGCGGCGGATTGATGAGCTTTGATATCCGCCTGCCGTATTACATCGTCATCGCGACGGCCCTGATGGGGCTGGTCGGCATGCACCTTCGCTGGAAAGGAAAAGAGATCAAGGCGCTGTTAGCCTGAGATCGTCTCGACCGTCAGGTTGCCGTTGGTATAGACGCAGATATCGGCGGCAATCGTCATTGCCTCGCGCGCCACGTCCTCGGCGGGTTTGTCGCTGTCCATCATGGCGCGGGCTGCGGCGAGGGCAAAGTTCCCACCCGAGCCGATGGCGGCCACGTTGTGTTCGGGCTCCAGCACATCCCCTGCCCCGGTGATCACCAGCAGGTCCTTGCCGTCGGTGACGATCAGCATCGCCTCAAGCTTTTGCAGATACTTGTCTGTGCGCCAATCCTTGGCCAGTTCGACCGAGGCGCGCGCCAGCTGGCCGGGCGTGGCCTCAAGCTTGGCTTCCAGACGCTCCAGCAGGGTGAAGGCATCGGCGGTTGACCCAGCGAAACCGGCAACAACCTCGAACCCGCCGGGCGACAGGCGGCGCACCTTGCGTGCTGTTCCCTTGATCACGGTTTGGCCCAGGCTGACCTGTCCGTCACCGGCAATCACCACCTGACCGCCCTTTTTGACGCCAATGATGGTTGTGCCGTGCCATCCGGGAAAATCGCTATCCGCCATAAAAGCCTCCGTTTTCAACTGCCGTCCTATATGGGCCGGACCTGTCCGCAGCGCAACAGGTCACGAACTGCCTAAAAGATATGCAGGAATCGCAATGCGGGGTTACCGGACTAGCAATTGTGAGTCTCAGCCTGACGTCCTACATGAGCCTCACAACCGACAACGGGTCGGCTGTTTCACATATAAGGACTGCGCAAATGGCAACCATCGCTAAAACCCATGCGCCGCTCGGAGCAGCTACCATTCTGCACGTAGTGGACGCGTTCTACGGAACCTATGACAAAGCAATCGCGTGGAATGAATCCCGCAAGACACGCAAGGCCCTGTCGGAGCTGAGCGACGCACAGCTGGAAGATATCGGCCTGTGCCGCGCGGACATCAGAAACGTCTGATCCGCGCCCAGTGCAAAAAGAATGCAAGCCGCTCGTCCGAGCGGCTTTTTCTTTGTCAGGACAGTTTGTATTGGCCGGATGGGTCGGGCAGGAAAGCCTCGATCGCGGCGGTTGCCACCACATGTCTCGTGCCGGTCTCAATATCTTTGATATCCAACCCACCTTTGACAGCACGCACCTCGGCCCGTCCGCGGGGAAGATCGGCGGCAACAAGATCGCAATTCACCTGGTCAGGGTCCTGTACCCCAATCGTGACGCAAACGCGCATGTCAGTATGATCCACACCCAGCTTTGAGAACAGCGTGATCGACGAATGATGCAGTGCATCCTGCACCGCCCGGCGTGCCGCCTTGGTGTAATCCTGCCCATACAGGTCGTTGCCGGTACCCATTTCCAGAATGATACGTTTTTCGGTCATGTCACGGGCTCCATATCGAAAGAAACGATGATGGCCGCATTGGCAATGACTGTCCGACCTTCGGTATGCGGCTTTTCAATATCCAACCCACCTTGAGTGATGGTGATATTGGGCTGTCCATAAGGGAAAATGGCAGTCAATGCGTCTCGATCCACCTTTTCGGGCTGCTGAACCCCAATTTCGGCGTCGATGATCATCGCCTCTTTTGGAAAATCGAACAGCTCGGCCATGTTGACCGAATTGTGCCATAGTGCATCTTTGATCGCCCGCAGCGCGGCCTCGGTATAATCCTCGCGGCGCAAAGACGTCCCCATGCCGAACTCCACAAGTACCCGTGTTTTTGCCATCTGATCCTCCCGGCAATAAAAAAGGCGCCCGGTTCAAGGCGCCTTTGATGACTTGCTGATCACGTTGGATCAGATGGATTCGTCGATCCAGCTTTGCAGTGCCGCCTTCGGCGCCGCGCCTGCGCGGTTCGAGACGACCTGACCGTCCTTGAAGATGAACAGCGCCGGAATACCGCGAACGCCCATGGCGGCGGCGGCGTTCGGGTTGCTGTCTACGTCAACCTTGGCGATTTTCACCTTGTCGCCGTATTCAGCGGCCAGCTCTTCCAGGGCGGGGCCGATCTGCTTACAGGGGCCACACCATTCGGCCCAGAAATCGACAACAACGGGGATGTCGGAATTCTTAACCTCGGCGTCAAAGGTATCGTCGGTCACGGCTACGGTCGACATATTCTGTCTCCTGAATGGGGTAAACTCGGGAACAGAACGTAGGGTCGGCACCGCCCAAGGTCAAGATATCTGGGTGCGGGTCAATGCATCCGTCACAAGATCGTGTGGCAACCACATCAGATCGGCTGTACGCGTCCACAGGATTGCCGTGCGAACTTGTCGACCCGGATAGATCTGCGCCAACGCTTGGGCATAGGCCCCCATCTGTCGCAACAGACCTTCGGGGCAGGCTGATGCGCTGTCAGGAACCGTGGTATTTGATTTGAAATCAATCACCTGCACATCCGCCTCGGTCACGATCAGACGGTCGATCACTCCATGCATGCGCCGCCCGTTCAGATCGGCGGTCACCGGGACCTCGGCCAGTGTGTTTTTGGCGAACACGAATTTCAGATGGTCAGCCGCCAGAACGGCCTGCGCCTCATCCAACAGTTCTTGCCGGTCAGGTTGTTGCATATCAGGTAGAACCCGGGCGCAAAGCTGCGGCCAATTCTCTGGCGCAACGGATGGTAAGTTTTCCAACAACAAGTGCAGGCGCGTGCCACGCAGTTTGGCGGCCTCTTCATCCTGGCCGGTATCTCCGGGCAACGCTTTGGCCCCACCTAAATCAGACGGGCTGAGCGTCTCGGGCGCCTGTTCTGGCACGGACGCTGGGGAAAGGAACTGGTTGGGCAGCGGGGTCGCGGCAATCTCAGGCTCCACATGTTCGACAAGAGGTAACGCGTCCCAATCTGCATGTGACAGACGCAGGGTTTCCGAGCCAGGGACCTGTGCGGCCCCTGCCCGTGCCATCGCAGCCTCGACCAACTGGTACCAACTGGTTCCGTCTTTGCCGACATCCCCGGCGGCGCCGACGATTAGCCACTTTTCGGCCCGCGTTAGAGCCACATATAGCAGTCGAAGCCGTTCATTTTCTTCCCGCGCCCGTGCCTCGGCCCGTGCCTGGGTGATCAAGGCTGGCGAGGCATCCGCGGGTACTTTCCACAGCGGTGTGCCCTCACCCACCATGATCTCGGCATCACGCGGGGCTTGTCGCTTGCCGGTATCCGGCAGGATCACGATCGGGGCCTCAAGCCCTTTGGAGCCATGCACCGTCATCACGCGGATCATGTTGCCGACACCGCTCATCTGCCGCTTGATTTCCAGATCGTCGGTCTGCATCCAGACCAGAAACCCGGTCAAACTGGGAATATCGGTGCGCTCATAAGCCAGTGCCTGTGACAGCAATGCGTTGATACCATCCTCGGCCTCGGCCCCCAGTCGGCCCAATAGTTTCCGCCGCCCGTCATGCCGGGTCAGAATGCGTTCGATCAGGTCATAAGGGCGCAGAAAGTCGATCTGGCCGCGCAGATCGTTGAGGATGCCTAGCGTTTCGGGAAACTCCTCTGCCCGTTGTCGTAAAGCGGCCCACAGAAACTGCTCCTGCCGCCGATGCGCCAGGTCGAACAATTGTTGTTCACCCCACCCGAACAAAGGCGATTTCAACACTGTGGCCAGTGACAGGCTGTCCTCGGGCGTGGCCAGAAAGCTCAACAGCGCCGCCAGATCCTTGACCGCTAGTTCCGCGCCCACTTTCAAGCGGTCGGCCCCGGCAATGGGTAGGCCTTCGGCCTTGCAGGCGCGGATGATCTCGGCAAACAGGTCTGAACGGCGTTGGACGAGGATCAGAAAATCCCCCGGTTGCACCTTGCGCCGAACGAAAGTGCCGGGCCGGTCACCATCCTCGGGGATCGTCTCGCCGGTGTCGATCATGGTCTTGATCGAGCGGGCTACCTGTTCGGCCAGAATGACGGTGTGGTGCCGCGCGCCGGGTCGATCCACCGGATCGGTCCAGTCGCCATCATCATCGTCGTCGACCTTTTCAACCACCGGCCACAAATCAACGCGGCCCGGCAAATCGGCCTTAAATGCGCGGTGCAGGCTATCCTTGTGAAACCCAGCCTCGGCACGGTTTTCGAACAGGATATCGACCAGAGACAGGATCGCACTAGAGGATCGGAATGAGTATTCTAGTGTCGAATCCCACAATTTAGAGCCTGATTCTTCCAATCTGCGCCCAAATTCCTGTTGCATCCGGTCAAAGGCCTGCGGGTCGGCGCCCTGAAAGGAATAGATCGACTGTTTCTTGTCGCCGACCACGAAAATAGTCCGCTCGACCCCGGATCGGGCCCCTTCCCCGCTGGTGAATTCCTGAGCCAGCTTTTCAACAACATCCCATTGATCTGGGCTGGTATCCTGCGCCTCATCCACCAGAATGTGGTCGATACCGCCATCAAGGCGGTACAGCACCCATTCCGCCACGGCCGGATCGTTAAGCACCTGCCGTGCGCGCAGGATTAGGTCGTCGAAATCCAGCCAGCCGCGCAACAGCTTGCGGCGTTCGTATTCTGGCAAAAAGGCAGCAGCAAAACGGTGCAGAACATGTGTTTTGCGTGCCGCGACCAGCGCCAGCCGGTGTTCGCGTGCGGCCTCGATCCGAAGCATGAGGGCTTCCAGCTGAGGCATATGACCAGCCAACACGCCTTCCCGCAGGGCTTTGGTGGGGAAACTGTTGATCTTGGCGGTAAAAGGTTCTTTGGCCGATTTGCCCGTCAGAAACACGCCCTCCAACAGCGGCAAGCTGTTGATGCGCGCCTCGGTAAACGCCGCCAGTTTGGCCGCAGCCTTGGCATTGTTGCCGCCACTTTCGGTCAGTGCAGGCAGGATCGCGCGGATCAAGTCGACCTCACCACCCAGAAACACGCGGGCCAGCAGGGCGTTTTCGTCGAACCCGTCGGGCAGATCGAAACGTTGCAGCAGATCAGGCCACTCTATTGGCTGAGAGAAGAGGTTGCGTTTATGCGTGACGGCGGCGGTTAGATTGTCAAAGCCGGTATCTGTGACGAAACGGGCGACGTCCTCAATCAGTGCGGCCTGCGGACCATCGGCAAAATCTTCGACGATCTCTTCGCGCAATAGCGCTGCGGCCCGGTCCTCCATCTCGGAAAACTGAGGACTAACCCCGGCCTCCAAAGGAAATCGCCGCAATAGCGAAGCGCAGAATGAGTGGATCGTTTGGATTTTTAGTCCACCCGGCGTTTCGATGGCGCGGGCAAACAGGGTGCGGGCCTGCGCCAGCCTGTCAGGGTCGATCACGCCCGGCACGCCTAGATCGGTCAGCTGCGCCAGCAAGCTGTCATCCTCCAGCATCGCCCATTCACCCAACCGTTTGAACAACCGGTTCTGCATCTCGCTGGCGGCGGCTTTGGTGTATGTCAGGCAGAGGATATGTTGCGGCTGCACGCCACCCAGCAGCAACCGTGCCACCCGGTCGGTCAGAACCCGCGTCTTGCCCGACCCCGCATTGGCCGCCAACCAGGTCGAGGCATCTGGGCGCGCCGCCTGCACCTGCCGCTCGGTTGCATCATTGCGGGCGTTCATTTCAGCACCTCGGGTGTGGTTTTGTCAGTGCGGTCCCATTCGCCGAACCGGGCGAGGTGGTCATAGTCGCCAACATCCGTGTCCTTGTGCAGCATCCGGCGCGCGGTGAAGCCTTGATCAGGCTCTAAATAGGCAGATACCAGCTCTTTCAGCTCGGTCAGAACCTTGTCAGGCGGCTCCTTGGCCAATGGGGCCGCGACCTCTTTGTAAGTACCGCCCATGCCGATGAATACAGCCTCGGCAACCGGTAACGGATCGATGCCTTCGATGGCGCCTTGCTCGGCCATGGCGGCCTCGATCAGCAATTGTTTGTCGAACTTGGCTTGCTGGCTTTCGGTCGGAGGCGTGCCGGTCTTGTAATCCACGATCCGCAGCGCGCCACGTCTGTTGTGATCGATTCGGTCGGCTCGTCCTGCGATGGTGAAATCCAGTGGCGATAGCACCAGCTTCATCGCGGCCTCAAACGCCACTGGCCCGCCATCGCCACGTCGGGCGGTTTCAGCGGTAAGGAAGTCATCGGCAATCCGCTCAAGCCGTGCCAGCCACAGTTTGCGGGCGGTCGGCCACGCGACATGCTGGTCCAACAGCGTCTCAGCGCGTTTCAGGAAATTCTCGCGTGTCAGCAAAGCGCTGTCCAAAACACTGTCCTTGACGAAATGTTCAAGGATTTCGTGGATGACGATCCCGCGCAGCAAAGCGTCTGGTGCCTGGACCATGGGGTCCAGTGGCCGCAAGCGCAGCACATGTTTGGCGTAGATCGCATAGGGATCGCGGATCAGGCGTTTGATTTCGGTCACGCTCAGACGGCGTGGGCGTGCGGCGACCGGCGGGCGCGGCGATGGACGCGCGGCCGGTTCGATCTTCGGCGCGACCTCAAGCTGTTCCGACCAACGCAGCCATTGCTTGCCACGAGCGCGCATTGAAGCCAGCGCTTCGGGACCACCCTGCCCCGGCAAGCCCTGCAGCAGGTTCGTCATCCGGTTCAGCCAGCGCGATGGCACGGTTTCGGCGTCATCGGATCGGGTTGCGCGGGTCAACCAGACCTCGGGCGCTCCGACGGCTTGTTGGAAATCATGTGCTGACAGGCCAATGCGGCGTTCGGGCAGCAACAGCCCCGCCTTGTCGCGCATCTGTCGGTTCAGCCAAGGGTCAGGTGCTGCGGCCTCGGGCCAGCTGCCTTCATTCAGGCCGCCCAGAATCAACAGATCAGCGCCCTGAACCCGGGCCTCAAGCGTTCCCCAGATCATGATATGCGGATGTGGCGCGTCCCGGTCGCGAACCTCTTCCCCCGCCAGCAGCGCGCCCAGCAGATCGGCGAAATCATGGGCCGTGATCGGGCCGCCATGTTCGGCCTCGTTCTCAAGCGCGGTCAGAACCGACAACGTCTTTTGGCCCGCATTCTTGTCCCACAGCGTTCCGGCGTCGCCTTCACTGCCAGTCGATATCGCCTCGGCCAGATTGCGCAGGCGGGTCACCCATTCGGATAGAGGTAATTCACCCGTCACGTGCTGGTCGCAGAATTGCGCCACCAGCCATTGCATCCACTGCTCTGGCACCTCTTTGCGGATGGCAAAAGCGGCCAGGCTGGCGCTTTCGGGGAACGGAGGGCCGTGTCGCCGCAAATCCAGTTCCAGATCACGGGTATGCAGCAGATGCGCACCGCGATCGCCGCCATCGTGGCAAAGCGGATGTTTCAGCAGGGTCAGCAGCGCCTCGCCCTCGAGCCTCCGGGCGAACAGCCCAGTCACATGGCGCAGAAACCGGCCCGGAGGCGATAGCTGCAAAGGCAGACCCGCACTGTCATCCGGCAGAATGTTCCACCGATCCAATGCGGCGCTGACCTGACGAGTCAGCATCCGATCAGGCGTGATCAACGCGGCGGTCTGGCCGGATTCCGCCGCTTCTCGCAGACGCAGGGCAATGGCCAATGCCTCAGCGCGGGGGGATTGCGCCTCAACCAGGGTGAGGTCCTTGGTGGCGCCATCCAGATCGGTTAGCTGGGGACCTTCGGACATCCAGGCATCAGTGATCGGCGCTGGGCGTAACGCCAGTGAAATCAGCCGATTACGGGCAGGGGACGGGGCAGGGTTGTTCGTCCAACGTTCGATCTGCCTCGGCTGTATCTCAAGCCGGGTCATCAGTTTTCGGAACCGGTATTGCGGGTGATCTTCTGAGGCTAACGCTTCGTCCAATCCCTGCCAGACATGGTCAGGCTGATCGAAATCGTAACCAGGCAGGATCAGCGCCCCTTGCGGCAGGCGAGCGACGGCCTCCATCAGCATCAATGTGGTGCCACGCGAGCCGGTAGAGCCCGCAAGGATTACCGGATGCTGCGGGGGCGAAACCTGCCAGCGATCAATCAGGTTTTCCACCACACGCCGTTGCCGCGCCTGCGCGTCCAGCGCATCAGGGCCAGAGTCAATGAAATGGTCGGCAATCCCGATAAAAGCCTGGGCCCGTGCCCAGTGACCAGACATGTCGCTGACATCCAGCTGCCGGATCGCGTCTGGCGAAACACCTTCGCCCTGCATTTCGTCAATCAGCGCCGCCAGACTGTCGGACAGATCGAACAATGAGGATCGCGCAGCGAGATCAGGCTGTTGTTCCAAGAGCTTGGCAATCAGCTGCGTCAGCTCCAGCCTGCGTCGCAATGCGGGGATGGCGGGCGGGATTTGCGCCAGATCGACGCTTTCGCCCAGATCGGTCACCAGCGACAGGCGCGGCAGCAGGCAGGCCGGGCCCTGATCGAACAGATCGCGTACGCGCCGGGCCATACGGCGCGTGTTGACCACCAATTGGACCCGGGCCAGCGCCTCGGGCGGTTGGTCACTGGCGCGTTGACGCAGGCCATCCACCAGAGCCTTTGGAAAATCTGCGCCCGGAGGCACGGCAAAGACGCGGGGCGCGGCGCTGGGTTCAAACATCGGCAATTAGCCCCTCGGCCAGGGCGATCCCCTCGGGGCGGCCCACGTCGCACCAGCGACTAGGGTAGGTGGCCGCGAACAGACGGCCCTGTTTGTGCATCTGATCCCACAGCAAGTTCAGCGAAAATGCCTGTTCCGATATGGCTGCCAGCCCTTCGGTCTTAATGATCTGCGCCCCGCCATAGACCAATCCGGGGCCACGGGTGATCCGGCCCTCGGCATCTGCCGTGAAATCGCCCGGTCCGGCATGCCCGATGGTCTGGGCGATGGGAACACACATAAGCAGCGCATCCATTCGGTTGGGGTCCCACGCTTTGCGCAAAAGGGTCAGAGGGTTCGGCCCGGACCAGATTGCATCCGTATTCAAGGTAAATACCGGATTCTGCCCCAGTAGGGGCAGAGCAGCACGAAGCCCACCGCCTGTTTCCAGAATTTCCGGCTCTTCCAAAGAGGTCAGCACGCCCTTGGGGGCCAGATGCGCTGCAAGCTGGTCGGGCAGATAATGCAGGTTAGCAACCACTCGATCAGCGGGCAGATCGTCCGTCAGATCCAGCGCGTGATCGATCAGCGGGCGGCCTGCGACCTCGATCAGGGGTTTGGGCCGGTCTTTGGTCAAAGCGCCCATACGGGTGCCAAACCCGGCGGCAAACAACATCACGGCGTCGGGGTGTCGGGTCATGTCTGTCTGAGCCTGTCCAGGTTTTCCGGGGTTGGGGCAGGCAGGGCGCCGCGCAGAAGATCAGCAACAGAGACCAGCGCAGGATGGTCCAGATCGCGCATCAGATGCGCCCACGTGGCCGGGATCAGATCGATGTATTGCGGTTTTCCATAGTCCACCGCCAATCGGGCGAACACGCCCAGAATGCGCAGGTTTCGCTGCGCGCCCAACACGGCGTAGGCAGTGCGAAAGTCATGATCCTTTTCGCCGGTTGCATCGATGTAGCGGTTTACCATCCGCATCTCGGTTCCCGGTGCCACATCACGGCGCACATCTTGCAACATCGACACGAGGTCATAGGCCGGGTGGCCCAGCATCGCGGTCTGGAAATCCAGCAATCCCACCCGCTTGACCCCGTCACGGTCCGGCAACCAGATCATATTTTCCGCGTGATAGTCACGTTGGATCACCACTTTGCGGCCCGAGGTTTCTTGGTGCAAAATATCCGCAAAGCGGTTTTCAAACCGTATCCGAGCGTCTGCATCATGTTCCCCCAATACCGCTTGGGCGTATTTGGTGAAGGACAACGCAGCCAATTCGGTCATCATCGTCGGATCATAAGACGGCAGTGACAGGGTAGGTGCCTTGTGCAGCTCGATCAGAACGTCGGTTGCAGCCTCATACAGCTCGCGCTCCATCTGAGGGTTTTGCCTGAGGACGCGGGCGAACAGATCATCGCCCAGATCCTCCAGCAACAGAAAGCCGAATTCTGTGTCCTCGGCATAGATTTCGGGTGCGCTAAGCCCGACTTCCCGCAGATAGTTGGCCATGCGGACAAAAGCCTCAACCGGTTCGGCCTTGCCCGGAGGTGAGTCCATGAAAACCGCCGTGCGGCCAGTATCGGGATCGGTCAAACGTTCGTACCGGCGGTTCGAGGCATCCCCGGCCAGCGGTGCGCGCGTGGCGTTGGACCATGGTGTTTGTGCAATCAGCGCCTCGGCCAGCACAGCCCGGTTCGTCATGCGGCACTCTCCAGTATTTGGGGCCATTTCGGATCGGACCACGAAAGGGTCAGATATCGCAAACCCGTCGTGTTAGGGTCTGTTTTCAAATGCAAGGTCAGGGCGGTGGCAGGGGTCAGCGGACCCAGCTTGTCCGGCCATTCAATCAGGCAAATGGCAGTTTCAAAAGCGTCGGACAGCCCCAGTTCTTCGATCTCTACCAAGGCGCTTAGCCGGTACAGATCGCAGTGCCAGATCTCGCCAGGTAGGGTGTCATAGGCTTGTACCAGCGTGAAGGTGGGCGAAGGCACGTCCTCGGGCACAGACATCAGTGATTGGATCAGGCTGCGCGCAAAATGGGTCTTACCGCTGCCGATCTCACCCTCAAGCAACAAGATGTCGCCAGGGCGCAATTTTGCACCCAGCCGTGCGGCCAGATCGGCGGTTTCTTCGGGCGAATTCAGGGTGATCGAACGGGCGTGCAACGTCATGGCGCCACAATGACCTTACGCCCGGGCGGCTGCAACCCGGTTCAGGCGCTGATTTGACGGATCGGCAGGGTTGACGGCGCATCCTCGACCGAGAACCGCACAATCGTTGCGCCGTTCTGCATGGGACTGACCGTACAGGACAGTTGGGTGCCGTTCCGCAGCTTTAGGTCGTTGGACCATTCAGCACGGTTGTCGCGCATTTCCACAAAATCGCGAATCTCGCCGAGGATCGGTGAGGCAACGCATTGTTCTTGCCAGCCACGCGTCACATCCAGCACGGAATCCGGTTCGAACCCGGCCTCACCAGAATCCCCCCACAATTGTTGATAGGCGCGGTTGGTAAAAGCCAGTGTTCCGTCATCACCAAACACCGCGATGGCATCGGCCAACTTATCCAGAACCGATTGCATCAGATCCATTTCCGAGCGGAAGCGCCGGGTCAGGGTAATCTCGGCCGTGATATCTTCGAACAGAAAAGCCACGGCGCCGTCGGGATGGGGCCGCCCGCTGACCGAATATACTGACCCCGAGGGCAGCGACCAGGTTTCCTGGTAATTCCCGTCCTCGGCCGCTTCGAGCAGGTCGTTCATCTGGTTGCGCCACCCGCGATAATTCTTGGGTTCCGGCATCATGTGTTGATCCCGCAGTCGGTCAAAAAAGCTGGACAGACTGGGGCGGCAACTGAGGAAATCCGGGGGCAGGGTGGTCAAATCGATCAGCGCCGGGTTGAACAAGGCCAGTTGTCGGTTGCGGTCAAATATGGCCAGCCCGATAGACAATTGAGCAAAGGTTTTCGTCATGGTCTGGACGAACTTGCGCTGAGCGGTCTCTGCGGCGACGATGGCATTGATATCGACGGCATAGCACAGGTGCCCCTCGGGGTGATCCACCAGAGTGAGATCGAACCACAGCTTGTTGCCGCTGCCTTCAGACGAAATTGAGATGCGGCTTTTTGCCCCCAACCGTGCGTCTTCATCAGTGCCGGGGAACATCGGTGCGGTCAAATCAGTATCCTGACCGCGGACCTTGCGCACAAGTGAGACATAGGCGGCATTGCACCAGCGCACGTTACCTTGATGATCCAGCAGCCAAACCGGATAGGGGGCCTGTTCCATCGCCAGCCGGATCGGGTCTTGGGGGTCGCGCTGCACCGGGTCGGGGCGGTCGGTACTGTCGCGCAGTTGCACCCGCACGATCCCGTCGATCCATTCACACAGGACATCGCGTTCGATGGTGCAGTCGATGGCAGGAATGACCAGGGTACCTTCGCGTCGAATACGGTCTGGTGTTTCCGGAAAGGTCGGAAAGTCCCGTTGCAGCAGGCGGCGCAGATCAGGCCAGTCGCGGACTGCCTGAAACCCTTCCAGAGCAATATCGGAATGGCTGATAAGGCGGTCCCCATCGAACAGAAACACCGCATCGAACAGCGACGCGGGTGAGGACAGACCGAAACTATCGCCCCGCTGCCGACGACGGGGCAAAAGCCATTGCACCGCCAGGCTGGCGGATACCAGGCTGATAGCGGCCAGAATGATCCAGTCGACCATGCTCTCCTCGGTACTGACGTCACGAGAAGGAACTATGCGCGTTAATGGTTAACGGGGTCTTAACTTATACCTGGATACGCTGGTTCGCACCCGACGGGACAGGCGTGTCGCCGGTTTGCGCGTCGATCAGATTTCGCGGCCAGGAAACCTGTACGATTGCGCCCCGCCGGTCTTTTTTGTCGCTCAGGTTCTGATAGGGATCTGACCCGTTGGCGAATTGAAGCTCTGCCCCGCTGCGTTCCAGCAGGGTTTTGGCAATGAACAGCCCCAGCCCCATGCCTTCATACCCCGGGCGGGTCCGCTGATCGGATTCGGCTCGGCGGCGGCGCATGAAGGGATCACCGATACGGCCAATCATCTGCGAAGGGTACCCGCGCCCGTCATCCATGATGTTGATGGTGATCTGATCGGTGGTCCATTCGGCCTCGACCCAGACATTGGCGCGGGCGAAATCCACCGCATTCTGGATCAGGTTGCGCAATCCGTGAATGATCTCGGGCTTGCGCAGGATCGAGGGTTGCTGCACATCACCGTCCCCGGCAGGCCCTTCGTCAAAATGCACCGTCTTGCCGCGATGAATATGCGGTTCGGCGGCTTCATGCACCACGGTGGACAGAGGAGCCTGCCGCAGATGCAGATCATCTTTGCCGGCGCGGCCCATATCGCGCAGGATATCGCGGCAGCGATTGGCCTGTTCGCGGATCAGTGCGGCATCGTCTTTCAGGTCGGGGCGGTCATCCAGCTCTTCGATCAGCTCGGAACTGGTCAGCTTGATCGTGGCCAATGGCGTTCCCAGCTCATGCGCGGCGGCGGCGACCACACCGCCCAGATCGGTCAGCTTCTGTTCGCGGGCCAGGGCCATGTGGGTGGCTGCAAGCGCTTCGGACATGGATCGGACCTCGGAACTGACGCGGTGCGAATAGGCACCGATGAACACAATTGCGATAACGATCGCGGCCCAGTTTCCGAACAATAACATGTCGGGGATTAGCAAAGCCTCGCCCTGATCCGTGCGCAGCGGCAGATGAAACTCAGCCAGCAAGGATGCCACAACAATCGCAACACCCCCCACGATCAGGGTTGAACGCGTACTCATCACGTTGGCCGAAATGGTCACCGGCCCCAGCAGAAGCAACGCAAACGGGTTGTTCAGACCACCGGTCAGATACAGCAGAATGGCCAGTTGCAGCAGATCGAACAGAACCATCAAGAAGTTCTCGAACTCGGTCAGGCGCTTGTTTTGCGGGAACAGAAGAATGGCCGTCATGTTGCCCATGACCGAAACACCAATGGCCAGATAACACAGGGCCAGTTCCAGCTGCACGTGATAATATCGCTGTGCCACGGTGATGGCCGTGAACTGGCCAATGATGGCCACCCAGCGCAATAGGATCAGCGTGCGCAGCCGAATCCAACTGCTGCTTTCCTGACCGCGCCACAATGTGATGTTGGAATTTGCCATCGGTCTATTATGTCCTGTTGCATCGGCTGTTCATCTTGATAGGTGTCCCGGCGAAAACGATCAACAACCCCTCTCATTTCAGGATTGATGTCATGACCCGCCTTTATGCCATCCTCGCAACCGTTGTTCTGGCCGTTGGCCTGGGCGCCATGTGGCTGCTGACGCTGGGGGGCCGGTCGGACGATCAGTTCGCGCAATGCCGTTCTGGCCAGATCGCCGGTGGCTCAGCCGCGATTGGCGGCCCGTTCGAGCTGATCAACGGCAAGGGTGAGACCGTTACCGACAAAGATGTGATCACCGAGCCGACACTGGTTTATTTCGGCTATACCTTCTGCCCCGATGTCTGCCCTTTCGATATGTCGCGCAATGCCGAGGCCGTGGATATTCTGGCCGAGCGTGGCCAGTCTGTGACGCCGCTGTTCATCTCGATCGACCCGGATCGCGACACACCCGAGGTGATGGCTGATTATGCGTTCAATCTGGGCGGCAAAACCATCGCTCTGACCGGCACGCCCGAGCAGGTCAAGGCTGCCAGCCAAACCTACAAGACCTATTACAAGGCTCATGACAAAAGCGACGAATTCTATCTGGTCGACCATTCCACCTTTACTTACCTGATGACGCCCGAGCATGGATTCCTGGAATTCTTCAACCGCGACGACACGGCGGAGCAGATGGCCGACAAGGTCGGGTGCTTCCTGGATCAGATGTAGGGCGCACAGTCGATTTGACCTTTGAAATGGCGCTGCTATTACTCATGTTTAAGCCAAAGACGTAAAATTACGGAAAGAACAGAATATGGCGGACAGCTCTGACCTGGATATCGGCCCCGATAAATCCCTGCTTTTGGTGGATGATGATGAGCCGTTTCTGAGACGTCTGGCCAAAGCCATGGAGAAGCGCGGGTTCGAAGTTGAGACCGCAGGTTCCGTCGCCGCAGGCCGCGCCATTTCTACAGCCCGCCCCCCTGCATATGCCGTTGTCGACCTGCGGCTTGAGGATGGCAACGGTCTGGATGTGGTCGAAGTTTTGCGCGAAAAACGCCCCGACAGCCGGGTTGTGGTTCTGACCGGATATGGCGCGATTGCCACCGCCGTGGCCGCCGTCAAGATCGGCGCGACCGACTACCTGTCAAAACCCGCCGATGCCACCGACATCACCAATGCGCTGCTGGCCAAAGGTGACGAACTGCCGCCACCGCCGGAAAACCCCATGAGCGCGGACCGCGTGCGCTGGGAGCATATCCAGCGGGTTTATGAGCTGTGTGACCGAAACGTCTCCGAGACCGCCCGACGGCTAAACATGCACCGCCGGACATTGCAGCGGATTTTGGCGAAACGCAGTCCGCGGTGATGGGCTGCGAATTGGGATCAATCTGAATCAGGATTCTGTATCAGACGATACTCAATAAGTCTGTAATGCGGGACGGAGCTGCCGTTGGTTATATGGATTACTCGGCGATCATAAAAAATTTGTGCAACGTATCCGTGATCTCCCAGATACATTTTGTTCCCTTGGAGATAAAAAATGTATCCCCACCAGAAAATGTTTGCGGTGTACCTTCATCATCGGTGATCGTTACAGAACCAGAAATAACCGTCATCATCTCGTTCACCGGATAGGCATCAATTTCTTTCCGGCACGGGGCGCATTTCCAAACCCCTGACGAAATTCCCGAGTTTTCATCAAGATGGGCGTAGTGGATAAGTTCCGTCGCGTCGCTTGTTGTAAACGCCTCTGTCGGAACAAGATCAGAAGGTTCAAGCTGATCTCCCGCAGGATTTAATCTGTGAATACCCATGGAACTTATCCCCCGCATTTCTTCTGATGTTGAATCCAATAAATCGCCAGTAGTGTAACCGCCGCGTAAATTCGGTCAATTCGAGCGCTGCACCTAGCCAAAAACAGTGTCCACTACGGGCTCAGAGCCGCCATTGGATGAAATTGGTAATTTAGAGAGAATTTATCAGCACGTTATGTCGCGCCATATACGCTCGCCTTACCTCAACCGGCGGTCGCAAAGTAATCTCTAACCCTTCCATCACCGCCTTGTCGGGACGGCCAAAGAACTTTGTCGCCTCGGCCTCGGAAAACCCCGCAATCTGGGTGGCCTCCATCCAGGCGCTGATCTTGTCGGCTTTTTTGATTTGCCGTTTCACCGTTTTCGGCACTGCAGCAGGCAGGCCAAAGCGGATGTGGATCGCGGCCGCCAGACGGTCATCCAATGCGCCGTAATCGGGACCAACCGCGGATTTGACCGGCGAAATCATATCTCCGATCACATATTCCGGCGCATCATGTAACAAAGCCGCGAGGCGCCATTTCACCGGTGCTTTGGGCGCAACCCGGCCAAAAAGCTCTTCGACCAGCAGGGAATGTTCGGCCACGGAATAGGCGAAATCACCCGCCGTTTGGCCGTTCCAACGGGCCACAAAGGCCAGTCCGTGGGCGATATCTTCGATTTCGATGTCTACGGGGGTCGGATCCAGCAGATCCAGTCTGCGCCCCGACAGCATTCTTTGCCATGCTCGTGCTTGTGTTGCCATTATGCCATGCCCTGTGAAGTCGCCCACGTAAGTTTTGGGTTTTTGTGTTATGATGTACCTGTCGAGATCACCAGCTGCCAACTTTTTCTTGACCAGACGTGCTTTGAATTGGCGCGTGGTGATACCGACATCTGTGCTGAGGGGGGTGCATGCTCCTCCTG
Source organism: Ruegeria sp. BI7 (assembly GCF_056537925.1). Taxonomy (NCBI): domain Bacteria; kingdom Pseudomonadati; phylum Pseudomonadota; class Alphaproteobacteria; order Rhodobacterales; family Roseobacteraceae; genus Ruegeria; species Ruegeria sp. BI7. Next base: position 308,749 of record NZ_JBQFSK010000003.1, read on the forward strand.
GTGTGCCCCTCTCGGAACGTAACTCGTATCGAAGGGAGCTACTATGTTTAAGCGACTGTTTGGAATTACCCTGGCCTTTGGAATGGCCGCCACTGCCCCCCCTGCATTTGCCCAAGGTTGTGCGCAACGCGAGCATGTGATCGCCAAGCTGCAAGACAGCTATTCAGAAGAGCTGGTCTTTGGTGGATTGCAGAAAACGCGTGGTGCGCAGGCGGTTATGGAGGTTTGGACCTCGAAGGAAACCGGAAGCTACACGGTTCTGGTGACCCAAGCGAACGGCATTAGTTGTATTGTCGCCGTTGGCACCGATTTTTTTGAAGCGATCCCGAAGATTACACTAAAGGGTGAGCCCAGCTGATTTTTGCTGCCAAATAATCTGTTTTCGGCCATCTTCGTTGCTACCTGCCCCAAGGGATGCTAGGGGGCAGCCCGGACCTGCTTACCGGAATGGAGTATATGATGGCCGGGGACTATATCGTCAAAGACATTGCGCTGGCCGGGTTTGGCCGCAAAGAGCTGGACATCGCCGAAACCGAGATGCCGGGCCTGATGGCCCTGCGCGCGGAATACGGTGACGCAAAGCCCCTTAAAGGTGCGCGGATCGTCGGTTCGCTGCACATGACCATCCAGACGGCTGTTCTGATCGAAACATTGGTGGCGTTGGGCGCGGATGTGCGCTGGGCGTCGTGCAACATCTTCTCAACCCAGGATCACGCGGCGGCGGCCATTGCCGAGGCTGGTATTCCGGTCTTTGCGATCAAAGGCCAGACGTTGGAAGAGCATTGGGATTATCTGGACAAATCTTTCCTGTTCGAAGACGGCCCGAACATGATCTTGGATGATGGCGGCGACGCAACGCTGTATATCCTGCTGGGCGCACGTGCCGAAGCCGGCGAAGACATCATCCCCGTTCCGGGCTCGGAAGAGGAAGAAGTCATTAAGGCCCAGATCGCCAAGCGAATGGCGGCAAGCCCTGGTTGGTTCACCAAGATGCGTGATCAGATCCAGGGCGTGTCCGAGGAAACCACCACCGGTGTGAACCGCCTGTATCAGCTGGTGAAGGACGGCCACCTGCCGTTCCCGGCGATCAACGTGAACGACAGCGTAACCAAGTCGAAGTTCGACAACAAATACGGTTGTAAGGAATCGCTGGTCGACGGCATCCGCCGTGCCACCGACACCATGATGGCCGGTAAAGTTGCTGTCGTTTGTGGATATGGTGACGTGGGCAAAGGCTCGGCCGCGTCGTTGCGCGGTGCGGGTGCCCGTGTAAAAGTGACCGAGGTTGACCCGATCTGCGCCCTGCAGGCCGCAATGGACGGGTTCGAGGTCACCCTGCTGGAAGACGAAGTCGCCAGCGCTGATATCTTCATCACCACCACCGGCAACAAGGACGTGATCCGCATCGAGCATATGCGCGAGATGAAGGACATGGCTATCGTCGGCAACATCGGTCACTTCGACAATGAGATTCAGGTGGCCAGCCTGAAGAACCACAAATGGACCAACATCAAGGAACAGGTGGATATGATCGAGCTGCCCTCGGGCAACCGCATCATTCTGCTGTCCGAAGGTCGTCTGCTGAACCTCGGCAACGCCACCGGGCATCCTTCATTCGTGATGTCGGCCTCGTTCACCAATCAGGTTCTGGCGCAGATCGAGCTGTTCACCAAGGGTGATCAGTATGAAAACGACGTCTACATCCTGCCCAAACATCTGGATGAGAAAGTCGCCCGTCTGCATCTGGACCGTATCGGTGTGAAACTGACCAAGATGGACAACGAACAGGCGGCCTATATCGGCGTGAAACCCGAAGGCCCCTATAAGCCCGAGCATTACCGCTATTGATTGCGGAACGGGTATGACCAAACGCACAGGACGCCGCCGGATTTTGTATCTGGCGGCGTCTTTGTTTTTTACACTCGTTGCCTTGCTGATCGTCGCGGGCGGCGGCGGGTGGTGGGTGTTATCGCATCCGCAAACTCCGGTGCCGCCACATTGGAACCCGCTGCGGGACTTGACCGTGACAGCACCGGTTACGCCGGTCACCGCGTATCAGCTGCGCCGCGCCTTGGGGGACGAGGCACAGTGCCGGGCCGCCCTGTCCGCAGCCGAAGTGGTTTTTGAGCCGATGGACGAGCTGGTGGTGGATCGGAACTGTGGCATTGCCGGTCGGGGTCTGCTTTCTGGTTTGACCACCGCACGGATCGAGGCGGTCGAAACCAGCTGCACCACAACATTGCGGCTGGCCTTATGGGAACATCACGTGGTGCAGCCCGCCGCGCGCGAGATCCTGGGCACCGACGTGCGCGCCTTACGCCACGTGGGCAGCTACAATTGCCGCCGGATGCGCACTGCGCAGGGGCAGGACAGCGGCTGGAGCAGCCACGCCACCGCGGACGCGATTGATATAATCGGCCTGCAACTGGGGGATGGCCGATCCCTGACCCTGCTGACAGATTGGGACACGCCCGGACCCGAGGCCGCGTTTTTGCATCGGATTGGACGTGGTGCTTGTGACTGGTTCCGGGTTGTTTTGGGGCCAGATTACAATCGCTTGCACGCCGACCATTTCCACCTGCAGGGTCCGGGTTGGGGCTTTTGCCGCTAGGCCAGCCGGGCCGCTTTGCGCCCTTATCGGCATTAGGGGGAGAAATCCCTTAATTTTTTCCTTTCGGAAAAATATCTGTCGCGGCTAACCTTAATGAAGACGGTAAGGGTGCCGTTTCATTGTAACTTAGGGAGATTGGGACATGGGAAAACGCGACGAGCTGATCGCAAAATACGCAGATGATCTGAAAAACAAATGCGGAATGGACCCTGATATGGACCTGCTGACCAAGGTCACAATCGGATGTGGTCCGGCGATCTATGACGCCGACGCGTCGACCGTGGCTGCCACGCAGGAAGGTGAGATCGAGACGGTCAAGAACAACTTTCTGATCAAGAAGCTGGGCCTGTCAGACGGGCCAGAGTTGACGGGCGCAATCAACACTGCGCTTGAAACCTATGGCATGTCTGAGCGTAACAAATACCGCGCCGTTGTCTATTACATGCTGACCAAGCATTTCGGCAAAGAGTCGGTCTACGGCTGATCCCTTGATGCCCGTCAGGCCACTGGCGGGCGTTTTCAATTTTAAGCACTTGGTGTTTGTGCTGACCACCAGAACTCGACTAATATCTAAGAGAGACCAGTACGGTCAGAGCCAAAGATTTCCAGACGCGTGTGGTGAGTAGGGAGCACGCGGGGGTAGGGAGGGTTCTGCATCGTCGGAACCTTCCCGCATTTTTATTGGAACTCTTCAATAATTCGGGCAACAAACCGTTCCACTGAATCTGGCCCTCGATTTGGTTGGCGTTTTCTTCCACCCCCCTTACCGGCCAAATAAACCTCAATATGACCCGGTCGCGTTTTTGGACCGGACTTCGTAAAGTCCCGAGAGATACCGCCAAGCAAACTTGCTGTCAGTTCCGCAATTTGCGCGTCCTTGGGGTGATAGAATCGGACCTGAGTCGCCTTCACGGCATAATTTACCCGCGCCGTTGCAATCACGTCAGTCTGGTCCGAGGTCAAAACCTCAAGCACGGCGATGCTGGTTTCGTTCGACACGCCAACGGGTACAAAAAGAGATACCCCTGTTTCAGCCGGCTGGTCATGATTAGGCAGGCTGTCATGTTTTTCGGGAATCACGAGAACCGATCTCGGTGCGGTGGCTCGGGCGATCACGACGTCAGGTACGGTTGTTAGCGGCGCCCCCGGTTCGTAAGAGCCTTGTTTCACCGGTGGCAATAGCGTCTCACCCCAGGCTGGCTCATAGTTCATTGGAACAACTGAACTGCTCTTTTCTGACCCTGGCCCCGTATTTGCAGTGGACGTCTTGTGCGTCACTTTGGCAAACCGCGAAATCGGTTGTGCCGCGTCCGATTCCAAGCTGGACAGGGTCGTATCACCGTCATTTGGATCACCCGCCACCGGATTTGCGTCTGCGTCGATTTCTGCTGTTGTATCAATAGATAGGCTGGTTTGAACCACCGCGTCGGGGTTTCGCCATCCTGCCAAAACACTTGTTGCGGCCCAATGCAGGGCAGCGCCACAGAACATTGCACCAAAAACGATCGGATACATGCGATTGACGCGCTGTTTTCGGGGCGGTTGTATTGGGTGTTTCGACTGAGAACTTTTGAACACAACCTGCTCAAGTTTGAATTCACCGAGGTCCGCGGGGCTGTCTTCCTGCGGCGTTTCAATCTCGATTTCCAGTGACGTTTCCGGGTGACCTGATTGCTGCGCATCGGCCAGCGCAGCGGCGCGCTGTTTTCGCGCAATCTCAAGGCGCGCTTCCCAGCATTTTGAACTCAGCTCAGCAGCAATGTCTTCGTTCTTCCCACCGCTGCCTTCAACGTCAGACATGGGTTCTTGCTTTCGAATTGATCAACCAAAGATCGAGCAACACCAAAAGACAGACGACCACTGAAACTGCGGCCGCCATTGCCCCCACATGGTGCAGCCCTAAAAATATACCATTTTATTGGTGGTTTGAGAAGGTTTGCACCCTTAGACGTTGATTCCGTCAATCCGGTTGGGTGGCCCCCAGCGTACAGATGGCTGCCCATTCCTCATCAGTCACAGGTTGAACGGACAGGCGCGAGTTTTTCACCAGCACCATCTCGTCCAGACGTTCATCTGCCTTGATCTGCTCTAAAGTGACAGCTGTAGTGAACGGGCGTACAGCCTTGATATCCACACATTCCCAGCGTTCATCATCTGTGGTGCTGTCGGGGTGGGCCTCGGCGCAGACCTCGACAATGCCGACAATCGCCTTGTCCTTTTGCGAGTGGTAGAAAAACCCGCGGTCACCGATTGCCATCTGACGCATGAAATTGCGCGCCTGATAATTGCGCACGCCGTCCCACTCTTCGCCCGCATCCCCTTTGGCAACCTGCTGGTCCCAGCTCCAGGTTGAGGGTTCGGATTTGAACAGCCAATATGCCATCAGCCGACGACCTTCTTCCATACGATCAGATCAACGGATTGAAACAGCCCTGCTTTGGCATAGGGATCGTTGTCTGCCCATGTTTGCGCAGCAGCCATGTCTTCGACCTCAAGAATGATCAACGAGCCGATCATCGCGTCGCCGTCCAGCAGGGGGCCTGCCTGTGCAACAACGCCAGTTTCCTCGATATAGGCCAGGTGGTTGGCGCGATTGTCCAGCCGGGTTTGCAGGGCGCCGTCCTTGTCCTTGGCGATCAGGGCAATGAGCATATTATTCCTCCTTGAGGGGTCGGTTAAGCAGGGTTTGAATGGCTTGGGGCACACTATAGGTGCCGTGGCTCAGGTCGGCCACCGTGGCGCTGATGGGCATGTCCAGCCCCTCAGCCGTGGCAATGTCCGCCATGGCGCGCGCGGTTGCGACGCCTTCGACCGTTGTTTGGCTGTCGAAAGGGCGATTTTGACCCAAACACAGGCCAAAACGATAATTTCGGGACAATTCGGATGAGCAGGTCAGCACCAGATCGCCCAATCCAGACAGGCCCATCAAGGTATCGGGACGCGCGCCGCGCATCAAAGCGAACCGCTGCATCTCGGCAAAGCCACGGGTCATCAGGGCAGCGCGGGCACTGTCGCCAAGCCCGGCCCCAATGGCAGCGCCGCAGCCGATGGCCATGACGTTTTTCAAGGCTCCGCCCAGTTCCGCGCCGATCACGTCGGTGGTGCGATAAAGGCGCAGGTTCGCAGTGGTCAGTTCGGTCTGCAGCGTTTCGCTCAGATCACCATCCGCGCAGGCCAGCGTCAGCGCCGTGGGCAGCCCGCGCGCGATGTCATCGGCAAAGCTGGGCCCGGTCAGCAGAGCCGGGCGCGCATCCGGGATGGTCTGGCGGATCACCGAGATTGGACCAAGGCCTGAGGACAGTTCGATCCCCTTGCAGCAGGCAACCAGTGTCTTTCCGGCCAGAACCGGGGCATGTTCCGTCAGAGCCGCGCGCAGTTTCTGCATGGGAACCGCCAGCAGCAAGACATCAGAGGTCACGGCGTCCTGTATATCGGCTGTCACCAATACTTCGTCTGGCAGGGCGACGTTTGGTAGGCGCGCAGCGTTTTCGCGGCTGTATTGCATTTGGTTGGCTTGCTCGGTGTTGCGCGACCACAGCGTCACCGGCCCATTCCCGGCCAGCGAAATCGCCAAAGCGGTGCCAAATGCCCCAGATCCAAGGACAGCGACGCTCATGCCTTGGCTCCTTTCTTGCCGCTGCCCAGCATGGCGGGACTGGTCTGGTCCAACGGCCAGCGGGGCCGGGCGGTCAGGTCCAATCCATCCCGGGCACCGGTACGAAACCGCTCCATCCCTGCATAGGCAATCATGGCGGCGTTATCGGTGCAAAGGTTCAGCGGCGGGGCCGTGAATCGCGCACCTTTTTCTATGCAAACAGTCTCTAATGCTGCACGAATGGCCGAATTTGCTGCTACGCCACCTGCAACCGCGATCACCGGCTCTGCAGGGTTTTCCTCCAAATACAGATCCATCGCCCGGCGAGTTTTTTCGGCCAATGTGTCGACAATGGCCTGCTGAAACCCAGCGCACAGATCTGCGCGGTCCTGTCGGGTCAACCCACCCTTTTCGGCAACGATCTGGTCTCGCATCCGCATCAGCGCGGTCTTGAGCCCCGAGAACGACAGATCACATCCTGGCCGGTCCAGCAGTGGGCGCGGAAAGCGGAATCGCTTGGGATCGCCCGACCGGGCTTCGACCTCGACCGAGGGGCCGCCGGGTTGCGGCAAGCCCAGCAGGCGGGCGGTTTTGTCGAACGCTTCGCCGGGGGCATCGTCGATGGTGCCGCCCAGACGGGTGAATTTTTCCGGTCCGTGGGCAATCAGGTACTGACAATGCCCCCCCGAGACCAGCAGCATCAGATAAGGAAAAGCGATCCCATCCGTCAGACGAGGTGTCAGGGCATGCCCGGCCAGATGGTTCACCCCGACCAAAGGCAGGCCAGATGCTGCACTCAGCCCCTTGGCACACATGACACCCGACATGACGCCGCCGATCAGACCCGGCCCGGCGGTGACCGCAATGGCGTCCATATCGGCCAGGGTCAGCCCTGCGGACTGTAACGCCTGCACCACGCAGACATCCAGTTTTTCGGCATGCGCGCGGGCGGCAATTTCGGGCACTACGCCGCCAAAAGCGCTGTGCAATTCGGTCTGGCCATGCACGATAGAAGACAGAACCTCGGCCTCTGCACCATCGGTTTGGCGCACGACGGCGGCGGCCGTGTCATCACAGCTGCTTTCCAACCCGAGGATGGTAAGTGTTTGCACCATTGGCCTGATCCGTTACACCATGACTGCCAAGCGGGGTATCACCCTGCGCGGATGCAAACAATCCCAAGGCGGAAGGCGCCGACCGTTGTATTTGTTGATGACCCGCCCGCGCGCCGCCTCAGAACGGTTTGTCGCGCAGCTGCCGGCCCGCACCAGATCCCGGGTCAAGGTCATCTATTCCCCGCTACTCGAAATCAACCCCTTGCCGATCAATGTCGACACCAGTGGTGTGCGGGGACTGATTTTCACCTCGGCCAATGGGGTGAATGCTGCCGTATCCTTGGGCTTGTCTCGGAACATGCCCGCCTTTTGCGTCGGCCCTGCCACCACCAGCACGGCCCAAAGTGCTGGTTGGAACGCGCAGATGGTTGGCGCAGCGGCCGAAGAACTGGTGGCCTATCTGCTGAAACATCGGCCCGACAGCCCGCTTTTGCATTTGCGTGGAGAACACAGCCGGGGCAATGTCGCCACCCGCCTGACCGAGTCGGGACTGACCGTGCGCGAACAGGCCGTCTATCAGCAGCGCCTGTTACCGCTGACACCCGAGGCCGCAGCCGCCACCGATGGCAAAGAGTCGGTCATCGCACCGTTATTTTCGCCCCGGACGGCGCGACAATTTGCCGATATCTGGGCTGGTTCAGCGCCCCTGTGGCTGGCCGCAATCAGCGAAGCGACTGCGGAACCCCTTTATTTTTTGGACTATGCGCATCTAAGGGTCGCCAAAGCGCCAACCCCCAAGAAAATGCGAAAAGCGGTTAAAAAACTTGTGAAACATGCGATGCGGGTTGAGGGTAGCGATACCACCGATTAACTTAGAGTGGCCTGTTATTCATATGATTTTGGATTCGATAAGGGGAATGTTGCGGTGGCTCGTAAGAAGAAAACCGATCAAAAGCCAGTGGAAGACCCCAAGTCGGACGAAGCGGTCGAATCCACAATTGCTGAGGAACAAGCTACTGTTGACGCGGCCGAGCCGGTAGAAGAGGGCTTTTCCGAAGCCGAAGCCGAAGCCGAAGCCGAAGCCGAAGCCGAAGCCGAAGCCGAAGCCGAAGCCGAAGCCGAAGCCGAAGCCGAAGCCGAAGCCGAAGCCGAAGCCGAAATGGCCGTGGAACCGACCCACGCTGAGCCTGCAGCGCACAAAGAAGAAAAGCGAGGCGGCTTTGTCCCGGCCCTGATCGGTGGTGCAATCGCCGCGGCGATTGGCTTTGCCGCTGGCAGCGCGGGCATGTTCAATTCGGGCCAGTCTGACGCGCTGACAGCCCTTGAATCGAAGTTGAGCGACCAGGCCAGCCAGATTGAAGCGCTGACGAAATCCCTATCCGAATCCCAGTCCGGCAGTTCGGACGTAGACAGCAAGATCGCGGCCCTGACTGATCAGGTCACGCCGCTCAGTTCGGATCTGGCGGCGTTGAAAACCAGCCTGGATGGGCTGGCTGGCAAGGTTGACCCCTTGGCCGGCCGTCTGAACGATCTGGAAAGCGGCGCCCTGACGCAAGGCGCCTCGCCCGAGGTCTCGGCCGCCTTTGAGGCCGAACTGAAGAAACTGCAGGACTCGTTGACCGCGCAGCGGGCTGAGGTCGAGAAAATGGTCTCGGATGCACAAGCGCTTGAAGCTCAGGCTGCGGTTAAGGCGCAGGCTGCGACCAATGCTGCGGTTCTGTCTCAGGTGCATGGGCAGTTGGAGGCGGGCCAGCCTTATAACGACCTGGTAGACCAATTGAAGGCAGGGGGCGTGAGCGTACCTGATGCCCTGTCAGCACCGTCCACGGAAGGCGTTGCAACTCTTGCTGCCTTGCGCGAGTCCTTTGTGCCCGCAGCCCGTACTGCGCTGGCCGATGCACGTGATGCCGACAAGACAACCGGGCTGGTCGCCTTTCTGCAACGGCAGACCGGCGCGCGATCGGTGACGCCGCAAGAGGGTGACGGCCCGGACGCAGTCCTGTCACGGGCACAGGCAGCCCTGTCCGAAGGGGATATTGCCACCGCGCTGAGCGAGCTTAAATCTCTGCCCGACACGGCACAGGCCGCATTGGCCGATTGGGAACAGGCGGCCCAGACACGTGTGGCTGCCGTGGACGCCGCAAATGCGCTGCAATCCAGCGTAAACTCGAACTGAAGGACCTGCCATGCTGTGGTCATTGTTAAAGATCCTTGTTTTTGTAGCGATTATCGGCCTGCTGGCCATGGGCGCCATGTTCCTGATGGAAACCAGTGGTGGCGTGCAGATCACCGTTGCGGGCACCGAATTCACGTTGGGGCCGCTGCAATCGGTGATCGCGCTGGGCGTGCTTGTGGTGGCCATCTGGGTGATCTTCAAGCTGCTGACCCTGCTGATCGCGACACTGCATTTCCTCAATGGCGACGAAACTGCCCTGTCGCGCTATTTTGACCGCAGCCGTGAAAAGCGCGGTTACCAGGCGCTGGCCGATGGGTTGATGGCACTTGCTTCGGGTGAGGGGCGCGTGGCGATGAACAAGGCCGCCAAGGCCGAGAAACTGCTGAACAAGCCGGAACTGACCAATCTACTGGTGGCACAGGCTGCCGAGATGAATGGCGATACGAAAAAGGCGTCAGAGACCTACAAGAAACTAGTCACCAATAACGCCACCCGCTTTGTCGGTGTGCGCGGCATCATGAAGCAGAAACTGGCCGAGGGTGATGATGACACAGCCCGAAAGCTTGCTGAAAAGGCGTTGGCGATCAAACCGCGCCATGCCGAGACGCAAGACATTCTGTTGGGTCTGCAGACCAAATCGCAGGACTGGGCTGGTGCTCGATCAACTCTGACGGCCAAGTTGAAGGCGGGCCAACTACCGCGCGACGTGTTCAAGCGCCGTGACGCGGTTCTGGCCCTGTCCGAAGCCAAGGACATTCTGGATGACAGCGCCACGGTCGAACAACAGGAACACGCGATCGAGGCCAACCGCCTGTCGCCCGATCTGGTGCCTGCCGCCGCGATGGCCGCGCGTGCCTATATTGAAAAAGGCAAGCCGCGTGCTGCGACCAAGATCCTGAAAAAGGCTTGGGAGGTGCAGCCGCATCCTGATCTGGCCCATGCTTTTGCCGAGATTGCACCGGATGAAACCCCTGCGGCGCGGATTACCCGCTTTGTCGCCCTGACCCGTATCCACCCCGAGGATCTGGAGACCCGCCTGATCCTGGCTGAGTTGAACATCGTCGCCGAGGACTTCCCTGAAGCCCGCCGCGCGCTGGGCGATGTGGTGGAAAAACAGGCCGATGCGCGGGCCTATACCCTGATGGCCGCGATAGAACGGGGCGAAGGGTCCTCGGACGCTGTTGTGCAAGGCTGGCTGGCCAAGGCGCTGAACGCGCCGCGCGGGCCGCAATGGGTCTGCGACAATTGCCACGACATCCAGCCCGAATGGGGACCGGTGTGCCAGAACTGCGGCAGCTTTGACACCCTCAGCTGGCAGACCCCGCAAACGCCCGAGATCGCCACGGCCACTGGTGTGCATATGCTGCCGCTGATCGTCGGCGCGCTGGAGGACAAAGTCGAGCCGGAACCCGAGCCCGAAGCCGAGCCGGAAGAGGACGTGGTCGAAGAGGCCGAGGCCCCCGAGATCATCGAGATGGAGGCCGAACCAGTCCGTCCTGACGTTGAACCGGTGCGGCCCGATGTCGAACCCGTGGTGGAAAAACAAGTGTGACCATCGGGTTCTGCAAGTCGGTGTACTAGTCAACTCCGCCGGAAATGTTTACTGGTCAACGCTGCCTAGCGTTTCGGCGTTCAAGTACGTCCAACGGTACTTAGGAGGCGTTGGGCCCTTGTTTCGCCCACCCTGCTGTGTTTGCTCCCACGCGTGCGCAAGAATGCCAACTGAACGGGACAGACAGAACAGGCCCCGAGCAAGAGGCGCAGCGAAGCCAAGCTCTGCATAAATCACTGCGGTGGCGCCGTCGATGTTCATGGGGACCGGTTTGCCTTTGCGGCGGGCCAGTTCTGACTCAATTTCTCGCGCGACGGCCTTGAAGCGCCCATCACAAGCCTCATTAGCAATTGCCTCGTCAACCAATGCCATCAGACGAGGCGCACGTGGATCCGTTGGAGTGTGAAACCGATGGCCAAACCCAGGCAGAATTTTCCCGTTCAAAGCGATCCATTCGTCCATCGCAACCTCGAGATTGGAACTGTGCGAGGCAGCGAAATGGTAGAGATTTACGGCCTGCTCTCCTGCACCGCCATGGATGTCACCCAGCATATTCACCGCACTGGCCATGGCGTTGTTCAAAGGCAAACCGCAGGTCACTGCCATTCGTGCTGTGGCAATAGACGGGGCCTGCGGTCCGTGATCCACAGCGGCGACCAATGCAGCTTCGAACAACTTCAGCTGTGCTGGTGACGGCTTGTCGCCACGCACCATGAACCAGATCATTTCGGCGAAGCTGAGATTGCCAATGAGGTCCTGAATAGGCTCTCCCCGCAGGTCAATGCGCCCCGGTTCCATGTCGATGATGGCGGTGCTCCACCAGTCCGCCACATCACTCATATGACACCCTCTTTCATCAACGTATCGATTTCGGTGGTGGACAGGCCAAGTTCTGACCAAACTAGAGAATTGTCCGCACCAAGTTCTGGCGGAGAGGCTTGAGGCATCTTGCGCTGACCATCCATCACGACGGGGCTGCCAGTCAGTTTCAATTCCTCGCCCTGGACGGATAGAGATCCAATCAATCCTCGTCCTGCAAGTTGGTCATCGCACAGGGCCTGTGGCACCGTCAGTACTTGCCCAGTCGGAACGCCCAATGCGTTCAACTCGTCAACCCATTCATTGGCTGACCGTTTGCGCAGCGTTGTTTCCAGCTCAATCCGAAGGGCATGGCGGTTTCGCTTGCGGTCTTCGCGGGATGTATAGTCGGAGCTTTCCAGCAAATCCTCTCGTCCGAGGTGTCGGGCAAGGGCCTGCCATTGTTCATCCCTGTTCGCGGCGATATTAATCGGGTTGTCTGCGGTGGCAAACGTACCAGATGGCGCGGACGTGGTGTTTTCATTGCCGTGCGCGCTGGGGGTGACGCCGCCGACCAGGAAATTCGACACCACCCAACCCATGGTTGATATGACTGCCTCGGACATGGCGACATCCAGAAACGCACCGCGAGGGTTCGCGTTCAATGCCCCGCTAACTGCGAATGCAGCTGTCAGACCTCCGACGGTATCGGCAAGCGGGTATCCTACACGGTACGGTGCCGTATCGGCGGCACCCGTTATTGACATCACACCGCTGATGCCCTGAACGATCTGATCATAGGCCGGGTCTTTTCGGCGGGGACCGTCCTGACCAAACCCGCTGATCGCGCAGTAGATCAGGTTTGTGTTCTCGGCGCGCAGAACCTCATAACCCAGCCCCAGTCGATCCATGACCCCAGGCCGGAAATTTTCAACCAGAACATCCGCTGTACGAACCAAGCGTTTCAGCAGCGCTTTGCCCTTCGTGGATTTCATGTCCAAGGTGACGGATTTTTTGTCGGCGTTTTGGGCAAGAAAGCTGATGCCCATGCCTGCCTTGTTCCTGTCGGGGTCAGCACCCAGCACGCGGGCCAGATCACCACCGTTGGGGCGTTCAACCTTGATCACATCGGCCCCCATCAGCGCAAGCTGATAGCAGCAATACGGGCCTGCCAGAACATTTGTCAGGTCAAGAACCCGAATACCTGAAAGGGGCTCAGTCGCCATCAGCGACCCCGGCTGCCCGCGCCCGCGAACGACGCGCACGATAGCTAGGGAGCAGCACCAGCAATGCCGCGATAACGAGCAAGCCCAGCGTCATGGGACGTTCCCAGATGAAAGCGATCCCGTCATAAAGCTGCATCGATCGGGCAAAGTTGTCTTCCATCATGCCGCCAAGGATGAACCCGATCAGCAACGGTGCCAGTGGATAGTCGGCAAATTTCAGTGCTGTGGCACAGATTCCAAACCCGACCAATATCAGCAATTCGGTGGCGTTGTTCTGCCCGATATAGGCCCCCATCAGCGTGAAAAACAAAATGAACGGGATCAGATAGTTGCGCGGTACAGACAGCACCTTGGCGATATATGGGATCAGCGGCAGGTTCAGGATCAGTAGTACCAGGTTGCCAATGAACATCGACATGATGACCGCCCAAAAGATCTGCGGCTCATCGATCATAAGGCGCGGGCCGGGTGTCACGTTCAGGGCTATCAAAGCGCCCAGCAGGATCGCCGTGGTGCCCGATCCCGGAATACCCAATGTCAGCAATGGAACAAAAGATCCGGTACAGGCCGCGTTGTTTGCCGTTTCGGGCGCAGCCAAACCCTTGATTGAGCCTTTTCCAAATTCTTCTTGCTCTTCTTTCGGCGCGATGTTGCGCTCGACCGCGTAGCCAAGGAAGCTGGCGATTGTCGCTCCTGCGCCGGGTAGGACACCGATAAAGAATCCTTGTACCGATTGCCGTCCGACCACAGGTGCGATGGCCTTAGCTTCGTCCTTGGTGATGCGCAGATCCTTGATTTCACCGTCATCACCCTTCAGGTCTTTTGGCTTGAGGACCAGAAACAGGGCTTCGGGCAAGGCAAACATCGCCATGGCAAGGGTGATGAAGCCGAAGCCGGATTGCAGATCCATAATCCCCATGGTGAAGCGCGGCAGATTGAACAGCGCGCCTTCGCCTACTGTCGCCATGATAAGCCCAAGCACCGTCATGATGACCGCCTTGGCAACTTGGCCACTGCCCGCAAACGCCGCAATGGCTGAAAGGCCCACGACCATCAGCGCGAAATACTCGGCCGAATGGAATAACAGCGCGACCGAGGACAGCGCAGGGGCAAATACCATCAGAAGGATAGCGCCCATCGTGCCGCCTGCGAAACTGGCGATCGCGGCGACTGTCAGGGCTTTTCCGGCCTTGCCCTGGCGCGCCATGGGATAGCCATCAAAGCTGGAGGCAACCGTACCGGCGACCCCCGGCGCATTCAGCAGGATGGATGAGGTCGAGCCGCCAAAGATCGCGCCGTAATATACCCCGGCCAGCAGGATCAAAGCAGCCGAAGGATCCCCCATCGAGATGGCGACCGGGATCATGATGGCAATGATCGACATCGGTCCGAGGCCGGGCAGCATTCCGATGAACGTGCCGATCAGACAGCCCGCGACGACCATCAGAAGGTTTTGGATAGAGAATGCCGTTTGCAGGCCGATCAGAAGTCCTTCAAGCATGTCAGCCTCCGAAAATGCCCGGCAGGGGGCGCATGTAGATGCCAAGGACTTCCTGAACCAAATACCAGACGGAACCCGTGGCAATGAACGCGACGGGCAACATGATGTGCCACTTGCGCTCACCCAGAATAATGGACCCGAGGATCAGGAAAGCCGAGGTTGAAATCAGAAAGCCCACAGGACGCAGGCACAGGGCGTAGATGACCATCAAGGCCAGAAGCATTAGCGCCTGATCCAGGTGGTACTCACCCAGCCGCCGGTAATCGATATCTGCCTCTTTCGGCTCAGATTTTTCAAATCCCAGCAAAATGATCGTCGTTGTTACAATACCCAGAATGGACAGCACTTTTGGGAAGGTGCTTGGCCAGATAGGGTTACGTTGCATAAAAGGGGGAAGGCTACCGTCCATCGTGAACCAGGCGGCGTAGCCATACGTTAAACATACACCCAGAAGAACGAGCGCGATCCAGCGATCCAGCGCCATGATACCCCCTCCTTTTTTGTTGTGGTTGGGGATGTCAGGGCGGCGAACCGCCCTGACATATCTACTATTAGAGGAAGCCCAGCTTTTTCATCAGATCGCCGATCTGCTGTTCCTGCTGTTCCAGGAATGACTGGAAGTCATCGCCCGAGTTGTGGATGTTCACCCAACCGTTGCGGGCACGAACTTCTTCCCATTCCGGTGTGTCGTACATCTTGGCGATGGCGTCCTGATAGACGGCCAGCTTGTCTTCGGGCAGGCCGGGAGCCGCAAAGAAACCACGCCAGTTCACAAAGGTTGTGTCGATGCCCTGTTCCTTCATGGTCATGGCATCAGGTGCGGCGTCCACGCGTTCTTCCGCCGTTACGCCGATGATCTTAACCTCGCCCGCATTTGCTAGGTCTACGGCTTCCGAGAAGCCCGTCGACAGCGCGGCGATTTCACCCGACAGCAGGGCCGCCATGGCTTTACCACCCGCATCATAGGGGATGTATTTTACGGCCAATGCGTCTTTGCCGGCCGCTTCCATCACCATGGCCGCAACCAGATGGTCCATACCGCCTGGCACCGATCCACCACCAATCGCCGTTCCCGCAGGATCGGCGTCAAATGCAGCCAGCAGGTCTTCCATCGAGTTGATGGGGCTGTCCTTGCCCACGACGATCGCGGCATAATCACCGATCGTACCCGAAACCAGCGTCAGGTCGCGGAAGTTATGCGGAAACACGCCGGTCAGCGAGCGGATCACGATAGGGGTAGAGTTAACCATCAGCGTGCCGTGGTTGCTGTCGGCGTTTTCGATCAGATAGCCAATGGCTTTGCCGCCGCCACCGCCAGACATGTTCTCGTAGGACGCAGTCCCGACAAGACCTGCATTTGTCAGTGCCTCGCCTGTGCCACGAGCGGTTCCGTCCCAGCCACCGCCGGCACCACCGGGGATCAGAAAGTGAATGCTGTCCACCACTTGGTCTTCAGCCAAAGCTGGTCCCGTCAGACCAATTGCAGCCACGGCTGCGATCAGGGCGCGTCGGCCCAGTTTCAATGTCGTCATGTTTTCCTCCCGTTTGACAACCGGCCGCATGGCGGCTCAGATTGTAGGAAACAAAAACACATCAACCTGACATCAACCTGTCACGCGCCAAAATACTGTTCGAGCCTGATGAAATTTCTGCTTGTGGAAGACAATCTAGACCTCGCGAATGCGATCAGCTCTCGTATGCGACTGGATGGTCATGTTATTGATCACGCAGCGAATTTAGAGGATGCAACCGCCTTTGTCGAAACCGACGAGTATGATCTGATACTATTGGACATCATGCTGCCGGACGGGGATGGTCGTGACTTTTTGAAACGGCATCGGGCAGGTCGTTTGGACACACCCGTGATTGTCTTGACTGCGCGAAGCCAGGTGTCTGATCGAATCGGGTCGCTTGATCTTGGCGCCGACGATTACGTGACCAAGCCCTTCGACCATGCCGAGCTTGAGGCCCGCTGCCGCGCGGTACTGCGCCGAAAATCAGGGAGTGCGAAATCGACAATCGAGATCGGTGGTGTGGTGTTTGATCCGGTGGCCGGTCATTTGACTGTTGGAGGAGAGGCCGTGTCATTGCGGAACCGGGAATTGCGCATGATGGAGCTGTTCATAAACGCGCCGGGTCATGTGTTTTCAAAACAGAAGCTGGCGGACCGTTTGTTTTCCTACGACGACAACGTGTCTGACAACGCGATCGAGGTTTATGTTGGCCGTTTGCGCAGGCATCTGGAAAAGTCTGACCTGAAAATTACAACACTGCGCGGGTTGGGATACAGGTTGGATCATGACGCCTAATCCGACCGTTTCCGGGTCTTTAAGAAATCGGCTTATGCTGACGCTGATCGGTGGTGCGGCGATCCTTGCAATCCTGTTGTTTTTTGCGGTCCGTAGCTATGCTGCAAAAGTGGCCCAGCAAGGTCAGGACAATTTGCTTGAGGCCTCGGTCACATCCATCCTTGATGCAGCGGCTCTTCGTGACGGGGTGCTGGAAGTCGACATTCCATATGCTGCGTTCTCGATGCTCAGCACGCCGTCCGATGATCGGGTGTTCTATGCCATTTATCAGGATGGAGAATTCCTGTCCGGTTATGAAGATCTGCACCTGACGGGCGGCCCGGCCCAGAATAACTGGGTGTTCAGATCCGGAGAGGTGCGTGGTGAGCGTGTTCGTCAGGTCAGCGCCAGCCGAACGCTGGTCGGGTTAGGACGGCAGACCAAGATTGAGGTTGCACTTGGCCAAACCCAGGACGCACTTGCGGAAACTTTGGAGCAGATTTCGCGCAATGCCGCCTATTTGGGTCTGGGTTTCTTTCTGCTGACAACGGCGCTGTCGTTCTGGGTAACCTCAACGACAATCGGACAACTTAACAGACTTACAACCTCGGTCACTCGCCGGGGCCCGCAGGATCTCAGCCCCTTCAAAAAGCCCGTACCACGGGAAATGGCGCCCTTAGTGTCGTCGCTTAATTCACTGATGGGCCGTTTGGATCAGTCGCTTAGCCAATCCGAAGATTTCATCGCCGAAGCTGCGCACCGAGTGCGCACACCGTTGGCGACGGTCAGATCCTATGCCGAGGCGACGCTGCACCGGGTTGAACGCAAAGATAACCGCGAAGCTTTGCGAGCGATGGTGCGTGCGATTGACGAAAGCTCGCGCGCGGCCGGTCAGTTGCTGGATCACGCTATGATCACGTTTCGCGCGGATCATCTGGAACGCGAGGATATCGATCTAGTTGGTTTGGTCCGAGAGCTGGTGCAGCGGCTTACCCCGATAGCCGAAATGAAAGAACTTTCGCTGTCATTGAGCGGTGATCCCTCAGTTCCCTATTCCGGCGATCCCATTCTACTTCAGAATGCAGTGCGTAACTTGGTCGACAATGCGCTGAAATATGCGCCCTCAGACAGCACGGTCCAGATCGAAGTCACAGCGGTGCCGAACGCCCGGATCACGGTCAGGGACTCAGGGCCCGGTTTTCCGCCAGACGAGATCGATATGCTGACTCGCCGATTTGAACGTGGTCAGAATGCGACCGGGACGATTGGGTCCGGTCTGGGGTTAACCATCGCTCAGGACGTGGCGACCGCACATGGCGGTACGCTTGTTCTGAAAAACCAAACAGAGGGCGGCGCATGCGTGACCTTATCTTTGTAACCCTGTTTCTTTTTCCCAGCCTAGGGTCGGCAGAGGATTGGGAAGATCGCCTGGTTTTCAACGATGGCGCGCAGGGCGCACATCTACGCGTTATCTCAAGCACGGACACGGTTTTGTTTGCACCGCTGATCGAAGACTTCGTTGCCCAAAACCCATCAATAAGTATCGAGTACCTAGTGTCCGGCACAGCTGATATCGACAAGCGCGTGCGTGCCACACCTGACGCTTTTGATGTCATAGTTTCCAGCGCAATGGACTTGCAGCTAAAGCTTGCAAATGACGGGTTTGCGTTGCCATTGGACGATATGCAGGTGCCGCCTTGGGCCCAGTGGCATCACAGCCTTTTTGCTTTCACGTCCGAGCCTGCGACCATCGTCATCAACCGCACCGCATTTGAAGGGCAGCCTATCCCGCAAACACGCCAAGGTCTGATCGAAGCGCTGCGCGAACGGCCCGAGGTGTTTCGCGGAAAGATCGGAACCTATGATGTCCGCCAGTCCGGTCTGGGCTACCTGTTTGCGACACAGGATGCACGCGCCTCGGAAACCTACTGGCGTCTGATGGAAGTTATGGGTGGGTTGGATGTCAGGCTTTACTGCTGTTCCGGTGAGATGATCACGGATCTCGCTGATGGAACAATTTTGGTCGCCTATAATGTGTTGGGCAGCTACGCAGCCGTCCGAACCGAGGGAAAAGACGCTTTGGAAGTTATTCTTCCCTCTGATTTTCAGACAACAATGATGCGCACTGTCATGGTTTCGGAAGCAACCCGAAAAGCCGAGGCAGCAGAACGATTTGTCCGCTATTTGATCACCGAAGAACCTGCGTCGCCGGACAGCAAGCCGTTTCTTCCATTGCTGACTTCAGGCAATGCTTCAAATGAACAAGAAACCATTGGGTTAAACCCGGCCTTGCTTACGTTTTTGGACGTTCTGAAAAGGAAAAAGTTTATTTCTGCCTGGGAAAACGCCGTCATTCAGTGATCTGAACCGCGCAGGTTACTTGTGAAACCGCGGACGATATCGGAAAACGCGGAGCTAAAAAATATCATCCCGGTCCGTAATTGTCCCAATCAAATCCGTTTGCTAACGTCATCCTCGCGTCGGGGAGGGCGTGCAAACCCAAATGCTGGACTATTCGCATAACGCCTGGCTTGTGGCAGCCTCGTTGGCCGTTGCGCTGATGGCTGGCTTCACCGGCCTTTATCTGACGCATGGCGCGTCCAAACTGAATCCGCAGCGTCGCAAGTTTATTGTTGTGCTGGCGGCGATCACATTGGGCGGCGGCATATGGTCGATGCATTTCGTCGCCATGCTGGGCCTGCAATTGCCGATCCTGTTCTACTATGACGCGCTGATCACCTTGATGTCTGCGCTGGTGGCAATTCTTATGGTCGGGCTGGCGCTGCTGCTGTTGCATTTCCGCCCGCGGACGATGCAGACCGTTATTGGTGCGGGCATCATTGTCGGCCTTGGAATTGTTGTAATGCATTATGTCGGTATGGCCGGTATGGAGCTTTGCCGCCCTGTTTACAACGCACTGGACGTGGCAATTGCAACGCTGGCCTCGGTAATCCTGTCGGTTCTGGCGATTTGGGTGGCCTATGACAACCGAACCCAACGCAACATCCTGCTGGGAACTGTGTGCTTTGGTATGGCAGTGTTCACCATGCATTTTGTCGCCACTGGCTTGACCGATTTCGTCGCCAGCGAAAACGCGGGCGGGGCAGGGCCGGTGCTGAACAATCAGGTCCTGGCCATGGGGGTCACGGTTGCCGTTTTCCTGATCTGCGGTGCGTTTCTTCTGACTGGGATCACCTTTATCGAGCCAGAGCCCGCCGTCATGGCGCCCGAACCCTCCGTCACCGAAACCACTGCGCTGCGGGCTGGTGTTCCGTTTGAGCGTGAAGGTCAGACATTTTTCGCAGAACCTGCCCGGATAGCAGCCATCCGGGCTGAAGGGCACTATACCGTTCTTTACATGGGATCAGAGAAACTCTTTTGCCCCTGGTCGATTACCCAAGCCGAAACGCGCCTGAAACCGGATGGTTTCTTGCGCGCACATCGAAGTTACCTGGTGAACCCAAAGCACGTTTCGAGCTTTGAACGGCACAAGGATAATGGCACCTGCTATTTTGAAGGCGTCGATGCGCTTAGTAAGATTCCAGTCAGCCGATCCCGTCTGAACGACGTCCGTAATGCGCTGGGCCTTTGATCGCAGTTCATGAAGCCTATTCGCAACTCGTGAAACAAGCTGCGCGCCCCGTTTCCGCTGACTGGCACGGCTGATTCAACCGTTCTTTCTTTACCGCAGGTCCCCCAAGGCAAATCGCTCGGACCCAGGGAGGAAAAAAATGATACCAGCCGGTTTTGAGTATCACCGGCCAGGCGATATCGCCTCGGCCATCGGCATTTTGCAAGAATATGGAGACGAAGCGCGAGTGCTTGCGGGCGGGCACAGTCTGATTCCGATGATGAAGCTTCGCATGGCCGAGATGGGCCATCTTGTCGATCTTCAGGCCATTGACGAGTTGAAAGGCATCGAGATCGGTGCCGAAACAGTTTCGCTAGGTGCCATGGTCACGCAGCACGAATTGATTACACATGACGGGCTAGCCTCGGCTATTCCTTTAATCCGCGAAGCGGCGTTGCAGATCGCGGACCCTCAGGTGCGCTATGTCGGTACTGTTGGTGGCAACGTGGCCAACGGCGATCCGGGCAATGACATGCCGGGGCTGATGCAGTGTTTAAACGCAACATTCGATTTGTCCGGCCCGGACGGCAAACGCAGCGTCGCCGCGCGCGACTTTTACGAAGCTGCCTATTTCACCGCCCGTGACGACGAGGAAATTCTGACGCGGATTTCGATCCCGGTGCCGGGAACGGGTGTCGGCCAGGCTTATGAAAAGCAAAAGCGTAAAATCGGTGACTATGCCACGGCGGCGGCGGCAGTGATAGTCGGAAACGGTCAAGCCTCGGTGGCGATGACCAATCTGGCTGACACACCAATTTGGTCCGAAGCCGCCAGTAACGCACTCGCTGTGGGCGATATCGAGGGTTGCGTGACAGCGATGCTCGACGCGATCGATCCAGTGGCCGACAACCGCGGTCCCGTCGAATTCAAGAAACACGTGGCCGCCGTGATGCTGCGCCGTGCCATCGACCGCGCGCAAAGCCGCGCAGGTTGAGGGGAGGAAAAACAATGTCAAAGATGCATGTCAAACTCACCGTGAACGGCAAACAGGTCGAAGGTCTGGCAGAGCCGCGCACGTTACTCATCCACTTCCTACGGGAAGATCTGAAAATTACCGGTCCCCATATCGGTTGCGAAACCAGTCATTGTGGCGCATGTACCGTGGATATTGACGGTAAATCCGTCAAATCCTGCACAACATTCGTGGCGCAGGTGAACGGTGCCGATATCACTACCGTCGAAGGGCTGACCAATGACGATGGCAGCCTTGGTGTGCTGCAGGAGATGTTCCGCGAACATCACGGGCTTCAATGCGGCTTTTGCACGCCGGGCATGATCACACGTGCACACCGCTTGTTGCAGGAGAACCCAAACCCAAGCGAGGAAGAAATCCGTTTCGGTATGGCGGGGAACCTTTGCCGTTGCACCGGGTATCAAAACATCGTCAAGGCCATCTCGGCATCCGCCGACATGCTGAACGCTCAGAAGGAGGCTGCGGAATGAACGACCAGACTCTGACCCCCGAAGAACGCGCCGCCAACCTCAAAGGGATGGGCTGTGCCCGCAAACGTGTCGAAGACGTGCGCTTTACCCAAGGCAAGGGCAATTATGTCGATGACATCAAGCTGGACGGGATGCTGTTCGGTGCTTTTGTCCGTTCGCCTTATGCCCATGCGCGTGTCGTCAGTGTGAACAAAGAAGCAGCACTTGCAATCCCCGGTGTAGTCGCTGTGTTGACCGCCGAAGACCTCGCCCCTCTGGGATTGCACTGGATGCCAACACTGGCTGGCGACAAACAGATGGTACTGGCCGATGGCAAGGTCTTGTTCCAGGGACAAGAGGTCGCCTATGTCGTCGCGGAAGATCGCTACATTGCAGCAGATGCGGCGGAATTGGTGGAAGTTGATTATGAAGAACTGCCAGTTCTGACTGATCCCTTTGAGGCTTTGAAATCTGACGTTGTTCTGCGCGAAGATCTTGAAGGTCAGACCGAAGGCGCGCACGGTCCGCGCAAACATCACAATCATATCTTCACTTGGGAACAGGGCGATAAGGATGCGACCGAGGCGGTTCTAGGTGAAGCCGATGTCGTGGCCGAAGAGATGGTTTATTATCATCGCACCCATCCCTGCCCGTTAGAGACATGCGGCTGTGTGGCCAGCATGGACAAGGTGACGGGTAAGCTGACGCTATATGGGACCTTTCAGGCCCCTCACGCAATCCGTACCGTTGTGTCGCTGATCTCAGGTCTGGCTGAGCATAACATCCGAGTCATCAGCCCCGATATTGGTGGCGGCTTTGGCAATAAGGTTGGGGCTTATGCAGGCTATGTCTGTTCGGTCGTGGCGTCCATTGTCACCGGCAAACCGGTGAAATGGGTCGAAAACCGGATGGAAAACCTGATGTCTACAGCCTTTGCCCGCGACTACTGGATGCAAGGCAAGATCGCTGCGACCAAGGACGGCAAGATCACTGGTCTGTGGTGTCACACAACAGCGGATCACGGTGGGTTCGATGCCTGCGCCGATCCGACGAAGTTCCCGGCCGGGTTCATGAACATCTGCACCGGGTCTTACGACATACCGACCGCCTATCTGGCTGTCGACGGCGTTTATACCAACAAGGCACCGGGCGGCGTGGCCTATCGCTGCTCGTTCAGAGTGACAGAAGCGGCATACTTCATCGAGAGAATGATCGAGGTTCTGGCGATTAAGCTGAACATGGACGCGGCCGAGTTGCGCCGGATTAACTTCATTAAGGCGGATCAATTCCCGTACCAGTCTGCGCTGGGCTGGGAATACGACTCGGGCGATTATCACACCGCCTGGGACAAAGCATTGAAGGCCGTCGACTATGAGGGTTTGCGCGCCGAACAGGCCCAAAGGATCGAGGATTTCAAGGCTGGAAAGACCCGCAAGCTACTGGGGATCGGCCTGACGCATTTTACCGAAATCGTCGGCGCAGGACCTGTAAAGAACTGCGACATTCTCGGATTGGGCATGTTCGACAGCTGCGAGATACGCATCCACCCGACCGGTTCTGCCATCGCGCGGCTGGGAACGATCAGTCAGGGTCAGGGCCACGCAACGACCTTTGCCCAGATCATCGCCAGCGAAATCGGCCTGCCTGCTGATGACATCACTTTGGAGGAAGGCGACACCGACACAGCGCCATACGGACTTGGCACGTATGGATCTCGGTCAACACCTGTGGCCGGTGCCGCCACGGCAATGGCGGCCCGAAAAATCCGCGCCAAAGCACAGATGATTGCGGCCTATCTCCTCGAGGTCCACGACAACGATGTCGAATGGGATGTGGATCGTTTTGCGGTCAAGGGCGCGCCGGAGCGGTTCAAGACGATGAAGGAAATCGCCTTTGCTGCATATAACCAAGCGATTCCGGGATTAGAGCCGGGTCTTGAGGCAGTCAGTTACTATGATCCGCCGAATATGACTTATCCGTTTGGGGCCTATATCTGTGTCATGGAGATTGATGTGGATACTGGTGAATGGGAAGTTCGACAGTTCTATGCGCTGGATGATTGCGGCACGCGGATCAACCCGATGATTATCGAGGGGCAAGTCCACGGTGGCGTGACCGAGGCACTGGCCATCGCGATGGGCCAGGAAATTGCTTATGATGAGATGGGCAACGTGAAAACTGGCACTCTGATGGACTTCTTCTTGCCGACCGCATGGGAGACGCCCAACTACACTACGGATCACACAGTCACCCCGTCACCGCACCACCCGATTGGCGCCAAGGGTGTAGGTGAAAGCCCGAATGTAGGCGGCGTGCCTGCGTTTTCGAACGCCGTGCATGACGCTTTCCGCCCATTTGGCCTTGTTCAGAGCCACATGCCGCATGATCACTGGCGGATCTGGAAGATCGCAAATGGGCTGGGGATGCACGGGTAAACGGTTTCGAACCGGCTTTGCCGGCCCGAACGAACGGAGGGGGGCAGCCCCCTCCGAACCTCCCCCGAGGTTTACCTGCCAGATGAAGATTGGATACCGGCTTTGTCTTTAAGTGAAGTGCAGTCAGGGTTAGCCGCGCAAGGCTATGTTGCCGATGATAGATTGGCGATGGCACTGCATCTGGCGCAGCAATTGGGTCGGCCATTGCTGCTGGAAGGGCCTGCGGGTGTCGGCAAGACCGAAGTGGCTAAGGCGATGGCGGCGTGGCGTGATACACGGCTGATCCGACTGCAATGCTATGAGGGGCTAGATGCAAGTCACGCTATCTACGAATGGAACTATCAGCGTCAGTTGCTGGCTATTCGTGCCAGCGAATCGCAAGGCGGCACCAGTGAATCGCAACTTTTCACGGATGACTATTTACTGAAACGGCCTTTGTTAGAGGCTATTTCAGAAGAAATCCCCCCGGTTTTGCTAATTGACGAGATTGATCGGGCGGATGAGGAATTTGAGGCGTATCTGCTGGAAATCCTCTCAGACTTTCAGATCACCATACCCGAACTCGGTACTATCGAGGCGCGGGTTAGACCTATCGTAATCCTGACCGCCAACGGGACGCGGGACTTATCAGATGCGTTGCGCCGGAGGTGTCTGTACAGTTTTCTCGACTACCCGTCGCAAGAAACGGAAATGGCGATCTTGCGGGCACGGATGCCCGAGGTCGAAGCGTCTCTGGCCCGACAGATCATCGGCGTCGTGCAGGCATTGCGGAGGGAAGACCTGGAAAAAACGCCGGGCATTGCCGAGATGTTGGATTGGGCGGCCGCCTTGTCCGGGCTGGGCGTCAATGATCTGTCGAAATCACGTGAGGAAGTGCAGGCAACACTGGTATGCCTGCTCAAAACAGCAGCAGACTACGACGCCGCTCCACCCGAGGTGATGGATCGTTTGATCGGAAAGGTGGCGTGATGGCGGTAACGCGTTTTCCCACTCGCGCCGCAGGCGTTGCAGATCGCATGTCGGGCTTTATTGCGCATCTTCGGATGAACGGCCTGCAGGTTGGGCCTTCGGAAACTGCAGATGCTCTGGCAGCTCTGACGGCAGTTGAGGCAACGGACAGCGTGCAAGTTCGGCAGGCGCTCTGTGTCTTACTGGCAGGCGACGCTGACCAATGGCGGCGGTTTGATGAATTGTTCGACGCCTTTTGGTTCAACGCGGGTAAACAGAGGTCGGGCACGGCGCATATTGCACATGTCCGGGTGCAAACCGCGAAACCGATGATTTGGCAGGGTGAACAGCAAGAGGCGCAAGACTCAGATACTGGTAAGGATCAGGCAACCGTGCCTGATCCGGGCGACGGGGAGGCCGTGGGGAGAGACGGGAAGCTGATTGCGACCCGTACGGCCAACCTGTCGCGCCGTGATTTGCGCGAGGTTATGGACGATGAGACTCTAAAACAGGCGGAAAAGGCTGCAAAAACCCTTGCAAACGCCATTCGTGACCGCCGTTCGCGCCGCCGTAAACAAGCCTTACGAGGCCCGGCGCTGGACATGCGGCGAACGCAACGCGCCAGTCTTGCGCGCGGGGGTGAGCCGATAGACCTTTACCGTCGCACTCGTCCACCGCGCCCAATGCGGATCGTGGCCCTGTGCGATGTGAGTGGCTCGATGACCATATATTCTCGTGTTTTTCTTTCGTTTCTCAAAGGCTTGATTGGTGGCGATGCACAAGCGGATGCCTATCTTTTCCACACCCGTCTGATGCGGGTTACGGATGCGTTGCGTGATCACGACACGTTGCGTGCAGCGGGGCGACTGTCGCTGATGGCAGAGGGGTTCGGTGGCGGCACCGATATCTCGGGCAGTCTGGAGCGGTTTCTGACTGGATATGGCGGGCGTGCGCTGAATGGTAGAACAATTGTGCTGATCCTGTCAGATGGCTATTGCAGTTCCGACCCGCAGGCGCTGAGCGATGTACTGGCGCGTATCCGGCGCAAAGCACGGCGGATCGTCTGGTTGAACCCTCTGAAAGGCTGGCGTGACTATCAGCCTATTGCCGCCGCTATGCAGGCAGCCACACCCTATCTGGATGCCCACTTGCCTGCCAATACACTCGACGCATTGGCTGCGTTGGAGCCGCAGTTTCGTAAGTTATGAATGGAGTCTAAGTTGGCTAATTTCGACATATTCGACACCATTGAGCAGCTACGCCAGACCGGTGACGCGTTTTGTGTGGCAACAGTTCTACGCACGGCGGACGCTACTTCGGCCAAGGCTGGGGGAAAGGCAGCGATCACCAAGGACGGGCGCATCTTGGGGCATCTCGGCGGGGCCTGCGTGCAGCGCGCTGTGCGGGCTTCGGCGCAACAGGCGTTGGCCAACGGGTCACCGCAGATGATTCGTGTCAAACCCTCGGACAAGGTAGTGAACATGGTCGATCCTGACGGTATGCAGACATACACGAGCGGTTGCCCATCGGGTGGCACGGTCGATCTTTTGGTTGAGCCGTATAAGCACGCCCCGCGGCTGGTGATTTTTGGCGAGTCGCTGATTGCAACGGCCCTGGCCGCCCATGGTGCATTGTCCGGGTTCCGTGTTTGCATAAGTGAAAGCGCTGAGATCGATGGTGAGTTTCAGCGATTCACAGCAGATACAATTGAGCAATTGGGGATAGAGGTGCAGGATTTTGTAGTCGTCGCCTCTCAGGGTCGCGGCGATGCCGATGCGCTCAAGGCTGCGTTGCAGACCGATGCAGCCCGAGTTTCCATGGTGGCCAGCCGCCGAAAGGCCGAAACGCTGACGGCGAAACTCGTTTCTCAGGGAGTGGACCCGGCCCGCGCCGCGCGGCTCAAATCTCCAGCGGGGTTGGATATTCACGCGATCGACCCGCACGAGATTGCCGTGTCGATCCTGGCTGAGATCGTGTTGTGGCGAAACACCAATAAAACAAGGGATACGTCTGATGATGAAAAACGTGCTTAACTGGCTGCGGGCCTTGTGGCCTGCGCGTCCCAAACAAACCTCGAAAGAGGCGACAGAGACCGCGCTTTTGGTATTTCCAAGATGCTGTTGAACAAAGGAAACATGAATGGAACTTAGTGATGAAATCCGTATCACGGCGCCACGCGATGTTGTGCATCGGGCTTTGAACAACCCTGAAATCCTGCGCGAATGTATTCCGGGTTGCGAAGAACTGACCCAGACATCACCCGACGAACTTGAGGCGAAAGTGGTCCTGAAGATTGGCCCGGTAAAGGCGAAGTTCGCAGGCGAAGTTACATTGGACAATTCCAACGCGCCAGGTGGGTTTTCCCTAACCGGCGAAGGCAAGGGCGGGGCGGCGGGATTCGCCAAAGGCGGGGCTGAGGTAACTCTAACCGAGGATGGGGATGAAACCGTGTTGGCCTATACAGCCAAGGTCGATATTGGCGGCAAGATCGCTCAGCTTGGTAGCCGCCTGATTGCGGGCACGGCCAAAAAGCTGTCGGGTAAGTTCTTCACCCGCTTTGGTGAGATCGTGTCGGAACAGTCGGTATCCTGAGCAGAGGCACCGCGTGGATCATATGCGATAGAACTGGCGCGCGCTGTCTCCGAAGACAAGATCGTGGTCTTGTTCGGGAACCAGCGCGCCGTGCCTTTCAACCAAAAGCGCGTAGGTAGAGGACAGGCTGTCGACCGGGAAATTCGACCCGAACATGCACCGATCGGGCCCGAATTGGGTCAGGCATGTGTCCACGATGGGTCGCACGCTGTCGGCGCTCCATTTGTGATCGAACATGCCAAGACCGGACAGTTTGCATGTCACCTGCGGCAGCGCCGAGAGGTGATGCAGCGCTTGCGCCCACCGTTGCAACCCTTGTTCCGACCGGTCATGGGGTGACCCTGCATGGCACAGCGCCACCCGCGTCGCAGGGGCCTGCGCCAGAACGGCGGCGGTCTGCTCCATCAATTCTGGCAGCAATTGCAGGTCAAATGACAGTCCGCGGTCGCCCAGTTGTTTCAACCCGTCCAGAAACCTTGGATTGTCCAGCAGGTCGTTTGTGCCGGACAGTTGATCCTCGCCCGGGGCGCGGCCGATGATCTGACGCACCCCACGCACAGAGGGCAGGGATTGCAAACGATCCAGTTGCGCGGTTACGTCCTGTGCAGTCAGATCACAAAAGGCAACTTGGACCAGTGGCCAATCGGGATTTTGATCGGCAACAGACTGGACCCATTGCGCCTCGGCCCAGGGATCGGCCGCACCTACCTGGATATGGACCGAGGCGGAAAATCCTTGAGCGTCAGCTCGGAACTCGGGCAGCAGATAGTTCCGCTGAATGGGGCTGGGGTCACCGAAGAATCGCACCGCGCCCTTTTCCATCAACCACGGATAATGCACCGCGGTCAGGTCCCACAGATGGTGATGCGCATCAATCCTCATGGTGTTTCAATCCCGGTTGTGCGGGCCAATATATCGACGCCTTGTTGTTTCCAGAAATGCAATAGATCGATGAAGATCCAGTTCTCGGCCAGCTTGTCACCCGCACGGCGATAGATGTCGATCACCCGAAACTCAGCCGCCTTTCCAGTGGCGGGCATCCCCATGAAACCGCCCGTGGGCACGGCGGTGAAATTGGGCCAGCCGAAAAAGCCGCCATAGTGCCCCTCGGCCATGCGGCAGATATGTTGGGTCTTTGAGCGTTCGGTGAAGGCCGCGCGAAACGGGCCGGAATGCTGTTGCGCGTAACGCGCGATTGTGTAGGTGGCACCGATCCCTTCGGGCCCCCACCAGATCATGTCCTCGTGCCAGGT
Organism: Ruegeria sp. BI7; assembly: GCF_056537925.1. NCBI lineage: Bacteria > Pseudomonadati > Pseudomonadota > Alphaproteobacteria > Rhodobacterales > Roseobacteraceae > Ruegeria > Ruegeria sp. BI7. Next base: position 337,832 of record NZ_JBQFSK010000003.1, read on the forward strand.
TTGCGCCAGCTCATCCGTCAGGGACAAGCCGCTGTCCCACTGCCCAAGGTCCGCGATCATGGCGTTGATGACCTCCAGCGTCTTGTGACCTTCGTCGGCGGGCTGATCTTCGGTCAGAATGCCGTCATGTGTCATAGGTCCGGGCTGCACCAGATGCGCTGCGGTCTGTGGCGGAAAGGGGTTCTGACCGGCCTGAACCATCAGGTGCGGAATGTCGAAATACATTGCCGTTTCGGAAATCTTGCCATCTGCAACATTGTGAAATTCGCAATACCGCAAAAGGGCCATCTTGCCAGTGGGGCGGATGCCCAGCCATGGCGCGTCGAACAGACCCATGAGGTGCCCCATCGACACCACCCAGACGCCCCCTTCGGTCAAAGAATTTCGGCCCGCGAAAAAGATATCCTGTCGGCGTTGTAGATGGGTCAGACTGTGTTTCAGCGGCTGCCAGATCCTGCGCGCCACCGCGTCAGGGCCTGCGATTTCGTCGAACGGGTGAAATCCGCGCCACACCAGATTCGGTGCGCAATATTGCTTTGTGACGGTGGCCAACTCATCCCCATAAGCGCGGCTAAGCGCGTCATGGAAGGACAGGATCAGCTTTTTTTCAGTTTGAAAACTCACGGTGCTTTCCGTTCTTTATCAGTGTTTTGCGGGGTCTATTCCGCGAATTCGACTCGGTGGTTTCGCGTATTTTTGCATACGTATGCAAAAAAGTCTTGCCTGATTTGATATATGCGAATTACTGTTTTGCAAACGTATGCAAACGAATCCTTTCAGGGGGCACCATGGCGGAAATTCAATTGCGCAACGTCGGCAAGCGCTGGGGGTCATTCATTGGGGTCCACAATTTCGACCTGACCATCGCGGATCGCGAATTTCTGGTTCTGCTGGGCCCCTCGGGCTGTGGCAAGACCACCACGATGCGCATGATCGCCGGTCTTGAGGACGTCACCGAGGGCGAAATTCTGGTCGATGGCAAGGTGGTCAACGATCTGGAGCCCAAGGACCGCGATGTGGCGATGGTGTTCCAGAGCTACGCGCTCTACCCCAACATGAACGTCTACGAAAACATCCGCTTTCCTTTAAAAGTGCGCGGCATCGACCCGTCGACCCATGACGACAAGGTGCGTCGGGCCAGCGCGATGGTGGAACTGGACGATTTCTTGCACCGCAAACCCGCCGAATTGTCAGGTGGTCAGCGGCAACGTGTGGCGCTGGCCCGCGCCATCGTACGGGAACCGAACGTGTTCCTGATGGACGAGCCGTTGTCGAACCTGGATGCCAAGCTGCGTGTTTCGACCCGAGCTCAGATTAAGAACCTCAGCCACGAACTGGCGGTGACAACCATCTACGTGACCCACGACCAGATCGAGGCGATGACGTTGGCCGACCGAGTTGTTGTGATGAAACAAGGCGTGGTGCAGCAGGTCGGCAGCCCGACCGATATTTACGACCGGCCCGCCAATACTTTTGTGGCCAGCTTTATCGGCTCACCGGCGATGAACCTGATGGATGGCGAGGCTTCGGGCGGTGTGTTCCGCGCCGAACATGTAGCCATTCCGGTCGACGCACCGGACGGTCCGATGACATTGGGCTTCCGCGCTGAAGATGCTGGCCTTGCCGAAGGGCAGGGCGAAATCACCGCACCGATCTACACGCTGGAACTGCTGGGAGATGCGACCATGATCTCGGTCCGGGTCGGCGGTGCGCTGGTATCGGTCAAAGCCGACAAAGCCTTCCGCGCCGAGATTGGAGATCCCGTCTCGTTCTCGGTGCCCAAAGAAATCTGTCACCTCTTCGAAGCTGGAAGCGGTGCGCGGATCGGGGAACAACCCCACGAACAGCCCATACGGGCTTAACACCGGTCCGGACGTCGACGACGGACCGATCCTGACAGGGAGAAACGCATGAAACTCAAGACGATCCTCATGGCAGGTGCCATGTCCATCGCGGCAAGTGGCACATGGGCTGCCTGTTCGTTTGAAAATGACGTACCGCTCAAATCGCTCTCGGCTGGTTTCGAGGCCTGGAAAGCCGTCACCGATGCGATGGCCGAATGCGGCAATTTCAATGCCTCGCTGGACCAGGAATTCCGCGAGAAACAGCCCGAGGCTTTTGCAGCCAGCCCGTCGCTCTATCAGATCGGTGGGGTGTCGAACACGACTCTGATCCCGTTGCTGAATGCAGGTACGATCCGGCCGCTGGACGATCTGGTCGAGAAATACGGACAGAACCTGCTGCCAAACCAGCTGATCAAGGTGGATGGCAAGACCATGGCAATTGCCATGATGGTGAACGCGCAGCACATGATGTACCGCAACGACGTTCTGGCCGACCTGGGTATTGCCGAGCCCGCAACCTATGATGACGTTCTGGCCGCCGCCGCCAAGATCAAAGATGCGGGTGTTATGGAATACCCGATCGGCGGCACCTTCAAGACCGGTTGGAACCTCGGTCAGGAATTCATCAACATGTATATGGGTGAAGGCGGATCTTTCTTTGGCGACGGCAACATGCCTGCGATCAATAACGAGCAGGGCGTTAAGGCGTTGGAAACCCTGAAGGCCATGACCGATTATATGGATCCGGAATATCTGGTCTCGGATTCAACTTACGTTCAGCAGCAGTTCCAGCAGGGCAAGATTGCCATGGCAAACCTGTGGGCCAGCCGCGCCGCTGCAATGAACGACGAAGCCGAAAGCCAGGTGGTGGGCAAGGTTACTATGTCGGCGGCTCCGATGGGCTCGGCTGCACCGGCCACTACGATCTGGTGGGACGGTTTCGTTCTGGCCTCGAACATGAGCGACGAGGAGGCCGACGCCGCCTTCCGTGTCATGCTTGAAGGCATGGATGAGGAAATGGTCAGTGCCAACAATGACGCTGCCGTCTGGCTGAACCCGGCCTACAAAGCAGGTGAACTGGCCGCCGGTGCGGCTGCATCCGCCCAAGCCGGGGCCAAGGCATACCCGGCTTCGGGCCCGATGGGCATCATGCACACCGCCTTGGGCAACGGTCTGGCTGATTTCATGACCGGCGCCAAGGACGCGCAAACCACACTGGCTGATATCGAGGCGGATTACATCACCGCCGCCAAAGAAGCCGGTTTGATCAACAACTGATCCTCCCGCGGGAGGGCCTCGGTCCTCCTGCACCCTTCCCATTGAGAACCATGAGAAAGGCAGAGCCATGAATTTCCGGACATTTGCCGCCTTTGTTGGCCCCTCTGTCTTTATGATGCTTCTCTTTATCGCGTTCCCGCTGATCAGCGTGTTCAAGCAGAGTTTCTATGTCACCCAACCGATCTATGAGACGGTTGAAGTTGAAACCTGCACCCCCGGCTTTCTGACCCAGACCTGTGTGACCGAGACGGTTTCGCAGCCCCAACTCGACGAAGAGGGCAAGGTCATCATGCAGACCCAGTATGTCGGGCTGGAAAGCTATCGCAACGTGCTGGAGCCTGAACGTGCATGGCGCGCGATCAGCGAGGGCAGCTGGAATGTGTTGTCCACGATCAACTTCTGGAAAGCGCTGCGGTTCACGCTGACTTTCACGCTGATCACCCTGCCGCTGGTCATTGTCTGCGGGCTGGGGATCGCCGTTTTGATCAACAATGCCGCGCAGGCGATAAAAGGGCCTGTTATCTTTATTTCGCTGTTGCCCTTCATCATTACCCCGGTGATCGGGGTGCTGTCGGTCAACTGGCTGTTTCGCGGCGACGGTATCCTGACGGCGCTGCTGGAGTGGTGGTTGAACCGCGATATCGCGCTGTTTGCGCAGGCCTGGACAATTGAGGTGCTGATGATGCTGTACCGCGTCTGGCACGTCGCCCCCTTTGCCGCCATCGTGTTTTATGCCGGTTTGCAAACGGTCAATCAGGACAGCCTGGAAAGTGCTGTGATTGACGGCGCAACCCGGTGGCAGCGGATGAAATACATCGTCATCCCGCATCTGATGCCGCTGATCATCTTTGTGTCGATGATCCACTTGATGGACAGCTATCGGGTGTTCGAAGAGATCGTCGGTTTCGCCAGCCAAGGCTATGTCATCTCGTTGCAGTGGTTGACCTATGACTTCCTGGTGCCTGATCAGGCGGGCAACCGTTCGATCAGCCGGGCTTCGGCCAGCGCCATGCTCACCATGATCGGTATTGCCATCCTGCTTATCTTCCCGCTGCGCCGGACATGGCGCGATCACAAAGGAGGTCACTGACATGTCCTCGCGCGCGCTTCGCCAACCGCTCAGCCTGCGGCTGACTTCAAACATCTTCCTGGCCTTCTGGTGCATTGTCGCCATCTTTCCGATCTTCTGGATCACGGTGATGAGCTTCAAATCCCCGGTCGATGCCTTTGACGGCAACGCGTTGAACGTGATCTTCGGACCGGCGACGCTGGCCAATGGCAAGGGGATTTCGCTGCTGGATATCATTCTGGGGATCGGGGTGATCTGGGGCACGATTGCTCTGGTGACCAAAAAGATGCCTGGGATGATCAAAGCCTATTCCAAAGAAGGTCAGGAGTGGTTTGGCTGGGTGATTGGCATTCTGGCCGCCGTGGTGGCCTTTCTGATCGTATTCTTCGTGATCCTGCCTGCCATTCTGAGCATACTGAACCCGCTCTTTGGCCCTCTGGGGCGGGACATATTGGGGCTGACGACCGAACACTATAAAACCGTTTGGATCGACCGGGGGTTTTCGAACAACTTCAAGAACTCGCTGATCGTAACCACGGGGGTTGTTGTTCTGTCGCTGTCGGTCGGGACACTGGCGGGTTACGGGCTGGCACGGTCGGGTTCGACTCTGGCGTTCTGGCTGCTGATCGTCGCGCTGATCTTCCGCGCGCTGCCGCCCTCGGCGCTGGTGGCCAGCTATCTGCCGGTCTTCATCAGCTCATCCGAATGGTTGGCGCCGATCCTGGGGGAAAACGCACCGACGCTGTACGGCAAGCCTTTCGCGGTGATTGCGGTGCTGGTGGCGATCAACCAGCCTTTTACGATCTGGATGCTGCGGTCATTCTTCCAGAATATCCCAGCCGAACTGGATGAGGCCGCGCGCGTTGATGGCTGCAATCACTTCCAGGCGTTCCGACGCGTGATTATGCCGGTGATGTGGCCGGGCGTGATCACCACCGGGCTGTTCAGCTTTCTGCTGGCGTATAACGACATCCTCGTCACGTCGCTGCTGCTGGATGCGCAGAACCAGACCATGGTTCCCGCCATTGTCGGCATGTTCAACCGCGAGACCACGACAACCGATCAGGTGGTCGCTGTGGCAGCCGCCGTATCGATCACCGCGCCGCTGATCTTTCTTGTTCTGATCTTCCAGCGCCAGATCGTCAGCGGTCTGACCGCCGGAGCGGTGAAAGGGTAATGAGCAAGAACGCACGCCATAACGCCCTGTCGCGCCACCCGGCGCTGAACAGGATGCCCAGGGATTTTCTAAGCATTGGGGTTTCTTGACCCAATCCCTCCCTCGGCAACCTGAAAGGATAGAAAGATGAAAGGTTCCCGCCCCGAACAAGCGGTTCTAACCCGCGACACGGACCTGGACAAAACCGAAGACACGCGCCGCGTGATCGAAACCATGGTCGATGGCCTGAATGACCACCGCATTGATGACATTGGCGAGTTCTTTGCTCAGGGCTTTCGCTGGATGGGCAATCAGGGTTGTGGCACCAAGACTGGTCTGCAAGAGTTTCAGGACAACTGGCAGCGCCCGTTTCAGGCCGCGTTCTCGGACAAGACCTGCATTGATGAGGCCCGCCTGTATATGGGCGAATGGGCCGCAGCGTTTGGCCGCCAAGAGGCGACCCATTCCGGTGAGTTTCTGGGCATCGCCCCCACCGGCAAACGGGTCGAGATCCGGTACATGGATTTCTGGAAAGTGGTCGATGGCAAGATCGTCGACAACTGGGTGAACGTCGATTTCGCACATGTCGCGGCGCAGCTGGGTGTCGATCTGTTCAACGGGGAAGGCTGGGAAGCTTTTGACCGGGGTGAAAAAGTAGCGCCCCGGCCGGAAAACTGAGGATTGGAAACATGACAATCGAGTATCTCAAACGCGGTAAATCTGATGCTGACCGGGCCGAAGATGACGCCAAAACCCGCGCTGTGGTCGAAGCGACCCTGAAAGACATCGAAACCCGTGGCGATGTGGCCGTGCGCGAGCTGAGCGAAAAGTTCGACAACTATTCGCCCCCGTCGTTTCGCCTGTCTCAGCAGGACATTGACGACCTCATTGGGCAACTGACCGACCGTGAACTGGCCGATATCAAATTCGCGCAGGAACAGGTGCGCAACTTTGCTCAAGCGCAGCGCGATTCCATGGTGGATATCGAGGTCGAAACCCTGCCCGGCGTCATTCTGGGCCACAAGAACATCCCCGTGCAGTCGGTGGGATGCTATGTGCCCGGTGGCAAATTCCCGATGGTCGCCTCGGCGCATATGTCGGTGGCGACGGCTTCGGTGGCGGGCGTGCCGCGCATCATCGCCTGTACACCTCCGTTCAATGGCAAGCCGAACGCAGCGGTGATTGCCGCGATGCATCTGGGCGGCGCCCATGAGATCTATGTCATGGGCGGCATTCAGGCCATCGGTGCGATGGCGCTGGGCACCGAAACGATTGACCCCGTGCATATGCTGGTCGGTCCGGGCAACGCCTTTGTGGCCGAAGCCAAGCGGCAACTGTTCGGCCGTGTCGGCATTGACCTGTTCGCTGGCCCGACCGAGACCATGGTCATCGCCGACGAGACTGCCGCCGATGCGGAACTCTGCGCGACCGACCTGCTGGGTCAGGCGGAACACGGCTATAACAGTCCTTGCGTGCTGTTGACCAACTCGCGCAAACTGGCCGAGGATACGATGGCCGAGGTCGACCGTCTGCTGGGAATCCTACCCACGGCAGGCACCGCGAAAGTATCGTGGGACGAATATGGCGAAGTGATCGTTTGCGACACATATGATGAGATGCTGCAGGTCGCCGATGATATCGCATCCGAGCATGTGCAGGTGATGACAGATAGGGATGATTGGTTCCTTGAGAACATGACCTGCTATGGCGCGTTGTTTCTTGGTCCGCGCACCAATGTCTCGAACGGAGATAAGGTGATCGGCACGAACCATACTTTGCCGACGAAGAAAGCCGGGCGCTATACCGGTGGTCTTTGGGTGGGTAAGTATTTGAAAACGCATAGCTATCAAAAGGTTCTGACCGACGAGGCGGCGACGTTGATTGGCGAATATGGGTCGCGCCTGTGCATGCTGGAGGGGTTTGTGGGCCATGCTGAACAGTGCAACGTGCGGGTGCGCCGCTATGGCGGTATCAACGTGCCTTACGGCAAGCCCGCACCGTATCGGGATGCCGCTGAATGAGCGACAAGCACACACAGCATAAGGCCCTGATCGCTTTGCTCAGGGCCGCGATGTATGACTTTTCCGAAGCCGGCGTCCGCAAGGCGCTGGCTGAGGTCACGACATCGGATGCAGTGTTCCACCTATGCCATCCCTTTGGTGACAGTATTGGCAGCGATGCATATTACGACTGCGCCTATAAGGACCTGCTGCACGCATGGCCCGATCTGGAGCGTCGCGACTATATCGTCATGGCCGGGCCGGACGAAAACGGCGCGGATTGGGTCGGGTGCGGGGGGTATTACACCGGTACCTTCACCGGGCCTTGGCTGGATATCCCGCCGACGGGCCATCAGGTCACCATGCGGTTCCACGAATTCTATCGTTTCGTGGACGGACAGGTCGTCGAGGTTCAGGCGCTCTGGGACATCCCTGAGGTGATGATGCAGGCCAACGCCTGGCCGATGGCCCCCAGCCTTGGCCGAGAATGGCATGTGCCCGGACCAGCCACTCAGGACGGGTTCGTGCCCGGACCTTACGATGCGGCCAAGGGCAAGGCGACGTGCCAACACATTATCGACATGCTGGAACACTTGAAAAAACACCCGTCACAAGGTGGCCCCGAAGTGATGGAGATGGAGCGGTTCTGGCATCCACGCATGAACTGGTACGGGCCTTCGGGCATCGGCACCGGGCGCGGTTACGCAGGGTTTCGCAACTGGCATCAGATTCCGTTCCTGAACGGCATGCCGGATCGCGGGCAGTATGTGGACGACATCACCTATCATTTCTTTGGTGATGGCGAGTATGCGGCTGTGACCGGCTGGCCGAACATGATCCAGACGGTTACCCATGACGGATGGATGGGGATTGCGCCCTCGGGCAAGAAAATCGCCATGTGCAGTCTGGATTTCTGGCGATTGGAAAACGGGCGCATACGCGAAAACTGGGTGCTGGTCGATCTTCTGGATGCCTACCGCCAGCTTGGCGTTGACGTTTTCGCCCGCCTGCGTGAATTCAACAAGGCCCGGAATCTGGGCCGCATTGAAACGCCTGATGGAATGAGCTGATGACTGACCTGCCCCGCACCCCTTCGTTTTCGCTGAACGGCAAAACCGCCCTTGTGACCGGCGCGTCCTCGGGGATTGGACAGGGCTGTGCGGTGGCCTTGGCCGAGGCCGGGGCGCATGTGGTCTGCGCCGCGCGTGGGGCAGACCGGCTGGCTGAAACCGTCGCGGCGTTGCAGGCGCAGGGCTGGTCGGCCGAAGCTGCGGTTGTGGATCAGGGCGATTTGAATGCCCTGCAACAGCTGTTTGATGGGCGCGTCTTTGACGTCGTGGTGAATTCCGCCGGAACCGCGCGCCACAGCGCGGCGATCGACACCACGCCCGAGGATTTCGATGCGGTCACGGATGTAAATCTGCGGTCGGCTTATTTCCTGTCGGCCTATGCGGCCAAGGCATTGATGGCGACGGGCAGGCCGGGCTCGATCATCCATATCTCAAGCCAGATGGGCCACGTCGGCGGGGTTGATCGGGCGCTGTATTGTGCCACCAAGCACGGGCTTGAGGGTATGGTCAAAGCCATGGCAATCGAATGGGGAAAGCAGCGCATCCGCATCAACACAGTCTGCCCGACCTTCATTCGCACACCCTTGACGCAAGCCACCTTCGATGACCCCGAGCGCGCCGCCTGGATCATGGAGAAGATCAAGCTGGACCGTGTCGGTGAGGTCGAAGACATCATGGGCGCGGTGACCTATCTGGCCTCGGACGCCTCGGCTTTGGTGACCGGAACTTCGATGTTGATTGACGGGGGGTGGACAGCGGATTGATGGCAGAAAAAGTCACATCCCTTCAGGTTGCGCAACTGGCAGGCGTCAGTCAGTCGGCGGTTAGCCGGGTGTTCACGCCGGGTGCCTCGGTCAGCAAAAAGACTGAAGAAAAGGTGCGCAAGGCGGCGGCAGAGCTGGGGTATCGACCCAATGTTCTGGCCCGGGCGATGGTATCCGGCAAAAGCCGTATCATCGGTTTGGTGGTCGCCTATCTGGACAACTACTTCTATCCCGAAGCGCTTGAGAAACTGTCCAACGCCCTGCAAGAACAGGGGTATCATGTGCTGATCTTCATGGCTTCGCGCACGGCGGGTAACATTGATGACGTGATGGAGGAAATCCTCGACTATCAGGTGGATGGCGTTGTTTTGGCCTCGGTTGCGATGTCGTCAGATATTGCAACGCGCTGTCAGCAGGCGGGTGTACCCGTGGTGCTGTTCAACCGAAGTCAGGACCTAGACGGGATCACGTCGGTCACGTCTGACAATTATGCCGGTGGCCGCAAGGTGGCCGAGTTCCTGGTTGCCGCTGGCCACAGTCGCATTGCTTACATCGCGGGTTGGCAGGGTGCCTCGACCCAGCGTGACCGCGAGGCCGGGTTCCGGGCGGCATTGGCTGAGGCCGGTCAGGCCGTGTTTGCCCATGGTGTGGGCGAGTTTCACACGGAAAATGCCCGAACGGCTGCACGTCGCATGTTTGATGTTGCACCGGATGACAGGCCGGATGCCGTGTTCGTGGCCAATGACCATATGGCGCTGGCCGTCATGGATGTCATCCGCTTTGAGCTTGGCCTGCGTGTTCCCGAAGATGTCTCGGTGATCGGGTACGATGATGTCCCGCAGGCGGGGTGGCTTGCCTATAACCTCACGACGATCCGACAGCGGGCCAATCTGATGGTTTCTGAAACTGTGGACGCGCTTTTGGATCATATCGAAAACCCGGCAGCCGCCGCGGCGCGCAAGGTGGCCATAGACGGGCCGCTGATTGTACGTACCTCGGCCCGGTTGCCAAAAGGGTGGACCCCACAAAGGACAGACATATGAAAGGCTTCGATCCGAAGTTCCGGGATTTTCCCGACTATATCATCGGTATCACCAAGGAAATTTGGGAAGACCGGGGCATCGCCACGCTGCATGACTATTACAGCAAGGATATCGTCGTGCGCTCGCCCGGGTCCGTTGTTCTGGGTAATCAGAACGTCATCGGCGCCACCATGGCAACACTGGCTGAGTTTCCGGATCGGCAGCTGTTGGGCGAAGATGTGATCTGGTCCGGCACGCCGGAAGAGGGGATGTTAAGCTCGCACCGGATCATCTCGACCGCGACGCATTTGGCCGAAGGGGTGTATGGCAAGCCGACCGGCACAAAGCTGCGCTATCGGATTCTGGCCGACTGTCACGCCAAAGATAATCAGATCGACGATGAATGGTTGATCCGCGATCAGGGTGCCATCGTCCGGCAGATGGGCTGGGACCCCAAGGAATACGCTGCCGACCTGATCGCGCGCGAGGGTGGGCCAGAGAACTGCGTCAAACCGCTGACGCCAGAAACCGACCAGCCCGGCCCTTATAAAGGCAAGGGCAATGACAATGAATGGGGTCAGCGCTATGCCTATATCCTGACCAAGATCATGAATGCCGATATGGGCGTGATCGAGGCCGAGTATGACCGCGCCGTGCAATCGGAATATGTCGGCGGTGTCACTGGCCATGGCTGGGATGCGGTGGATCGGTTCTGGATGGGTCTGCGGGCCAGCTTCCCCAATGCGGAATTCAAGGTTGAACACCAGATTGGTCGCGATGATCCGAACATGCCGCCCCGTGCTGCCGTGCGCTGGAGCCTGTGGGGTAAACATGATGGCTGGGGTGCATTTGGCGCCCCAACCGGCGCGCAGGTCTATGTTCTGGGCATCAGCCATGCTGAGTTTGGTGCGCTGATCGGCGGTCAGCCACAGTTGCGGCGCGAGTACACGCTGTTCGACGAAACTTCGGTCTGGAAACAGATCCTGCTGCAGGGTGGAGAGGGTTAGGTGACCGCGATGGTCTCATCCCTGAACGCCAGCCAGACTGCACGGCGCTATCATACCCATCGTGCGTCGCTGCGCGCACGGCGTCTGAACAATCGGCCTCCGGGGGGCGGGAATTGATCCCATCTTTCCCCCCAAATCCAAGGAGACACCGTCATGAGTACTTTTCAACAACGCATCGTCCGTTATGGCGAGCTGCAACCCTGTAAAACCGCCTTTATCGACGCTCACACTCCGGGCAGCGATCAGAAAGAGAACTTTACCATCATCGGTGGCGGCGTGTCGGAATCGCCCGATCAGCACGTCCACATCGCCGACAAGATCGGCTTTAACATCGGCGCGGCGGGTCAGCCGCCGAAATGCCGAAACTCCCTGCACAGCCACACCACGGCCGAGGTGTTCTTTGTCGCGAAAGGCCGCTGGCGGTTCTTTTGGGGACGCTATGGCACAGCCGGAGAATTCATTGCCGAAGAGGGGGATATCTTTAACATCCCCACAGGTATCTTCCGCGGGTTCGAGAATGTCGGACAGGACTACGGCATGATCATGTCGATCCTGGGGGGTGATGATGCCGGTGGCGGTGTCACGTGGGCGCCGCAGGTGATCGAGGACGCACAGGCGCATGGTCTGATGCTGGGCGACAACGGTGTGCTTTACGACAGCAAAAAGGGTCAGGAACTGCCCCACAATGTCCGGCCGATGCCCTTGTTGAACGAAGCAGAGTTGCAAGCCTATCCCGAGGTGCCGGTCGACGCGGTGATCGGCAAATACGTCGCCCGCTATTGGGACCTGATGGCGCTGGGCGCTGAAAAACCTGCGCTGGTGATTGGTGAGACCGGTCTTATCAAGGACAAGCCGGGGTTCGAGGTTGATTTCCTGACCCGTGGTTCGGCTGTGAATGATCCGGTCAAAGCTGAGAAGCCTGTGGTTCTGATGCCGGCCAGCGGCCATTGGCGTATCACCGTAGACGGATATGAGGTCACATTGTCAAACGGCGATACCGCGCTGGTTATGCCGGGTGAGGCTTACACCGTCGCGCCGTCCATGACCGGGCAGGCAGGCCTGTACCGCATTACGGCGACCGATGACCCCGCCGGAGCCACATGGGTCGGATGACCGTCGACCCGAACGATACCCACGCCGTTTATGAACGGCAGGCCAAAGCCTATGACGAGCAACGCTCGCGGGCTTTGTTCGAAGCGCGCTGGCTGGCGCGCTTCACCGCCAGCCTGAAGCCCGGCGATCACGTCCTTGATCTGGGCTGCGGCACTGGTGAGCCCATTGCCCGATGGTTCAAGGCTGAAGGTTTCACCGTCACAGGTGTCGATTTTTCCGAGGCTATGCTTGAGATCGCCCATAGCCGTTGGCCTGATGGAGACTGGCGGCAAGCTGACATGCGTAATTTCGAGCTGGACCAGAGCTTTGATGGTATTGTCGCCTGGAACAGCTTTTTCCACCTGACTGCTGACGAGCAGAAGAGCTGTATCGCCCGAATGGCCCGCCATCTGCGCAAGGGCGGAATGTTGATGCTGACCGTTGGCCCCAGCGCAGGTGAGGAACAGGGAACTGTTGGCGGCGAACCCGTGTATCACGCCTCTCTCTCACCCGCCGGTTACGCCACCTGCCTCGAAGAAAACGGGATGATCATGACAGGGTTTTTGGCCAAGGACCCGGAAACCCAAAGCCATACTGTGCTGATGGCACGCAAGAATTAACGGAGGTTCCATGACCGTAAAGACAACACATGTCGGATCCTTGCCACGAACTCAGGATGTGGTGGATTTCATTTTTGCGCGCGAGCGGGAGGAACCCTTTGAACCCGCTGCCTTTGACGCCTGCATGACCAAGGCCGTGTCCGAGACCGTGCGCAAACAGGTCGAAGCCGGTGTGCAGATCGTCAGTGACGGCGAAACCTCGAAGATCTCTTATGCCACCTATGTCAAAGACCGTTACACCGGGTTTTCGGGCGATAGCCCGCGCAATGCGCCCGCCGATCTGAAGATGTTCCCCGGTTTTCTGCAACGGCTGGCTGATGATGGCGGTACGCCCCAATACGCGCGGCCTCAATGTACCGGCGAGGTGCGGTCGAAAGGGCAGGGTGAGCTTGAGAAGGACATCGCCAACCTCAAGGCTGCGATGGCGCAGCACGGGGCCGAGCGGGGCTTTATGAATGCCGCCTCACCAGGGGTCATCTCGCTGTTTCTGCAGAACGATTTCTACCCCACGCGTGAGGCTTATCTGGCCGCGCTGGCCGATGCGATGAAGGAGGAATACGAAACCATCGTGGCCGCCGGGTTGGATTTGCAGCTGGATTGCCCTGATCTGGCCCTGTCGCGGCACATGCTGTTCACCGACCTGACCGATGAAGAGTTCGTCAAGATCGCCGACATGCATGTCGAGGCCCTGAACCACGCGCTGCAGAATGTTCCGCAGGACCGGGTGCGGGTGCATATCTGCTGGGGCAATTACGAAGGGCCACATTGTTGTGACATCGCCATGGATAAGGTGTTCAGCACTCTGATGGCGACCAAATCCCGCTATGTGCTGTTTGAAACCTCGAACCCGCGCCACGCCCATGAATGGACCGTGTTCCGCGACCGTAGTTCCGAGATTCCTGACGACAAGGTTCTGGTTCCCGGTGTGGTCGACACCACCACCAATTTTGTCGAACACCCCGAACTGGTGGCGCAGCGGATCACGCGGTTTACCGATATCGTCGGCGCCAATCGGGTGATCGCGGGCAGCGATTGTGGGTTTGGCACCTTCGCAGGTTTTGGAGCCGTTGATCCCGATATTGCCTATGCCAAGCTGACGGCTTTGTCCGAGGGTGCAAAACTGGCCTCGGCATGACACCGCTGGTTCTTTTGCCGGGTATGATGTGTGACGCGCGGTTGTTTCAGCCGCAGATCGCTGCGTTGTCCGGTTCACGGCCGCTGATGACCTTCCCGCTGGTGACGCAGGACAGTGTTCAGGAGATGGCAGCCGAAATCTTGTCAAACGCACCGTCGGTCTTTGCGCTGGCCGGCCTGTCGATGGGCGGCATCGTTGCGATGGAGGTGGTGCGGGAAGCCCCGGATCGCGTTGAACGGTTGGCGTTGATGGACACCAATCCGCTGGCCGAAATGCCCGAGGTCAAAGCCCGGCGTGGCCCGCAGATGAAGGCCGTTCAGGCGGGTCAGCTGCGGCAGGTGATGCGCGACGAGATGAAGCCCAATTATCTGGCTGACGGCCCGCATCAGGGGGCTATTCTGGACCTGTGCATGGCGATGGCCGTTGATCTGGGATCGGATGTATTCCTGCGCCAATCCCGCGCTTTGATGGATCGCCCGGACCAGACCGAAACACTGGCCGTCTACATGGGTCCCTCACTGGTGATGTGCGGGCGCGAGGATGGCCTGTGCCCGGTCGAGCGACACCAGTTGATGCACGACCTTCTGCCCAACAGCACGTTACAAATCATCGAAGAGGCCGGGCACCTGCCCACTCTGGAACAACCCAATGACACAACAGCGGCCCTGATCCGCTGGCTGGAGGCCCCATGACACCTTCCCTTCTGACCCTGTTGCGCAAGGTTGACACCCCCACCGTCTGCAACGCCATCGAGGTGGCGCAGGGCAAGCGCGGATTTGACGGCTTCTCGCGCGGCACCATGCTGTGTTCGGCCCCGTCGGAACCTGCGATCGTGGGCTATGCCCGTACGGCAAAGATCGCCGCTGTGCAGCCTCCGTCCGAGGCGCTTGAGGTCATCAGGGAACGCCGGATGGCCTATTACAAATACATGGCCGAAGGTCCCGCACCCTCGGTTGCGGTGATCGAGGATGTCGATTTCCCCAACTGTATCGGTGCCTATTGGGGTGAGATCAACACCACCGTACACAAGGGGTTCGGCATGTCCGGCGCGCTGACCAACGGTGTCATGCGCGACCTTGGCGATCTGCCCCAGGGGTTCCCGGTGGTTGCCGGATCGGTCGGGCCAAGCCATGGTTTTGTCCACGTGCGCGCGGTCGATACGCCGGTCTCGATCTTTGGTCTTTCGGTCAATCCCGGTGATCTGATCCATGCCGATCAGCACGGAGCGCTGGTGATACCAGAGGATGTTGTCGACCAGCTAGAGGACGCAATTCAGAAATTACTGTCCACCGAGCGCATCGTCCTCGACGCTGCCACACAGCCGGGGTTTGATTTCAATGCGTTTCAATCCGCTTGGGAAAAGTTCGAAAAATCCCGGGTCTGACAGGGTAAGACTGACCGGTTCAAACGGACGGGTCTGAACCATCCGGGGTGGTACGCCATCACCGGCGTCGCGATGGCAGGTCAGCCCGCTTTTCTTCCAGAACGGTTCGAAAAAGTACCTTGAGTTCAGATTTCTTCACCAGGGGCAGCCTGCGCCGATAATCCGAAGACAGGTCATCTACTGACACGTCCATCCGGTGCGCTTTCACTAACTTGAAGCGACTGAGAAACGAATTTTTCTTCATTGTTGCGGTCCTTCAAATTCAAAGCCTAAAAATTTGCCGCTGCGGACCCGACCCGAACCCTATGGTCTAGAGCTCGAGGATCATTAATCCGTGAGTGATGATCCGCAGCGACAGGGCGCATTTAGGCAAGTCGTTTGCCACCGTAAGGGGGAAGAATCCGGGTTTTTGCGTCATTTATTAACCGACCAGTCAAAAAATGATTTGAAAGCTTACCTTTACGTAAAGATGCTCACTCACCCGGCCAGTTTTCGTGACGTAGCGTCACGAAAGATGCGGGTCTCGCTAAGGCCTGAACGGGACCATTTAGCCAGTCTGTCTCCGCAGGAATCTGGCATAGCATAGCCCTAAGGGAGAGGTGTCCAATAGATAGAAATTGGGGGAATACGTCACCCGAACACGTATTTGATACGATCAGAGACAAGCCAAAAAACTGTCGGGGATATGGTGCCCAGGAGAGGACTCGAACCTCCACGTCCATACGGACACTAGCACCTGAAGCTAGCGCGTCTACCAATTCCGCCACCTGGGCAGGTGTCGTGGAGCGGCGTTTAAGCCTACTGACGGGGGGCGTCAACCAGATTCGGATAGTTTTTCACAAGTTTTTTGACCCACCTCCGAAACGCTTGGGAAATTGTCGGGGTTTTCGCGGACGCGCGGCGTTATTGCGCCTTGTTTGCCGGGGCTTTGGGCGGTAGATCGGATCAAGACCAATCAGCAGGAGCCCTCGCATGTCCAAACTGGTCACGATTTATGGCGGATCGGGATTTGTCGGTCGGTATATCGCCCGGCGTATGGCAAATGAAGGATGGCGTGTGCGGGTCGCAGTGCGGCGCCCGAATGAGGCGATGTTCGTCAAACCTTATGGCGTGGTTGGTCAGGTTGAACCCATTTTGTGCAACATCCGCGATGATGCGTCGGTTGCTGCCGTGATGCATGGGGCCGATGCGGTGGTGAACTGCGTGGGTGTGCTGAACGAGCTGGGTAAGAACGAATTTGACGCGGTACAGGCCGAAGGGGCTGAGCGGATCGCGCGCATCGCTGCCGAACAGGGTGTTGCGCGGATGGTGCATATCTCGGCCATCGGAGCGGACGCCACGTCCAAAAGCGAGTATTCCCGCACCAAAGCACAGGGCGAGGCCGGTGTGCTGGCGCATATGCCGAACGCTGTGATCCTGCGCCCGTCGGTTATTTTCGGAACCGAGGATCAGTTCTTTAACCGCTTTGCCGGTATGACCCGGATGGGGCCGTTCCTTCCCTTGGTCGGCGCAGAGACCAAGTTCCAGCCGGTTTATGTGGATGATGTTGCCAAGGCCGCCGTGCAGGGCGTTCTGGGGCAGACCGAGGGTGGCACTTATGAGCTGGGCGGCCCAGAGGTGAAATCCTTCCGCGCGCTGATGCAGCAGATGCTGGGGGTGATTCACCGCCGCCGGGTGATTTTTGGTGTGCCGTTCTGGGCCGCCCGGATCATGGCGGGTGTGCTGGATATAGCCAAATTTGTCAGTTTTCAGCTGTTTCCCAACCACATTCTGACGCGCGATCAGCTGACGAATCTGCGCCGGGACAATGTGGTGTCGGGCGATGCCAAAGGCTTTGGCGATTTGGGGATCGAACCGGCTACTTTGGAATCCATCTTGCCGGACTACCTGTGGAAGTTCCGTCCCTCGGGCCAGTATGATGAGATCCAGAAATCGGCAGACAACCTGCGTACCTGATCAGCTATAGGCAATCACCAGCAGGATTGCCCCAAGAATCACGCGATATATTACATAAGGCGTAAAGCTGACGCTGCGCAGCAGGCGCATCATCAGGGACAGCGCCAATAAGGCCGAGATAAAGGCAAAAAAAGCGGCTATGGCACCGTCCTTAGCCAGTTGGGCATCAGCCTCGCGGATCACCTGTGTCGACAGTAATACGCCCGAGGCCAGAATCGTCGGGATCGACATCAGCATCGCGATCCGCGCGCCGTCTTCGCGGCTATAGCCCAGCTGCCGCGCGCCGGTGATGGTGATGCCTGACCGCGAGGTGCCGGGGATCAACGCAAGAACCTGCCACAATCCCATGATGATCGCATCGCGCGGGCCCCAATCGTTGGTTTTCTTGGTTTGGGGGCCCTTTTGGTCCATCCAATACAGCAACAATCCGAAGCCCAGCATGGTCCAGCCAATCACCGTCATCGAGCGGAGGGACTGGCTGAGCCCGGTTGTGAACAAAATGGCACCGACAATGACCGTGGGAATCGTTGCGATGATCAGGCTCATCGCCAGCCGTGCTTGCGGGGTGTCGATCTGCCCGGTCAGGGCGCGTGGCAGGCCGGCAGCGGCCTGTTTCACATCGGACCAGAAATACAGGATAACCGCGCCCAACGTGCCGACATGCACGGCGACGTCGATGGCCAGCCCCTGATCTTCCATTTCGGTCAAGCTGGGCAGCAGGATCAGGTGACCCGAGGAAGAGATCGGCAAGAACTCGGTTATTCCCTGAATAATCGCCGCGAGAATCAACTGAAATAGACTCATTTAACCTGCCGTGCTGTCGCCGCGTATTGTTAGGGGAAATGGGTATAAGTGCGGTGCCGAAAAGGAAAGCATGTAAAAAGGTCCGAAACGGAACTAAAAATGAGAACATTTTCCAATTACTTTTCCTGACGTCGTGTATTTTTTTAATTTAGGTCAGTATAATTGACTTTTAATCCGGTAAGGTATCTCTTAAACAGGCGCGACCAAGCCAATTCATGGAGTCTGACCCGTGGCCAAGCAACCGATGCTGAAATTTGTGCAGATCGACCGCGTCATGCCTGAAAAGCGTGCCGCCGATGACCGCAAAGAAGACTTTGACGAAATCTATGCTGAATACGCGGCAGCCAAGGCGGAAGAACAGGCTAGTCGCTGCAGCCAATGCGGAGTGCCGTATTGCCAGTCGCATTGCCCGCTGCACAACAACATCCCCGATTGGCTGCGCCTGACCGCCACGGGCCGTCTGGAAGAGGCGTATCAGACCAGCCAGGCCACCAATACCTTCCCGGAAATCTGCGGCCGCATTTGCCCTCAGGATCGTCTTTGCGAAGGCAATTGTGTGATCGAACAATCAGGCCACGGCACGGTTACCATCGGCACGATTGAGAAGTACATCACGGACACCGCCTGGGACAAAGGTTGGGTGACCCCCGTGGCACCTGGTGCCGAGCGCAGCGAAAGCGTCGGTATCATAGGCGGCGGACCCGGTGGATTGGCAGCTGCGGACATGCTGCGCCGGGCTGGCATTCAGGTCACTGTGTATGATCGTCACGACCGTGCCGGTGGCCTGTTGATGTACGGTATTCCAGGCTTCAAGCTGGAAAAGGACATTGTTCAGCGTCGCAACGAATTGCTGGCTGATGGCGGGGTCAATTTCGAGCTGAACTGCGACGTGGACGCCGCCAAATTCGACGACATTCGCGCCAAGCATGACGCAGTGATCATCGCAACCGGGGTCTATAAATCCCGTGATCTGTCCATGCCAGGCAGTGGCCTGAATGGTATCGAAATTGCCATTGATTTCCTGACCGCTTCGAATCGCAAAAGCTTTGGTGACGCGGTCGAGGATTTCGACAATGGCCGGCTGAATGCCAACGGTAAAAAAGTTGTTGTGATTGGTGGCGGCGATACTGCGATGGACTGCGTACGCACCTCGGTCCGTCAAGGGGCGACCTCGGTCAAATGCCTGTACCGCCGTGACCGGGCAAACATGCCGGGATCGCAGCGTGAAACGCAGAATGCCGAGGAAGAAGGCGTGATCTTTGAATGGCTGAGCGCCCCCAAAGGGTTCACCGGCGATGACAAGGTTTCCGGCGTGATGGTGCAAAAGATGCGTCTGGGTCAGCCAGATGCCACTGGCCGCCAAGCCCCCGAGGTCATCGAAGGCGCGGACTATGTCGAAGAGGCCGATCTGGTCATCAAGGCGCTGGGCTTTGAGCCCGAAGACCTGCCTACGCTGTTTGGTCAGCCCGACTTGCCCGTGACCCGTTGGGGCACCGTTAAGGCCGCGTTCCAAACCGGCGAAACCGAGATGGACGGTGTATATGCCATTGGTGACATCGTGCGTGGCGCCTCGCTGGTGGTCTGGGCGATCCGTGACGGCCGCGACTGTGCCGATGCGATCATCGACAGGTTTAACAGCAAGGCTGCCGTCGCAGCCGAGTAACACCCAGCCCAGCGACAGGAGGGTCAGGAATGCCTGAACTGCAAGGCCAATGCATGTGCGGTGCGGTCACCGTCACCGCTACCCCAGCGAAGGATGCGCTGGGTGCCTGTCATTGCGACCAGTGCCGCCGGTGGACCAGTTCAATGCTGGTGAGTTTTCAAGCTGAAGAAGGGTATGCCGCCTTGGGACCGGTTAAGACCTTCGCCTCGTCCGATTGGGCCGAACGCGCCTTTTGCGCCGAATGCGGCTCGGCCTTGTGGTACCGGGTCACCGCGCCCGGCGACATGCACGGACACACAGAAATAGCAGCGGGCCTGTTCGAAGACACGGGCCACGGACTGCAACTGGAACTTTTTATCGACAAAAAGCCCAAAGGGTATGCGTTCGCAGGTGAGCGCAAGCAAATGACCAAAGCCGAGGTCGAGGCGATGTTTGCCCCCTCGGAAGAAGGAGACAGCCAATGACCAAATATGATGCCGATTGGGTACGGGCCGAAGAAGCCAAACGTGAATGGATGGCAAAAAACGGTCTCTATTCCGAGGAAGAAGAGCATTCTTCCTGTGGCGTGGGTCTTGTTGTATCCGTTGACGGCAAAGCATCACGCAAGGTTGTCGACGCCGGTATTGATGCGCTGAAAGCGATCTGGCACCGCGGCGCCGTGGATGCTGATGGCAAGACCGGCGATGGTGCGGGCATCCACGTGCAGATCCCGGTTCGTTTTTTCTATGACCAGATCCGCCGCACAGGTCATGAGCCCAATCTGGACCAGTTGATCGCTGTCGGTCAGGTGTTTCTGCCTCGTACCGATTTCGGCGCGCAGGAACAGTGCCGGACCATCGTAGAAACCGAAGTTCTGCGCATGGGATATTACATCTACGGCTGGCGTCACGTGCCGGTCGATGTGACTTGCTTGGGTGAAAAGGCCAACGCGACCAGACCCGAGATCGAACAGATCCTGATCTCCAACTCGAAAGGTGTAGATGAAGAGACGTTCGAGCGTGAGCTGTACGTCATCCGTCGCCGTATTGAAAAAGCTGCCGCCGCTTCCGGGATTTCGGACCTGTATCTGGCGTCGCTGAGCTGCCGCTCGATCATCTATAAAGGCATGATGCTGGCTGAGCAGGTCGCGGTTTTCTACCCCGACCTGATGGATGAGCGGTTCGAATCCGCCTTTGCGATCTATCACCAGCGCTATTCGACCAACACCTTCCCGCAATGGTGGTTGGCGCAACCGTTCCGGATGCTGGCCCATAATGGTGAAATCAACACCCTGAAGGGCAACGTCAACTGGATGAAAAGTCATGAGATCCGCATGGCCAGTGGCACCTTTGGCGACTATGCCGAAGACATCAAGCCGATCATCGCGGGTGGATCGTCGGATTCGGCCGCATTAGACTCGGTTTTCGAGGTTCTTGTGCGCGCGGGCCGCTCGGCCCCGATGGCGAAAACCATGCTGGTGCCGGAAAGTTGGTCCAAGCAGGCGGTGGAACTGCCGCAGGCCTGGCGTGACATGTATTCCTACTGCAACTCGGTGATGGAGCCGTGGGACGGTCCCGCCGCGCTGGCGATGACAGATGGCCGCTGGGTCTGTGCCGGTCTGGACCGGAACGGGTTGCGCCCGATGCGCTATGTGGTGACGGGCGATGGTCTGGTGATTGCGGGCTCTGAGGCTGGTATGGTGCCGATTGATGAGGCCACTGTGACCGAAAAAGGCGCGCTGGGTCCGGGGCAGATGCTGGCCGTGGATATGAAGAAGGGCAAGCTGTTCCGTGACAAGCAAATCAAGGACAAGCTGGCGCGCGCCCTGCCGTTCGGCGACTGGGTCGGCAAAATCAACGATCTGGACACTACGCTGGGCAGTGTAACCGAACAGCCCTTGTTTAGGGGTGAGGAACTGCGCAAGCGTCAGATCGCGGCTGGATATTCGGTCGAAGAACTTGAGCAGATCCTTGCACCCATGGCCGAGGACGGCAAAGAGGCTTTGGCCTCGATGGGGGATGACACGCCTTCGGCTGTGCTGTCAAAGCAGTACCGTCCGCTGAGCCATTTCTTCCGGCAGAATTTCAGCCAGGTGACCAACCCGCCCATCGACAGCTTGCGCGAATACCGCGTGATGTCGTTGAAGACGCGGTTCGGGAACCTCAAGAACGTGCTGGACGAGGACAGTAGCCAGACCGAGATCATCGTTCTGGAAAGCCCTTTTGTCGGCAACGCTCAGTGGGAAATTCTGGCCGAAAACTTCAACGCGCCGCTGGCTGAGATCGATTGCAGCTTTGAACCCGGTGAGGGCGCGCTGGACCGCGCTTTGATCCGTATCAGAGCCGAAGCGGAAGAGGCCGTGCGTTCTGGTGCAGGGCATCTGGTGCTGACCGATCAGTATTCCGGGCCGGACAAAGTGGCGATGCCGATGATCCTGGCCACAAGCGCGGTACACAGCCATCTGACTCGTCAGGGTCTGCGGACCTTCAGCTCGCTCAACGTGCGGTCGGCGGAATGTATCGACCCGCACTATTTTGCCGTGTTGATTGGCTGTGGCGCGACAGTTGTGAACGCCTACCTGGCCGAGGATTCGCTGGCCGACCGCATTGAACGTGGCCTGTTGGATGGCACGCTGACCGAAAATGTGGCCCGCTATCGCGAGGCAATTGATCAGGGTCTTCTCAAGATCATGGCCAAGATGGGTATCTCGGTTGTCTCCTCTTACCGAGGCGGACTGAATTTCGAAGCCGTGGGTCTGAGCCGTGCTATGGTGGCCGAGTATTTCCCAGGCATGATCAGCCGTATTTCGGGCATCGGGATTCACGGCATCCGCGTCAAAGCCGAAGAAATTCACGCCAAGGGTTGGGACAGCGGTCTGGATGTGCTGCCCATCGGCGGTTTCTACAAAGCACGCAAGTCGGGTGAGACTCACGCGTGGGAAGCAACCTCGATGCATATGATGCAGATGGCCTGTAATAGGGCCTCATATGAATTGTGGAAGCAATATTCGACCAAGATGCAGTCGAACCCGCCGATCCATCTGCGCGACCTGATGGATTTCAAACCCATGGGCAAACCGGTGCCGATCGAAGAGGTGGAATCGATCACCTCGATCCGCAAACGCTTTGTCACGCCGGGCATGTCGCTGGGTGCACTCAGCCCCGAGGCGCACAAGACGCTGAACGTGGCGATGAACCGGATCGGTGCGAAATCCGACTCGGGCGAGGGTGGTGAAGATCCGGCCCATTTCGTACCGGAACCCAATGGCGACAATCCGTCAGCCAAGATCAAACAGGTGGCGTCGGGCCGGTTCGGTGTAACCGCCGAGTACCTGAATCAATGTGAAGAGCTGGAGATCAAGGTCGCCCAAGGTGCGAAACCGGGTGAGGGTGGTCAGCTGCCGGGCATGAAGGTCACCGACCTGATCGCGCGTCTGCGCCATTCGACCAAGGGCGTGACGCTGATCTCGCCGCCGCCGCACCACGATATCTACTCGATCGAGGATCTGGCGCAGCTGATCTATGATCTGAAACAGATCAACCCGCGCTGCAAGGTGACGGTGAAACTAGTGGCGTCTTCGGGCGTTGGCACGATTGCCGCCGGTGTGGCCAAGGCCAAGGCGGATGTGATCCTGATCTCGGGCCACAACGGTGGTACAGGTGCGTCGCCCGCGACGTCGATCAAATATGCCGGTTTGCCGTGGGAGATGGGCCTGACCGAGGCGCATCAAGTTCTGGCAATGAATAACCTGCGTGATCGCGTCACCCTGCGGACCGATGGTGGTCTGCGGACTGGTCGCGATATCGTCATGGCCGCGATGATGGGGGCCGAGGAATACGGAATCGGCACTGCCGCCCTAATCGCGATGGGCTGTATCATGGTGCGTCAGTGCCAGTCGAACACCTGCCCCGTCGGTGTCTGTACGCAGGACGAGGACCTGCGCGCCAAATTCACAGGCAACGCAGACAAGGTGGTGAACCTGATCACCTTCTATGCGCAGGAAGTACGCGAGCTGCTGGCCAGCCTCGGCGCGCGCTCGATTGATGAGATCATCGGCCGGGCCGACCTGTTGGCGCAGGTCAGCCGTGGATCGGCGCATCTGGACGATCTGGACCTCAACCCGCTGCTGATCACCGTCGATGGCGCGCATGATATCGTCTACAACCGCGACAAGGACCGTAACGCGGTGCCGGATACGCTGGACGCTGAAATCGTGCGGGATGCCGCGCGGTTCCTGAAAGACGGCGAGAAAATGCAGCTGTCCTATGCGGTGCAGAACACGCACCGAACTGTGGGCACCCGCGTCTCAAGCCATATCGTGCAGAACTTTGGCATGCGGAACACGTTCCAGTCCGATCACCTACACGTCAAACTGCAAGGCTCGGCCGGTCAGTCGCTGGGGGCGTTTGCAGCACCGGGGTTGAAGCTGGAAGTGTCGGGTGACGCCAATGACTATGTCGGCAAGGGTTTGTCGGGCGGCACCATCGTCGTGCGCCCACCACAGGTCAGCCCGCTGAAGGCGGATGACAACACCATCATCGGCAACACCGTCCTGTACGGCGCCACCGATGGCCACCTGTTTGCCGCAGGTCGCGCGGGCGAGCGATTCGCGGTGCGCAACTCGGGCGCGAAGGTTGTGATCGAGGGCTGCGGTTCGAACGGGTGTGAATACATGACCGGCGGAATCGCGGTGATCCTGGGTGATATTGGTGCCAACTTTGGCGCGGGTATGACCGGTGGCATGGCTTATCTGTACGACCCAGAAGGCAAGGCGCAGGCGCTGATGAATATGGAAACGCTGGTGACCTGTCCGGTGACCGTCGACCATTGGGAAGATCAGCTGAAATCGCTGA
Organism: Ruegeria sp. BI7; assembly: GCF_056537925.1. NCBI lineage: Bacteria > Pseudomonadati > Pseudomonadota > Alphaproteobacteria > Rhodobacterales > Roseobacteraceae > Ruegeria > Ruegeria sp. BI7. The sequence goes on from NZ_JBQFSK010000003.1 coordinate 362,528, forward strand.
TCGAAACCCATCAGGCCGAAACCTTCAGCCGTAAGGCCGCCGACATTCTGCAGCATTGGGATGTTGAAAAGGCCAACTTCTTGCAGGTTTGCCCAAAAGAGATGCTGAACAAGCTCAGCCACCCTCTGACCACCGAAGCAACGGCTGTTCCGGCTGAATAACGGGTTGCAACAGACCAGTCTCAAACCCGCGCGCCAATTGGCTGCGCGGGTTTTCTTAAATCCTTATACCGACAACACCCGTTTCAAACGCGCGCCCAACGTCGTATAGCTGTGACATGGCAAAAGCAGCAGTCCGCAAAAAAAGCGGTAAGAAAAAAAAGGCATCCAAAGCCAAAACCCCACTGATGCAACGGCTTCGCCGATGGGTCAGTCGTGGCTTGTTGGCGGCCGTTGTGTTCGTCGTTGCATTGGTCGCTTTGTATTCGGTGGTGAACCCGCCCGTGACCCACACGATCTGGTCGGAATGGCGTAGGCTGGGCAAGGTCGAGCGTGATTGGGTCCCGATCGAGGAAATCTCACCCGTCATGGCGCGTGCAGTTGTTGCGGCTGAGGACGCGAATTTCTGTCAGCATTGGGGCTTTGACGTCGAGGCCATTCGCGATGCGCTTGAAGATGGCGGATCACGTGGGGCGTCGACAATTACCCAGCAGGTGGTGAAGAACGTGTTCTTGTGGCAGGGCCGCAGCTGGGTACGCAAAGCGCTGGAAACTTCGATCACGCCGGTTGTCGAGATCTTCTGGAGCAAACAGCGTATTCTCGAGGTCTATCTGAACGTCGCTGAAACCGGACAGGGCGTATTTGGCGTCGAGGCGGCGGCTCAAAGCAATTTCAACGTATCCGCTGCCCGGCTGAGTCCGGTTCAGGCGGCCCGGATCGCGGCGATTTTGCCCTCACCCCGCAATCGCTCAGTCACTGATCCGTCAGTGCGGACGCGCAGACGGGCCGCGTCGATCCTGGATGGAGCGGCCACCATCCGCGCAGATGGTCGCGCGGATTGTTTCGAGGATTGAAACTCAACACCCCTCAAGGCTAAAGCTGGGGGGTATACACTGGTTCGATTGGAAGCTCATGGCGCGTTTGTTTCACGTTCCCCTGTCCCCTTATTGCCGCAAGGTTCGTCTGTCTTTGGCGGAAAAGAAGATCGAGGTTGAGCTGGTCGAAGAGAAATACTGGGAGAAAGACCCGGATTTCCTGCGCCGCAACCCTGCTGGAAAGGTGCCGGTGTTGCGACTGGACGGGCAGGTGATGTCGGAAAGCGCGGCGATTTGTGAATATATCGAGGAAACGCGTCCAGAGCCTGCGTTGATGCCGAAAACACCCGAAAGCCGGTACGAAGTGCGGCGTCTGGTGGGGTGGTTCGATGATAAGTTCCACCACGAGGTGACCTCGAAACTGCTGTATGAACGTGTGAACAAGAAAGTCACCGGTGAGGGCTATCCGGACAGCAAGAACGTCAAGGAAGGCGCGCGGGCAATCAAATATCATCTGGACTACATGGCCTGGCTTTTGGATCACCGCCGTTGGCTGGCGGGGGATCAGATGACATTGGCCGATTTTGCCGCTGCTGCGCATTTGTCAGCGCTGGATTATATCTCGGACGTGGACTGGAATAGATCGCAAGCGGTGAAAGACTGGTATGCCAAGATCAAGTCGCGCCCCGCGTTTCGGTCGATTCTTGCGGATCAGGTGCCTGGATTCCGACCCCCTGCACATTACGCCGATCTGGATTTCTGATAGGGTGGAACAAGGGCTGTCTGCCCCTTTTTGGCCCTATAGGCCAATTCACCCCCGAGGATATTTTTAGCCAGATGAAGAGCGGATCGGATCTAAAGGAAAAGTTGGTGGCGCAGGCACTGAGCGAGGGTTTTGTGTCTTGCCGAATCTGTCGACCCTGGGATGTACCGCAGGTGCCGTCACGGCTGGAGGCATTTCTTCAGGCTGAGTATCATGGGCAGATGGGATGGATGGCTGAGCGTACCCATTGGCGGGGTGATCCGGCGGCCCTGTGGCCCGAGGCGCGGTCGGTGATCATGCTGGCCGAAAGCTATGCGCCCGAGCATGATCCAACGGACGTATTCGATTACCCGGACAGGGCAGCGATTTCCGTTTATGCGCAGAACAAGGATTATCATGATCTGGTCAAGAAACGGCTGAAGCGACTGGCGCGCTGGCTGATTGCCGAAAGCGGCGGAGAAGTTAAGGTTTTTGTTGATACCGCGCCTGTTCCAGAGAAGGCGTTAGGCCATGCCGCAGGGCTGGGTTGGCAGGGGAAACATACCAACCTTGTCAGCCGAGATTGGGGAAATTGGGCCTTTATAGGCTCTGTTTTCACGACATTAAACTTGCCGGTCGACGTGGCCGAAACCGATCATTGTGGAAAATGCCGGGCTTGTTTGGATTCATGTCCAACGGATGCGTTTCCAGCCCCGTATCAGTTGGATGCGCGGCGCTGCATTTCATATCTGACAATCGAACATAAAGGTCCGATTGAGGAAGACCTGCGTGGCAAGCTGGGCAATCGGATTTACGGGTGCGACGATTGTTTGGCGGCCTGTCCGTGGAACAAATTCGCCGTTGCGGCCAGCGATGTCCGGTACGCCGCACGGGATGATCTGAAAGCGCCACCCCTGGCTGAGCTGGCGGTATTGGACGATGCCGCGTTTCGGGCGAAGTTTTCCGGGTCGCCCATCAAACGGATCGGGCGCGATCGGTTTGTGCGTAATGTTCTGTATGCCATCGGCAATTCGGGAATGGCTTCGTTGCGACCGGTGGCGCAAGGATTGGTGGAAGACTCAGACCCAACGGTGGCGGATGCCGCGCGCTGGGCGGTCGAACAACTGGCGTAAGTGCCGCAAACAGGCTGGACGTGTCGGTCCAAACCGCTACACCCATCAGCAGCGAACAGGAAGGAGAACCCGATGGCGCTGGCTTTGGGGGTGGATACGGGTGGAACTTACACCGACGCGGTGCTGATCCGGGATGAGCGAGAGGTGATCGCCTCGGCCAAGTCCCTGACCACGCGAGCTGATCTGGCGATCGGTGTGGGTAAGGCTATTCAGGCAGTTCTGGATGCGGCGCAGGTGGCACCGGGGCAGATTTCCATGGCGTCCTTGTCGACCACACTGGCCACGAATGCGCTGGTTGAAGGGCAGGGTGGACGGGTTGCGTTAATCTATATCGGTTTCAAGGATGGCGATCTGGATAAGCACGGATTGCGGGATGCGCTGAAGGGCGATCCGGCGCTGGTAATTTCCGGGGGTCATACCCATGCCGGGGGAGAGACCACGCCGTTGGATGTGACCGCGTTGGACGCATTTTTAGACTCTCATAAAGGCATATCTGGCTTTGCGGTGGCCTCGCAATTCGCCACCCGCAACCCCGCACATGAGCTGGAGGCCGCACGGATCATCACCGACAGGACCGGCGCACCGGTGACATGCTCACATCATCTGTCAGCCAAATTGAACGGCCCGAAACGGGCGGTGACGGCGGTATTGAACGCCCGTTTGATCGGGATGATCGACCGGTTGATCGGGCGCGCACAGGATCGGTTGCTGGAATTGGGCATCACCGCGCCGATGATGGTTGTGCGTGGAGATGGTGCGTTGATGAGTGCCGAACAGGCAAGGGAACGCCCGATTGAGACCATCCTCAGCGGACCTGCTGCGTCTATCGTCGGAGCCAGTTGGCTGACCGGGGCAGAGAATGCGCTGGTGTCGGATATCGGTGGAACGACCACGGATGTGGCCCTGATCCGCGATGGCAAACCTGCAATTGACCCAGCGGGCGCGCAGGTCGGCGGTTTCCGCACCATGGTTGAAGCCGTGGCGATGCGTACCCATGGTCTGGGTGGTGACAGTCAGATGCATGTGGTGACCGAAGGTTTGGGTGGCGGTGTGTTTTTGGGGCCGCGACGGGTTTTGCCGGTTTCCCTGATTGCATCTGAGGCACCAGATGTTGTCCACGCGGTTTTGGATATGCAATTGCGGTCCACAACGGTGGGCGAACATGATACCCGGTTTGCCCGCCAGGTCCCAGGCATCCACGCCGAAGGCCTGGGCGCGCGGGAAGAGGCGTTGATGGAGCGGTTGGGCAATAATGTCATGCCGCTGAGTGACCTGTTGCGCACCCGGATGGAAAACGGTGCCCTGATGCGCCTGGTGGATCGCGGGATCGTTCAGGTCTCTGGCGTGACGCCTTCGGATGCCAGCCATATGTTGGGCCGGCTGGATGCGTGGGATGCGGATGCGGCGCGTAAAGCGTTGGAGATTGTCGCGCGCAAGCGTGTGGGAACCGGCGACATGTTGGCCGCATCACCGGAAAAGCTGGCGCAGATGATCGTGGACCAGTTGACCGAACAAACCGCATTGACCTTGTTAGAGAGTGCTTTTGCTGAAGAGGCCGATGACTTTGGCGTGCCCTCTGCCGATCTTGCCCGTCACGTTCTGACGCAAAAAGGGCTGGCGCGCCATCGTGGACTTTTGGCGCTGGATACAGCGTTGAATGTGGGTGTGGTGGGTCTTGGAGCCTCGGCCCCCAGCTATTACCCAGCGGTTGGGGAACGACTGCACGCCCGCATGATCCTGCCTGAACACGCGGGCGTGGCCAACGCCATCGGTGCTGTGGTCGGACGGCTGACCCTGCGCCGGTCCGGCACGGTGACATCCCCGTCCGAGGGGCGGTTCAGGGTACATCTTGAGGACGGTCCACAGGATTTCACCGAATCTGACAAAGCATTGGACTTGCTTGAGTCGGTGTTACGGGATGAGGCAGAAGGTGCCGTGCGCCAAGCCGGGGCTGCGGATATACGGGTCGTGGTTGACCGGGACATCCGCACTGCCCGTATCGAAGCGCAGGAGGTATTCGTCGAGGCTATGGTCACCGTTGAGGCCAGTGGCAGGCCCCGCGTTGCGTCGGAATAGCCCCGCAGGGGGCTACCCGTATTATTCGGCCGCGTCGCGTTTGGGCAGAACCCACCCCGCGCGCGGGAAGTGGCAAGTGTAACCGTTTGGGATACGTTCCAGGTAATCCTGATGTTCGGGCTCGGCGTCCCAGAAATCACTGTCGGGCTCGACCTCGGTCACCACTTTGCCGGGCCACAGACCGCTGGCATTCACATCGGCGATCGTATCCAGCGCCACTTGTTTTTGCTCGTCATCGACAAAATAGATGGCCGAGCGATAGCTCATCCCGCGATCATTGCCCTGACGGTTCGGCGTGGTCGGGTCGTGAATCTGAAAGAAAAACTCCAGCAATTCGCGATAGGTTATCTTGGCTGGATCGAAAAAGATCTCAATCCCTTCGGCATGGGTGCCGTGATTGCGATAGGTGGCATTGGGCACGTCACCGCCAGTATAGCCAACGCGCGTACGCGACACGCCCGGCAATTTGCGGATCAGGTCTTGCATGCCCCAGAAACAGCCCCCGGCAAGAACGGCGCGTTGTTCGGTCATTTGATGTCCTCCACATGGATCAGGTACTCGCCATAACCTTCGGCCTCCATCTCATCGCGATGAATGAATCGCAAGGCGGCAGAGTTGATACAGTAGCGCAGCCCGCCATGTTCACGCGGACCGTCCGGGAACACATGCCCCAGATGGCTGTCGCCGTGTTTCGAGCGGACCTCGGTACGGATCATACCATGGGTGGCGTCGTGAAACTCCTCCACATGCTCATGGATGATGGGTTTTGTAAAACTGGGCCATCCGCAACCGGATTCGTATTTGTGGGTCGAGGCGAACAGCGGCTCGCCCGAGACGATGTCCACGTAAATACCCGGTTCCTTGTTGTTCAGGTATTTGCCGGTTCCCGGGCGCTCAGTTCCGCTGCGCTGTGTGACGTGAAACTCTTCGGGCGACAATGCCGCGATGGCCTCGGGGGATTTAGTGAATTGGGTCATGGGTCCTCCGGTCATTAAACTTGTGGCATAATCTGGGGGCAGGGGTGCAGAATTCAAAGCCCTATTTCAGTGTCCTCGCGCAGTCGTGCAGGTGATCTGCAATCGGTTTCCGTACGTAATGAGAGCAAAGGGAGGCCATGTAATGATCAGAATGCTTCTACTAACGGCTTTGATAATGCTTGGTCGCGCCGTTCAGGCCGCGCCGCTGGGCGGAGAATTCGCGTCAATCGATGGTGGCACCATTTCGATTGCAGATTGGAGGGGACAACCGGTTCTTGTCGTCAACACTGCGTCACACTGCGGATTTACCGGACAATATGAAGCTCTGCAAAAGGTGCATGAGGTTTATTCTAACCGCGGACTTGTGGTTTTGGCCGTGCCGTCAGACTCGTTCAATCAGGAGTTAGGGTCTGCTGAAGAAGTCCGGCAGTTCTGCGAGTTGAATTATGGACTAACATTGCCAATGACGGATATTACGCCGGTCAGGGGTGCCGATGCCCATCCATTTTACAAGGAGGTAAAGGCGCAAACCGGATTTGAGCCTGGTTGGAATTTTAACAAAATATTGCTCGATCCCAACGGGGAAGTCGTCGTTACATATGGTGCAAGTGTGAAACCGGACTCACCCAAGCTGCTGCGTCAGGTCGAGGCTTTTTTGCCCTGAGCAGGTTGGCGGGAAAGCTGCACCGCTAAAATGCCCAGTGTCGTGATCCCAACCCCGACAGCATCCAGCGGGCCTAGCTTTTCACCCAATAGAATAGCGGCGATGGCAACGCCGAAGACCGGGTTGAGGAAATGGAAGGTCGCCGCGCGGGTGGCTCCGATCCGGTCCAGCAGCAGAACCCAGATTAGCGTGGCCAACAGGCCCGGGAACAAAGTGGTATAGGTGAAGGCCATCGCCAGGGGTACGGTTGGGTGGATAAAGATCGTCTCGAATATGGGGGCGGTAACAAACAGAACGGCTGAGCCCACAAGCATCTGCAATCCGACTACCATCATGAAATTGCCGCCCGATGTGGCGCCGCGGATGGTCAGTGTGGCAAAGGTCAGCGCCAGCGCCCCGATACAACACAAAGCCACACCAAACAGGTCGAGGCCACCGCCGATGCGGGTGCTCATGATCAGGGCGACGCCAGCAAATCCGGCGATCAGACCCAGCACCGCAACCGGGCGCAGCTTTTCACCCAAAAACAACCATCCGGCCAAAGCGACCAGTAACGGCATGGTGGACGCGATTATAGCCGCCACCGAGGCTTCGACTGTTTGCATCGCATAGAAATTCAGACCCAAATAAAGGGCATTCTGGCAAATTCCGAACAGAATTGTAGCGCGCCACTGGGATCGGGTCAGGTGCCAGCTTTGCCCCATGGCCCGTGCGATAGCCACGCCTATCAATCCCGATATCAAGAACCGCAGTGCCAGCGAGAACAGAGGCGACGCATCGGCAACGATGATCCGGGCTGAGGTGAAAGCCGAGGACCAGATAAAAGCAAAAACCAGCCCCATGGCGATGGCGCGCAGATCCATTGAGCATCCCCCAGTCAGAACGCGGCGACTGTTTCCGAATTTCCATCAGGCCGCAACCGCCCCTTGCCAAAAAACCACACCTTTGGGGCAAGCGTGAAAACTGCGACGTTTTTATTGATTGACCGGCCAATTAAAGATAGATGCGAAAAATCTGGCTGATTATGGGAGGTTTGTCAGTGCTTCTGGAATACATTCTGTCTTTTGGCGTCCTATTGGCTTTGGGCCTGGTCGCTTTCTTCGTAGTGAAATGGTGGAATCTGCGCTGCGTCGGCGTGACGCCTGTCCATCTGTTCACCTTCATCGCGATCTTGTTCACATCCGGTCTGGATGTCGGCCTGATCATGTTCCCGCTGACCGAGTTCGGCGGCTATGCCGAAGATCCAGCCTATGCCTTTGCTAATCCGCTGGCGATCGAGTTCGGGTTCTGGGGCTTTCTGATCTGGGCCTTCTATTTCCTGACCGCGTTCTACTTCTGCGTGATCGAACCGCGGGTCAAGTTCTTTGAGATCCCGCTGGTCAAGCTGATCAACAACGTGGTCATCATCGGCACCTGCGCCTTTACCGCCAGCCTGTTCCTGATCTACCTGCCCGGCTACCTGCCCGAGGTCGGAGACGGTGAATCCGTGGTCACCACCTTCTATGTCATCGTATTTGTGGTCATTCTGGCGGCGGCCTATTCGTCGACCGACCTGAAATACGTGCGTATCCTTTCGGTGGGCTCGACCTTTCTGTTTCTGGCGCTGATCCTTGGCATGTGGGTTGCAGCTGGCATGGGCTTTACCGGTTTTGCGGAAACCAGCAGCAATATCGGGGCCTATTTCGCCAACCTGCACAAATTCGTCCTGCCGCTGACAGACTATCACGCCTTCTACCTGTTCTGGTGGTTTGCGTGGTCGATCATGATTGGCCAGTTCACCTCGCGCTTTGTGGGTGGGTTGAAGACTTGGCAATTGCTGGCGGCACTGCTGATCTTCCCGTCGATCCCGTTGGCGATCTGGTTTACCGTTCTCTACTACTACCACCTGAACGGCATCAGCACCGCAGGCATCACCAACATCGCGATGGTGATTGTGGGCGTGACCTTCGTGATCAACTCGCTGGACTCGCTTATTAGGCTCTATACCGACAACCTGAACATGACGGTCGAGCGGTTTGGCAAGGCGATTTATGTCGCAGGCAACGTCGTGCTGCTGTTCGTGCTGACCCTGTTGTTCCAGAGCCAGTGGTTGCAGATCCAGTGGATCGGAGCGGTGGTCGTCGGCCTGTATCTGGCCTGCGTGGTCTATATCCTGATCGCTAAGCGCAAAGAGGTACTGAGCATCGACTCGATGCCCGAAGACCGCGATCTGGACTTCCACAAGGTTGAGACGGTTCACTAACTTTCGTAGTAAGCAAATTTGAAACAGGCTCTGCATTAAGAGCCTGTTTTTTGTGGCCGTTCGACTGGGCTTCTTGTTCGGCACGGCAATTTCACGGGGCAGTCAATCTAACCGCCTATTCAAGTCCAATCTGACGAAACTTAGTTCGGATTAGGGTTTGGGGTCGGGGGCGCTGTGTCTAGAAGGCATTCGTCGTAGCCTGACACGTTACAATGCAAGCAACTTCTTGAAGGAATAAAGTCGCAGCAGCTTGTCAGTCCGCACGGGCCTCCTTCTGAGCAACACAATACCGGATCTGGACGCGTATCCAGCACCAGTGAGTCAAAAATGACCACTGCGCGAGGAGACACAGCAACAACTTCGATCCCATCGAAGAAATCGTTGGGAATCGCTGAATAGCTGCCAGATTTCGGCTTGATCGGAAGGATGCGAATTCCTAATCCGTCTCTGCCAGGAGTTCCTTTTGGCTCTTTGGGATGTGTTTGAAGCGAAATAGAAATTCGTGCAGACGTATCTCCGGAGGCCCCGATCAATTCTACGGTAAATTCCGACGTGGTCTCTTCGGGTATTCTCCATTCAACCAATCCGTCCAGAACCGGATGCGTCACTTCTTCGACCCGCAGTGTGAAACCTTCAAAGACCTTCTGATCTTTGGCGGCAACGCGAATACGGCTTGTCACAGTATCGCCCGGCACGATTTCAGCGGGCAAGAAGATACTGACTGTTCCTTGATCCTCAACGCTGTAGTTCAAACGGGTCAAAGAGTTCGAAGTTATGATTTCGGTATTGATCCCCTGCGCGAGGATAGGCGCTGTGTGTCCGAAAAACGCTAGAAAAAAGAGCAATGAAATAAATTTATTCATTGGAAGACCTCCAATTTGTCGTTGGAAATGCGTCCTCAGAATAATCTACATTCAATGCGCTGTCCGTGAAGCGCCTCACTCAGTTAGTCTGCTGCTTCCGGAATGGTTCTTGCTTTGCCAAAGAAAAAGGGCCCCCAACCGGCGGCCCTCAATCGCTTGTCCGTAAAGGCTGAGATCAGCCGTTCACGCTGTCCTTCAGCGCCTTCGCGATGGTCATCTTGACCACCTTGTCGGCTTCTTTCTTGAACTGCTCGCCGGTGGCGGGGTTGCGCACCATGCGCTCGGGGCGCTCGCGGCAGTAGATTTTGCCAACACCGGGCAGGGTTACCGCACCACCAGCCGACACTTCGCGGGTGATCAGGCCGGTCACGGCCTCAAGCGCAGCGTTTGCAGCTTTCTTGTCGGTTCCCATTTCCTCAGCGAGAGCAGCAACCAGCTGAGTCTTTGTCATAGGCTTTGCCATTTCTTGGTCTCCTTAACGTGCCCGATAAATAGGGCCTCACCGCGTAACTGTAACGGGATATTGTGGGCGAACACAACGAATAGTAGCGTCGAAAACCCTAAAAATAGGGGGATTTCGTTGCTTTTTTGCTTCAGAGAAAGGCCGTTTCGTCAAATGAACGCAATTTCCGGCTGTGCAGACGCTCTAACGGCATGCCGCGCAGGTGTTCCATCGCACGGATTCCGATCGCCAGATGGCGGCTGACCTGAGTGGTATAGAACGCCGACGCCATCCCGGGAAGCTTTAATTCACCATGCAGCGGTTTGTCGGACACACACAGCAATGTGCCGTATGGAACCCGGAACCGATAGCCATTGGCGGCGATGGTGGCGCTTTCCATATCCAGCGCAATCGCGCGGGATTGGCTGAGGCGTTGGACTGGGCCGGATTGGTCACGCAGTTCCCAGTTGCGGTTGTCGACCGAGGCGACGGTACCTGTCCGCATGATCCGCTTGAGTTCATAGCCTTCCAGTTCGGTGACTTCGGCCACGGCGCGTTCCAACGCGACCTGAACCTCGGCCAGGGGCGGGATCGGCACCCAGACGGGCAGGTCGTCGTCCAGTACCTTGTCTTCGCGTAGATAGGCATGGGCCAGCACGAAATCCCCCAATGCCTGCGTGTTCCGTAACCCGGCGCAATGGCCCACCATCAACCAGGCATGCGGGCGCAGGACGGCAATATGGTCGGTGGCTGTTTTGGCGTTCGACGGCCCCACCCCGATATTGACCAGAGTAATCCCGGACCCATCCTCGCGTTTGAGGTGATAGGTCGGCATTTGCGGCAGTTTCAGGGGTTGGTCCAATGTGCCATCTGGCGAGGTGATCTCTACATTTCCGGTTGAAACAAAGCTTGTATAGCCGCTTTTCGGATCGGCCAGCTGTGATCGGGCATAGTTTTCGAATTCGGACACATAGAACTGGTAGTTGGTGAACAACACGTGGTTCTGGAAATGGCTGGGATCGGTCGCCGTATAATGCGCCAGCCGTGCCAGCGAATAATCCACCCGTTGCGCGGTGAACAAGGCCAGCGGGCCGTGATCCCCTTCGTGATCATGAACCCCGTTAACGATGTCATCATTGGTTGTTGTCAGATCCGGCACGTCGAACACATCGCGCAGCGTAAACCCGGCTGCTCCCTGATGCGGAACCACCAGGTCGGGATTGTTGGCAACAGCGAAATGCACCGGGATCGGCGTGTCTGAGGCACCGATGGACACAGGTTGGCCGTGGTTGCGGATCAAAAGTGCGATCTGCTGCGTCAGGTAGGACCGGAACAAATCAGGCCGTGTCACCGTGGTTGCATGGGTGCCGGGTTCAGAGACATGACCAAAACTAAGCCGACTGTCGACCTGAGCATAGGTCGCCGTTTTGATGCGAATTTCCGGGTAATAGGCTCTGAATCGTTCGGGCGGTGCCTCCCCTTCTATTGCCTTTGCAAAGCTGTCGCAGAGGAACTGGGTCGCCTGATCGTAAATCTGTTCCAGACGAGCCACCGCCGCCGCGGGGTCGGTGAACTTCTCGGGTGTAGGAACGTCGGGTGTTCTGATTATTGTCATGCAAGGGGTTCCAAAAGGTCGATCTTTTCAAAGGTCCGCACATCCACCAGCCCAAGGTCTGAAATCCTCAATTCGGGAATCACGACTAGGGCCAGCAGCGAGTGCTGCATATACGCGTTGTTCAACTGGCAGCCGCAGGCCTGCATCGCCGCGACCATCTGTTCTGCTTTCGCCGCCACTTCAGTCGCTGGGCTATCCGACATCAGGCCTGCAATGGGCAGTTCCACCAGTGCCAGTTCCGCGCCATCGCGGAATATAGTGATGCCGCCCCCCACCTCGGCCAAACGGTTTGCTGCCAGCGCCATCTGGTCTCGGTCGGTGCCGACAACGATCATGTGGTGACTGTCATGCGCCACAGTCGAAGCCATCGCCATTTTGCCTTGATATCCAAAGCCCGAGACAAAGGCGTTTGTCACCCCCCCGGTGGCGCGGTGGCGCTCGACCAGCGCGATCTGGCAGACCTCGCCTTCGCCTTCGACTAACCCGCCGATGATTGGCAGCTCGCATTTCAGCGCCTTTGTGGGGGCCTGATTTTCCACAACGCCAATCACATTGGCCTGCACACGATTGGCACCTGCTGGGGCATTGATTTCGAAATCGGCACCGGTCAGTGCGTGCCCCAAATGTACGGTGTCGCGCGCAGTACTCGGCCAGTTCAGGTGCGGGCAATCCACTGAAATTGCGCCCTTTTCGGCGGCAATCTGACCGCGGGCAATGACCATCTCGATGGGCAGCTCCGTCAGGTCCGAGCTGAGAATAATATCCGCTCGCCGTCCCGGAGTGATCGAACCGATCTCACGCTCCAACCCGAAATGGGTGGCCGTGTTGATCGTTGCCATCTGCAAGGCCACCAGCGGATCGCAACCACAAGCAATTGCATGGCGCACAACCCGATTCATGTGTCCGTCATTGACCAGGGTGCCGGAATGACAATCATCGGTACAGAGGATGAAATTGCGCGGGTCCAATCCTTTATCGGTGACCGCTGTGATCTGGCTTTCCACATCAAACCAAGCCGAGCCCAGCCGCATCATCGACCGCATGCCCTGCCGCACGCGGGCAATGGCATCGGCCTCGCAGGTGCCTTCGTGATCATCCGCTGGTCCGCCGGCCACATATGCTGCAAAATCATGCCCTAAATCAGGCGAAGCGTAATGCCCACCGACTGTTTTCCCGGCTCGCTGAGTCGCCGCGATTTCAGCCAGCATCTTTGGATCACCGTGAATAACACCGGGGAAATTCATCATCTCGCCCAGCCCGATGATGCCCGGCCAGTTCATGGCCTCTGCCACATCCTCAGCAGTAATTTCATAACCTGTGGTCTCAAGCCCCGGTGCCGACGGCGCACATGACGGCATCTGCGTGAAGATGTTCACCGGCTGCATCAGCGCCTCATCATGCATCATGCGCACGCCGTCTAGCCCCAGCACATTCGCAATCTCATGCGGGTCGGTGAACATCGAGGTGGTGCCATGCAGAATCACCGCGCGGGCAAACTCAGCCGGGGTCAACATCCCCGATTCGATATGCATATGGGCGTCGCACAGTCCCGGCAGCATATAGCGACCATGTGCTTCGATGATTTGCGTGTCGGGGCCAATGCAATGGGACGCGTCGAGCCCAACATATGCGATGCGCCCGGCGGCAATGGCAATGTCGTGATCGGGTAGGGTTTCGCGGCTATGTACATTCACCCAAGTGCCGCCGCGAATGACCATATCCGCGGCCTCCCGTCCCGCGGCAACGGAAATCAATTTAGGGGCGACATCGGGCCAGCTTGGGAAAGGTGTGTATTCCATGGCTCAACTTTCCTGAATGCAGAGAAAGGTTCAACCCCCACCGTACAGCTGTCATGAAACCGTCACGCAGCGCGTCAGCGCTGCCGGGCCCTACCAGAGGAAGTGCCGCACAGCGGCAGTGACGATGGGCGGGAGTACCCCTTATCAAGGCTGCGCGTCTGCCTCCATCTCGCGGCGCAACCAATCTGCAAAGGCCAGCGCCCCCGGGGTTTCTTCGGCTTGGGGTGACAATAACAGGTAATAGGCTTCGGGCATTGGAGCGCGATGGGCAAAGGGGGCCACAAGCCGCCCCTGTTCGATCAAGCCGCGTGCAATAGTGTCGTGGGTCAGGCATAGCCCCCCGCCTGCCATCGCGACGGACAGGCTGACCAAATAGGTTGTCGAGTAAGTGATGGGCGGATTTCCCCAAATTAGAGCCTGTTCTTCGGCCCAATTTGCCCAGTTTGACAGCAGATTCGAACAATCGAACAACGGCTGTAGTTGCAGCGTGTCCAGCGTCACTTCATAGCCCGGCGCACAGACTGGGTAATAATGATCGGTCCGCAGCAATTCCGTTCGTACCGTATCGGATGGGCGCAGAGAAAATCGGATTTCCACGGCGGCCCCTTCGGCCATCTCCTGCGGCTCCCATAATTCGGTAAAAATGTTCAGTTGGACTTCTGGGTGTGCCTCGCGGAATTGCGGCAGGCGCGGGGCCAGCCAATTGACGGCAAATGTGATGTTGCTTTGCACCTGAACGGCGTTTTGCTGCGCGCCTGTGACGGCTTGCGTGCCGCGGACCAGCGTTCGAAACGCCTCGCGCACCACCGGCAGATAGGTGATGCCGGCCTCGGTCAGTTCCAGCGCGCGCGGGCGGCGCAGGAACAGGGGCTGGCCCAGATATCCCTCCAACGATTTGATCTGCTGGCTGACCGCGCTTTGGGTCATGTTCAGGTCGCGGGCAGCGCCGGTGAAGGATAAGTGGCGCGCAGCGGCTTCAAATGTGCGTAACCACCCCAGCGGAGGAAGCTGTTTCTGCATTCGCATAATCCTGCCATTAGCTCAACTTATGAATTAGGTCTGTTTTTTTCGTTGGTCAATTTTTTAAAGCGCAGGCAGGCTTTTCAGCAGCCCCAACCACCCTATCGGAGCCCGCAATGACCGTCACAAACCTGCGCCCCAATATCGACCACTGGGAGGACCGTGTAGATCTTGCCGCCACCTTTCGTTGGACAGAACGTCTGAACATGCATGAAGGCGTCGCCAATCATTTCAGTCTGGCAGTGAATGAAGATGGCACGCAGTTTCTGATGAATGCCAATCAGATGCATTTTGCCCGTATCAAGGCCTCGAATCTGTTGCTGCTGGATGCCAATGACCCGGACGTCATGTCTCAGCCCGGTGCGCCTGACCCAACCGCGTGGGGATTGCATGGCTCGATCCACCGCCATTGCCCGCATGCGCGCTGTGTGATGCATGTGCATTCGATCTTTGCCACCGTTCTGGCCTCGTTGGCCGACAGTCGCCTGCCGCCGATCGATCAGAATACGGCCACCTTCTACAATCGCTATGTGGTGGATAACGAATTTGGTGGTCTGGCCTTTGAAAGTGAAGGTGAGCGCTGCGCGTCAATGCTGTCGGATCCGCAGAAGAAGGTCATGATCATGGGCAACCATGGCGTGTTGGTGATCGGAAGCGATCCCGCGGATGCGTTCAACCGGTTGTACTATTTCGAACGCGCGGCCGAAACGTATATCCGTGCGCTGCAAACCGGCCAACCGTTGCGCGTGTTGTCAGATGAGATTGCCGAAAAGACGGCACAGGAACTGGACGAGTATCCCGATCAAGCCGATGCGCATCTGTGCGAAATCAAGGCTCTGCTGGATGCCGATGGCTCAGACTACGCCACATAAAGGGTAATGCTATGACTGATTCCACTCAGGACCCAGAAGCCGCCCGTTGGAATTACCACCCCGAGGGGCCAGTGGGATTGAACCCGTTGTTCAACTGGCCCCCGCGCCCCGCTGCCGTGCTGAAATGGTACAGCGGTGCCTGGTTGCAGATCACGTCGCTGACGCTGTGCTTGGTGCTGGCGGTGACAGCCTATGCGCTCTTTTTCCCAGGGTTAGAGACGATGAAAACCTTTGCACCCGGCTGGATGTTCCGCATTTGGCTGCTGAACATGGTGCCTCAGATTCTAATCGCGGGTGGTCTGCACTGGTGGCTGTACATGCGCAAAGGGCAGGGCATGTACAAAAAGTTCGACCGCCGCGACCTGACCCGCAGCAACGGCACGTTCACCTTTCGCAATCAGGTTTGGGACAATATCTGGTGGACGCTGGGCAGCGCGATGACAGTCGCGACAGTGTATCAGTGGATCATCTACTGGGCGATGGCGAACGGCTATGTGCCCACCGTAACTTGGGCCAGCGCGCCGGTCTGGTGCTTGGTTTGGCTGGCATTCATCCCGATGTGGTCGGGATTGCATTTTTACTGGGTGCATCGGCTGGAACATCACCCCAAGCTGTATAAACACGTGCATGCCGTGCATCACCGCAACGTAAATACGGGGCCGTGGTCAGGCATTTCAAACCATTGGTTCGAAAACATCCTGTACTTCACCACCTACTTCATCCACTTGATCGTGCCCTCGCATCCGCTGCACCTGCTGTTCCATGCCTATTTCCAACAGGTCAGCCCTGTCCTGTCGCATTCCGGGTTTGAAAAGCTGCGTGCCCGAGAAACCGATGCCGCCCGCGCCGGAGACTTCTTCCACCAGCTGCATCACCGGTATTTCGAATGCAACTACGGCACCTCCGAGATCCCGTTCGACAAGTGGTTTGGCACCTATCACGACGGCTCGGCCGAGGCGACGACGCGGACGCGCGCTTTCAAAAAGCAGATGTATACCTGAAAGGTCAGCTCCGCTCGAACAAGGCGATCAGTGCGGTGTCATCCTTGTTGGGGCCTGCGGCGAGGTCCCCATAGATGCGCACCTCGGGCAGGGTCAGGTTTCGAATCTGGCCCTGCGCCAGTTTGTGCAAGGTTTCGGCAAAGCCCATTTTCTCATAGTGCTTTGCGTTGATCGACAGGGCGAACTGTGCGCCGGGGCGGGCAATGCGCAACAGGGCGAGCAGGGCCTCGGGGCCCAGATGGCCATGGGTGAAAGTGCCCGAGGATACGATGCCCGCATAGCTGTCGCGCGGGACCGGGATACCCTGGTTCAGATCGGCCTCAATCGCGTCGCGGTAGATATCCTTGCGCATGGCCTGATCCAGCATCTCGGCGCTGATATCCGTGGCATCAATTGGCCCGACGCCCAGACCGGCCAGAACCGCACCGCACAATCCTGTGCCTGCGCCCACATCCAGAACCGGGCCTTGCCCACCCGCGCTCACAAAGGCACGGGCCGTGTGGATGTGCAGTTGATAGTCTTCCAGCGCGGCAAAGGAATCGTCATAGTCCCCGGCCCACTCGGCATAGAGCCGTTTGTGTTCTTCCGGTGAGTCCAGGGCATAGGCAGCGTGCAGATTGGGCGTTTTGTCACTCATACCCAAAAGAAAGGCGCATTGAGGGATTCGAATCAAGTATTCCGGCGCAATTGCTTGCATCCGCCGGGATTGCGGATCATCTAAGGCGCCATGACAGGAACTCTTTTTTCGTTCGGCCACGGATATTCGGCGCAAGCCTTGTCCCAGCTACTGAATCCACAAGGTTGGCGTATCTGCGGCACCACACGCGACCCGGCCCAATCCCCCGCTATTCGCGCATCCGGAGCAGACCCGCTGGTCTGGCCAGGGCAGGTGCCGAATCTGGATGGGGTGACGCATTTGCTGATTTCGACGGCGCCAAAGGCGAATGGCGATCCGGTGCTGGCTGCCCTGCAGGATGAGATTGCCGCGCGGGCTGCACAGTTTGAATGGGTGGGATACCTGTCGACGACCGCAGTCTATGGCGATCATCAGGGTGCATGGGTGGATGAAACTACCCCGCCTGCGCCCACGGCTGAGCGTGGCAGATGGCGGGTGAAGGCTGAACGGCAGTGGATGAGCATCCCTGAGCTGCCCACACATATTTTCCGGCTGGCGGGCATCTATGGTCCCGGTCGCGGTCCGTTTTCCAAGCTCAAACGCGCGGGGATGCGGCGTATTATCAAGCCCGGTCAGGTGTTTTCGCGCATTCACGTCGCGGATATCGCACAGGTTCTGGCCGCCTCGATGGCCGCGCCCAACCCTGGTGCCATATATAACATCTGCGATGATGAGCCGGTGCCACCGCAGGACGTTATCGCCTATGCCGCTGAGCTGCAGGGCCTGCCCTTACCGCCAGAGGTGCCGTTCGACGAGGCTGATCTGACCCCCATGGCCCGCAGTTTCTATAACGAGAATAAGCGGGTCAGGAATGATCGGATCAAGGACGAACTGGGTGTACGTCTGCTTTATCCTGATTACCGCACGGGACTTGAGGCCCTGATGAAAGACGCCTGACGCTCAGCCATCGGCCTTGATCAGATCGGCGGCCTTTTCGGCAATCATGATAGTGGGCGCATTGGTGTTACCGGACACCAGCGTCGGCATAACCGAAGCGTCGATCACGCGCAGCGCATCGATACCGCGTACGCGCAATTCCGGGTCGACCACGGCCATGTCATCCAAACCCATTTTGCAGGTCCCGACCGGGTGATAGATCGTGTCGGCGCGATCGCGGATGTGGTTTTCCCAATCGGCATCGGTTTGCGCGGTTTCGGTTCCGAACATTTCCTTGTGCCGATACTTCTCCAGCGCCGGGGCCTGAATGATGTCACGCGTCATCCGCGCGCCCTTGATCAGTGTTTCCAGATCACGGTCGTCAGACAGAAACGCTGGATCAATGGCAGGGGCGGCGAATGGGTCGGCGCTGTGCAGCCCCACCGTGCCCCGGCTTTCGGGACGCAATTTGCAGACGTGACAAGTAAAGCCGTGACCGTAATGCAATTTGCGGGCATGGTCATCAACCAACGCAATGGTGAAATGCAGCTGAATATCAGGCCGATCCAGATCAGGCGATGTTTTCAGAAAAGCCGCCCCTTCGGCAAACGGCGTGGCCGCCATTGAAACGCCGGTCTTGCGCCAACGAAGCAGGTGCCGCAGCAGGTTCAATGATGCGGCCGCCCCGATCCCGAAACTGTCAGTGTCTTTGGTTTTGTAGGACAGAATAAAATCTAGGTGATCCTGCAGGTTCTGGCCAACGCCGGGCAGGTTATGGCGCACCGTGATGCCGTGTCGGGCAAGGTCCGCGCCATCCCCAATTCCTGACAGTTGCAGCAATTGCGGAGATTTGAGTGCACCGGCACAAATCAGCACTTCTCGTCTGGCCGTAACCACGACGTCGGGCCCTTTGCCTTTATTCTTGAAGATCACGCCGCTCGCGCGCTTGTCGTCGAATGTCAGCTCTTTTGCCACTGCATGAGTGATGACTTTCAGGTTCGGGCGGTCCATCACCGGAAAGACATAGGCCGCAGCTGCTGAACAACGCTCTCCATTTCGGGCCGGGTCGTGAAATTGGGTCACTTGGTACAGGCCGACCCCCTCATTGTCGCCACGGTTAAAGTCATGCGTGCGGCGGTGCTGCAATTGTTCGGCTGCGCGGATGAAATCATGAGTGATCGGGCGCGGCTCTTTTTGGTGTGAAACCTGAACCGGACCGCTGTCACCATGCAGATCATCGGCTCCGTCCTCATTATTCTCGGACCGTTTGAAATAGGGTAGAACGCTCTCCCAATCCCAGCCGGTGCAGCCCAGATCGGACCAGCCGTCATAGTCCTGACGCTGTCCCCGTATGTAAAGCATCGCATTGATGGCACTGGACCCACCCAGTGCCTTGCCGCGCGGCTGATATCCCCGGCGTCCGTTCAGGCCCGGCTGCGGCACGGTCTCGAACGCCCAGTTGTTGATCTTTGGCCGCCCGGGCAGGGCAGCGACCACGGCCGAGGGCATACGGACCAGAATACTGTCGCCACGACCGCCAGCCTCAAGCAGGCAAACGCGGGTGTTTGGGTCGGCGCTGAGGCGATTGGCCAGTACCGAACCCGCGGACCCGCCGCCAACGATGACGTAGTCGAATTCCATCCTGACTCCCTCAGTGCCGGATCGGGCATGGCTATGCCTGTAACCTTCCGTGGGTCTGACTGTGGCGCAGCGATCGAAAAAAACAATTGGCGCTATTGGGATGTGACCCAAGGTTATTTTGTGGTGCTGCCGGTGAATGGGTCGGAACGCGGTGGAATATGAAAAAACCATAATCGTTTCCTATTGCATTCATCATTAAACAAAACTTTTATGCATGATTTTGATTTGCTACTTCTGGTGGTGACAAGACCAAAGAGTCGCCGATCCCCCCCGAGCGAAAAACGCGTGCCCCTGGGCGCGCGTTAAGGGCGGGTAAAGGTGTCATCTGCATGAGTTCTTGATCGACCAAGTTTGAACCGTGCGAACCTGCCGGAAATTAGCCAGGAATGGAGATCGATATGGATGGAAGTGATAACCCCAAAACGGGCGGATGCCCGGTAATGCATGGCGCCGGAACCCGGTCAAACCGGGATTGGTGGCCCAACCAACTGAACTTGTCGATCCTACACCAGCATGCGCCCGCGTCGAACCCGCTTGGGGGCGATTTTAATTACGCGGAAGAGTTCAAGAAGCTGGACATGAAAGCGCTGAAGGAAGACCTGTACGCGCTGATGACGGATTCTCAGGATTGGTGGCCGGCGGATTACGGTCATTACGGTGGACTGTTCATCCGGATGGCTTGGCACAGCGCTGGGACCTACCGGACCGCAGATGGCCGTGGTGGCGCGTCGACCGGCAACCAACGCTTTGCGCCGCTGAACAGCTGGCCGGACAACGGCAACCTGGATAAGGCGCGCCGTCTGTTGTGGCCAATCAAACAGAAATACGGCAATCAGATTTCCTGGGCAGATCTGATTATTTTGGCCGGTAACTGCGCCATCGAATCCATGGGTGGCAAGACCTTTGGCTTTGCCGGTGGCCGCGAAGACATCTGGGCACCCGAAGAAGACATCTATTGGGGTACGGAAACGGAATGGCTCGCTCCGACAGACAACCCTCACAGCCGCTATTCAGGCGAGCGTGATCTGGAAAACCCGCTGGCCGCCGTGCAGATGGGCCTGATCTATGTGAACCCCGAGGGCCCCGACGGGCAGCCTGATGCGTTGGCCTCTGGTCGTGACATCCGCGACACGTTTGGTCGGATGGCAATGAATGACGAAGAGACAGTCGCATTGGTCGCGGGTGGTCACACTTTTGGCAAGGCACACGGCGCAGGTGATCCCGATCTGGTTGGTCCGGAACCCGAGGCTGCGCCGATCGAGGAAATGGGCCTTGGCTGGATAAACAAGTTCGGTTCGGGCAAGGGTGACGACACCACCACCAGCGGGATCGAAGGGGCGTGGACCGCGAACCCGATCCAATGGGACAATGGCTATTTCGACCTGCTGTTCGGCTATGACTGGAACCTGACCAAAAGCCCCTCGGGCGCCTGGATCTGGGAACCGGTCGGCGTGAAAGAAGAAGATATGGCCCCTGCGGCGCATGATCCGTCGAAAAAGGTCAAGACAATGATGACCACGGCGGACATGGCGATGCGAATGGACCCGATCTATGGCCCGATCTCAAAGCGGTTCCACGAGAACCCGGAAGAGTTCGCGGACGCCTTTGCCCGTGCCTGGTTCAAGCTGACCCACCGCGATATGGGCCCGCGCTCGAACTATGTCGGTAATGAGGCCCCGACCGAAGAGTTGTTGTGGCAGGACAATGTACCGGCCGTGGATCACGACCTGATCGACGACATGGATGCGGCTGACCTGAAGAGCAAGATTCTGGCAACCGGCCTGTCTGTCTCTGAACTGGTGTCGACTGCCTGGGCTTCGGCCTCGACATTCCGCGGGTCGGACAAGCGCGGCGGAGCCAATGGCGCCCGCATCCGTCTTGCGCCGCAGAAAGACTGGGACGTGAACGAACCAATGAAGCTGTCCAAGGCGCTGGATGCGTTGGAAGGCGTTCAGCAAGCGTTTAACGATGCGCAGTCGGGCAACAAACGGGTCTCATTGGCCGATGTGATCGTTCTGGGCGGCGCAGCCGGTATTGAACAGGCCGCCAAAGCGGCGGGTCATGAGGTTCAGGTACCGTTCGCCCCGGGCCGCACCGATGCGACGCAGGATCAGACAGATATCGAGTCGTTCTCGGTGATGGAGCCAATTGCAGACGGCTTCCGGAACTATCAAAAGTCCGACTACAGCGTATCGCCCGAAGAGCTGTTGATCGACCGGGCGCAGCTACTGGCTCTGTCAGCCCCGGAAATGACGGCGCTGGTTGGCGGGCTTCGGGTAATGGGCGCAACGTTCGGCGACACAACACATGGTGTGTTCACTGACAACGTCGGCACGCTCAGCACCGATTTCTTTACCAACCTGCTGGACATGGGTACCGAGTGGAAGCCAGCGGGCAACGGCGTCTATGAAGGCCGCGACCGCGCCAGCGGGGCGGTCAAGTGGACCGGTACGCGTGTTGATCTGGTCTTTGGGTCGAACTCGCAACTGCGGGCGCTGGCCGAGGTCTACGGTCAGGCTGATGCCGGGGGCAAATTCGTCTGTGACTTTGTTTCGGCCTGGAACAAGGTGATGAACGCGGATCGCTTCGATCTGTCGTAAACACGCGACTAACGCAATGATTGCGCCGTCCGAAGAGACTCGGGCGGCGTTTTCTTCGGCCCAACCCCAGGCGCATACCAAGCATTGGGTACGATTCCGCCCATAGACCAACCCTTCCCCCAATTTCAGTGGCCTGTAAGCGGGTTTTTTCCACGAATTGTTAAGGTAACTTATTGATTTCATTAAGGTGGGTAAGTTTCTGCGGGGAAAAGCGAAGTTTTTTCAAAATGGGGGTTGCAGGTCCCAGACCTAATCCGTAAATACCCCTTCACCGGCGCTGCTGAGGCGGTGTTGGGACGCTGGAGACGGCGGAGACGCTCAGGAGAGACTGGGGGCATCTTGAGGGATTTGTTAGGCGGGCGCGCT